>NZ_BOMI01000197.1 GCF_016862115.1 Paractinoplanes deccanensis
CCCACAAGCGCCCGCCCTCCCAGGGGGAGCCCCCGCAGGTCATTGTCGTGGAAATTCGCAAGATCGTGTGGGGGCCTGTGGACAGAGGGCTGGGCTGTGGAAAACCTCTGAACGGTGAAGGAGCGACGATCAAGCAGCGAGGGTGGCCGAAGCCGCCCTCGCTGCGCATAGCGGGTCCAGGGCCGCGCGCACCTGGCGGATGTCGGTGCCGACCGCGGTGGCCAGGAAGCCGGGGCCGGCCAGCGGCATGACGGCGGCCTCGCCGGTCAAGGGGCCCGGGGGCAGGGGAGCGGTCGTCACCAGGGTGCCGATCGCTCGGGTGCCGCCGAGGATGGCGGGGCCGTACCAGGCCGGGGCGGACGGGCCCACGGTGAGATCGTGGCGGTAGAGCGTCTTTGCGGCGTACCGAATGGTGGTCTCGGTGCGGACGTCGCCGGGGTCCTCGTTGTGGCGGCCACAGACCAGGTCGTCGCGCCAGAGGAGGTGGCCGCCCCGGGCCACGTCGACCGTGGTGATGGTGACGTGGTCGCAGCCGGCGGCGGCGATCAGGGGCTCGGGGAGCCAGCGCAGGCGGGCGTTCTCGGCCACGGTGGCGTGGATCTCGAAGCGGGACGGCGGCAGGTGGGCGCGGCCGGGCAGGGCGAGCTGGGCGGCGACGCTGCGGATCTCGAGGGTGGCGCCGGGGGCTACGGAGATCTCGAGGCGCAGGTGGTCGCCGCGCAGGGGGCCGGCGGCGCCGCCCACCAGGTGGATCGTCGTGGGGCCGGTGCGCCGGGGCAGCAGGGGTGACTCGCCGTGCAGAACGGCGAGCCGGGTGCCGCCGTGGCCGTCGGGCTCGGCGGCGACCCGGGCGTGCGCTTGCATTCAGCCGGCGGCCGAAGCGCGGCCGGTGGCCGAAGCGTGGGCGGTGGTCGAAGCGTGGGCGGTGGTCGAAGCGTGGGCGGCGGCCGGAGCGGGGCCGGCGGACGGGGCCCGAGTCGCGACCAGGGCGCGGATCCAGTCGGCCACCGGGGTGGCGGCGCGGTCCTCGACCAGCGACAGGAAGACCGTGGGCAGCTCGCCGCGGCGGGCCCGGGCGTCGCGGTCCATCACCGACAGGTCCGCGTTGACCAGCGGGGCCAGGTCCGTCTTGTTGATCACCAGGAGGTCGGCTGTGGTGACGCCGGGGCCGCCCTTGCGGGGCACCTTGTCGCCGCCGGCCACGTCGACCACGAAGATCTGCTGGTCGATCAGGCCCTTGCTGAAGGTGGCGGTGAGGTTGTCGCCGCCGCTTTCCACCAGGACGAGATCCAGCGGGCCGAGCTCGGTCTCGAGATCCTCGACGGCGTCCAGGTTGGCGGAGATGTCGTCGCGGATGGCGGTGTGCGGGCAGCAGCCCGTCTCGACGGCCCGGATCCTCTCCACCGGGAGGACGCCGTTGCGCTTCAGGAAGTCGGCGTCCTCGGTGGTGTAGATGTCGTTGGTCACGACCGCGAGCCGCAGCTCGTCGCCGAGGGCCCGGCAGAGGGCGGCGACCAGGGCCGTCTTGCCCGAGCCGACCGGGCCGCCGATGCCGATGCGCAGCGCGCGGGGCGCTTCGGGCAGCGGGGCGTGCGGGTCGACGCCGGGGTCGGGGTGGGTGTGCGGCACGTCGTCGGGGCCGTGCGTGTGCGGTTCGGACGTTTCAGGATGCAAAGAGACGCACCTCCCAGGTGGCGTGAAGCTCGGCGCCGATGTCGAGCAGGGGAGCGCCCGCGGCCGGCAGGTCGTCGACCGGGTCGCCGGACCGGGCGGCGGCGTCGGCAGCCACCCGGTCGCAGTCGGGGGCGAGCCGGGCCAGGAGCCCGTGCACCGCGTAGGGATCGAGCCCGAGCAACCGCACCCCGGCGCTGGCGCAGCCGGTGACCGTGCCGTGCGCCGCCGCGACGGCGGCTTCGAGCGGTCCGAGGCCGGCGGCCGTCGCCAGCACGCCGAGGGCGACGGGCTGGTGAGGTTCACGACCGATCTCGGGTACGGGCCACATGGCGCGGCCCGCGCGCAGGAGCGCTCGTCCTTGAGCGCGCGAGGCCTTCCGCAGCGCCGCCGACGGCGTCCGCGCATCGAGCCCGTCGTCCAGTTCGCTTATTTCGGACATGTTCGGAGGGGAAGCGCCGGCGTGGGCGCGATGGCACGCCGCCGCGGCGAAGGTGGCCGTGACGAGGCCCGCGGTGGCCAGCTTGCCGCGGAGGAAGGCGGCCAGGCCGTCGAGGTCGCGGACGCGGCCGGCGGCGACCTGGGCCTCCAGGCCGCCGGAGTGGGCGTGGCCGCCGGACGGGAGCCGGCCGTCCGCGAGCAGCAGCAGGGTCGCGAGAGACATCTAGAAGAGGAAGTAGCGCTGGGCCATGGGCAGCTCCGTCACCGGCTCCGGTTCGATGATCTCGCCGTCGACGCGGACCTCGAACGTGTCGGCGTTCACCTCGATGTGCGGGAGCGCGTCGTTCAGCGGCATGTCCGCCTTTGTCACCGTGCGCGTGTCCGCCACCGGGGCGAAGGCCCGCTTCACGCCGATGCGGTCGCCCAGCAGGGCGTCGATCGCGGCGGGGGCGACGAAGGCCACCGAGGTCTGGGCCGGGACGACGCCGTACGCGCCGAACATGGGTCTCGGGAGCATCGGCTGCGGGGTCGGGATGGAGGCGTTCGCGTCGCCCATCTGGGCGTACGCGATCATGCCGCCCTTGAGGACCAGGGCGGGCCGCACGCCGAAGAACGCCGGGTCCCAGAGGACCAGGTCGGCGAGCTTGCCGGGCTCCACCGAGCCGACCTCGCCGGCCATGCCGTGTGCCGTCGCCGGGCAGATCGTGTATTTCGCGACGTAGCGGCGGGCCCGGTTGTTGTCGGCCGCGTTGTCGCCGGGAAGGGCGCCGCGGCGGGCCTTCATCACGTGGGCGGTCTGCCACGTCCGCATCACGACCTCGCCGATGCGGCCCATCGCCTGCGAGTCCGAGCCGATCATCGAGATGGCGCCGAGGTCGTGCAGCAGGTCCTCGGCGGCCATGGTGGACGGGCGGATGCGGCTCTCGGCGAACGCCAGGTCCTCCGGCACCGCCGAGTTGAGGTGGTGGCAGACCATCAGCATGTCCAGGTGCTCGCTGAGGGTGTTGCGGGTGTACGGGCGCGTCGGGTTCGTCGACGACGGCAGCACGTTCGGCTGCCCGGCCACCGTGATGATGTCCGGCGCGTGCCCGCCGCCGGCACCCTCGGTGTGGTACGCGTGGATCGAGCGCCCCGCGATCGCGCGCAGCGTCTCCTCGACGAAGCCCGCCTCGTTCAGCGTGTCGGTGTGGATCGCGGCCTGCACCCCGGAGGCGTCGCACACCTTCAGGCAGGCGTCGATGACCGCCGGCGTGGTGCCCCAGTCCTCGTGCAGCTTGAAGCCGCCGGCCCCGCCGCGCAGCTGTTCCCACATCGACTCGGCCGACATCGTGTTGCCCTTGCCGAGCAGCAGGACGTTCACCGGGTACGTGTCGAGCGCCTCCAGCATGCGGGCGAGGTGCCACGAGTTCGGCGTGACCGTCGTGGCCTTCGTGCCCTCGGCCGGTCCCGTGCCGCCGCCGACGATCGAGGTGATGCCGGACGCCAGCGCGGTGTCCAGCACGGTCGGGCTGATCAGGTGGACGTGGCTGTCGATCGCGCCGGCCGTCAGGATCTTGCCGTTGCCGGCGATGACCTCGGTGCCGGGCCCGATGACCAGGTCCGGGTGGACGCCGTCCATCGTGTCCGGGTTGCCGGCCTTGCCGAGCGCGACGATCCGCCCGTCCCGGATGCCCACGTCGGCCTTGACGATGCCCCAGTGGTCGAGCACCACCGCGCCGGTGATCACCGTGTCGGGCGTGCCCTCGGCACGGGTGGCCCGGGACTGGCCCATCGACTCGCGGATGACCTTGCCACCGCCGAAGACCACCTCGTCGCCGGGGCGCGGGCCGGCGCTGCGGTCCTCCTCGACCTCGATGAGCAGGTTCGTGTCGGCGAGCCGGATCCGGTCGCCTTGCGTGGGGCCGTAGAGGGCCGCGTACCGCCCGCGGTCCAGCGTGGTCATCGCGAGCTCCCGTTCTCGGGCTCTTCGGCCGTCTCCTGAGGAACGTCGGGGGCGGCCACGGCGTCGAGAGGGCCGCCGGACAGGCCGCGCAGGCCGGGGACGATCCGGGCGCCGGCGAGGGCCACCAGCTCGACGTCGCGGGGGATGCCGGGCTCGAAGCGGACGGACGTGCCCGCGGGCACGGCGAGGCGGTGTCCCCAGGCGGCCTGGCGGTCGAAGTCGAGGGCCGCGTTCGACTCGGCGAAGTGGAAGTGGGAGCCGACCTGCACCGGGCGGTCGCCGGTGTTGCGGACCGTCAGCGCGAGCCTCGTACGGCCGGGGTTGATCTCGATGGCGCCGTCGCCGGGCAGGATCTCGCCGGGGATCATGCGATCGGCCCGTGCACGGTGACCAGCTTGGTGCCGTCCGGGAAGGTCGCCTCGACCTGCACCTCGGCGAGCATCTCGGGCACGCCGGGCATCACGTCCTCGCGGGTGAGCACCCGCCGTCCCGCGTCCATCAGCTCGGCCACGGTGCGGCCGTCGCGGGCGCCCTCCAGCAGGAACGCCGTGATGATCGCGGTGGCCTCCGGGTGGTTGAGCTTGAGGCCGCGCTCCCGCCGCTTGCGCGCGACGTCGGCGGCGACGTGGATGAGCAGGCGCTCCTGCTCGTGCTGGCTGAGGAACAACCGGACCTCCCTGGTAGCGCTCCGCGAGCCTCGCAGCTCGACGTTTCGCACGTGTTACCCCGCCCGTGGCGCAAGCTGACAGAACGATCAAACCAGCTCGCGCGCACGGAAGCGGGGAAACTCGCTCAGGCTCCGGTGTAGAGGACCGCGTCGATCTCGATGTCGAAGCCGACCAGGGCGACCGGCAGCGTGGTGCGCACCGGCGGGTTCGGGCCCGAGACGTACTGCTTGTAGATCTCGTTCATCTCGGCGAAGTCGTCGAAGTCGCGCAGGTAGACGCCGAGCCGGACGGCCTGGTCGAGACTGCTGCCGGCGGCCTCGGCCACCGCGGCCAGGTTGCGGAACGCGGCGTGCGCCTGCTCGGCGAAGCTGCCCGTGACGCGGGTGCCGTCCGGCAGCGACGGGATCGCGCCGGCCAGGTAGATGAAGTCGCCGGCGACGATCGCCTGCGAGTACGGCCCGCCGACCGGTCCGGCCTTGTCGGTGTTGATGGCGCGCTTGGGCATGTCAGCATTCCTTCTCTGATGTACGCGGAAACTGCTCGGCGAGCCCGTCCGCGCCGACCAGCGGCGCGGCGAGCATCTCCCGAAGATCGTGCTGGCGCCGGTCGAGCGCCGCGCGCTGGGCCTCGGTCAGCGGCACCCAGGGCGGCGGCGCGGCCGGCAGCCGCGGTGCCAGCAGGCGACCCGCGACGTAGGTCGCCGTGTTGACGAGCCGCACCGGCGCGCGGCGGACCTGGCGGTGCGCGTCGACGACGTCGTGCTCCTCGTCGCGGACGTCGAAGACCGCGAGGTCGGCCGGGGCGCCGGGCGTGAGCGTGCCGCCCGGCAGGCCGAGGATCTCCGCGGGCCGGGTGGTCGCCATGGCGAGGACGTCGGGCAGCGCGAGGCCGACGGCGAGCAGCTTCGCCATCGTCGTCGGCAGGTCGAAGACCGGGCCGTAGAGCGAGCGGCAGTGCAGGTCGGTGGAGACCGTGTCGGGGATGATGCCCTCGTCGAGCTGCCGCTCCAGCACGTCGAAGGCGAACCCGCCGGAGCCGTGTCCGATGTCGAGCCGCACGTCGCGCGCGACGGCCGCCTTGATCGCGGGCCCGAGCGGCGCCGCGATGCCGCTGGAGCAGTGCGTCACGATGTCGCCGGGGCGCAGCAGCGCGAGCACCTCGTCGAGTGACGGCGGCGCCGTACCGATATGGACCATGACCGGGAGGCCGCAGCGGTCGGCGACGGCCAGCCCGCGCCGCAGCGGCTCGACGCCGTGCGGGCCGACGGTGTCCCGGTCGATCCGCACCTTGATGCCGCGAACGAGCTCGCGATGGGCCTGCACGGTGTCGACCGCGAGGGAGACGTCGCAGTTGTCCAGGTTGCGGCTCTCGCCGGTGCGCCCCGCGAGGCCCACGGCCGAGATGTTGAGCAGGGCGGCCACGCGCACGTCGCTGCGGGCGACGACGTCGCGCAGGCCACCCATCGTGTAGGCCCCGGCGGACCCGGCGTCGACCCAGGTCGTCACGCCCGAGTACCAGGCGATCGGGTCCGGGGAGATCCCCCAGTAGCCCGGCCCGACGTGCGTGTGCATGTCGATGAGCCCGGGGGTGACCAGCTGCCCGCCGACGTCCACGATCGTGCGCGCGTCCCTCGGCAGGGTGCCGCCGACCGCCGCGATGCGGCCGCCCGCCACCGCCACGTCGAACGGCTCGCCGCCGGCCAGCAGCAGATCCCACGTCACGGCATGCCCTCTTCCGCCGGCAGCGCCGAGGTGATGGCCAGCCGGTAGAGCCGCGTCGGCCGGCCCTTGCGGTGCATCTGGGAGCTGCCGTCGCCGACCACCAGCCGGGCCTCGCTCAGCTTGCGGATGAGCCGCCGGCCGCTCGGGTCGGTGATGCCCAGCGTGCGGGCCAGGTCGCTGGGGGAGACCGGGCGGCCCTCCAGGCCCCGTTCGATCGCCGCCAGCCGGGACAGGGTGGCGGCGCTGAGCCCCACCCGGCCGGCGAGCGACTCGATGCCGCCGTGCTCGCGGTACGTGTATGCGAGCGGCACGCCCGAGGCGCCCATCGGCCCGATCGTCATGCCGTCGTCGGTGAACAGGTACGCGCTCGGGTCGGTGTCCTGCTCGGCCCGGGCCGCCGCCCGCTCGGCGAGGGTGACGCTGAGCCGCGCGGTGGCGCCGATGCCGAAGCCGGCGACCGCCCGTACGCCCAGGGTCTCGCGCGCCTCGGCCAGCGCGGGCAGGTTGACCCACCGGTGGGTCACGGTCTCGAAGAGCGCGGCCGGCGCGAAGGCCAGCAGGCCGCGCGGGCCGCGGTGGTCGATCCACGCGTCCGCGAACTCCGGGGTGTTGAGCAGCAGGTGGTGCAGGCCCGCCCGGGCGCGGTCGAGGCCGGGGCTCTCCTCGGGCTTGGCGACGAGGAAGACGCCGGCCGCGAAGCGCCGCCGGTCGGCCTGCCGGTTGCGGATCCGCAGCGCGAGCTCGTGCAGGTCGGCGCGGATGGTGGCGGGCGTGGCGAGGGCGTGCAGCACGGTGGCCCGGCCCGCCAGCGCCGACGCGACGGCCATGCGGACGCTGATCGCGTACGGGGCGCCGGTGCGCTGGAGGTGCTCGGCGTGGAACGCGATGACGTCGGCGATCGGCCGTTCGGGGTCGAACGGCTGGGTGGCGATGGCCGCGCGGTCCAGCCCGAGCGCGCCGGCCACCTCGTCGACGGTCTCCTGGTCGAACGTGTCGATGCTGACCGGGGTGGCCGGCCAGCCGTTGCCGCGGGCGCGGGCCCAGGCGAGGGCGAGGTCGAGCGCGGCCGAGCGGGTGACGGTGACCGGCAGGCCGGGCGGGAGCAGGTCACGCGCCCGGGCGTACGGGGCCAGGCCGAGCAGCAGGCCGTCGAGCTTCTCGTCGCGCAGCAGGGCGGCGACCCGGTCGCGGATCTGGTCCTCGCGCTCGTAGACCGCCCAGGAGAGGTCGACGCCGGAGACGGTCGCGGCCGCGTCGGCGAACTGGTCGCGGTGTCCCGCGTGCAGGACCAGACCGATCACCATCGCGTACGTCCTCAGAAGTGGTTCGTTAATGGGCTTCCGTAGCGTGCTCGAATCCTCGCCCGCCGTCAAGCACCCGGGAATTTACAAGGGAAGAGGTTGACGAGAAGTGAACTGGACCGCACTCTGTAGCGCATCAATCAACGAACCATTAACGAACCTGGCTCGAATAAAACAGCAGGAGTGTTGATGAAGAAACGTCTCGCGGCCCTCGCCGCCCTGGCCCTCACCATGACCGCCTGCACGCCGTCCACCTCGGCACCGTCGGCGGCACCGTCCGACGGCGGCGCCAAGACCGGCACCCTCAAGGTGTGGCTCTTCGACGAGCCCAACCGGGCGCCGAAGGAGAAGGTCGTCGGCGAGGCGATCGCCGAGTTCAAGGCCGCCCACCCGGGCGCCGACGTGGACGTGCAGTACATCGCCGTGGACACCCGCAGCGAGCGCTTCAAGGGCGCCTTCAACGACCCGGCCAGCGCTCCCGACATGGTCGAGTACGGCAACACCGACCTGCCCGAGTACGCGGCGGCCGGTGGCCTCGCCGACCTGGGCCCGGCGGTGAGCGCCTGGTCCGAGGGCGGCGACCTGACCGCCGACGCCAAGGCCACCGCCACGTACGAGGGCACGCTGCTCGGCGTCCCGTGGTACGTCGGCGTCCGCGCGCTCTACTACCGCACCGACCTGTTCGCCGAGCTCGGCCTCCAGGCGCCGAAGAGCCAGGCCGAGCTGACCCAGGCCGCGCGCACGATCCGGGCGAAGAAGCCGGAGATGTTCGGCCTGGCCGTGGGCGGCAAGTACACCTACGCGGCCATGCCGTTCGTCTGGGACGCCGGCGGGGAGATCACCGCGATCAACTCGCCGCAGGCGCGGGCCGGGCTGAAGGCGTACACGGATCTGATCGCCGCCGACAACTGCCCGCCGCAGAACTGCGCCGACCTCACCGGCGGCAAGACGGTCGACCTGTTCGCCAGCGGCAAGGCCGGCATGGGCATCCTCGGCAACTTCAACCGGGCGGCCGTCGACGCCGGCGCCGCCAAGGGCAAGTACGCCGTCATCCCGCTGCCGGGCAGCGAGCCGGGGTCGGTCGCGCCCGCTTTCGCCGGCGGCAACAACCTCGGCATCATGAAGAACAGCCGGCGCCCCGCCCTCGCCGCGGACTTCCTGACGTTGCTGGCGAGCAAGAAGTACCAGATCAAGATGTACGAGGCGATGGGCAACCTGCCGACCCTGAAGTCCGCCTCCGACGAGGTCGCCGCGAAGGACCCGTTCGTCAAGCCGTTCGTCGACACGATCGCGGCGGGCACCAAGTTCGTGCCGCTCAACCCCGGCTGGGGCAAGGTCGACTCGGGTGCCGTGCTGCCCACGATGATCGAGAAGGTGGCCACCGGCAAGGCGACGGTGGACCAGGCGACCGACGAGGCCGCCACCCAGATCAAGGCGGCTCTCGGATCGTGACCGCCGTAACAGCCGCGCCGCTCAAAAGGCGGCGCGGCCTCACCCCCGTCTGGCTGCTGCTGCCCGCGACCATCGTGCTGGGCACGCTCTTCGCCTATCCGATGTGGCAGCTCGGCCTGCTCTCCGTGCTGGACTTCCGGCAGGCGCAGGTCAGCGGCGGCCAGCCGACCCGGTTCGTGGGCGCCGACAATTACGCCACCCTGCTCGGCAACCCGCAGTTCTGGTCGGTGCTGACCGCCACCGTCGCCTTCGCCGCGGCCTGCGTGCTGGCCACGCTCGCCGTCGGCGCCGGCCTCGCCGTGCTGCTCACCCGGATCAGCCGGGTGCCACGGCTGCTGCTGTCGCTCGCGGCGATGGCCGCCTGGGCGGTGCCCGCGGTGTCCGGCTCGACGGTGTGGATGTTCCTGTTCGACACCGACCTCGGCCTGGTCAACCAGGTGCTCGGCCTGGACGGCTTCAACTGGATGTACGACCGGTACACCGCGTTCGGCCTGGTCGGCGCGGTGGTCGTCTGGCACTCGTTCCCGTTCGTGATGGTCACCCTCTACGCCGGCATCGAGGCGATCCCCAAGTCCGTGCTGGAGGCCGCCTCGATCGACGGCGCGGGCTCCTGGCGGATCTTCTGGCGGATCATGGTGCCGGCGCTGCGCCCGCTGCTCGCCATCGTGGTGATCCAGTCGATCATCTGGGACTTCAAGGTCTTCACCCAGATCTACGTGATGACGCGCGGCGGCGGCCTCGCCGGGCAGAACCTCACCCTCAACGTCTGGGCCTATCAGCAGGCGTTCGCGAGCAGCGAGTACGGCCTCGGCGCCGCGATCGGCGTCGTCATGACCCTGATCCTGCTCGCCGTCACCCTGCTCTACCTGCGCACCCTGCGCCGATCGGGAGAGCCGCTGTGAGGATCACCCGCCGCCTGCTGGACGGGCTGGCCGTGCTCGTCGCCGTTGCGACGATCTTTCCCATCTACTGGATGGTGCTCGCCGCGGTGAAGCCGCCCGGCGAGATCCAGTCGCTGCACCAGCGCCCCTGGACGCTGGCGCCGTCGCTGGACGCGTTCCGGCGCGTGCTCACCGTCGACGACTTCGGCCGCTACCTGCTCAACAGCGTCCTCGTCGCGCTGGTCGTGGTGGTGGCCTCCGGGCTGTGCGCGTTCCTGGCCGCGGTCGCGCTGACCCGGTTCCGCTTCCGGATGCGCACGACCGTGCTGGTGCTCTTCCTGATCTGCCAGATGGTCCCGGTCGAGGCGCTCACCATTCCGCTGTTCTTCCTGGTGCGCGACATCGGCGCGACGGTGCCGGGCATCGGGCTCAACACGCTCGGCTCGCTGATGCTCGTGCACACGGCGTTCACCCTGCCGTTCGCGGTCTGGATGCTGCGCGGCTTCGTCGCCGCCGTCCCCGACGAGCTCGACGAGGCGGCGCAACTCGACGGCGCGAGCCGCTTCACGGTCCTCTGGCGGATCCTGTTCCCGCTGGTGGCCCCGGGCCTCGCCGCCACCAGCGTGTTCAGCTTCATCACCGCCTGGAACGACTTCCTGTTCGCCCGCACCTTCATCATCAGCGCGACCGACCGGCAGACTCTGCCGATGGCGCTGCTCGTCTTCTTCAAACCCGACGAGAACGACTGGGGCGCCATCATGGCAGCCTCGACCCTGATGACCATCCCGGTGCTGATCTTCTTCCTGCTGGTGCGCCGCCGCCTGGTCGCCGGCCTGGGCGGGGCGGTGAAGGACTGATGATGATCCCGCTGCCCGTCTCGGCCCGGCCCGGTCCCGGTGCCTTCCGGCTCACCGCCGGCACCCCGATGACCGTCGGCCCCGGCCTCGAGGGCGTCGCCACCTGGCTCCGCGACGCCCTGCGCTGCCCGCTTCCGCCCGGCGGGCGCGGGATCACGCTGCGCATCGATCCCTCCCTCACCCGCGAGGGGTACGAGCTGACGTGCGCTCCCGGCGCGCTCGACCTCGTGGGCGGCTCGCCGGCCGGCGTCTTCTACGCGGCCCAGTCCCTGCGGCAGCTGCTGCACCCCGCCGCGCTCCGCCGGGCCGGTCCCGTCGGCTGGGACGTCCCCGCGGTCACCGTCGCGGACCACCCCCGGTTCGCGTGGCGCGGCGTGATGCTCGACGTCGCCCGCCACTTCATGCCGGTCGCCGACGTGCTGCGCTTCGTCGACCTGGCCGCGTTCCACAAGCTCAACGTGCTCCACCTGCATCTGACCGACGACCAGGGCTGGCGCGTCGAGGTGCCCCGATGGCCCCGGCTCACCACGGTCGGCGCGTGGCGCCCGTCCTCGATGCTGGGCTCCCGCGTCCACGGCCGCGACGACGGCCGCCCGCACGGAGGCTTCTACACCAGCGACGACCTCCGCGAGATCGTCGCGTACGCCGCCGACCGGCACGTGACCGTAGTGCCCGAGATCGACATGCCCGGCCACATGCAGGCGGCCGTGGCCGCGTACCCCCATCTCGGAAACGGCTTCGACGGTGGCGTCCGCACCACATGGGGCATCTCGCCACACGTGCTGAACATGGGCGACGAGGCGCTGCGCTTCTGCCGCGACGTGCTCGACCACATCTGCGACATCTTCCCGTCGGAGCTGATCGGCATCGGCGGCGACGAGTGCCCGCCCGGGGAGTGGCAGGGCAGCCCCATCGCGGACCGGGTGGGCCTGCACGGCGTACAACCGTGGTTCACCGCCCTGATGGCCGACCACCTGGCCACCCGGGGCCGCCGCGTCTACGGCTGGGACGAGATCCTGGCCGGCGGCGCTCCGGCAGGCGCCGTCGTGGCCGCCTGGCGCGGCCCCACACCCACCACCGTGGCCGCCCGCCTCGGCCACGACGTGGTCTCCTGCCCCGACATCAAGGTCTACCTGGACTACCGCCAGTCCGACGACCCTGGCGAGCCCACCCCGGTCGGCACCCTCCTCACCCTGGAGGACGTCTACGGCTTCGACCCCGTCCCGCCCGGCCTGACCTCGGCCGAGGAGGCCCACGTCCTGGGCGGCCAGGCAAACGTCTGGACCGAGCACATGGAGCACGCCCGCCGCGTCGACTATATGACCTATCCCCGGTTGTGCGCCTTCGCCGAGGCCGTCTGGGGCGCGCCCACCCGCTCCTACGAGTCGTTTGTGGAGCGTCTGCCCGTCCACCTGGCCCGGCTGGACGCCCTGGGGGTCAACTATCGCCCGCTTGCCGGGCCCCGCCCGTGGGACGCCCGGCCCGACGCTCCCGGCAACCCGCGCACCTTGCCGGACCGGTTGGCCGAGCTCGCGCAAATGACCGCCGACCTTCCACGCCCGTAGCCGCCGCGCCCCATGCCCCCTCCCTCCTTCGCCGCACCGGCTGTCGCGTCCGCCCGCCTTTCCCTGTTGCCGCGCCGGCTGTCGCCTTCCGCCCGCCTTTTCCTGTTGCCGCGCCGGCTGTCGCCTTCCGCCCTCCTTCGCCGCGCCGCCCTCCGGCCGATGCCATCGCGCCGCCGCCCTTGCCATACCGCCCGTCGCCTCCACCTTCGCCGCGCTGCCCGCCGCGCCTTTGCCGTCTCCTCATGGGCTGCCGAATCCGGGCGGGTCCCCGCAGCGAGGTGGCCGTGACCAGGCCCGCTCCTATAGAGTTGAACGTGTTCAACAATGCGGGGGAGACGTCATGTGGGCACTGGTCAACATCCTCATCACCGTCGGCATGCTGTTCGTGGTCCCCGCCGGCCTCCGGCTGGCCGACGCCACACCTCCCGCTTCTCGGCGCGGGCGAGCTGGGAGACCTCTCCGGCGCGGCGGGGCGGCTGAGCCTCTCCGCGGCCGGTTCGGTGGGTTTCTCCGCGGCGGGGCGGCTGGCTCTGTTCGCGGCCGGGCGGTGGAGCCGGTCCGGCTGTGGCTGGTCGGCGCGGTCGCGGGCGCCGCGAGCCTGTGGTTGCCGCGCGGGCCGTTCGCGGTCGTTCTCGCGACGGTCTACGGGTTGGCGGCAGCGGCGCTCGCCCTCCACGCCGTCCGGTTGCGGCTCGCCTGGCGCGAACGGATCGCCCTCGTGACGGCCCTGGTCAGCCCCGCGATCGCGGCCGGCGCGCTGATCGCCGAGCGGGCCGGCCACCGCCTGTTCGGTTTCGAGCTGGGCGTGCTGACGCTGACCGTCGCCCACTTCCACTTCGCCGGCTTCGCCGCGGCCCTCATCGCCGGCCTCCACCGCCGCCTGGCACCGGGCCGGCCGGCCGACACGGCGGTCCTCGCCGTCCCCACCGGCACCCTGCTGGTGCTCGCCGGCTATTTCACCAGCGAGTTCGTCGAGCTGGCCGGCGCCCTCGTCCTCACCGCGGGCATGTGGGCGATGGGCTGGTCCACGTGGCGCCACGCCCGCACCCGAGTCGCGGACCGTCTCACCGCAACCCTGCTCGCCGTCTCGGCCGTGGTCCTGGCCGCCTCGATGGCGCTGGCCGTCAGCTGGGCCCTCGGCGAGGCCACCGGCCTGCCCCACCCTTCGCCGGCCTGGATGGCCGCCACCCACGGAGTAGCCAACGCCCTCGGCTTCGCCGTCTGCGGCCTGGCCGCCTACACCCGCCTGCAACCCAGGACAGCCGAGCCCGAGCCCACGCTCGCCGCGTCCGAATCCACGGCGTCCGAATCCACGGCGTCCGGGCCTGCCGCTTCTGAGCACGCTGCGTGCGGGCTCGCTGTGTCCGGGCCGGCCGTGTCCGGGCCGGCCGCCTCCGGGGCTGCCCTGGCCGGCTCGGCGCTGATGGGGCCGTCGGCCGGCGGGTGGTGGCGGTGGGCGGCCGGGAGGTGACGGCGTGGCGGCGGGGGAGGGCTTGAGGGTGACAATGACGAGTCGCTCAGAGGGACATCCAGCAGAGCAGCGAATCACCCGACTCTCGCGCCCGGCGGGCCAGGGCGATCAGCTCGGCCATGAGCTCGGCGAGGTACGCCGCGTCGGCGGCCGGCGGAACCTCCTCGATGGTGGCCCATCGCGCGGCCAGGGCCGGCACGCGGTCGTCGGGAATGGTGGCGAGCGTGTCTCGGGTGGCGTCATCGAGGACGGTGATCCACGGGCCCTCGTGGGTGGTGTCCTGCTCACCGCCCTCGGGCCAGACGAGGCGGTCGTTCACGGTTGCCGGGGTCCATGGCTCGTCGCGGGCGAAGGCGATCAGCTGGCCGAGCACGACGGTCGGCTCGACGCTCTTGGCCGCGACCCAGTCGCCGACGGTGGCCGGTTGGTCGCCCTCGTGCAGCGTCAACTCCGCTTGGATCGCGGGGACGGAGTGTGCTCGGAAATAGTCGGTCATGACGCCCATGGCGGCAAGCAGACCACAGGGGTACGACAAAATCCGTTACGCTGCCACGAGCGTCGCAGTGCACCCGGCAAACAGGCCGCCGCGGGCATGGAGGCGCCGGACCATGGAATCACCGTGGAAATCGAAAGACTGCGTGCGTACGGCAATCAGCTCATCGCCTGCCACCACCATCTGCTCGACCTGATGGACGCGGGCATCGACGCCACCTTCTGCGCGGCCCTCACGCGCCATCACACCGCCGAGGACGCCACCGTCTTCCCGGTCCTCGCGGCGCGGCATCCGGAGTTGCGTGAGTTCCTCGACAGCCTCGCGCGCGATCACGAGATCATCGCCGAGATGCTGAAGCCTGACATGACCGCCGAGGAGCGGGACGGGCTCGCCGCGATTCTGGAGACGCACTTCATCGGGGAGGAGAAGCGCCTTGTCGCCCTCCTGAACAAGCTCGATCCGGATCCGGAGTTGACCGAGGCGATGAAAGCGGGGGAGTAGCGGTGGACGTTCCTGAGATCACTGTCGACTGGCGCAGCAAGGGCTGGTGGCTGCCGGAGGGTGAGCGCACCGCCGCCGATCTGGCCCGGGAGCGGCCGGGCCTGTTCGACGGGCTGCTCACCTGGCCGGTGCTGGTGTTGCGCCGTGCCGCAGCCGAGGCGAACATCGCCACGATGGCGGCCTACTGCCGGCGGCACGGCTGGGATTTCGCCCCGCACGCGAAGACCACGATGGCGCCCGGCCTGCTCGCCGCTCAGCTCGAGGCGGGGGCCTGGGGCCTGACCGTCGCCACGGCCAACCAGGCGCTCGTGCTGCGCCGGCTCGGGGTGCGGCGGATCCTCATCGCCAACCAGGTGCTCGACCCGGTCGCGCTGCGCTGGATCGCCGGTGAGCGCGACATCTGGTTCCAGGTCGACTCGCTCGCGGGGGTGGAGGCGGCGGCCAGGGCCGCCTCCGGTGGGGGACGGCTGCGGGTCCTGGCCGAGTTCGGGCATTCCCACGGCCGTACGGGGGTGCGCACGCTCGACGAGCTCGCCTCGGTGGCGCGCGCCGCCGTGGCCGCCGACGGTGTGGAGCTGGCCGGCGTCACCGCGTACGAGGGTCAGCTCAGGACCGAGCCGGAGGTGGACGACTTCCTCGACCTGTTCGTGGCGGGCGCGGCCCGGCTGGAGTCGGCGGGGCTGCTGCCGGACGAGCCGATCGTGTCGGCGGGCGGCAGCGCCTGGTTCGACCGGGTGATCGACCGGCTGGCCCCGATCAAGCGGGCGCGGCTGATCCTGCGCAGCGGCGCCTCGGTGACTCACGACGACGGCTTCTACCGCGAGCGCACCCCGTTTTTGCGGGTGCCCGCCGAGGGCCCGCTGGCGGCCGCGCTGGAGATCTGGGCGCAGGTCTCCTCGGCGCCCGAGCCGGGGCTGGCGCTGGTGGGCATGGGCAAGCGGGACGCGCCGTTCGACGAGGGGCTGCCCGTGCCGATGGAGATCCGCCGCGCGGACGGCTCGTCGGCGCCCACGACCGGCATCGAGGTCACCAAGCTCAACGACCACCACACCTACCTGTCCACAGGGGACCGAGGGCTGCGCCCCGGCGACCTGATCCGCTTCGGGATTTCGCATCCCTGCACGGCTTTCGACAAATGGCGACACATCCCGGTCATCGACGAGGATCGTCGCGTGGTGGACGTGCTGGAGACCTATTTTTAGGCGGATGAAGACATCGGACGGGCAGGGCGGCTATCGGGTCCGGTTCGACTGGGGGCCGGTGGGCGCCGACGCGGTGGCGCCCGAGGTGGCGTTCGTGGCCGTGGTCGACGTGCTGTCCTTCACGACGACGCTGACCGTGGCGGTGGAGCAGGGCATCCGCGTGCTGCCGTACCGGTGGCGCGACGACTCGGCGGTGGCGGTGGCCCGGCGGCACGGGGCGGCGCTGGCGGTGCTGCGCTCGCAGGCCGGGCCGGGCCAGATCACGCTGTCGCCGGAGAGCATCCTGCGCACCGACCTGAAGGCGGCGCGGATCGACCGGCTGGTGCTGCCCTCGCCGAACGGGTCGGCCATCTCGGCGCGGCTGGCCGACGCGGGCGCGACAGTGGTGGGTGTCTCGCTGCGCAACGCGGCCGCGGCGGCCGGCTGGGTGCGGCGGCGCTGCGGCGACCGGCCGGTCGCGGTGATCGCGGCGGGGGAGCGGTGGCCGGACGGGTCGCTGCGCCCGGCGATCGAGGACCTGTGGGGCGCGGGCGCCTTCCTCGACGGGCTCGCGCCGGAGGGCTTCTCGCCGGAGGCGGCGACGGCCGTGGCGGCGTACCGGGGGGTGGCGGACCGGGTGACGGACGAGCTGGCCGAGTCGGTGAGCGGGCGCGAGCTGCGCAACAACGGGTTCGAGGGCGACGTGACGGTCGCGGCGGCCGTGGGAGCGAGCGAGGTCGTGCCGGTTTTGCGCAGCGGATGGTTCGTCGACGGCGGTTCCGAGAGCGAAACGTGACGCCGGTGGCGGAAAAACACGTACGGCCTCATCTGGTTGGGGTTTGACGCTCGCGCTCGGTCACCGTGGGGGCGACGAAAGGAAACCCCATGCGTAAGTGGTGGCCGCTGGTGACCGTCTGTCTCGGTACCTTCATGCTGCTCATCGACGTGACCATCGTGAACGTGGCGCTGCCGCCGATGGCCGCGGACCTGCACGCCTCGTTCGGCAGCCTCCAGTGGGTCGTCGACGGGTATGCGCTCTCCCTCGCCGTCCTGCTCCTCGGTGCCGGCGCGCTGGCCGACCGGATCGGGCACCGCCGGCTCTACGCGGCCGGGCTGGCGCTGTTCGCGCTCTCCTCGCTGGCCTGCGGGCTGGCCACCGGCGACACCATGCTCATCACCGCCCGGGTCGTGCAGGGCGCCGCCGCCGCGGCCATGTTCACCACGACGTTCGCCCTGCTCAACAGCGCCTATCAGGGGCGCGAGCGCGGCGTCGCGTACGGCATCTGGGGTGGGGTCTCGGGCGCGGCCGCCGCGATCGGCCCGGTGCTCGGCGGCCTGCTCACCGACGCGCTGAGCTGGCGCTGGATCTTCCTGGTGAACCTGCCGATCAGCGTGGCGGCGCTGCTGCTGTGCACGTACGTGCTGCGGCCGGACGGCGCCCCCAAGCCCGGGCGCTTCGACTTCGCGGGCACCGTGGCCTTCACGGTGGGCGCGACCGCGCTCACGCTGACGGTGATCCGGGCGAACGAGCACGGCTGGTCCTGGTGGCTGTCCGCGCTGGCCGTGGTGGCCTTCGCCGGCTTCGTGGCGATCGAGCTGCGCAGCCCGCACGCGATGTTCGACCTGCGGCTGCTGCGCAACCGCTCGTTCACCGGCATCCTCATCGCCGCGCTGCTGGTCAACTTCGCCGGTTTCGCGATCCTCACGTACACCTCGATCTGGCTCCAGTCGCTGGTCGGCCTGACGCCGCTGCAGACCGGCCTGACCGCCCTGCCGATGGGCCTGCTCTCGCTGGTGGTCTCGGGTGTGGCCGGCGCGCGGCTGCACGGCCGCTCGCCGCGCGTGCTGATCGGCGTGGGCATGCTCCTGATCGCGGCCGGCGGTGCCCTGGGCGCGCTGCTGGTGCACGCGAGCTCCAGCTGGCCGGCGCTGCTGCCCGGGTACGCCCTCGTCGGCCTCGGCGTGGGCCTGGTGATGCCGAACCTCGCCGAGTCGGGCATGGCCGCGGTCCCGGCACACCGGGGCGGCATGGCGGCCGGCGCCCTGAACACGGCCCGGCAGCTCGGCTACGCGATCGGCGTCGCCGCGGTGGGCGCGGTCTTCCTCTCCCGGGCCACCTCCACGCTGGGTGACTCGGCGGCCGCGCACGCGCTCGCCTCGGGCCACGGCGGCTCGCACGCGGCCGCGGCCGCGGGCCTCGACGCGGGCTTCTGGCTCTCGGCGGGCGTCGGGCTGCTGGGCGCGCTGGCGGTCTTCCTTCTGGTGCGCCCGGTCCAGCGCGCGCGGGCCCAGCAGCCCGAGCCCGTCGCCGCCGGCTAGCCGCGCGTGGCGCTGTGGGCGCTGCCGGCCAGCACGTCGTACGGGTAGGGCAGGGGATCGGTGCCGGTGACCGCGGTGAGGCGGCCGGCGAGCTCCGGCTCGAGGTCCCAGTCGGTGGCGCCGAGGTTGGCCTCCAGCTGCTCCAGGTCGCGGGCGCCGATGATGGGCGCGGTGACCGTGGGGCGCTGGAGAAGCCAGTTGAGGGCCACCTGGGCCTGCGTGCGGCCGGCCGCCTCGGCCACCGCGGCGAGCTCGTCGAGGATCTGCCAGGTGCGGTCGTTGTCGTAGTTGGCCCAGCGCTCGCCCCAGTTCTGCGTCTCGGCCTGCGCGAGGCGGCTGCCCTCGCGCACCGAGGACGCGCCGCCGCGGGTGTAGCGGCCGGTCAGCCAGCCGCCGCGCAGCGGGCTCCACGGCAGCACGCCGAGGCCCTCGGCGGCGGCCTGCGGGCCGAGCTCCCACTCGAACTCGCGGTCGAGCAGGTTGTAGCGGGGCTGCACGGCCGCGAACGGCTCCCAGCCGCGCTTGTCGGCGACGCCGAGCGCCTTCTGGATCTGCCAGGCGGCCCAGTTGCTCACCGCCAGGTAGCGCACCTTGCCGCTGGCCACCAGCAGGTCGAGGGTGCGCACCGTCTCGTCGATCGGCGCGGCCGGGTCCCAGCCGTGCACGTGGTAGAGGTCGATGTGGTCGGTGCCGAGCCGGCGCAGGCTGCCGTCGACGGCGTCCATGACGTGCTTGCGGCCGAGCCCCTCCCGGTTGCCGCCGGGGCCCCAGCGCACCTTGGTGGAGATCACCCAGTCGGCCCGGTCCTGCCCCTTGAGCCAGCGGCCGACGATCTCCTCCGAGCGCCCGTCGGAGTAGGCGTCCGAGGTGTCGAGGAACGTGCCGCCGGCCTCGGCGAACCGGTCGAGCATCCGCAGGCTGAGCTCCTCGGTGGTCTCCCGCCCGAAGGTCATCGCGCCGAGGCAGAGCTCGCTGACGGCCAGCGACGTGCGGCCCAGAAATCGATAGCGCATGTGCCCGACCCTACGTGCGGACCCGGCTCTCCGTACGATCCATTTCGATGGCCGATTCCCGTACCAATCTCGCCTGGGAGACCCTGCTCGACCTGCCCCGCGAGGGCCCACGGCACGTCGCGCTCACCGGCGCGCTGCGGGAGGCGATCCGGTCCGGCCGCATCGGTGCGGGCGCCGCGCTGCCGCCGAGCCGCGCGCTGGCGACGGCGCTGGGGTGTTCCCGGTGGGTGGTCACGCAGGCCTACGCGCAGCTCGCGACCGAGGGCTATCTGATCGGCCGTACGGGCTCCGCCACGCGCGTGCGTTGGGCGCCCGGCCCCGTCGCGCCCGCCGCGCGGCACCGGTCCCGTCCACGCCTCGACCTGGCGCCCGGCCTGCCGGACCTGCGCTTCTTCCCGCGCCGGCAGTGGGCGGACGCGCTGGCCGGTGCCGCCGCGGAGGCCGATCTCGGCTTCGCGCCCCCGGGCGGCGATCCCGGCCTGCGCGGGGTGCTGGCCGACTATCTGAAGCGGGCCCGGGGCGCGGTCGCCACCGCCGAGTCGGTGATCGTCTGTGGCGGCATCCGGGACGCGGCCGGGCGGCTCTGCCGCGCGCTGGCGGCCGAGGGACATCGCGAGATCGCCGTCGAGGATCCGGGCTGGGGAGCGCTGCGCGAGGTCGCGTCGGCCGCGGGCCTGCGGCCCCGGCCGGTTCCGGTGGACGCCTGCGGCCTGCGGGTGGCCGATCTTCCTCCGGGGGTACGCGCGGTGCTGCTCTCGCCCGCTCATCAGTTCCCCACCGGCGTGGTGCTCGCGCCCGGCCGCCGGGCCGCCCTGATCGACTGGGCGCGCGCGGTGGACGGCGTGATCGTCGAGGACGAGTACGACAGCGAGTTCCGCTACGACCGCAAGCCGGTCGGCTGCCTCCAGCGACTCGATCCCGAGCGCGTCGTGCTGGCCGGGTCCGCCCACAAGACGCTCGCGCCGGCGATCGGGATCGGCTGGGCGGTGGCGCCGTCCCGCTGGCGCGCGGCGATGGCGGCCGGCGCCGGGCCACCCGCGATCGACCAGGTGGCGTTCGCCGGGTTCGTGGCGAGCGGGCGCTACGACCGGCATCTGCACCGGGCCCGGCAGCGTTACCGGGCCCGCCGGGACGCGCTCGTCGCCGCGCTGGCGGCTCACCTGCCCACGGCGACCACGCAGGGCGTCGCCGCGGGGCTGCACGTGGTCTGCTCGTGGCCGGGGCTGGACGAGGCCGCGGTGGCGGCGGACGCCCGGGCCGCCGGTGTCGAGGTGATGACGCTCGCCGATTACCGGGTCGCGCCGGGGCCGCCCGGGCTGGTGTTGGGCTACGGCAACATCAGCGACGCCGCCGTGGCGGACGCGGTGATCGCGTTAGTCTGACGATATCGACTCAAAAGCACCTTTTCGCCTGCTGGGAACCGGGCCGCGCGCGGCGGCCCGGCAGTCGGCGGTGCTCTTTCTCCTGGCCGGCGTCCTCGCCCTGGTCGGCATCGCCGCGCACGGTGGCGATCCCTCCCGGCTGCTGCTGGTCGCCGTGCTCGACCTCGCGCTGGCGGCCCTCGGCTTCCTCGTGCGCTGGGAGCGGCTGCGGCCCGCGGCGCCCGCCCTGCTCGGCCTCGCCGGGTTCGCCGTGCTGGGCCTGTCCACCTGGTCGTTCGGCGGGGTAGCGGCCGGCACCGGGCCGTTCCTGGTGCTGCTCTACACGTGGGCGGCGCTGCACTTCCCGCGCTGGATCCTGCTGGCGTACGTGGTGCCGGCCGGCGTGGCGTACCTGCTGCCGCTGGTGCTCACCCACCGGCCGCCGGAGGTGCTCAGCAGCGCCCTCGTCCTGCTGCCGGTCGCCGTGGCCATCGCGCTGCTGGTCGAGGCGCAGGCCCGGCACCTGCGCGACGACCGGGAACGGCTGGCCCGCATCGAGAGCTGGCAGTCGGCGATGATGAGCACGCTCGCGCACGACGTGCGGTCGCCGCTGGCCACCGTGCAGTTCGCCCTCGAGATGCTGGCCGAGGACGCCGACGCGGACGGCAGGCGGACGGCCGACGCCGCGCTGCGGCAGACCGACCGGATCCGGCGCCTCGCCGACGGCCTGCTCGACGTGCAGCGCATCGACAGCTCGGGCCACCTGCGGCTGGACCGGCGGCGCACGCCGGCCGCGCGCCTCGTCCGCGACGCCGTGTCGTACACCAGCGGCAAGGACATCGAGGTCGAGGTCGACGAGGATCTGGAGGTCTTCGTCGACCCGGAGCGGTTCGAGCAGATCATCATCAACCTGGTCGGCAACGCCGTGCGCTACGGCCGCCCGCCGGTGGTGGTCAGCTTCGCCCGCGCGGGTGACGTCGACCGGCTGGAGGTCCGCGACCACGGGGTCGGCATCCCCGAGGCGCTGCGCCCGCGCCTGTTCGGGCGGTTCGCGGTCGGCGGCCCCGACGGCATCGGGCTCGGCCTGTGGATCGTGCGCAGCCTCACCGAGGCGCACGACGGCCACGTGGTCGCCGAGGCCCGTGATCCCGGCGTCGCCATGGTGGTGACGATCCCGGCCGCTCAGGGGTAGGGGTCGCGGACCATCCCGTTCTCGATCAGGAAGTGGGCCTGCTTGACCCGGGTGAGCTGGGGAACGGTCTCGACGTTCTGGATGCCCTCGATCGCGGCGACCTCGGTGGTCAGGTAGCGGTAGAGGGCCGCGGCGTCGCGGCAGCGGGCGGCGGCCATCAGGTTGGCCGAGCCGGTGACGGCGGCCGCGAAGGAGAGCTGCGGGTGGTCGGCCAGCCGGGCGCCGACCTCGGCCAGATGTGCCGGCGCGATCGTGAACCACAGGTTCGCCGAGGCCTGGATGCCGATCGCGGTGTCGGCGACGTCGAGGTCGAAGTAGAGGGCGCGGCTGCCGGTGAGCGCGGCGACCCGCTGGGCGGCCTGGCGCTGGGTCCAGCCGGTCGCCTCGGCGAGCGACGCCCAGCTCGCCCGGCCGTCGCGGGCCAGCGCGTCGAGCAGCGGCTGGTCGGCCGCCTCGATGAGCGCGTCCGAGCGCGGCGGCTCGGTGTGGCCCTCCAACAGGGCGGCCTGCTGATCGGTGTCGAGCTCGTGGCCGGTGGCGACCCAGTCGACCTCGCCGCGGCCGGCGAAGCGGTGCAGGATCTGGTGCGCGCTGAAGGTGAGCACGTTGGAGGCGCGCGGCAGGTGGTGCAGCAGGCCGGCGTGGTTCTCGGTGACGACCGCCGAGCAGGTGATCTCGGCGCCGCCCGCGCCGATGCTGATCCAGGCGGTGTCGCCGCGCCGGGCGAGGGCGTCGGCGAGCGCGGGCGCCGTTCCCGGGCGGCAGCCGATGCGCAGGGTCCAATACGTGGCGCCGGGCATGTGGGACGGGTCCGGCCGCGCGAGCACGCGGACGATGCCGCTGCCGCGCATGCGCTGGTATCGCCGCGCGACGGTCTGCTCGGACACGCCGATCACCGCGGCGATGCGGGCGAAGGGGGCGCGCGGCGAGAGGTGCAGCGCGTGGAGGATCTGCCGGTCGATGTGATCCGGCACGCGGGACTCGGTCGCCACCAGGCGATTCTATGGCGGGCAAGCGCCGTGGAGTGAGTCCCCTCGGCGGGGGATGGGACGAGGCGATCATCACGCCTAGGGTCGGAATCACCCGGTTTGCCCCGTCCGGCTGGAGCCGCCTGATGTCTGTCTTCCGCACCACGAACACCAACCCCGCGAAGCCGCGCGAGCCGCACCCGGGCTTTCCGGACGGGCCGACCGAGAAGCTCGGCGAGAAGAAGCCCCGCAAGCGCCGCAACTGGACGCTCATCCTGGTCGCCGGGATCGCGCTCTTCGCGCTGAACGTCGCCGCGGTCGCCGTCTTCGTCGCCTGGCGCACCTCGCAGGCGGCGCGCGCGGCCGCGGAGCGCCCGCCGGTGGTGCCGGCCCCCACGGCGGAGGGCTACGACGTGACGTACGCCCAGGAGCCGTTGCGGGTGCAGGTGGGCTGCTCCGCCGTGCTCTTCCTCGACCTCGACGAGCCGCGGTCCAACGCCGAGGAGAAGGTGAGCGACCTGCGGTACGACAGCCGCTGCGGCGCGAGCGTGCCCAACCTGACGCTCGGGCCGGGCGCGAGCGCGGGCGCCCAGGTGCAGAGCTCGGACACCGACGCGGCCGGCTGCCGGCGGGCCATCCGCACCGCCCCGCTGGGCCCGGGCGCCACCGTGGCGGTCCGCAAGGGCACCGTCCTGTGCGTGCTGACCGCCGGCGAGCCCGCCAAGATGGCGCTCGTCGAGATCACCGAGGTGGGCACGACGGGTACGGCGGGCATGCGGGCCACGTCCTGGAAAGTCACGGGCTGACGACGGTCGGTCCGGGCGTGCCTGACAGAATGGCGGGTGGCCCAGGACAGCTTGTGAGGAGACATTTCCGTGATCCGTACCCATGAAGCCGGCAAACTTCGCGCAAGCGACGCCGGCACTTCGGTGACGCTCGCCGGGTGGGTCGCCCGCCGGCGCGACCACGGCGGTGTCATCTTCGTCGACCTGCGCGACGCCTCCGGCGTGGTCCAGGTGGTGTTCCGCGAGGAGGACGCGCACGCGCTGCGCAACGAGTTCTGCGTGCTCGTGGTCGGCGAGGTCGCCGCGCGCCCCGAGGGCAACGAGAACCCCGAGCTGCCCACCGGCGCCGTCGAGGTGGTCGCCTCGCAGCTGACCGTCCTGTCCGAGGCCGCGCCGCTGCCGCTGCCCGTCGACGACGCGATCACCGCGTCCGACGACCTGCGTCTCAAGTACCGCTACCTCGACCTGCGCCGCTCCGGCCCGGCCAAGGCGCTGCGGCTGCGCAGCCGGGCCAACCAGATCGCCCGCGAGGTGCTGCACGCCCGCGACTTCAACGAGATCGAGACGCCGACCCTGACCCGGTCGACCCCCGAGGGCGCCCGCGACTTCCTGGTCCCGGTCCGCCTCCAGCCCGGCACGTGGTACGCGTTGCCCCAGTCGCCGCAGCTGTTCAAGCAGCTGCTGATGGTCGCCGGCATGGAGCGCTACTACCAGATCGCGCGCTGCTACCGCGACGAGGACTTCCGCGCCGACCGGCAGCCCGAGTTCACCCAGCTCGACATCGAGATGTCCTTCGTCACCCAGGAGGACGTCATCGAGCTCGGGGAACAGATCGTCTCCCGCCTCTGGGGCGAGCTGGCCGACTACCAGGTGCCGCTGCCGATCCCGCGCATCACCTGGACCGACGCGATGAACCGCTACGGCTCCGACAAGCCCGACCTGCGGTACGGCGTCGAGCTGGTCGAGCTCACCTCCTACCTGGAGGGCACGGAGTTCCGCGTCTTCGCGGGCGCGATCGCCGCCGGCGGCTACGTCGGCGCGGTCGTCATGCCGGGCGGTGCCTCGCAGACGCGCAAGGAGCTGGACGGCTGGCAGGACTGGGCCAAGGCGCGCGGTGCCCGCGGCCTGGCCTACGTGGTGCTCGACGCCGAGACGGGCGAGGCCCGCGGCCCGGTCGCCAAGAACCTGTCGGCCGAGCACCTGGGCGGGCTGGCCGACGCGGTCGGCGCCAAGCCCGGCGACGCGATCTTCTTCGCGGCCGCCAACGAGCGCCGCGAGGCGCAGGAGCTGCTCGGCGCGGCCCGCATCGAGATCGCCAAGCGGGCCAACCTGATCGACGAGTCGGCCTGGGCGTTCTGCTGGGTCGTCGACGCCCCCATGTTCGAAAAGACTGACGAGGGCGGCTGGACCGCGGTCCACCACCCCTTCACGTCGCCGAACGACGAGTGGATCGACCGCTTCGAGGAGGCGCCCGACCAGGCGCTGGCCTACGCGTACGACATCGTCGTGAACGGCAACGAGATCGGCGGCGGCAGCGTCCGTATCCACCGGGCCGACGTGCAGAGCCGGGTCTTCGACCTGCTCGGCATCACGCCCGAGGAGGCGCAGGACAAGTTCGGCTTCCTGCTCGAGGCGTTCAAGTACGGCCCGCCGCCGCACGCCGGCATCGCGCTCGGCTGGGACCGCACCTGCATGCTGCTGTCCGGCAACGACTCGATCCGCGAGGTCATCGCGTTCCCCAAGACGCGCGGCGGCTACGACCCGCTGACCACCGCGCCCACGCCGATCACCGCGCAGCAGCGGCTCGAGGCGGGCATCGACGCCAAGCCCAAGCCCACCGCGGGCGCCCCGGGCACCGACGGCCAGGCGGCCCCCGTGGAGCGCTCGAACTGACCTCCCTTGCCCGCCGAGAAGAACTGGGGTAGTTCCGTCCTATGAGCACATTGATCGTCGGAGCCTCGGGATATCTCGGCAGTGAGGTCGTGCGGCAGGCCAGGGCCGCCGGTCACGCGGTGGTGGGCACGGCCACCACCGCGACCGGCGGGCTGGTGCCGGTCGACATCACCGACCGCAAGTCGGTGCACGCGCTCGTCACCGCGGTGCTGCCGCGCCTGGTCGTCAACTGCACGGGTCACATCGACGACTGGCGCGTCACCGCCGACGGCGCCGCCAACGTGGTGGCCGAGGCGGCCGCGATCGGCGCCCGCATCGTGCACGTTTCCACCGACGCGCTGCACGCCGGGCGTCCCACCCCGTACACGGAGGCCGACGCACCCACCCCGGTCTCGCTCTACGGCGCGGCGAAGGCGGCCGCCGAGACCGCCACGGCCGCCATCTCGCCGGCCGCGGTGATCGTGCGGACGTCGCTGATCGCCGGCACCGACGCGAGCAAGCACGTGACGTTCGCGCTCGACCTCATCAACGGCCGCAAGCGGGGTGTGCTCTTCTCCGACGAGATCCGCTGCCCGGTGCACGTGGCCGACCTGGCCGCCGCGATCCTCGAACTGGGCGACTCGCGGTTCAGCGGCATCATCAACGTGGCCGGCCCCGAGGCGATCTCCCGGGCCGGCTTCGGCCGCTTGGTGGCCCGCTCGCACGGGCTCGACGAGGCCGCCGTGCCGGTCGGCCTCAGCACCGAGGCGGGTCTCGGCCCGCGGCCCCTCGACGTCCGGCTCGACACGTCGCTGGCCCAGTCGATCCTGCGCACCCGTTTGCGGCCGGTCTCCGACTTCGTATGAGATGGACGCATGGAGCCGAAGATCGTTGAGCTGGGCGAACAGCCGTACGTGGGACGTCGCGAGACCATCACGATGACCGAGTTCGCCCGGGTCGCCGACCACCTGCCCGGCATGCTCTCCCGCCTCGCCGAGCGCGGCGTCCCGGTCGCCGGCGCGCCGTTCTTCCGCTACCGGGTCATCGACATGTCCGCCGACCTGGTCGTCGAGGCCGGCATCCCGGTCTCGGCGCCGGTCGAGGCCGTGCCGCCCATGTTCACCGACACGCTGCCGGCCGGCCGCTACGCCACGGTCACCCACGTCGGCCACCCCGACGAGCTGATGGGCGTCACCGCGCGCCTGCTCGGCTGGGCCCAGGACCGCGGCCTCGTCTGGGACATGCAGCCCACGCCGACCGGCGAGGTCTGGGGCTGCCGCCTCGAGATGATGATGACCGACCCGGCGAAGGAGCCGGACATGCACAAGTGGGAGACGGTCCTGCTCTTCAAGCTGGCCGCATGATGAGCACGTGCCAGACGAGATCGAGAGACTGACCGGCGCCCTCGGCCCGGCGTGGCGGCGGCGGACCCGGGGCGAGCACCGCTGGCCCGCGACGACCGCGATCGCCGTCATGATCGCACTCCAGTGGACCCTGCCCGAGCGGCTGACCCTCGGGCCGCGCTGGCTGCTGCCGGCGATCGAGCTGACGATCGCCGTCGTCCTCTTCGCCGCCGACCCGGGCCGGATCCACCGGGACACCCCGGCCCTGCGGATGCTCGGCCTCGGCCTGATCGCCGTGGCCAGCCTCGGCACCGCCTCCTCCGTCGGGCTGCTGGTGCACGCCATCGCCACCGGCCGCGAGACCGGCTCGGCGGCCGACCTGCTCGGTGCCGGCAGCGCCATCTACATGATCAACGTGTTGACCTTCGCGGTGTGGTTCTGGGAGCTCGACCGGGGCGGGCCGGCGCGGCGGGCGCACGGCTCCGACCCGTACCCGGATCTGCTCTTTCCGGCGATGACCGCGCCCGGCATGGTCGCGAAGGACTGGGAGCCGCGCTTCCTCGACTACTTCTATGTGGCGTTCACCAACGCGACGGCGTTCAGCCCGACCGACACCCTGCCGCTCTCGCGGTGGGTGAAGGCGGCGATGGCCCTCGAAGCCGGGATCGCGCTGGTCACCGCGGCCCTGGTCATCGCCCGCGCGGTGAATGTCCTGTGAGTTTGGTGAGACGCGTCACCTGGGTATCTGCGGTGCAGAGCTCTCACCCCCGGAGGAAATAGACATGCTTGCTATCGCCGCCGCCATCGTGTTCGGCATCTGGCTGCTCCTCGACCTGTTCGACACCAACCTGGGCGCCCCCGACCTGTTCAACTTCTCGACGATGGCGTCCCTCGGTCTGCTGCTGCTCGCGCTCTACCTCGCCGGGGTCGGCTCCGGCCCGCGCGCCGGCACCGGCAGCGGCCGCCGCTTCTACGGCCGTCGCCCCGGCCGCGGCTGACCGCCCCCGCTGAGGCCACGGCCGGCCCGTGGCGGCGCGTTTCGAGCGCGCCGCCACGGGCCGGTACTGTCGTTGCCGATGGAAATGGACGGGCTTTTCTCCCTCGGGTCGCCACCGTCACCCGGCGACGCGCTCACCCCACCGGCCGACGATTCGCCGCTCCCGGTGCGGATGCGCCCCACCAGCCTCGACGAGCTGGTCGGCCAGGGTCATCTGCTCGCGCCCGGCGCCCCGCTGCGCCAGCTGGTCACCGGCGCCAGCCCGATGTCGGTGATCCTCTGGGGCCCGCCCGGCACCGGCAAGACCACCATCGCCCACCTGGTCGCCGGCGCCACCAACCGCAAGTTCGTCGCCATGTCGGCGCTCACGGCCGGCGTCAAGGACGTCCGCGCGGTGATCGACACGGCCCGCCGCGAGCGCCGCTCCGGCGGCCCGCCCACGGTGCTGTTCATCGACGAGGTGCACCGCTTCAGCAAGACCCAGCAGGACTCGCTGCTCGCCGCGGTCGAGGACCGGACGGTCACCCTCCTCGCCGCCACGACCGAAAATCCGTACTTCTCGGTCATCTCGCCCCTGCTGTCGCGCTGCGTGCTGCTCACGCTCCAGGCGCTCGACGACGACGACGTCCGCGGCCTGCTGCGGCGCGCGGTCACCGACAAGCGAGGGCTGGGCGGCGCGGTTACCCTGAGCGCCGAGGCCGAGGACCATTTCGTACGCCTGGCGTCAGGCGACGTCCGCAAGGCGCTCACCGCCCTGGAGGCCGCGGCCGGGTCCGCGATGGCCCAGGGCCTGGCCGAGGTCGACCTGCCGACCGCCGAGAAGGCGGTCGACGTGGCGGCCGTCCGCTACGACCGGGACGGCGACGCCCACTACGACATCACCAGCGCCTTCATCAAGAGCATGCGCGGCAGCGACCCCGACGCGGCGCTGCACTGGCTGGCCCGCATGCTGGTGGCCGGCGAGGACCCGCGCTTCATCGCCCGGCGCATCGTCATCTTCGCCAGCGAGGACGTCGGCATGGCCGATCCGCAGGCGCTGCTGGTCGCCACCGCGGCCGCCCAGGCGGTGCAGACGATCGGCCTGCCGGAGTGTCAGCTCAACCTCGCCCAGGCCGTCGTCCACATGGCGACCGCCCCGAAGTCGAACGCGGTCACCACCGCCATCGGCGCCGCGATGGCCGACGTCCGGGCGGGCCGCGGCGGCCCGGTCCCCGCCCACCTGCGCGACGCCCACTACCCGGGCGCGCGCGGACTGGGGCACGGCCGCGGCTACCGCTATCCCCACGACGACCAGCGCGGCGTGGTCACCCAGCAGTACGTGCCGGACGACCTCGTGGAGGCCGAGTACTACCGGCCCACCGACCACGGGGCCGAGCGCGCCCTGGCCGACCGGGTGCCCAAGCTGCGCCGCATCGTCCGGGGCCTGGCCGCCCCCGCGGCGGCCACCTTCCGTAGCTCGACGGCTGCGCATGGTGATCGCGTTGCCGAGGCGCGTGAGGAATCTGGCGTACCGGCCTCACCTGCGGTTTCTCCCGCCGGAGACCCTTCGGAGGAGGGCACCGGCCGCGCGGCGGGTGGTGCGGCGGACGATTCTGAGGCACGCTCGTCGGCGACCACCACGGAACGGCCCGGCGCCGCCGCCGAGGACGGTACCGACACAGGCTCAGCCCCGGGCGAGGACGGCCGGGGAGACGACAGCGGCTCTGCCGCCGGAGAGGAACGACCGTGACACCGCGCGGTGCCGCAGGCCCCGACGACGACCCCGACCTGGGCAACGAACAGGCCGGTGGGCGCAAGGGCCGCCGGTTCGGTCGAGGCCGCCCGGAGCCGGCGGCGCCCGAGGTGGTGCCACAGGAAGAGACCGGCTGGCTCGACGACCTGCGCACCGCCAAGGCGCAGCGCTCCGCCATCGGCCCGGGCACCCTCGCAGGCGAGACCCGATACAGCAAGTCCGGGCGGCTCGCCCCCGGCCCCGACGACGAGCCCGACGACGACTTCGCCCTGCCCGGCCTCGGCGCCGACGACGCGGCCGGGGTGGACAGCGCCGACTCCGGCCCGATCCCGCAGGGCCCCCACCACGACCCCGGGCCGATCGCGCGGCCGGGCCCGCAGGGTGGTCCCGCCGGGGGCGGCCGTCAGATGCCGCCCGGCGCCCGACCGGCCGGTGGGCCGGGTCAAGGCCCGTCCGGTCAGGTCGCCGGGCGCGCGGCGAGTGGGCAGATCCCCAGCCAGTTCCCGCCCGGGCGGATCACTCCGGGCCAGCTTCCGCCGGGACAGGTGCCGCCCGGCTCGGTCTCACCCGGTCAGATGCCGCCGGGGCAGGCGCCGCCCGGCTCGGTCTCACCCGGTCAGATGCCGCCGGGGCAGGCGCCGCGCGGTCAGATGGCGGCCGGGCCGGACCCGTCGGGCGCGATTCCCTCCGGCCGGGTCCGTCCCGGTCAGGGCGTGGCTGGGCAAGCGATGCCCGGGGCGATGCCGGGTCGTCCCGTGCCCGGGCAGCCTGGGCGTGGGCGCGCTGTGCCGGGGCAGCCCGGTCCCGGCCGTGGCATGCCGGGTGCCGCGGGGCAGGGTGCGCCCGGTCAGCAGGTTCCAGGGCAGCAGGTTCCAGGCCAGCCGGGTCCAGGTCAGCAGGGTCCCGGTCAGCAGGCGCCGGGCCAGCAGATTCCGGGGCAGCCGGTTTCCGGCCAGCCTCAGGCGGGGCAGCCGCTTCCGGGCCGGCCCATTCCGGGCCGGCCCATTCCTGGCCAGCCCGTCCCCGGCCAGCCCATGCCGGGGCAGGGCATGCCCGGGGCGGGTGTGCCGGCGGGTCGCGGAGCGGCGTCCGTGCCGGGACACGGCGGGCCGGAGCAACCGTTCGGCCCCGCGGGCGGTCGCGCGCCGGCGGGGCGGCACAACGTCGAGGGCGACACCGGACGGCACGGCGTGGACGGGATGCCGTCCGGGCCGATCGCCGCGGGCTCGCCGTCGGTGCCGCAGTCCGGCAACGCTCCCGAGCTTCCCTCCGTGCGGCCGGTGTCCCCGGCCTCGCGGCCCATCTCCTCGCCGCCCGTCCGCGGGCGTGACCGCTTCCGCCCCGACGGCCCGGGGCGCGCACAGGTCCCGGGTCCCGATGCCGGCGGCGGCCGGCCCGTGTCGGGCGCTCCGGGCTTCACCGGCGGTGCCGGCCGGCCCGTGTCTGGTGTTCCGGCCCCGGGTTTCGGTGGCGGTGCCGGCCGGCCTGCGCCCGGCGATCCTGGTTTCGGTGGCGGTGTTGGCCGGCCTGTGCCCGGTGATCCTGGTTTTGGTGGCGGTGCTGGGCGGCCTGTGTCCGGTGATCCGGCTTCCGGCTTCGGTGGTGGTTCGGGGCGGCCTGTGTCCGGTGATCCGGCTTCGGGTTTCGGTGGTTCTGGGCGGCCGGTCTCCGGTGCGCCCGCGTCCGGGTTCGGTGGCGGTGCTGGGCGGCCCGTGTCCGGTGAGCCGGCCCATGGCTGGGGCACGGAGGGGCGTGCCGCCGATCTGGGCGACTTCGGCGCGGCGGGTGCCGGTCGGCCCGTTTCGGGTGCTCCCGGCGGCTCGGGCTATCCGGGCGACCAGCCCAGTGGGCGACACGGCGTCCCCGATGAGGGGCCGGGCAGCCGCTCCGGGCGGCACGGCGCCCCCGAGCAGGGTGAGCGCGGCCGCCGTCCGGGTGGCCGTGGAGCCGGGCCGGACGAGACGGGCGGCTTCGGCGCCACCGCGCCACGATCCCCGGCGCCCGGCGGTCCCGGCATGGGCTCGCGCCCGGGTGGCCCCGCTGTCGGTGGCGCCCGCGTCGGCGGCCCGGGTCAGGGCCCGATGCGCGGTCCTGGTGGACCCGGCGCCCCCGGCGATCCTGACCAGAGCGGCGCTGTGCGTGGCCCGGGTGGTCCCGGGCAGAGCGGCGCTGTGCGTGGGCCTGGCGGTCCCGGGCACAGCGGCGCTGTGCGTGGGCCTGGCGGTCCTGGGCCGAGAGGCGCGGTCGGCGGTCCTGGTGGTCCGAGGCAGACCGGTGCCGTGCGTGGTCCTGGCGGCCCCGGCGTGCCT
>NZ_BOMI01000198.1 GCF_016862115.1 Paractinoplanes deccanensis
TCCTGGTGGACCCGGGCAGGGTGGGGCCGTGCGTGGTCCCGGCGGCCCTGATGGTCCCGGGCAGGGCGGCGCCGTGCGTGGGCCCGGCGGGCCCGGTGGGCCTGCCGCGTCCGGTGGGCCGGTGCGGGCGGCGGCCAGTGTGGTGCCGCCGGTTGTGCCGGGGCGGGAAGGTGTGCGGACGCCTGCCGTTCCCGGGCGGGCCGGTGCGATGGCGGGCAATGTCTCGGGGGCGATCCGGCGGCCGGGGGAGGACTCCGGTCCGGTCGATCCCCGCGGGCCGCAGCGTGGCGGGTTCGGCACCGGTGCTGTTCCGGCGGGGCCGGTCTCGCCGGGGCAGCAGGGGCGTGGGCCCGGCCAGTTCGGTGCGGGCGAGTTCGACTCGGGGGAGATTCCCGGGCGCGAACAGGATGACGACTTCGGCTCGGGGCGGCACGCTCGCCACGGGCAGGACGACTTCGACCCGGAAGCCTCCGGGGAACTTCCCGGCGGCCGGCACGGGCGGGCGCCCGGCGGTCCGGGTGAGCGCACGATGTCCCCGGGGCGCAACCTCGGCGGCGGGGCTTCGGGTGCCTTCGCGACGGGCGCCGGTGCCGCCGGAGCGGCCCCGCTCGGTGGTCCGGCCGCGGGGTCGGCCTCCGTCGGCCGGGTGCGGCCGGGCTCCGGCCCGACCGGCGCCGCCGACCGGAGCGGCGCCCTGCCCCGCGACCTGGCTTCCGGCGCGGCCTCGGTGGACGGTCCCGCTCGCGGCGGGTCGGCGGCGGTGGGCGGTCCGGGCGTCGGTTCGGCCTCGGTCGGCGGACCCGCGTCCCGCGGTGGCCCGGCCACGGGGGCGGCGTCCGTTGCCGGCCCGGTGACTCGTGGTGGCCCGGCCGGTTCCCCGTCCGTGGGCGGCCCCGGAAACCCGGCAGCGGGCTCGGCCTCCGTCGGCGGCGCGGCTTCCGTGGGCGGCCCAGGCGGGTCGGCTCGTGGCGGTCCGGCTGCTGGCGCGGCTTCCGTGGGTGGTCCGGGTGGGCCGGCTCGCAGTGGCCCAGTTTCCGTCAGCGGTCCGGGTGGGTCGGCTCGTGGCGGTCCGGCTGCTGGCGCGGCTTCCGTGGGTGGTCCGGGTGGGCCGGCTCGCAGTGGCCCGGCTGCCGGTGCGGCCTCGGTGGGCGGTCCGGCCGGCTCGGCGCGTGGTGGCGTGGGTGCGGCCCCGGTCGGTGCCCTCGCTGCCGGTTCGGCTTCGGTCGGTGGCCCGGCGGCGGGCTCGGCGTCTGTCGGCCGACCGGCCGCGGGCGCGGCTTCTGTGGGTGCGGCCTCCGTCGGTGCGGCTTCTGTAGGTGCCGCGTCGGTGGGTGCTGCCTCGGTGGGTGCTGCGTCGGTCGGGGCCGCGTCGGTGGGTGCTGTGGCGGCGGCGCGCGTCGGTGCGGGTGCTGAGGGGCTGCGGGCGGGTGCTCACGGCGTACCACTGACGGGTGAAGATGATGAGGCACCCAGCGGGAGAGTCAGTCCCGTCGTGGGGGCCCGGGCCGGAGCGGCGAAAGCCGCCGGTGCGCTGGAGGACGACGACGAGGCCGGCGAGGCCGGCGGTGTGGTCGGCGGGCTGCGGCAGAAGCTGCGGACGCAGCGGCGCCTTCGGATGGTGGCGCTGGTCTCGCTGGCGGCCGTGGTGCTGCTCGTGCTGCCCGCCTTCTTCGGGCTGCGGTCGGCGGGCAACGACCCGGTGTTCAGCTCGCTCAACTCGCTGGACGTGCCGAGCTGGGCCGCGGAGCAGGTGGACGACCAGAGCAGCGGCAGCCGGTGGTGCTTCATCGACTGCACGTTCCGGGAGCGGATCGCCCAGTCGGAGAAGCCGTTCAAGGAGACCACGCAGGCGTACACCTCCGCCCTGAGCGCTGCCGGGTGGCAGCCGTGGAAGGTCGCCGAGTGTCCTGAGCAGCCGGTCAGCCCGGAGGACGGCACCTACAGCTGCTGGAAGCGAGACGAGTTCACCTTGGACCTGTGGGTGCGGTTGCCCGAGTGCGAGGTCGACCAGATCGCCGCCCAGGACCCGGCCGCCGTGCCGGCCGAGGGCACCACGCCGGCCGATCCCAAGAACTGCACCGGCTCCACGGTGAGCATCAAGGTGCAGAACGCGATCGTGGACACTCGTGGCAAGCAGCCGGATCCGCAGGAGAGCCCGCTCGTGGGCGAGACTCCGGACCCCGTCCTGTCGAATGATCCGCTCTTGGAGCCGACACCCTCGGCGTCGTGACGCGGCTCGCGGTCACGGACGGTAGGGTCTGCACGTTGACTCGCCATCCGTGACCACGTAAGGGAGAAGCGCCTGATGGACGCCGGAGAAATCGCAGGCCTGATCGCGGCGGGCGCCTTCTTGATGCTCGTCATCGTGCTGGCCGTGCCGATCCTCAAGCTGGGCCGCACGGTCGACGCCGCCACCAGGGCGATCAATGACCTGACCGACCGGACCGGGCCGCTGCTGGGTGACGTCAACGACACGGTGCGTAACGTGAACACGGCGCTCGGCCAGGTGCAGGTCTCTTTGGACGGTGTCAACGTCCAGCTCGCCAAGGTCGACACGATCACCGAGCACGCCGCGCACGTGACCGCCAACGTGGCCAACCTGTCCACCGTCGTCGCCGCGGCCGCCGCCAACCCGCTCGTCAAGGTCGCCTCCTTCGGGTACGGCCTGCGCAAGGCCGCCGCGGCGCGCCGCCGCGCCGACGAGGACCGCGCCGTCCGTACCGAGCTCAAGCAGCGCCGCAAGTCCGGCCGCTGAAGCCCCGCCACACTCACCCGGAGGAATAAGCCATGAAGCGCCTGCTCTGGCTGGGCGTCGGCCTGGCCGTCGGCGCCATCGTCGTTCGCAAGCTCACGCAGAAGGCGAACGAGTACACCCCGTCCGGCATCGCCACCTCGCTGTCGCAATCCGCTGGCGGCCTGGTCGAGTCGGTGCGTAGCTTCGTGGATGACGTCCGCGAGGGAATGGCCGAGCGGGAGCAGCAGATCCATCAGGCGTTCGCCGAGGGGGAGCTGTACGAAGAGGGCCCGGACGAGGCCCAGGAGGGGAACCGATGAAGACGGCGGAGATCAAGCGGCGCTATCTGGCGCATTTCGAGGCCAACGGGCACACGGTCGTGCCGAGTGCCCCGCTGCCGGCCATCGACGACCCGAACCTGCTGTTCATCAACGCCGGCATGGTGCAGTTCGTGCCCTACTTCCTGGGGCAGCGCACGCCCGCGTTCAAGCGCGCGGTCAGCGTCCAGAAGTGCATCCGGACGCCGGACATCGACGAGGTCGGCAAGACGTCGCGGCACGGCACGTTCTTCCAGATGAACGGCAACTTCTCGTTCGGCGACTACTTCAAGGAGGGAGCGATCAAGCTCGCCTGGGAGCTGTCGACGAAGTCGCAGGCCGAGGGCGGCTACGGCCTCGACCCGGAGCGCATCTGGCCGACCGTCTACCACGACGACGACGAGGCGTTCGCGCTCTGGCGGGCGATCGGCGTGCCCGAGTCGCGCATCGTGCGCCGGGGCAAGAAGGACAACTACTGGTCGATGGGCATTCCGGGCCCGGCCGGTCCCTGCTCCGAGCTCTTCTACGACCGCGGCCCCGAGTACGGCAAGGACGGCGGCCCCGAGGTCGACGAGGACCGGTTCATGGAGTACTGGAACCTGGTCTTCATGCAGTACGAGATCACCGACGTGCGGTCGAAGACCGACTTCACGATCGTCTCGGAGCTGCCCAACAAGAACATCGACACCGGCATGGGCCTGGAGCGCATCGCCTCGATCCTGCAGGGCGTCGACAACCTGTACGAGATCGACGAGGTCCGGCCGATCCTGGCGCGCGCCGCGGAGATGACCGGCAAGCGGTACGGCGCGCACTCCGGCCACGTCGCCGGCGAGTCACACCCCGACGACGTACGCCTGCGCGTGATCGCCGACCACGTCCGCACCGCGCTGATGCTGATCGGCGACGGTGTCACGCCGTCGAACGAGGGCCGCGGCTACGTGCTGCGGCGCATCATGCGCCGGGCGATCCGGGCGATCCGCCTGCTCGGCTGGCAGGAGCGGGCGCTGCCCGAGCTGCTGCCGGTGGCGCGCGACTGCATGGCGCCGTCCTACCCCGAGCTCGAGAAGGACTTCGAGCGGATCTCCACGTACGCGTACGCGGAGGAGGACGCGTTCCTGTCGACGCTGCGGGCGGGCACGACGATCTTGGACACGCACATCTCCTCGGCGAAGGCCGCGGGCTCGGGGCGGCTGTCGGGTGACCAGGCGTTCCAGCTGCACGACACGTACGGCTTCCCGATCGACCTGACCCTGGAGATCGCGTCCGAGCAGGGGTTGGACGTCGACCAGGACGGCTTCCGCCGGCTCATGGCCGACCAGCGGGCCCGCGCGAAGGCGGACGCGGCGGCGCGCAAGACCGGCCACGCGGACCTGTCGGCCTACCGCGGCGCGCTGGACGCGGGCGGCCCGGTCGAGTTCACCGGCTACCAGGAGGTCTCCCGCGAGTCTCGGGTGCGCTCGATCATCGGTGGCGGCGGCTCGATCGAGGTGGCCGGCGAGGGCGACTTCGTCGAGCTGGTGCTCGACACCACCCCGTTCTACGCCGAGGGCGGTGGCCAGCAGGCCGACACCGGCATCATCAACGTGGGTGGCGGCCGGCTCGAAGTCGTCGACGTGCAGCAGCCCATCCCCGGCCTGATCGTGCACAAGGCGCGGGTCATCCAGGGCGAGGTCCGTACGGGCGAGACCGGCTTCGCCGAGATCGACGTGACCCGGCGCAAGGCGATCTCGCGCTCGCACACCGCGACCCACCTGGTGCACCAGACCATGCGCGCGTTCCTCGGCGAGTCGGCGACCCAGGCGGGCTCGCTCAACGCGCCGGGCCGGCTGCGGTTCGACTTCAACACCCCCGGGGCCGTCTCGCCCTCGGTGCTCAACGACGTCGAGCAGCAGGTCAACGAGGTGCTGCTGCGTGACCTCGAGGTCCACTGGTTCATCACCTCCCAGGAGGAAGCGCGCCGGCTGGGCGCGATGGCGCTCTTCGGGGAGAAGTACGGCGATGAGGTCCGTGTGGTTGAAGTCGGCGACTACGCGCGTGAGCTCTGCGGTGGCACGCACGTCGACCGCTCGGGTCAGCTGGGCCTCGTGAAGATCCTCAACGAGTCGTCGATCGGCTCCGGCGTACGCCGTGTCGAGGCGCTCGTGGGCATCGACGCGTTCGGCTTCCTCGCCAAGGAGCACCTGCTCGTCTCGCGGCTCGCGGAGCTGTTCCGGGTGCCCGGGGACCAGGTCGCCGACCGGGTCGAGCAGACGGTCACCGCGCTGCGCGACGCCGAGAAGGAGCTCGAGAAGCTGCGCGCCCAGATGGTGCTCGGCGGCGCGGCGACCCTCGCGGCGCAGGCCAAGGACCTGCGCGGTGTGGCGTTCGTCGGCACCGAGGCTCCCGAGGGCGCGGCCGGCAACGACGTGCGTACGCTGGCCCAGGAGATCCGCGGCAAGATCGACGGGGCTCGTCCCGCGGTCGTCGCGGTGGCGGCCCGCTCGAACGGCAAGGCGTCGCTGATCGTGGCGCTGAACAGCGCGGCCAAGGGCCGTGGCCTGTCGGCGGCGGATCTGGTCAAGGGTGCGCTCTCCGGCCGGGGCGGCGGCAACGCCGACCTCGCGCAGGGCGGTGGCCTCCCGGCCGACCAGGTCCCGGCGCTGCTCGCGGCGGTGGAGAAGGCGGTGGGCGACACCGCGAACTGACGTTTTCAGGGGGTAGCCGGGAGATGAGCGCGCTGTCGCGGGGTAGGCGGCTGGGCGTCGATGTCGGTAAGGTGCGCGTCGGGGTCGCGATCAGCGACCCTGACGGGATCCTGGCCACCCCCCTGGTCACGGTGCCCCGTGACATGGGTGCGGCAGACGATGCCGTGCCCGCTGACATTGCTGAGCTGGTCCGTCTCGTGGGGGAACACGAGGTGGTGCAGATCGTGGTGGGGCTCCCGGTTCGCCTGAACGGGGCCGAGGGACCTGCCGCCATCGACATTCGTGCGTACGCTGGGCGACTGGTGGAGGCGGTCGGTACCGTGCCGGTCGTCCTCGCGGACGAGAGGATGTCAACCGTGGTCGCGACGCGCAGGCTCGCCGAACGAGGCGTGCGCGGCAAGCGGCAGCGGGCGGTCGTCGACCAGGCTGCCGCGGTGGAGATCCTGCAAGGCTGGCTGGACGCTCAGCGGAGGCAGAGATGATCGACGAGCTGGACCTCGCGTTCGACGAGAGCGCGGAGCGAGGGAGACCCCGACATCGCCGGGGCTCCCGCGGCGGGAAGAAGAGCGGCGGCAAGTCCGGCGTCGCGTTCCTGATGGCGTTTGTCCTGCTCGCCGTCCTCGGTGGCGGCGTCTGGTTCGGCTACACCAAGGTCAAGGACTTCTTCGTCGCCGCCGACTACGACGGGTCGGGCGGCGCGGCCGTGCAGGTCGACATCGCCAAGAACGCGACGCTCACCGACATCGGCAACGCGCTGGTCGACAAGGACGTCGTCAAGAGCACCAAAGCCTTCGTGAACGCGGCGGACGCGAACCCGAAGGGCAAGAACATCCAATCGGGCACGTACAACCTGAAGAAGCAGATGTCGGCCGAGAGCGCCGTGACGCTGCTGCTCGACCCCAAGTCGCGGGTCTCCAAGGGTGTGACGATCCCCGAGGGCAAGACCGCCAACCAGGTCTACGACATCCTGGCCAAGGCGACGGGCAAAAAGGTCGAAGACTTCAAGGAAGCCGCGAAGGATCCCGAGGCGCTCGGCGTCGCGGACTTCTGGTTCAACCGCAGCAACAACGCCAAGGCCACCAAGTCGATCGAGGGCTTCCTCTTCCCCGACACGTACGAGTTCGACCCCAAGGCGACGGCCGAGGACATGCTGCGCACCATGGTCACCCACTTCAACACGGTGGCCGAGGAGACGGGCTTCGTCGAAAAGGCGCAGAGCGACCGCAACCTCACCCCCAACGAGGTGCTGACGGTGGCGTCGCTCGCCCAGGCCGAGGCGGGCAACAAGGACGATCTCGGCAAGGTGGCCCGGGTGGCGTACAACCGCCTCTACGTCGGCACGCCCGAGATCCCGTGCGGCTGCCTCGAGTTCGACGTCGGGATCAACTACTACTACCAGCTCACCGGCAAGGCGACGAAGCCGTCCGGCAAGATGACGAACGCCGAGCTGTACGACCCGAAGAACCCGTACCGCCTGCACGGCCGGAAGGGCCTCACCCCGACGCCGATCAACAACCCGGGCAAGGCGGCCATGGAGGCCGCGCTCGAGCCGCCGAAGGGCGACTGGTTCTTCTTCGTGGCGATCGACAAGCAGGGCCACTCGGCCTTCGCGAAAACCCTCGCCGAGCACGACGCGAACGTCGAGAAGGCCAGGAAAGCCGGCGTGCTCTAGGGTCTTTAGCCGTGCAACCAAGCCGCGCCGCCGTCTGCGGCAAGCCGATCGCCCACTCGCTCTCCCCGGTCATCCACCGAGCGGGCTACGCGGCGGCCGGCCTGACACACTGGCAGTACACGTCGTTCGAGGTCGACGAGCTCGCCCTGCCCGGGCTCGTCGACTCGCTCGGCCCCGAATGGGCCGGCCTGTCCCTGACGATGCCGCTCAAAGAGACGGCCCTGCGCCTGGCCGCCGAGACATCCCCGCTGGCGGCGGCGACAGGAGCGGCCAACACGCTGGTACGCCGCCCCGACGGCACCTGGTACGGCGACAACACCGACGCCGTCGGCATGATCCGCGTCCTGCGCGAAGCCGGCGCCACGGCCCCGCATTCGTTGACGATCCTCGGCGGAGGCGGCACGGCACGCGCGGCCCTGGCAGCGGCGGCCGAACTGGGCGCGACGGAGGTGGCGGTGGTGACTCGCCGCCCGTCGGCACGCGACGAACTGGCCCCGGCGGCGGAAGCCCTGGGCGTGCACATCACCGGCGTGCCCTGGGACGAGGCGGCACCGACACTGACCGCCGACGCGGTCATCTCCACCGTGCCGAAGGGCGCCGCCGACCACCTGGCCATCGAAGCCGCATGGCGCGCCGGCACGGTGCTCTTCGACGCGATCTACGACCCGTGGCCGACCCCCTTGGCAGCCTCGGCGTCGGCGAAAGGGCTGGCGGTGATCTCGGGTCTGGATCTGCTGCTGGCTCAGGCGCTGAGCCAGTTCGAGCAGTTCACGGGGGTTCGGCCGGCTCCGGAGAGGGCTATGCGGGAAGCGTTGTTTGTGGCTGCGGCGGCTCGCTGACTGGGTGAGGAGCCCGCCTGCGGGGCCCGTGAGGCTGTTGGCCCGTGGGCCTGCCGGGTTGCGGAGCCCGTCAGCTTGGCGGCCTGTGGGGCCTGGCTGTTCGCGGAGCTTGCCTGCCCGCGGAGCCCGTCAGCCGCCTGCCCGCGGAATCCGCCACCCGCAGAGCCCATCGGCAGAGCCCATCGGCAGAGCTCATCGGCAGAGCTCATCGGCAGAGCTCATCGGCAGAGCTCATCGGCAGAGCCCATCGGCAGAGCCCATCGGCAGAGCCCATCGGCAGAGCCCATCGGCAGAGCCCATCGGCAGAGCCCA
>NZ_BOMI01000199.1 GCF_016862115.1 Paractinoplanes deccanensis
TGACCCGCGAACACGAACGCCACACGCGGCTTCGCCGAGGCCACGCCCGCGCCGTCGGCGCACGTCGCCAGCCGCTCCCCCAGCTCGGCGCGGTCGGCCGCCAGGAACGCCGCCCGGTGCGGGTGAGCGGTCCGCGTGGTGGCCAGCGAATAGGCCACGTCGACCGTGCGGAGGCCGGGCCGCGAGTCCAGGAAGGCGGCCAGGCGCGCGGCCTGAGCCGCCAGGCCCTCCCGCGTGCGGGCGGAGAGCAGCACGGGGAACGGCCCGGCGGCCTCGCCGGTGGGCGCGGGCGGCGGCGCCGGCGCCTCGCCGACGATCACGTGGCAGTTCGTCCCGCCCATGCCGAACGCGCTCACCCCGGCGACCAGCGGCCGGTCGCCGTCCGGCCAGGCCGACCGTTCCCGGCCGACTTCGAGGTTGAGCTCGGCCAGCGGGATCCGCGGGTTCGGGGTGGCGAAGTTGAGGCTGGGCGGCACCTCGCGATGGCGCACGGCCAGGGCGGTCTTGATCAGGCCGGCCAGACCGGCGGCGCCCTCGAGGTGACCGATGTTGGTCTTGACCGAGCCGACCCGGACCGGGCGGGCGCCACCGCGGAACACCTCGCCGAGGCCGGCCGCCTCGATCGGGTCGCCGACCGCGGTGCCGGTGCCGTGCAGCTCGACGTACTGCACCTCCCCGGCGCGCACCCCGGCCGACTCCTGCGCGGCCCGCACCACCGACGCCTGCGCGGCGGCGCTGGGCACGGTGAGGCCGTCGGTGGCGCCGTCGTTGTTCACCGCGCTGCCGCGGATCACGCAGTAGATCGGGTCGCCGGCCGCGATCGCGGCGTCCAGGGTCTTCAGCACCACCACCGCGGCGCCCTCGCCGCGGACGAACCCGTTGGCCCGCGCGTCGAAGGTGAAACAGCGCCCGTCCGGCGAGAGCCCGCCGAAGCTCTCGGCGATCGCCGTGGACTCGGGCGCCACCATCAGGTTCACGCCGGCGACCAGGGCCAGCCCGGTCTCGCCGCGGCGCAGGCTCTCGGCCGCCAGGTGGACCGCCACCAGCGACGACGATTGTCCCGTGTCGACCGTCAGGCTCGGCCCGCGCAGGCCCAGCGCGTACGAGACGCGGTTGGCCAGCAGGCCGCGGTGCACGCCGGTCATGGTGTGCGGGCCGAGCGCGTCCGGCCCGGCGGCCGCGGTGACGCTCGACCAGTCGTCCCACATGGCGCCGGCGAGGACCGCGGCATCGGTGTCCCGCAGGCGATCGAGCGGCAGGCCGGCGTCCTCCAGCGCCTCGACGCACACCTCCAGCAGCAGCCGCTGCCGGGGGTCCATGGCGGCCGCCTCGCGCGGTGTGATCCCGAAGTAGGCGGCGTCGAACAGGTCCGGGCCGTCGAGGAAGCCACCCCAGGCCGGCGCGCCGGGCCGCTCGGAGCGGGTGACCGCGCTGCGGCCGTCGCGCAGCAGACGCCAGAAGGCGTCCGGGCCGTGCGCGCCGGGCAGCCGGCAGCCGATCCCGACCAGGGCGATCGCGGTCATCGCCGGGCCTCGGCGGCCGTCGGGAGCACGGTGGAGACGGGCCGGCCGGGGTCGGCCGCCAGCGCGCCCAGCACCGCGGTGAAGTCGCTCAGCAGCCGTTCGACGGTGGTCCGGTCGAACAGCGACGTCCGGTACAGCGCGTGCGCGGTGAGCTCACCGTCGTGGGACATCAGGGTCACCTCCAGCTCCATCCGGACCGTCACCCGGCGGTAGTCGAACGGCTCCAGCCGCGCCCCGGCCAGCGACACCCGCGCGGGCGAGGTGTTGATCAGCTGGAACATCACGCGGGCCGGCTGGTCGTCGCCGAGGCGCTCGGCCAGCAGGTGGTAGGGCATGTCCTGATGCGCGTACGCGCCGGTGGCCGTGGCCGCGGCCCGGTCCAGCAGTTCGCGGCCGGTCGGGTCACCGCCGACGCGGGTGCGCAGCAGCAGCATGTTGGCGAAGCCGCCGATCAGCGGCTCGATCTCGGTGCGGGTGCGGCCGGCGACCGGCGAGGCCACCACGACGTCGTCGTTGCCGGCGGCCGCCGCGAGGGTGAGCTGAAAGGCGGCGAGCAGCGTCGTGAACAGGGTGGTGTCCTGCTCGGCGCCCCACCGGGTGGCCGCGCGCACCAGGTCCGCGTCGATCGGCCACACGACCGAGTCGCCGGCGGGGTCGTCGGGGCCGGTCCGCGCGCGGTCGGGGGGCAGCGCGAACGGCGCCCGCCCGGACAGCGCCCGCGACCAGTACGACCACAGGCGCTCGACGTCGAGGGCGCGGCGCTGCCACACCGCGAAGTCGGCGTACTGCACCGGCAGCGGGGACAACCCGGGTTCCCGGCCTTCGAGCCGGGCCGCGTACGCGGTCGCGAGCTCGCCCCAGAGCACCTCCTGCGACCAGGCGTCGGTGGCGATGTGGTGGGTGGTCAGCATGATCACGTGGCGGTCCGGTGCGAGCCGCAGCACCCGGGCCCGCAGGATCGGCCCCCGAGCCAGGTCGAACGGCCGGGCCGCCTCCTCCGCGGCGAGGTCGCGGGCGGCGCGCTCGCGCTCCTCCGGTGTGCGGCCGGGCACCGGCTCGGCCACCAGCGTCACCGGGGTCACCTTGCCGATGTGCTGGGCCGTCCCGGTGACGGTCGTGCGCAGCGCCTCATGCCGGCTCAGCAGCAGCGTCACGGCGTGGCCGAGCGCGCCGAGGTCGAGCGGCCCGGCCGCCAGCATCATGAACGGCACGTTCCACAGGGGACTGCCCGGCTGCCGTCGCTCCAATAGCAGGTAGCCCTCCTGGGCGTAGGACAGCGGCAGCGGCCGCTCCCGGCCGGCCGGCTCGATGCCCACGGCGGCCGCCCGCGGGGCCTCGGCGAGCGCGGCCGCCACCGCGCGCGGGGTGCGCAGGCGGAAGACGTCGGCCAGGGGAAGCGGGACGCCGGTGGCGCTTTCGAGGCGGGTCACCACCTGGGTGGCCAGCAGCGAGTGGCCGCCGAGCGCGAAGAAGTCGTCGTCCACGCCGATCCGCCCGCCGCCGAACAACTCGGCGAAGACCGCGCAGACGACGGTCTCCTCGGCCGTGCGGGGCGCCACGTATCCGGCGGCGACCTCGCCGCGCACGCCCGGATCGGGCAGCGCCCGCCGGTCGATCTTGCCGGTCGAGGTGAGCGGGAACTCGGCCACGGTCACGAACGCCGACGGCACCATGTACTCCGGCACGGCCGCGGCCACGTGCGCCCGCAGCGAGCCGGTGTCGGCGCCGGCCACCGGCACCACGTAGGCCACCAGCCGGCGGCCGCCGGCGCCGTCGGGCCGCGCGACGACCGCGGCCGCCGCCACCGCGTCGTGCCGGCGCAGCACCGTCTCGACCTCACCGGGCTCCACCCGGAAGCCACGGATCTTCACCTGGTCGTCGGCACGGCCCAGGTATTCCAGCAGGCCGTCGGCGCGCCACCGGCCGACGTCGCCGGTGCGGTACATCCGGGCACCGGGCGCGCCGTACGGGTCGGCGACGAACCGCTCGGCCGTCAGCCCCGGCCGGTCCACGTAGCCGCGGGCCAGTCCGGGCCCGGCCACGCAGATCTCGCCGGCCACCCCGGCCGGGACGAGCCGCATCAGCTCGTCGACGACGTAGATGCTGTGGTTCCACGTCGGCTCGCCGACCGGCGCCGCGCCGGGCCACTGCGCCGGGTCCTCCGGCGCTGTGTAAGCGGTGACCACCTGCACCTCGGTGGAGCCGTAGTGGTTGTGGATCCGGGGGCGCGGCCGGCGTCCGGCCAGCGCGCGCAGGTCGTCGTCGAGCGAGAGCGCCTCGCCGGCCTGGCTGATGTGCCGCAGCGCGCTCAGGTCGGCGCCGGTGCGGCGGGCGGCCGCGGCGACCGCCCGGATCATGACGTTCGGCACGAACATCTGGTTGACCGCCGTACGGCTCAGCCAGCCGACGAACGCCACCGGGTCACGCCGGATCGCCGCCGGCGGCACCACCAGCGTCTCGCCGTACAGCAGCGCCGAAAGCACCTCCTGGACGTGCACGTCGAAGGTGAGCTCGGTGAACTGCGCGGTGCGGGTGCCCGGACCGCCCGGCACGGCCCGCTTCTGCCACTCGAGCATGTTGACCACGCACCGGCCGGGCATCGCGATGCCCTTGGGCGTGCCGGTCGAGCCGGAGGTGTAGACGACGTAGGCGAGGTGGTCGATCGTGACGCCGGTGTCCGGCGGCGTCGCGGCGACCGCGTCGTCCAGCTCGACGACCGTGCGGACCTGCCCGTCGAACAGGCCCCGTGCGCCGGGTTCGGTGACCACGACGTCCATCCGTGCGTTCGCGATCACGTAGCGGACGCGCTCGGCCGGGTGCTCGGCGTTGACCGGCACGTACGCGGCGCCGGCCTGGAGGATGCCGACCAGTCCGACGATCATGTCGAGGCCGCGGGGCAGGCAGAGCCCGACCAGCCGGTCGGGTCCGGCCCCGGCGGCGCGGAGCCGGTGGGCGAGGCCGTTGGCGCGGCTCAGCAGCTGGGCGTAGGTGAGCGTGTCGCCCTCGTACTCGACGGCGGTCAGCTCGGGCGTGCGGCGCGCCTGCTCCATGAGCAGGTCCGGCAGCGACGTCGCCGGGATGCCGGCCGCGGCGCCGGTGCCCAGGGCGAGCAGGGCGGCCCGCTCGGATCGGTCGCTGAGCGGGATGCGGGACAGCGGCAGCTCCGGCTCGGCGACCGCGGCGGCCAGCGCGGTGCCGAGATGGCCGACGAGGCGGGCCGCGGTCGCGGGGCCGAAGAGCGAGCTGTTGTAGACCAGCGGGCCGCTGATCGTCCCGTCGGCCCGTTCGACCAGGTGCAGTTCGAGGTCGAGCCGCGTGCCGGCGGTGCCGGACTCGAACACCTCGACGTCGGCGCCGGGCCACGGCAGCCGCTCGAACGGCGTGTTGACGACCTGGAAGACCGCCTGCACCAGCGGGTGCCGGGACAGGTCGCGCTCCGGGGCCAGCCGCTCCACCAGATGCTCGAACGGCAGGCTCTGGTGCGCGAACGCGCCGAGCGCGGTCTCGCGCACCTGGCCGACGAGGGCGCGGAAGGACGGGTCGCCGGACAGATCCGTGCGCAGCACCACGGTGTTGACGAAGAAGCCGATCAGGTCCTCGAGCTCGGGGCGGGGCCGGTTGGCGACCGGCGAGCCGACCGCCACGTCGCCGGTGCCGGCGTGCCGCCCGAGCACCAGCTGGAAGACGGCCAGCAGCACCATGAACACGGTCGCGTTCTCGCGCTCGGCCAGCGCGCGCACCGCGCTCGCCACCTCGGCCGGGATGACCCATTCGAGGGTGCCGGCGTCGTGGGTGGCCACCGCGGGCCGGGCCCGGTCGGCCGGCAGGTCGAGGACGAACGAGCAGCCGTCGAGCCGCCGGCGCCAGTACGCCCACTCCCGCTCGTGCTCCGGGCCGCTCATCCGCTCGCGCTGCCAGACCGCGAAGTCCGCGTACTGGATCGGCAGGGGCGCAAGGCCCGGCGCGGCGCCGGCAAGCGCCGCCTCGTAGGCCCGCACCAGATCGCGCCAGAGCACGCCCTGCGACCACGCGTCGGTGACCACGTGGTGCATGCCGAACGCGACCACGTGATCGTCGCGGCCGAGCTCGACCACCAGGACGCGCAGCAGGGGGCCGGTGGTCAGGTCGAAGCCGCGGGCGGCGAGCGCCGCGACGGCGGCCGCGGGGTCGCCGGTGGCGAGCTCGACCGGCACCGGCGCGGCCGGCAGCACGATCTGCACCGGCTCGCCGCCCGACGCGTCGAAGACGGTGCGCAGCACCTCGTGCCGGGCCACCACGGCGGACACCGCGGCGCGCAGGGCGCCGACGTCCAGCGGGCCGCGGAGCCGGATCGCCGAGGTCGCGTTCCACGAGGTGGTGCCGGGGGCGAGCCGGTCGAGGAACCACAGCCGGCGCTGGCCGGACGAGAGCGGGAGCGGCCGGTCGCGGCCGGCCGGCCGGACGGCGCCGGCCTCGCCGGATCCGGGCCGCCCCTGCGGCAGGGCCTCGGCGAGCGTGCGCGGGGTCGGGTTGCGGAACAGCGCCTCGAGGGACACGGCCAGTCCCGTGGCGGCGCGGATCCGGGAGACGACCCGGGTGGCCAGCAGCGAGTGGCCGCCCAGGGCGAAGAAGCCGTCGTCGATGCCCACCTCCGCCGCGCCGAGGACCTCCGCGAAGATGCCGCAGAGCAGTTCCTCCTGCGGCGTGCGCGGCGCGACCAGGCCGGGCCGGTCGGCCGGCCCGGGGTCGGGCAACGCCCGCCGGTCGACCTTGCCGGTGCTGGTCAGCGGCAGCGCGGGCAGCACCACGAAGGCCGACGGCACCATGTAGTCCGGCAGGGCGGCGACCGCGTGCGCCCGCAGCTCCTCCTCGCCCACGGGGGCGCCGGGCACGATGTAGCCGATCAGGCGCAGGCCGGCCGGGCCGTCGTCCCGGGCCACCACGAGCGCCTGCGCGACCCGCTCGTGGCGGCGCAGCACGGCCTCGACCTCGCCGGGCTCGACCCGGAAGCCACGGATCTTCACCTGCTCGTCGACGCGGCCCAGGTATTCGAGGGTGCCGTCGGGGCGCCAGCGGCCGAGGTCGCCGGTGCGGTACATGCGGGCGCCGGGCGGGCCGTACGGGTCGGGCCGGAACAGCTCCGCGGTCAGGCCGGGGCGGTTCAGGTAGCCGCGGGAGAGGCCGATGCCCGAGACGTACAGGTCGCCGGGCACGCCGACCGGCACCGGCCGCAGCTGCCGGTCGAGCACGAGGACCCGGCGGTTGGCCAGGGGCCGGCCGATCGGGACGGCGCCGGCGGCGGGGCGCGACCGCGCGTTCATCCGGAAGCCCGTCGCGATCACGGTGGCCTCGGTCGGCCCGTACACGTCCACGACCTCCAGGCCGGGGTGCCGGTCGAGCAGGCCGGAGACGGTGGCCGCGGAGACCTTGTCGCCGCCGGCCTGCACCTCGCGCACCGAGGCGAACGCGTCGGGGCACTCCTCTGCCAGCAGGTCGAGCAGGCCCGGGGTGAGGAACAGCGCGGTGACCTCGTGCCGGCGCACGACGTCGTGGTAGGTGGCCGCGTCCAGGTCGCCGGGCGGCGCGAAGACGAGCGTCCCGCCGCCGAGCAGCGCCGGCCACATCTCCGCGGTGGACACGTCGAAGGCGTACGAGGAGTGCACCAGCACCCGCTCGTAGCGGCCGCCGGTGAACAGCTCGTCGAGCGCGAAGCCCGCCACGTTGCGGTGGGTCACCCCGACGCCCTTGGGCCGGCCGGTCGACCCGGAGGTGTAGATGACGTACGCCAGCGAGTCGGGCCGGGCCCGCGGCTGCGGCGGTGTGCCGGGGTGGCCGGTGAGGTCCGCACGCACGTCGACGACCACGATCCCGGTGCCCCGTACGGCTTCGGCTGTGCGCTCCGGGCAGTCGGTGAGGACCAGCCGCGCGCCCGCCTCGGTGAGCATGGTGAGCCGGCGGGCGGCCGGGTTGCGCGCGTCCAGCGGCAGGTAGGCGCCGCCCGCCTTGAGCACCGCGAGCACCGCCGTCACCACGTCGGGCGAGCGGCCGAGGTCCAGGCCGACCACGCCCTCGGCGGCAAGGCCCAGGGCCAGCAGGCGGTGCGCCAGGCGGTTCGAGTCGCGATCCAGCTCCGCGTAGGTCACCGCGCGGCCGTCCTGGACCGCGGCCACCGCGTCCGGCTTGATTCGGGCCTGCTCGGCGAAGAGCTCGGTGAGCGTGGCCGCCGGGATCTCCTGCCGCGGGCCCTGCCAGCCACGCAGGACCGCGTCCCGCTCGGCCGGTTCGAGCAGCCAGGAGGAGCCGATCGGCCGGTCGGGCTCGGTGAGGACCTCGCGGGCGGCCGCGGCGAGCCGGCCGGCCAGCCGTGCCACGGTCGGCTCGTCGAACAGGGCGGCGCTGAACACCGCGCGCCCGGCCATCGAGCCGTCCTGCTGCTCGACGAGGTGCAGTTCGAGGTCGACCCGGGTCGACATCCGGTCGGGCGCGAACACCTCCGCCGGGCCGGCCGCGTCGTCCAGCCGGCCGAACGACGGCGTGTTGACGACCTGGAACACCACCTGCACCAGCGGGTGCCGGGACAGGTCGCGCTCCGGGGCCAGCCGCTCCACCAGGTGCTCGAACGGCAGCTCCTGATGCGCGAACGCGCCGAGCGCCGTCTCCCGCACCCGGCCCACCAGCGCCCGGAACGACGGGTCGCCGGACAGATCCGTGCGCAGCACCACCGTGTTGACGAAGAAGCCGATCAGGTCCTCGAGCTCCGGGCGGGGCCGGTTGGCGACCGGCGAGCCGACCGCCACGTCGTCGGTGCCGGCGGTGCGGCCCAGCACCAGCTGGAACAGGGCCAGCAGCACCATGAACGGCGTCGCGTTCTCGCGCTCGGCCAGCGCCCGCGCCGCGGCCACCACATCGGCCGGCAGCCGGAAGTCGCACCAGCCGGCGGCGGGCGAGGCGACCGGCGGCCGCGGCCGGTCGGCCGGCAGCTCCAGCGGGCGCAGACCCCTCAACTGGTCCTGCCAGTAGCCGGCCAGCTCGGCCACGCGCTCGGCGGAGAGCCGCTCACGTTGCCAGACGGCGAAGTCGGCGTACTGCACCGCAAGCGGCTTCAGGACCGGCTTCGAGCCCGCCGCCAGCGCGGTGTAGGCCGCCGGCAGCTCGGTGCCGAGAACGCCCTGCGACCACGCGTCGGTCACCGCGTGGTGCATGGTCACCGCCACCACGTGGTCGTCGGCAGCGAGCCGCACCAGCAGCGCGCGCACCAGCGGGCCGGCCGCGAGGTCGAAGCCGCGTTCGGCGTCGTCGCCCACCAGGCGGCGAGCCTCCGCCTCGTCCGCCGCCTCGACCACAGGCACCACCAGCGGGGCCGGCGGCAGGATCACCTGGACCGGCTCGCCGCCGGCCTCGCGGAAGACCGTGCGCAGCGACTCGTGCCGCTCCACCACAGTGGACAGGGCCGCGGCGAGCGTGCCGGCGTCGACCGGGCCGCGCACCCGCACCGCGAAGGGCACGTTGTACGCGCTGCCGCCGGGCGCGAGCTGGTCGACGAACCAGAGCCGCCGCTGGCCGGACGACAGCGGCAGCGGGCGGTCCCGGCGGGCCGGGGCGATGCGGCCGGGATCCGGCCGGTCCCCGGGCAGGGCGGTCGCGAGCGCCCGCGCCGTGGGGTGCCGGAACAGCAGCCGCAGGGGGACCTCGACGCCGAGGCGCGCCTGCAGCCGCGCCGCCGCCTGGGCGGCCAGCAGCGAGTGTCCGCCGAGGGCGAAGAAGCCGTCGCCGGGTCCGACCGCGGGCCGGTCGAGCACCTCCGCGAACACCGCGCAGACGAGCCTCTCCCGCTCGGTCGCGGGTGCGGCCGTGCCGTCCTCCGCCGCCGGGCGGCCGGGTGCGGGCAGGGCACGGCGGTCGAGCTTGCCGTTGGCGGTGCGCGGCAGGGCGTCCAGCAGGACGAAGTCCGTGGGCACGAGGTAGCCGGGCAGCCGGGCCTCGAGGGCGGCGCGCAGCCGGCCGGACGGGTCGTCGCCGGGCACGGCCGGCACCACGTAGGCGACCAGCCGCTTGTCGCCCGGCCGGTCCTCGCGGACGACGACGGCCGCGGCGGCCACCGGCTCCTGGCGTTCCAGGACCGCGGCGGCCTCGCCGGGCTCGATCCGCAGGCCCCGGATCTTGACCTGGTCGTCGTCGCGGCCGAGGTACTCCAGGACGCCTCCGGCGCTCCAGCGCGCCCGGTCGCCGGTGCGATACATCCGGCTGCCGGGCTCGCCGTACGGGTCGGCGAGGAAGCGCTCGGCGGTCAGGCCGGGGCGGCGGTGGTAGCCACGCGCGACTCCGGCGCCGCCGATGAACAGCTCGCCCGCGACGCCGGCCGGCACCGGCCGCAGCCGGTCGTCGAGTACGTACACCCGGCTGTTGTCGAGGGGCCGGCCGATCGGCACGCGACCGCGCGGCGGCCGGTCGGCGGTCATCGCGTACGAGGTCGCGAAGGTGGTGGTCTCGGTCGGCCCGTACCCGTCGACCACGGTGATCGCGGGGTTGACGGCCAGCAGCGTGGTCACCGCCTCGGGCGGCACCGCCTCGCCGCCGGTCCAGACCTCCCGCACCTGTCCCTCGCGGAAGCAGCCGGGGTTCTCGGCGACCAGCGCGGCGAACAGGCCGGCGGTCAGCCACAGACCGCCGACCCGGCCGGCCACGATGGCCCGGCCGAGCTCGTGCAGCCCGAGCTCGCCGGGCGGCGCCACCACGACGCAGCCGCCGGCCAGCAGCGGGGCCCAGATCTCGTAGGTGGAGGCGTCGAAGACGTACGGCGAGTGCAGCAGGACCCGGTCGTGGTTGCCGTTGCGCCACCGCTCGTCCAGCGCCAGCGCGACCACGTTGCGGTGGGTCACCACGACGCCCTTGGGCACGCCGGTCGACCCGGAGGTCGACATCACGTAGGCCGCCGCGTCCGGGCGCGGCCGCACGGCGGGCCGGGTCGCCGGGTCGCCGGGCGCCTCGACCGGCAGCACGACGGCGCCGGAGAACGCGTCCGGCCGGTCGCTGAGCACGAGCCGGGCGCCCGAGCCGGCGAGGATCTGCTCGGTGCGGGCGCGCGGATCCCGGCGGTCGAGGGGCAGGTAGGCGCCGCCCGCGGCGAGCACGCCGAGGATCGCCACGATCATGCCCGCCCCGCGGTCGAGGTGCAGGCCGACCGGCTCCTCGGCCGACACCCCGGCCGCGCGCAGGCGGTGCGCGAGCCGGTAGGCGCGGGCGGCGAGCTCGGCGTAGGTCATCCGCTTGCCGCCGGGCAGTTCGAGCGCGACGGCGTGCGGGGTGCGGGTCACCACCCGGTCGAACAGGTCCGGCAGCGACGCCTCGGGCAGCGGCCGGGCCGTGTCGTTGCGGGCCCGCAGCAGGTCGTCGCGCTCCTCGGCCCCGAGCGGGTCGACCGCCGAGATCGGCCGGTCCGGGTCGGCGAGGACCTGGTCGAGGGCCCGGCCGAGGTGCTCGACGAGGCGTTCGACGGTGGCGTCGTCGAACAGCGCGCGGCTGTGCACGACCCGTCCGTACAGGCCGCCGTCCGCGGCCGGGAACAGGTAGACCTCGAGGTCCATGCGGGTGAACTCACGGCCGGCCGGGAAGATCGACGCGGTCGCCCCGGGCCACGCCGCGAAGTCGGGAAGGCTGCCGGCGAGCTGGAAGACGACCTGGACCAGCGGGTTGCGGGAGAGGTCGCGCTCCGGGGCCAGCCGCTCCACCAGATGCTCGAACGGCAGGTCCTGATGCGCGAACGCACCCAGCGCCGTCTCCCGCACCCGGCCCACCAGCGCCCGGAACGACGGATCGCCCGACAGATCCGTGCGCAACACCACCGTGTTGACGAAGAACCCGATCAGCCCCTCCAGCTCGGCCCGCGGCCGGTTGGCCACCGGCGAGCCGACCGCCACGTCGGCGGTGCCCGCGTACCGGCCCAGCACCAGCTGGAACAGGGCCAGCAGCACCATGAACGGCGTCGCGTTCTCCCGCTCGCCGAGCAGGCGCACGGCGCGCGCCGCCGCCGGTGAGATCTCCCATGCGCGGGAGCCGGCCTCGTAACCCATCACGGCCTCGCGAGGCCGGTCGGTGGGCAGCTCCAGGGCGGCCGGGAGCCCGGCCAGCTGCCGCTGCCAATACGCCCACTGGCGGTCCAGCACCGGCCCGGTCAGCCATTGTCGCTGCCAGGCTGCGAAGTCGGCGTACTGCACGGGCAACGGCGCCCAGGACGGCTCGGACCCGGCGGACAGCGCGGCGTACGCCGTGGACAGCTCGCTCCACAGGATCGCCTGCGACCACGCGTCGGTGACCACGTGGTGCATGGTCAGCGCGAGCACCTGGTCGTCGTCGGCCAGCCGCACCACCAGCGCCCGGATCAGCGGCCCGCGGGCCAGGTCGAACGGCCGCGCGATCTCGTCGGCGACCAGCCGCGCCGCGGCGGCCTCGCCGGACGCGCGGACCGTGACGACCGGCACCGCGCAAGGCGGCTGGATCCGCTGCGCCGCCCGGCCGTCCTCGTCGAGGATGACCGTGCGCAGCACCTCGTGCCGCTCGGCCACGGCGGTCAGCGCCGAGCCGAGCCGGTCGGGGTCGAGCGGGCCGCGCATGCGCAGGGTGAGGGGCACGTTGTAGGCCGCGCCGGGGGCGAGCCGGTCCACCAGCCACAGCCGCTGCTGCGCGTAGGACAGCGGCAGGGCTTTTTCCCGGTCGGCTCGGGGGATCCCGTCCGGAGCGGCGGGCCGGGTGTGCTCCAGGAGACGGCGCAGCGCGTTCTGCAGACCGGCGGGCGGTTCAGGAGCCATCGATGTCCGCCTTCAGCCTGAGGTGGGTGTACATCTGCTCGGCGAGCTCGCGGTGTGTGCCGCGGCCGCTGCCGGCGAAGGCAGCCGCCACTTTGGACTGCAGCTCGGCCGGCTGGTCCTGGGACAGCTTGAACATGCTCTGCACCGCGTCGACGTGGATCTCCAGCGCGCCGACGGCGGGCACGATGCGCTCGAAGTAGCCGAGCGATCCGGTCATGTCCCAGCCCGCGCCGAAGCGGCCCTCGAGGACCTGCGCGGTCCGTTTCACCACGCGCAGCGCGGGCTCGCCGGCCCCGAGGAGGCGGACCACGCCGTGCGCGTGCACGACGGTGAAGTTCCAGGTCGGTGCGGCCGGGCTCACCCCGTAGACGGTCGGGGAGACGTAGCCGTGCGGCCCTTGGAAGACCACGAGCACGCGCGTGCCGTCGCGGAGCGCCCCCCACAGCGGGTTCTTCCGGTTCATGTGGGTGAGCAGGGTGATGCCGTGCAGGTCGTCGTGCTCGTCGTCGTCGGCGAAGATCACCGGCAGGTGGGACACCGAGGGGCTCTCGCCGCCGAGGACGAAGCAGGCCAGGGGGTTCGATCTCATCAGCTCGACGACGGGCCCGGCGTCCTCGACCGCGAAGCTTCGGGGCACAAGCATGTGGCGTCCCATCCGTGGTGCGTGCGCTCAGCGCTGCGACGCGGCGAGGGTGTTCCAGAACAGCAGGTCGTAGGCGCGCAGCAGGCGGGCGTACGACAGCGCGGTGGCGGGCTTCCAGCCGTCGGCGAGCCGGGCCGCGAGGATGCCGGCGCCCTGCTCCTGGAGTTGCGGGTTGGGCACGCTGAGCGCGTCGAGGAAGGCGGCGGCCGCGTCGTCCAGGCCGTGGTGCTGCCGCAGCGCCTTGGCGAGCACGGCGAAGCCCTGGCACCAGTGCGGGAAGTTGGCGAGCAGGCCGAACACGACGTCGGCCGGGTCGGCGTTGAGCGCGAGCCAGCCGACGTACGACGGGTAGGCGCGGCACAGCGCGTCGGCCTCGGCGCCCAGCGGCGGCGCGGTGCCCTCGTACGCGTTCGCCAGCGCCGGAAGGGCGGCCAGGCCCATCGTCTCGCCCATCGCGAGGCCGAGGAATAACTGGCGCTCCGCGCCGGCCGAGCGACCGGCCAGGGTGAGGAAACTGCCCTGGTCGCCGGCGAAGATGACGGTCTCGGCGGCGACGTAGGTGAGCATCGTGGGCCGGGCGAGCTCGCCGCGCGCGGCCAGCTCGATGAAGGCGTTGTCGCCCGGCTCCGGCGCGAGCTCGTCGGTGGCGGTCGCGAGCAGCTGCCGCACGTGGTCCGTCATGGTGTTTCCTTCCCCCGTTGTCTCTGCGGTGCGATGGTGGCGCCGGGCGGTCAGGCCATGGCCACCCCGGCGACGGGCTGCCGCACGGGCAGGGTGGTCATGCCGCGGACGACCCGGGTCGGCCGGCGCTGCGCGCCGTCGGCGAGCTGGAGGTCGGGGAACTTGCGCAGCAGCACCCGCAGCGTCGCGGCGGCCTCGATGCGGGCCAGCCCGGCGCCGACGCAGAGGTGGATGCCGTCGCCGAAGGTCAGGTGCTTGCGGCTGTTGGGCCGGGTGATGTCGAGCTCGCCGGCGTCGTCGCCGAACACCCGGGGGTCGCGGTTGGCGCCGGCGACCACGACGAACACCGGCGCGTCGGCCGGGATGTCGACGCCCGCCATGGTCACCGGTTCGGTGGTGACCCGCAGCAGGTATTGCACGGGCGCGTCCCAGCGCAGCACCTCTTCGACGGCGCCCGGGATCAGGTCGGGGTCGCTCAGCAGCCGCTGCCGCACGTCCTCGTGGCCGAGCACGGTGAGGATGCAGTTGCCGATGAGGTTGACCGTCGTCTCGAACCCCGCGCCGAGCAGGACGCCGCAGGTGGCGATCATCTCGTCGCCGGTCAGCGGCTCGCCCTCGGGCGCGGCCTGCACCATGAAGCTGACCAGGTCGTCGCCCGGCTCGGCGGTGCGCTTGACGATGAGGTCGTTGAAGAAGTCGCGCATCTCGATCAGCATTCGCCGGAAGTCGCGCAGGTCGCTCATCGTGCGGATGCCGTCCACCGAGGTGCCGATGATGCCGCCCCAGCGCCGGAAGTCCTCGTAGTTGTCCTCGCCGATGCCGAAGAAGGCGGCGATCACCCGGATCGGCACCCGGACGGACAGGTCGTTGACCGCGTCCCAGCCGCCGCGGCGCCCGAGCTCGTCGAGGATCTCCTCGAGCATGGCCTCGATGGTCTCGGTGCGCTGCCGGATGGCCCGGGGCGAGAACCACGGCGCCACCATGCGGCGCAGGCGGGTGTGGTCGGGCGGGTCCATCGACAGGAACGAGTCGTCCATCGGCACGATGAGCCGCCGCCCCTCGTCGTCGTGGACGGTGGTGTCGATGGGCTTGTGCTTGGCCACGGCGAACGAGCCGAACCGCTTGCTGTCCGAGAGGATCGCGGAGGCCATCGCGTGATCGCAGGTGGCGAAGGCGCCGATGCTGCCCCTCACCATTTCGCCACCGGATCTGATGCGCTCGTAAATGGGATAGGGATCCTCTTCGGGACGCCTCGAAATGAGGCGTGCAACCGGATCTCCCGTGCGGGAAAGTAACCCCAACATCGAGCGGGAAATAAACATCTTCGTGGCCATTTTGGCCGTTCCCCACACCATGCCACTGAGCCTGCAAGTTGCATCAGAGAGTGTCAATGTGGCTCAGATCACAGATCAATTGCCATGCTCCCACGCCGTCGAAATGTCAAGAGACATTGATGTAGATGATCTCGCAAACGCGGGTGTAGGGTTCGGCCTCAGCGGGCCACGACCGGCCGGCACGGCTAGGGGTTGCCGCGCCGGCCGGCCTCGGCCCGCGACCGCGGGCACCGGCGCCCCCGGCCGTCACGACCCAGGTCAGCCGAGAACCCGCGCACCTCAGCCTCCCGCGAGCAGACTGAGTTTTCGCAGCTCACAACGATGGAGAGGCAGAGATGGAGCAGTCGCCCGGCGAGTTTCGGCGGTCGCGGGGTTGCCCCCGACGGGCACCGGTGGTCTATTGTGGCTGAAGCGTAGGGGGATGATCATCTGCCCGCCGGACGGTTCGCCCGGCCACGGCTCCCCGGCCCGCGGAGGCGACTTTTCCGAGCGCCGACCGCGCCGATACATGTGCACTCCATTAATGGCGCCGATGCCATGAGAAAAACTCTTCGTATACGCGCTATTACGCGTGACTGAATGCGGCGCGCCATTCTTGAACCGTCAACCACCGGGGGAGCGTGAAATCGTTGGTCGATCCGGATCGTGACGACCTGGCGGTGATCGATTACTACGACATCGTCGGTCCCGTCATGCAAAAACTGTGGGACGACAATTTCCACTTCGGATACTGGGACGATCCCGGCGACACCAGCACGGTGGCGGCGGCGACCGACCGGTTCACCGACCTGGTCATCGGCCGGCTCGCCGCCACTGCCGGCGCCCGCGTCCTCGACCTGGGCTGCGGCATCGGCAAGCCGGCCCTGCGCCTCGCCCGCGCCGCCGAGGTCGAGGTCGTCGGCATCACGGTCAGCCACGACCAGGTCGAGCAGGCCAACGATCGGGCCCGCCGGGAGGGGCTGGCCGGCCGCGTGAGCTTCCAGGTGGCCGACGGCACCGACATGCCGTTCCCCGACGACTCGTTCGACGCCGTCCTGGCGTTCGAGTCGATCCTGCACATGGACCGCGGCCGGGCGCTGCGCGAGGTGGGCCGGGTGCTGCGGCCCGGCGGCCGGCTGGTCGCCACCGACCTGGTGGAGCGCGCCACCCCGGACCAGGTGACCCCGCCCGCCAACGCCACCTTCACCCCGCTGCCCCTGCTGGCGCGGTACCCGGACCTGCTGGCCGAGAGCGGGCTCGAACCGGTCGAGCTGCTCGACGTGACCGCCAACACGGTGCACCTCTCCCTCGCGCGCATGATGAGCGCCTCGGCCGAGGACCAGGCCGCCTTCGCGGCCACGATGGACCCGGCGCGGCAGCAGGCGGTCGCGGCCGCCAACATGCCGCTCACCGCCGCCGTCGACCTGGGCTGCGTGCTGGTCGTCGCCACCGCCACGGCGGCCGGGGACCGCTCGTGACCGCCTCCCCCGCGGACCTGTGGATCCGCACCTACCATCCGGCCGCCGCGGCCGGCGCGAAACTGGTCTGCCTGCCGCACGCCGGCGGATCCGCCAGCTACTTCTTCCCCGTCTCGGCGCGGCTGAGCCCGGCCGTGGAGGTGCTGGCCGTGCAGTACCCCGGACGCCAGGACCGCCGCGGCGAGCGTTGCCTCGAGTCGATCGCCGAGCTGGCCGACGCCCTCACCCCGTACCTGCTGGCCCACGCCGACCGGCCGCTGGCGCTCTTCGGGCACAGCATGGGCGCCTCGCTCGCCTTCGAGCTCACCCGGCGCCTGGAGGACCGCGCCGTCACCCCGCTGGCGCTGTTCGTCAGCGGCCGCCGCGCGCCCTCCCGGCACCACGTCGAGACCACCCATCAACTCGACGACGAGGGCCTGCTCCGGGAGCTGCGCGCGCTCGGCGGCACACACTCGTCGCTGCTCGGCGACGACGAGCTGATGCGGATGGCGCTCCCGGCGATCCGGGGCGACTACACGGCCGCCGAGACGTACAGGTGGGTGCCGGGCCCGCCGCTGCGCACCCCGATCCACGTGCACACCGGGCGGTCGGACCCGCGGGTGACGCTCGAAGAGGCCGCGGCGTGGTGCGAGCACACGACGGCGGGCTTCTCGCTGACGCCCTACAGCGGCGGCCACTTCTACCTCAACGACCACGCCGCGGAGGTCACCGACGCGATCGGCCGGGTCATCACCGCCGGCGTGGCCGCATGATCCCCGGGTTCGCGGAGACGCTCGAACAGGCCACCTCCGCCGGCGAGGTCGCCGCGCTGCGGGTGCCCGAGAGCTATCGCGCCGCCGTCCTGCTGAAGGACGAGCAGACGATGTTCGACGGCGTCCCGCTGCGCGACCGCAAGCCCGCCGACTCCCTGCACGTGCGCGAGGTCCCGACGCCGGAGCCCGGGCCGGGCGAGGCCCTGATCGCCGTGATGGCCAGCGCGGTCAACTACAACACCGTGTGGAGCGCGCTGTTCTCCCCGGTGCCCACGTTCGCGATGCTCGAGCGGTACGCGCGAACGGGCGGCCCGGCGGCCCGGCACGACCTGCCCTACCACGTGGTCGGCTCGGACCTCGCCGGCGTCGTGCTGCGGACCGGCCCCGGGGTGCGGCGCTGGCAGGCCGGCGACCGCGTGGTCGCGCACTGCCTGTCGGTGGAGCTGGAGGACGCCGCCGGGCACGACGACAGCATGCTCGACCCCGAGCAGCGCATCTGGGGCTACGAGACCAACTTCGGCGGCCTGGCCGAGCTGGCCCTCGTCAAAGCCAACCAGCTCATGCCCAAGGCGGCGCACCTGACCTGGGCCGAGGCGGCCGCACCCGGCCTGGTCAACTCGACGGTCTACCGGCAGCTCGTCTCCCATCACGGCGCCGGCATGAAGCTGGGCGACAACGTGCTGATCTGGGGCGCCGCGGGCGGCCTGGGCTCGTACGCCGTCCAGTATGCCCTGGCCGGCGGCGCGAACCCGATCTGCGTGGTCTCCAGCGAGAGCAAGGCCGAGGTGTGCCGGCGCATGGGCGCCGAGGCCATCATCGACCGCGAGGCCGAGGGCTACCGCTTCTGGAGCGACGAGCACACCCAGAACCCCCGCGAGTGGCGCCGCTTCGGCTCCCGCATCCGCGAGCTGACCGGCGGCGAGGACGTCGACATCGTCTTCGAGCACCCCGGCCAGGAGACCTTCGGCGCCTCGGTCTACGTCGCCCGCCGGGGTGGCACGGTGGTCACCTGCGCCTCCACGAGCGGCTATCAGCACCAGTTCGACAACCGCTACCTGTGGATGAGCGTGAAGCGGATCCTCGGCTCCCACTTCGCCAACTACCACGAGGCTTGGCAGGCCAACCGCCTCATCCTCCGCGGCCGGGTGCACCCCACACTGTCCACCGTGTACCCCCTGGACGAGGTCGGCCAGGCCGTGGACGACCTGCACCACAACCGCCACAAGGGAAAGGTGGGGGTCCTGTGCCTGGCCCCTGCCGAGGACCGGGGTGTCACCGATCCCGCCATGCGTGACCGCCACCTGACCGCCATCAACCGTTTTCGCTAGCTCCGGAGGCGCTCGTGCCCAGCCGTTACGCCGTCCTCGTCAACCACGAGGAGCAGTACTCCCTCTGGCCGGAGTCCGCCGAGCTGCCCGCGGGCTGGCGCGACGTCGGCGTGCACGGCACCAAGGAGGAATGCCTCGCCCACATCGACCGGGTATGGACGGACATGCGCCCGCTCTCCCTGCGCCGGGAGTGACGGGCCGGGCCGCCCGATCGCCCTTGACCTCGAGTGCGCTCGAGGTGCCAGGGTGATGGCCATGGCAGAAGAGATGCAGTCCCCGCTCGTGCTCGGGGCGATGATGTTCGGGACCACCGTCGACGAGCAGACGTCTTTCGCCTTGCTCGACCGGTTCGTCGAACGCGGTGGCGTCTGGATCGACACCGCCGACTGCTATGCGTTCTGGGCGAGCGACAGCGGTCGCGGCGGCGACAGCGAGCGGCTGCTCGGGCGCTGGCTGGCCGCCCGCCCCGGCGTCCGCGACCGGGTGCGGATCGCCACCAAGGTGGGCGCCGAGCCGATCGAGCCGGGCTCCGCGCCGCTGCGCCGCGAAGGGCTGTCCCCCAAGGCGGTACGGGCGGCGTTCGCCGGCAGCCTCGACCGCATGGGCATCGACCACGTCGACCTGTTGTGGCTGCACCAGGAGGACCGTTCGACGCCCATCGAGCAGACCGTGGAGGCGCTCGCCGGCCTGCCCGCCGACCGGTTCGGCGTCTCCAACCACCCCACCTGGCTGGTCGAGCGCGGCCGCGCCCACGCTCGGGCGATCGGCACGCGGCCCTTCGACGCCCTTCAGCTCAACGCCACGTACCTGCGTCCCCGGCCCGGCACGTTGCCGCCCGGGGTGGTGCACCGCTTCGGGGTGCTCAGCGACGAACAGGCCGACTACGCCGCCGAGCACCGGATGGACCTGTGGGCCTACACCCCGCTGCTGTCCGGCGCCTACGACAATCCGGCAAAGCCCATCCCCGAGGTGTACGACCACCCGGGCACCACGACGCGGCTGAAGGCTCTCGACGAGGTGGCCGCCGAGGCCGAGGCCACCCGCGGGCAGGTGGTCCTCGCCTGGCTCCTGAGCCGCGGCATCCGCCCGATGCTGGGCGGCAGCAAGCTCGGCCAGCTGGACAGCGCCCTCGACGGCGTGGCGCTGAAGCTCAGCGACGACCAGCTGCGCCGCCTCACCAGCGCCGACCACTCGCCCTGGGCCGACCCGTACGCCCACCCCTGACCGGCGATCGACGTGAGCCGCTGACCAGTACCTTCCGCCCTTCCGGACCGCCACCCATGCTCGTCCCGGCCGATTGACGCGCCGTAACACATTGGTGACAATGAATGCTTTGGGAGCGCTCCCAACCCCCGTCCTCGCCGCTCCCCGAAGCTTGGAAGGACCCTCCGTGACTCCACACTTGCGCAAGCGGGTCACCGCGCTGGCCGCGGCCGCCGTCGTGGCCACCGTGGCGCTGACATCCGTGTCGGTGCAGCCGGCGTCGGCCGACCCGGTGCAGCACATCCCCAACGGCGACTTCTCCACCGGGACGGCCGGCTGGTGGTCCACCGACAACGCCCCGATCTCCGCCACCGACGGAGAGCTCTGCGCCGCGGTCCCCGGCGGCACCACCAACGCCTGGGACGTCAGCCTCGGCCACAACGACATCCCGCTCGTCAACGGCGCCGCCTACCGGCTGAGCTTCCGCGCGCACGCCGGCACACCGGTGACCGTCCGGGCGAACGTGCAGCTCAACGAGGCGCCGTACACCACCGCACTGTCGCGGGCGGTGGCGCTGACCACCGAGGCGCAGACCTTCGAGTACGCCTTCACCGGCAACCTCGACTCGGCCGGCGGCACCCTGACGTTCCAGCTCGGCGGCGGCACCGGGGCCTTCACCTTCTGTCTCGACGACGTCTCGCTGACCAGCGACACCGCCGCGCCGCCGGCCGGTGCCGAGCAACTGGAGAACGGCGACTTCGCCGACGGCACCGCGGGCTGGTACTCCTACGGCACCACGGCGACCGGTGCCGAGGACGGGCAGCTGTGCGCCACCGTGCCGGCCGGGCTGGCCAACCCCTGGGACGCCGGCATCGGGCAGAACAACGTCACGCTGACGGCCGGTTCCTCATACACACTGTCGTTCGACGCCACGGCGAGCCCCGGCGCCACCGTGCGGGCGGCCGTCCAACTCGGCGCCGACCCGTACACGTCGTACCTCAGCCGGGACGTGGCGCTGACCCCCACCCGGCAGCATCTGGAGTACACCTTCACCGCCCCGGAGGACACCACGTTGGGCCAGGTCGCCTTCCAGGTCGGCGGCGCCGCCGCGGAATACCGGCTGTGCCTGGACAACGTGTCGCTGATCGGCGGCGAGGCGGAACCGCCGTACGTGCCGGAGACCGGGCCGCGGGTCCGGGTCAACCAGGTCGGCTACCTGCCGGCCGGGCCGAAGAACGCGACGCTTGTCACCGACGCCACCGCGGCGCTGGACTGGCAGCTCAACAACGCCGCCGGTGACGTGGTCACCTCGGGACGCAGCACGCCGCGCGGGGTGGACGCCGCCTCAGGGCAGAACGTCCACACCATCGACTTCTCCGCCTACACCACCGCGGGCACCGGCTACACGCTCGTCGCCGACGGGCAGACCAGCCACCCGTTCGACATCTCCGGCACCCTTTACCGGCAGCTGCGCTCGGACGCCCTGCAGTTCTTCTACATCCAGCGCAGCGGCATCGCGATCGACGGCGATCTGGTCGGCCGGCAGTACGCCCGGCCGGCCGGTCACCTCGGCGTGGCCCCGAACAAGGGCGACACCAGCGTGCCGTGCCGGGCCGGCTCCTGCGACTACCGCCTCGACGTGCGCGGCGGCTGGTACGACGCCGGCGACCACGGCAAGTACGTGGTGAACGGCGGCATAGCCGTGCAGCAGCTGATGAGCAGCTTCGAACGCACCAAGACCGCGGTCACCGCCGACGGCGGCGCCGGCCTGGCCGACAGCACGCTGCGGGTGCCCGAGCGCGGCAACCAGGTTCCCGACATCCTCGACGAGGCCCGCTGGGAGCTCGAGTTCCTCATGCGGATGCAGGTGCCGGCGGGTAAGCCGTTCGCCGGTATGGCCCACCACAAGATCCACGACGCCAACTGGACCGGTCTGCCGATGCAGCCCGAGGACGACCCCGAGCAGCGCGAGCTGCAGCCGCCCTCGACGGCGGCCACGCTGAACCTGGCGGCCACCGCCGCCCAGGGCGCGCGGCTGTTCGCGCCGTACGACGCGGCGTTCTCGGCCAAGCTGCTGGCCTCGGCTCGCACCGCCTACGCCGCGGCCAAGGCGAACCCGGCCAAGCTCGCCCAGGACCTGGGCGGGGGCGGCGGATCGTACGGCGACAACGACGTCTCCGACGAGTTCTACTGGGCGGCCGCGGAGCTCTACCTGACGACCGGCGAGGCGGCTTTCCTGGCCGACGTGACCGCGTCCCCGCACCACACCGGCGACGTCTTCGCCGCCACCGGCTTCGGCTGGGGCAGCACCGCGGCGCTGGGCCGGCTCGACCTGGCCACGGTGCCGAGCGCGCTGCCGGCCGCCGACCGGCAACGGGTCCGCCAGTCGGTGCTCACCGCCGCCGACAACTACCTGGCCACGCTCGAAGCGCAGGCGTACGGCCTGCCGATGCCGGGCAACGCGGGCAGCTACTTCTGGGGCGGCAACAGCAACATCCTCAACAACGTGCAGGTGCTGGCGACAGCGTTCGACCTGACCGGCACGGCGAAGTACCGCGACGGAGCGGTGCGGGGCGTCGACTACATCTTCGGCCGCAACGCGCTCAACCAGTCGTACGTCACCGGCTGGGGCGAGAAGGCGTCGCAGAACCAGCACAGCCGGATCTACGCGCACCAGAAGGACGCGGCGCTGCCGCACCCGCCGGCCGGATCGCTGGCCGGGGGCGCCAACGCCGGGCTCGACGACCCGTACGCGAAGGATCTGCTCGCCGGCTGCAAGCCGATGTTCTGCTACGTCGACGACATCGAGTCGTACGCGACGAACGAGGTCGCCATCAACTGGAACTCCGCGCTGGCCTGGGTGGCGTCCTTCCTGGCCGATCAGGGAGCGGGTGAGCCGGTCGCCGCGGCGGCGTGCCGGGCCTCGTACACCAACTACGGCGACTGGGCGGACGGGAGCGGGTTCACCGCGCAGCTGGCCGTCACGAACACCGGCACCACCACCATCGACGGCTGGGCGGTGCGCTTCGCCTTCCTCGGCGGCCAGCGTGTCCGCGAGGCGTGGTCGGCCGAGACGGCGCAGTCCGGCGCCACGGTGACGGCCCGCAACACCACCACGAACCGGCGCCTCCAGCCGGGGGCGACCGTGTACTTCGGCTTCAACGCCACCACGCCGGGCGGGCCGAACCCGTCACCGGAGCTGATCACCCTCAACGGGGCGGCCTGCGGCCGGTCCTGACCGGGTGGGGCCGGCCGGCGCGTGGCCGGCCGGCCCCTGATCGCCCCCGGCCGGAGCCACCGGAGAGCGGGAGCGATCAGTGCACGCCGGGCGCGGGCGCCCGGCTAGTAACCGAAGATCATCTTGTACGCCACCTCGGGCAGGAACTGCCCAGCGCTGGAGCCGGCACCGACACCGCAGTTGCCGTCGGACTCCCCCGGCGTCTTGAGCCAGAGCAGCATCTCCGCCCCGCCGCCGAGCTGGCTGGGCGTGCCGATCCGCCGGCCGGACGGGTTGCACCACTGGCCGTTGGAGCCGTTGCCGTTGCGGCTGGTGTCGATCACGAACGGCTTGGTGTAGCCGTAGGCGCGCAAGGCCGACGCGACCCGGTTGCCGTAGTTGGCGTTGTCGCCGGTGGTGAAGTAGTTCGAGACGTTGAGCGCGAAGCCGTGCGCGCTCGCCACACCGGCCATGGTGAGGCGCTGCGCCATCGTCGATGCGTCGACCCAGCCGGGGTTGCCCGCGTCGAGGTAGGCCCACGTGTTGGGGGCCTTGGCGCGGAACTGGGCGGCGGCGCGGGAGAGCATGCCCACGCGGTCGTTGATCTGCGCCTGGCTCATGCAGCTGAAGTCGCCGAGCGAGTCCGGTTCGATGACCACCACGGCCGGGCGGTTGCCGATCGCGGCGGCGAAGGACGCGATCCACGCGTCGTACGCGCCGACGCTGCCGGCGCCGCCCCCGGAGTGACCACCGCAGGCGTCGCGGCCGGGGATGTTGTAGGCCACCAGGATGGGCAGCTTGTCGACGGCGTCCGCGGCGCCGACATACCGGCTCACGGCGCTCGAGATGTCGCCGCTCCAGTTGCCGAACCAGCTGGCCATCGGCTTCTGGGCGATCTGCGTGCGGATCGCCGCGGCGCGCCCGTCGCCGGGGTTGGCGGCCGCCCACGCCGCCGGGCTGGAGTTGGGGTTCACATAGAACCCGCTGGTCTGGCCGACCGGGTCGGCATGGGCCGCGGTGGCGTTCACCAGGACGGCGGACACGGCCATCGCCAGCGCGGCGGCGAGCGTGCGGGAACGGAGTGCTCTCATCGGCAGGTCTCCTAAGCGCGGGGGATCGTTCAGGGTCTGCGGTACAAGACTGGAAGCGCTTCCAGCCTTTATTCATACATATCGATTCCGATGGTCGGCCACTGCCTCGGAGAAGTCAAGGAATCGCCCGTCGACAGAACCGAGCCCGCCCGACCTGACCGGGAGCGCTTCCAGGGCTGGGCCGATCGACCGCTATGCATGGACGGCCGCTATGATCGTTCAGCGGTCACGGAAGGACCCGGCATCGAGATGACAGCAGAGACGCCCCGGCGGCAACCCACCCTCGACGAGGTGGCCGAGCGCGCGGGCGTGTCACGCTCGGCCGCGTCCCGGGTGATCAACAAGGCTCCGCACGTCAGCCGGGCCACCCGCGAGGCCGTCGAGAAAGCCATCCAGGACATGGGCTACCGGCCCAACCGCGCGGCGCGCGCGCTCGCCACCCAGCAGACCGGCATCGTCGCCCTCGCCGTCTCGCACGACGATCCCGAGCTGTTCGCCGACCCGTTCTTCGCCCAGGTCATCGCCGGCGTCTCGACGGCGCTCGAGGACACCGACTTCCACCTGCTGCTCTGCCTGGCCAGCTCCGATCGCGGCCGGTCCCGGCTGACGAACCTGCTGCACGCCCGCGGCGTCGACGGCGTCATGCTGATGGCGCTGCGCGAGGACGACCCGCTCACCGACATCGTGAGCAAGGCGGGACTGCCCGCGGTCCACGGTGGCCGGCCGTTCGGGTTCGAGCCGTCGTGGTACGTGGACTCCGACAACGTCGGCGGGGCGCGGCTCGCCACCGAGCACCTCGTCGGCATCGGCCGCACCCGGATCGTCACCATCACCGGCCAGCTCCGCACGCGGGTCGGCGAGGACCGCTACCGCGGCTATCGCGAAGCGATGGTCATGTCGGGCCTGACCCCGCACGGCATGGCGGAGGCCGACTTCACCGAGGCGGGCGGGGCGGCCGCGATGCGAACGCTGCTCGACCGGCACCCCGCCCTCGACGCCGTCTTCGCCGCCAGCGACAACATGGCGGCCGGCGCGCTGCGCGTGCTCAACGAGCTCGGCAGGTCGGTGCCGGCCGACGTGGCGGTGGTGGGCTTCGACGACCTCGGCATCGCCGAGCTGACCGAGCCGCCCCTGACGACCGTGCACCAGTCGATACAGGCGCTGGGCACGGAGATGACCCGGACGCTCCTCGGCCTGATCGCCGGACAGGAGCGTACGTCGATCATCCTGCCCACCCACCTGGTCCGCCGCGGCTCCGCCTGACGCCTCCCCTCGTGTGGGCCTCCCCCGAGGGGACGGAAACTCAGCCGGCGCCGCAGGCGGCGCCGTTGAGGGCGAAGCCGGACGCGGCGCCGGCGTTACCCGTGTGTGTCGCCTGGAAGCCGATGCTGACAGAGCCGCCGGCCGGGATCGCGGCGTTGTAGGACACGTTGGCCGCGGTCACCGCGCCGGAGCTGGGCGTGTAGGTGGCGTTCCAGCCCGAGGTGATCGTCTGCCCGGCGGGCAACATGAAGCCCAGCGACCACCCGGTGACGGCCGTGGCCGACGTGTTGGTGATCGTGATGCTCTCGGTCAGGCCGGTGTTCCAGGCGCTGACCGTGGCCGCGACCCGGCACGCCCCCGAGCCGGCCGGCGGCGAGGTCGGCGGTGAAGTCGGCGGTGAAGTCGGCGGTGAAGTCGGCGGTGAAGTCGGCGGCGAGGTCGGCGGGGTCGAGGTGCCGTCGAGACCGAGGAACGAGATCGCGTACGCCAGCTGGCCGGACATCGGCAGCGCGTGCCCCACGCCGGCGATGCTGATGCCCTCGACCGTGGCCCGGGTGCTCGTGGTGCCGTACCGGGTGCGCGTCCACGACGACTGGGGATGGTCGGTGAACGCGGGGGTCTGGCTCAGCCCGTGCAGGGCGGTCCACTGTTTGATCTCCTCGCCGAAGTTCGGGTAGGCGAGCGTCGTGTCGGTGGTGCCGTGCCACAGCTGCATCCGCGGGTAGCTGCCGCTGTATCCCGGATACATCGCGCGGGCCTGGCTCGCCCACTGGTCGGCGGTCTTGATCAGGCGCCCGCCGGAGCAGGTGCTGTTCCACAGCGAGCCGTCGGTGGTCGCGAAGCAGCCGGCCGGGACGCCGGAGAACGCCGAGGCGGCCGCGAACACGTCCGGATACTGGGCGGCGAGCACGTTCGTCATCATCGCGCCCGAGGAGAAGCCGCTGACCACGATGCGGGCCGGGTCGACGTTGTAGCGCGAGCGGGCCCAGGCCACCATCGACATGATGCCGGTGGAGTCGCTGCCGCCGTCGCGCCTGAGGGCCTGCGGCGTCGAGACGTCGAAGCAGCTTCCGCTCCGGGTGGCCTCGGGCAGCACGATGACGTAGCCGTAGCGGTCGGCCGCGGTGACGTAGTCGCGGCCGTTGCCGTTGAAGATGCCGCCGGCCGAACCGCTGCAGTAGTGCACGAGCAGCAGCAAAGCCGGTCTCGGCGCCACGTTGTCCGGCACGTAGACGTACATGTTGAGGTTCGTCGGGTTGTTGCCGAAGCCGGTCACCCGGGTCAGCGAGGCCGCGGCGGCGGGCCGGGCCACCAGCAGCACCGTGGCCGCGATCAGGGGAAGCATGGCCATCGAGAGGGCGAGGCGCAGATACCTTCGCACCACGGCTCCTTTCCGCGAGCACGCGTTGACACCGTGGTCCGGATGTTACGGGAGCGCTCCCATGCATTCAAGAAAGTGAATACGTCCGGAAGGCGGCCGGGCCGCGACGCCGGGTCCTGCCCGTAGGCAGGGGTCCCGTTCGGCGTGCGTCACGGCCTGGCCGCCTTGGCCTCCGGCTGTCCGGCTCAGGCTCTCGAGCCCGGAGGATTCCGGCGCAGGCTGATCTTCCCGGCCCGCACCATCTCGGCCGCGGCCGGGCCCAGCCTCTCCGGGCCCCATTCCACCGGCACCGCCGGCGCGTAACGGCGTATCCACTTGAACAGGCCGGTGGCGGCCTTGCTGAACGGATCGTCATCGTGCGGCAGGTAGTAGAACCGCCCCGGGAAGAGCTGATCGCCGTCGAGCTTCGAGAACCACCATTCGATCAGCGGCCCCGACTGGACGCTCATCACCCACTCGTCCCTCGCCTCGACGAAGCGCGGCTCCAGCCGAGCCACCTGCGACGCGAGGCCGATGAGCCGGGCCATGCCGTCCCGGGAGTCGGTGGTCACCAGGGAGGCCCGGCCGGCCGAGCGCTCCCGCAGCAGCACGCACCCGAGTTCGCGCACATAGTCGTCGACCGCCGGCCGATCCTCGGGATGCAGATAAACCTTGAGCTGTCTACCGGTCGCCATCATTTGACCTTTCCATCGGCGCACAAGTTCGCGCCACGACGCGCTCCGGCGGCCTCACAGGTGGACGTTCAGCCCGTATAGGATCCAGCAATGAGCGCCGATTTCGCCAGGGTTCTCCACGGCCTGATGCAGAACCGTCGACTATCGGCCAGAGCCGTCAGCCGAGCTTCTGGCCGGGCCGAGTCGACCGTCAATCAACTACTTGCCGGCACGCTTCAACCGAATCACGACATCCTTCGAGACCTCGCGCCCGTCCTGCAATTGGATGCGGCCGATTTATTTGTCATTGCAGATCTTTCGTCAGATATCGAAACGGCCGCGCGAGAGCCCTACCCCGCAACCATCGAGATAGGTCAGCTCGTTGCTGCCGCCAGCTTCTTGACTCCCGCGGAGGTCAAGCAATTGATCCAAGCCGCGAAGGCCCTCAGGGGCGACAACCCCGGTGATCGCGGAGAGACACCCCGGACGGTGTAGCGCCCGGCTCCTGCCGAAGGCTACTGGCCGCAGCCTGCGGGACCACCAACGCACACCTCTGCGTGCAGTTGGTGGCCCCGCGGGAGCAATCAACACCAGCGGCTAACCGAATTCGAAGGGATCCCATTGCGCATTGCTGAGGTCGAACCCATTTCGGCCGAAGGCATCGCGAATTATACCTTCGGTGGACGCACCTGGCCGGTAGTGGCCCGAGAAGTTGTCGAATCGATTGATCACTCCACCCGGCCCCACGTCGAACGTGCCAGCGGCCAGCACACCCTTGCCTCGCGAGAGGCTTGTGTGACCCGCGCCCGGCGCGGTCTCCCAGAGACTTTCATGGAACGTCCGTACCGACTTGTCCGGCATCACCACGAAATGATGGTTGCCCTCCGCCAGGTTCGCACCGTTCCTCGTCCATCTATTCATGGGAATCCAGTCCTGAGGACTGTCATCCGCACCGTTTCGACCAGGATGCAGCAGGCCGTCACCGCAGTTGTGGACGAGAACGGACTCGTCGCCGGCGGCCACGTAGTACGTGTGGGTGTCGTTGACCGTGAGGTTGTAGACCGTGGTGGTCCCGGAATGGTCGACGGTCCTGGTGATGGTGACCGCGCGGCCCCGGGGGTCGCGGAGAGTGTCACCGGCCTTCAGGTCCTCGGCCTCGATCCAGCCCTTGCCGGGGCTGTAGAACTTGTGGCCCGCGGTGGCCGTCAGCTTTCGCGGCGGGCCGCCGCCGCCGGCGCCGGCTCCGGCCAGGGTCAGCTCGACCAGGCTCTTGTCGCCGGACCCGGTGACCGACGCGGTGACCTGCTGGGGCTCGCTGACGCCGGTCTCGGCGTTCGTGGCCTTGACGGTGTCACCCGGCTGAACCTTCTCGATCGGCTTGGTGCTGCCGTCGGCCATGAGGACCAAGGTGCCGGCCACGAACGAGTTGGGCGAGGCGAGCCGCTTGCCGGCTCCGGCCGCGGTGTCGCAGCTCTCCCCGGTCGTCGACTTCCGCTTCTGTTTGACCTTGCCGGCGGCCTTCTGCGTGGTCGCCTTGGCCTTGGCGCCCAGGTCCTTGGCCGCCGCGACGGTGTTCTCGACCTGTTTGGCCGCGGCGGATTTCACCTTGTTGGTGGCTTCCCCGACGACCTTGGTGATGCGCTGCGGGATGCTCGAGAGCGCGGAGCGGGCCGCCTTCAGCCGGCCGTACGCCTCGATCAGCCGCCGGCCGACGCCGATCGCCTTGACCGCGACCTTGGCCGCCTTGAACAGCTTGCCCCAGGGCACGGCCTGCAGCGCCGTGGAGATGCAGGCGACGATGTCGCCCTCGGTGACACACGCCTTCGCGTCGTTGAAGCCGACCAGGTCGAGGATCAGGTTGACGATCTCGTCGCCGATCTGCTTGACGAACCCCTCGGCCTCGTCGACGAGCTTCTTCGCGCTCATCCACTCGGGATTCTCGACCTCGACCGTGGTGGTGCCGTCGGGGTTGTTGGCCACGACGGTGGTGGCGGCCGCCTCCGGGTTGTTCATCCGGTACTCGGCCGCGGTCGCGCTGCCCGTGAACGGCACCGTGGCGCCGTCCGGGTCGAGCCCGCTCGGGTCGGTCCACACCGTCGGACGGGCGTTGGTGTAGGAGTACGTCGACACCGCCGGGTCCGTCGCCGGCTGGGCCGCCGGGTCGGTGGCGTCGAACCGGCCGGTGCTCGGGTCGTAGTTGCGGGCGCCCATCGCGTACCGGTCGCCCTGGCTGACGTCGCGGTAGGTGCCGGCGTACTGCACCGGGTTGGCCGGCGCGTCCGCGTCCAGCTTCTTGCCGCCGTCGGTCAGGCCGGTGCCGCGCGCCATGCCGAACGCGTCGTAGTCGTACGACCATTGCGGGGTGCCGTTGGCCGAGACCATGCCGGACACACCGCCGAGCCAGTCGTGCAGGTAGGAATGCGTCCCGCCGTTGCCGGCCAGCATGGCCAGGGCCTGCCCGCCGGGGTTGTAGAGGTAACTGCGGGAGACGTCGCCGTTCGCGCCGGTCTGGGTCTCGGCGGCCAGCAGCGGCCGGTCGCTGTTGAGGTCCCAGAGCCAGTTCTGCACGACCTGCTGGGCGCCGCTGCCGGTGACCGCCTTGATCCGGTTGCCGAGCGCGTCGTACGTGTAGCCGGTGGTCTTCCCGTCGACCGTGGCCGAGGTCATCGTGTGGTCGAGGGCGTACGTGAACCGGTTGTTGCCGGCGCGGATCTGGTTGCCCTCGAGGTCGTACTCGAAGGTCCGCTCGTTGCTGCGGCTGCCCGTGATCCGCTCGGTGGTGAGCTGGTCGGCCGCGTCGTACGTGTAGGACGTCGTGGTGTTCTCGCCCGGCGCCACCACCTTCTTGGTGGTGCGGTTGCCGACCAGGTCGTACGTGTAATCCGTGCGCTCGGCCGACGCGCCGGCGCAGGACTGGGCGCCGAAGCACTCGGCGGTGAGCCGGTTCGCCGCGTCATAGGTGTACGCGGTGGCCTCGGTGACGGTCGGCCGGCCCGGCTGCCCCGTGGTCTCGGTGATCCGCGTGGGGTTGCCGACCTTGTCGAGCTGCAGGTCGAAGGCGGACAGGACGGTGTCGCCCTTGCCGGCCGCGATCCGTGTCATGCGCCCGGCCCGGTCGTAGCCGCGCTCCTCGACCACGCCGGTCGACGCCGGGTACGTGGTCTTGATCAGGTTGTCCGAGACGTCGTACCCGAACTCGTACCTCGACGAGGTGCCGCCCTTGTTGCTGGTCAGCGACGTGATCCGGTCACCGTCGTCGTACTCGGCGGAGATCTTCGTGCCGTCCGGGTAGCTGCGGCCGATGATCCGGTCGTCGGCGTCGTAGGTGTAGCCGAACTCCTGGTCGCCGCGGATCACCTTGGTGAGCCGGTCGGTGTTGTCGTACTCGCGCACCTGGGTGCCGCTGGGATCGGCGGCGGCGGTGAGCTTGTTCTTGGCGTCGTAGCCGAACGTGCTGATCGGCCCGTTGTCGCCCAGCTGCTTGCTGATCAGCCGGCCCAGGTTGTCGTAGCCGTAGAAGATGGTCTTGGCGGGGATGTTCGGGTCGGGCCGGTTGGGCTCGACCATCCGCGCGGTGATCTCCTGGACGAGTTGGGAGTTCGCGTCGTACACGTACTCCCGCCGCCGGCCCAGTTGATCGGTGGTGGCGACCGTGCGGCCGGCCTTGTCGTATTCGGTGTACGCCGACCGGTTCAGCGGATCGGTGCGGCGCACCACCTGGCCGTTCGCGTTGTACTGGTAGGTCAGCGCCTGCCCGTTGGTCGCGTCGGGGCCGATGACCGAGGTGAGCCAGTCGTTGTCGTTGTAGCCCAGCCGCGTGGTGCGGTCGTTCGCGTCGGTGCTGGCGATCAGCCGGTCGTTCGCGTCGTACGTCCGCTTGCTGACGTTGCCGAGCGGATCGGTGACCGTCTCGAGGTTGCCGGCGCGGTCGTAGCCGTACTTGGTGGTGTAGTCGCTCGCGTTGTTGCCCTCGACGTTGCCGCGCGGCTCGGTGATCTCGATCGGCCGGCCGTCGTCGTCGTACTTCCAGGTGACCACGCCGCCGGTCGGGGTGGTCTGCTTGACCGGGTTGCCGGCGTCGTCGTACTCGATGCCCGCGTTGGCCCCGCCGCTCTCCGACGCGCTGCCGGTGCGCCGGTTGGCGCCGTCGAACGAGCTGGTGAGCTCCTCACCGTTCTCGTTCGTCATCCCGACGACGTTGCCGGCGTTGTCGTAGCGCACGCTGGTCTTGCGGTCGAGCTGGTCGACCTGCCCGTTCGGCCGGTCCAGGGCGTCGAAGGCGGTGTCCACCTTGGCCCGCTTGCCCGCCGAGCCGTACGGCCGGTCGGCCTGCACCAGGTTGCCGTTGAAGTCGTAGTGGAAGCGGCTGGTGTACAGCTCGGCCCGGGCCGGGTCGGCGTTGCCCAGCGGTGCCACTTCGGTGGAGACCCGGCCCGTGGAGTCGTACGTCCAGCTGGTGGTCAGGTTGAGCTCGCCCGGGTTGGCCGTGACCGACTTGCGCCGGCCGGCGGGGGTGTAGGCGGTCGCGGTGGTGTTGCCGACCGGGTCCTTGACCAGCACCGGGCGGCCGGCCTTGTCGTAGGTGGTGTGCGTCGATCCGGACAGCGGGTCGGTCACCACGACGACCTGGCCGAGCTCGTCGAGGGTCTTCTTGTACGGCGCCTGCTTGCCGGGCTGCCGCACCTCGACGACGGTGTTCTCCTCGTCGTACGTGTACCGCGTGCGGTAGGCGTCGGGGTTGGCCCCGGACACCGTGCCGCGCGGGTCGACCACCGAGGTCATCCGGCCGGTCCGGTCGTACGCCATGACGGTCTTGCGCCCGGTCGGCGAGATCTCGGCGGTGCGGTTGCCGTCGGTGTCGTACTCGTACGTGGTGGCCTTGTCGCGCGGGTCGGTCTTCTTGACCACGTTGCCGCGGCTGTCGTACTCGTACCGGTAGCCCTTGGCCTGCTCGGGATCGCGCTGGCTGGTGAGCTCGTTGAACTCGTTGTACGTGTAGATCCACTTGTTGTTGCGGCCGTCGCTGAACTCGGTGAGGTTGCCGCGGCCGTCGAACTGGCTGCTCTGGGTGAAGGAGAAGGGCTCCGGAGCGGTACGCGACCGCGGGTTGCCCGCCGCGTCGAAGGTCGTCTCCTCCTGGTTGCCCTTCGGGTCGACCACCAGGCTCTTCTGCAGCTTGCCGTCATACCGGGTGTTGACCACGTCGTTGTTGCCGTTGCGCGACCACAGCAGCACGTTGTCGCGGTAGCCGTCGACCACGACAACGCCGTCCGGGTCGGTGGTGGTCGCCTCCTGCTTGCCGGCGTCCCACGCGAACGTGGTCACCCCGTTCTCGGCGTCGGTCTGCCGGCCCACCCGCCCGGCGGCGTCGTACTCGTTGAACACCTGCCGGTTGCCGCGGGCGTCGACCACGGTCGCCAGCCGCCCGGCGGCGTCATAGCCGTACGTGGTGGTGTAGCGGCGCGCGTCCTGCACCTTGAGCAGCCGGGTGCCTTCGTAGTCGAACTGCACCACCCGGCCGTCGGGCATCGTCACCTTGGTGACCAGCCGCAGATCGGCCCGCGCGTCGAAGTCGGCAACCCGCCCGCTCGCATCGGTGACCTTGTCGATCACGCCCTGCGCCGTGTACGCGAGCGTCACCCCGTGCCCGCGGGCGTTCTTGATCGAGATCAGCTTGCCGTCGGCGTCGAACCGCAGCACCCGCTTGTCCGGCGGCACCAGCTGCCATCCGCCGTCGACCTTGGTGAGCCTGGCGCGCACGCCGGCGGGCGCCTCGTAGCTGCCGTCGGCGCCGCCGGTGTAGACCGCCTCGGAGCCGTCCTCCGCGCGCACCCGGGCCGCGCCGCCGTCGGCCGACACGATCCGGATGTCGTACGTGGACGACCAGCCCGGCCCGAACATGCCCGGCGCCGTGTTGCCCGACGAGTAGTAGCGGGCCAGCCGGAACGGAATGCCGTACGAGGGCATGCCGAAGTCCTGCTCCACCCGCTGGAACGTGCCCGTGCCCGTGTTGACCATCTGGCCGCGGAAGGCCTGCGCCCGCACGGTCGCGCCCAGCACGGTCGCGCAGCCGCAGCCCACGGCCTGACTCGCCGGGACCGACGGCGGCGTCTCCACCCGCCGGGGCTGCGCCGGCTGCGACTCGCCGCTGGACAGCTCGCCCTCGGCCGCCGCCACGGTGATCGTCACCGTGTACTTGCGCGCCGGGTCGAGCACCCACCCCTCGGCCGCGCCGAAGGTCCGGCAGAACGTGGCCGGGTACGAGCACCGGCTCAGATCGGCCCGCCCCTGATCGGTGGAGCGCTGCTCGGTGCCCGACTCGACGTCGCGCACCGTGGCCCACCAGCGCGCCCACGACGTCGGGTCCCCGTCGGCGACCTGGGCGTCGAAGTACACGACGAGCGACGTGTCGCCGAGCGTGAACCCGGGCCGCACGATCGGCGTGCCCGGCGTCTCGGCCTTTTCATCGGCCTGCACGGCTTTGGCCGTAGCCGTCCGCCGCAGGGCGCGGCCGTCGGTCTTGACCGGCTTGCCCGCGGACTCCACCGCGGGCGGCACGGGCGGCGCGGCCTCCCCCGCCGGCAGGCCGTGGTTGGGTGTGGCCTCCTTGGGCAGGCCGCGATCCACCGGATCGGCCCCGGCCGGCGCGACCGGCGGCGGCGCCGCGGTCGCGAGCCCCGGCGGTGACACCGCGAGGTAACTGGATATCAGGACTGAGGTCAGGGCTGCGGACAGCAGCCGACGGTGCCACGCGCGCATGAGCACTCCCCCGTGACTGTGCGTTGACAGGCAGCCCACACGCTTCAGCATCGATACAGCTCAATCAATGGATCAAACGGTTAAGCCCTTCCTCGGCCGAACAGACGAGGTTACGCACTACGGGCGCGTCTGAACCGTTTCATCTACCGGGTCGGCGTGTGTGCCTACTTGGACGCGTCCGGCCCCGCCACAAACCCCGGCGCGAGCCGCCCCGGCGTGGTCGGCGGCATGACGCCACGGTCTACGTCACCGGTCATTTGAGGCCGTGGTGCAACCGCCGATACCGGCTGCCGTGGAAGACGAGCGGCGCCACCTCCGGGTCGGCGTCCAGATCGTGCACGCGCAGCAGCACGATGTCGTGGTCCCCGGCCGGGAGCTCCCGCTCGATGGCGCAGTCCAGCCAGGCGCTGGCCCCGTCGAGCAGGACCGCACCGTCCGCGCTGGTGCGCCAGCGCAGCGCGGCGAATCGGTCGTCCGCGCGGGCGCTCAGTTGCCGGCTGATGTGCTCCTGGTGAGCGCCGAGCACGCTCACCCCGATTCGCCCGGCCCGGCGCAACATCGGCCAGGTGGCCGAGGTGCGGGCCACGCAGACGGAGACCATCGGCGGATCGAGCGACACCGACACGAACGAGTTGGCCGCGAGACCGGCCGGCACCCCGTCGACGACGCCGGCGATCACGGTGACTCCGGTCGGAAAGGAACCGAAGACCTGTCGGAGGCGCAACGGTTCCAGAGCCGATGGAATGGTCATGGCCGTCACAACGCCTTTCCGGGGTTCAGGAGCCCGTACGGGTCGAACAGCGACTTGAGCTGCCGCTGCAGGTCGTGGTTGTCCGGGCCGAGCTCGCGCCGCAGCCAGGCCCGTTTCAGGACGCCCACACCGTGCTCACCGGTGACCGTGCCGCCGAGCCGCAGGGCCAGTGCGAAGATCTCGTCGGCGGCCGCGGTCGCCGCGACCATAGTTTCGTCCGCCACGATGATCGGGTGCAGGTTGCCGTCGCCCGCGTGGGCGAGCGTGCAGATCGTGATGTCGTACCGGCGGGCGATCGCGCCGATCTCCCGAACCGCCTCGGCGAGCCGGGATCGCGGGACGGCGATGTCCTCGATCAACGGCCGTCCGAGCCGTTCGATGGCCGGCAGCGCGCCGCGCCGCGCGGCCAGCAGGGCGGCGGTCTCCGCCGGGTCCGCGGTGCTCCGCACGTCGGTAGCGTCCGTCCCGAGCACTTCCAGGGCGCGCGCCGCCTCCGCCGCACCCCCGTCGATCTGGACGATGAGCAGCGCCGAGGCGGCCTTGCGCAGGTGCGTGCCCTGGTCGGCGTCGATCGCGTCGAGGGTCGCCTCGTCGAGCAGCTCGGCAAGCACCGGCTGGATGCGGGCGCCGGCGAGCGCGACCGACGCTGCCGCGGCGTCGGCCACCGCACCGTAGGACGCGGCGATCGTCGTGGTCGGCTCGGGCAGCGGGCGCAACCGCAGCGTGGCCCCGACGATCACGCCGAGGGTGCCCTCCGAGCCGACGAACAGCCCGGTCAAGTCGTAGCCGGCCACGCCCTTGAGGGTGGCGCGCCCGGTCCTGATCAGGCGCCCGTCGGCGAGCACCACGTCGAGCCCGAGCACCGCGTCGCGGGTGACGCCGTACTTCGCGCACCGCAGCCCGCCGGCGTTGGTGGCGATGTTCCCGCCGATCGTGGAGATCTCCAGGCTGGCCGGGTCGGGCGCGTAGCGCAGGCCGTGTGCCGCCGCAGCCCGGTCGAGCTGCGCGGTGATCACACCCGGTTCGGTGACGGCGACCCCGTCATCGGCCCGGATCTCCCGGATCCGATCCATCCTGGAAAGATCAAGGACGATCACGCCCTCTCCGGCGGTGCTCGCGCCGGTCAGCGCGGTTCCGGCTCCCCGGGTGACGATCGGCGTACGGGTGGCATACGCGCCGCGTACCACTTCCCGCACCTGCTCGACGCCGCGCGGGAAGGCCACGGCCAGCGGAGAGCCGTGCGGCTGGACTCCGGACCGATCGAGCCGGTGGCCGGCGACCACCGACGGCTCGTCCGTCCACTCGGCGCCGGTGTCCGCCAGCCAGAAAGGCCCGGTCACGCCGGCTGCCCGCCGGTCGCCACCGGCCGGGCCGGGTCCGACGACCAGGCGGACCACGAGCCCGGGTAGAGCGCCGCGTCGATGCCGGCGACGGCCAGGGCGGCGATCTCGTGGGCCGCGGTGACACCCGAGCCGCAGTAGACGCCGACCGGCCCGCGCACCCCGGCGAAGCGTTCGCGCAGCTCGGCGGCGGTCTTGAACAGCGGTGTGCCGTCGCGCAGGTTGCCGGTGGTGGGCAGGCTGACCGCGCCCGGGATGTGCCCCGCGCGTGGATCGACCGGCTCGACCTCGCCGCGGTAGCGTTCGCCGGCCCGGGCGTCGATCAAGGTGCCGGAGGACGGCAGTGCGGCCGCCTCGTCGGCGGTGAGCGTGGGCATCTGCCCGCCGCGAAGCACGATCTCACTGGGTGCCCGCAGCCGTGCCTCCCCGGAGACGACAGCGTGCCCGGCGGCCCGCCAGGCGGCCAGTCCGCCGTCGAGGATCAGTACCTCCGGGACGCCGGCCCACCGCAGCAGCCACCAGGCCCGAGCGGCAGCGAGACCGCCGGTGTTGTCGTAGACCACGACGCTGCCGGTGATGCCCCATCGCCGGGCGGCCGCTTGCAGCCGGTCGATCGGCGGCAGCGGGTGCCGTCCGCCCTCGAGCGAGGCGGGCGCGGCGAGCTCGGTCTCCAGATCGACGAAGACCGCGCCCGGCAGGTGCCCGTCGCGGTAGTGCTGCGCGCCGTGCGGGTCGCCGAGCGCCCACCGCACGTCGAGCAGGACCGGAGGCTCCGCGGCGACCACCCGCCGACGCAACTCGTCGGCGCTGATCAGCACGACCTTTCCGGGCGAGTCCAGGCCGTCGCGGACGGCGTCGTCGCGGACCGCCTCCTCGCGAACGGCCTCCTCGCGAACCGCCTCCTCGCGAACGGCCTCCTCGCGAACGGCCTCCTCGCGGACGGCGTCCGAGCCGGGCGACGTGAGGGTCAGGCCGGGGAGGGTGGCGGCCAGGTCGGCGTCGTCGAGGGACCCGGGGGCGGTGCCCTCGGCCACGGCCCGGTGGATGCGGGCCTGGATGGCCGCGTTGGCCGGCGCCGGGACGCCGTGCAGCCGGCCGAGCAGGACGATCTCGCCGCTCAGGAAATCGATCTCGGTGGTGCCGGCGCGGGCCAGGCTCTGCCAGGTCGAGTTCCCGACCCGAGTGTGGCCGGGAATCTCGGCGGCGCGGAAGTCCTCGGGCGGGCGGCTGACCGGCGTGATGCCCGCCGCCCGGTAGACGGCGGCGGCCTCCGCACGCAACCGGGTCAGCGCGATGTCCCGCAGCTCGCTGGGCAGGTAGAGCGCATCCAATCCGTTGACCAGGTTGCCGAGGAGCTTGGCCGCCTTGTGCCCGGCGATGTCGTCGACCGTGTGCACGGTGAATCCGCCGCGCCGCAGGCCGGCGGCGATCGACCGGGCCACCGGGTCGTCCCCGGACGGGAAACGGCCGAGCCAGAGGACGGCCGGTACCGGGGCGGCGTGGTTGACGACCTCGCCGGGAACGACGAATTGGGCGGGAATCCATACCACAGCGCCGAGGACGCCGGCGAAGTGGCGCAGTGCGGTCCGTTCGCTGTCGAGGCCGTTCTCCAGGGTGACCAGTGGCAGGTCGGTGGCGGCGAGGCCGGTGGTGCCGTCGGCGCGCTTGACCGGGCGCCAGGCCCACTCGCGGACCGCGGCCTCGGCGTCCTGCGTCTTGGTGGCCAGCACCAGCACGTCGCCGTCGGTGAGGTCGGCTTCGGCCGGCCCGGCGATGACCGGGATGCGCAGCTGGTGCGAGCCGTCCGGGCGCACGTAGGTAAGGCCGTTCTCGCGCAGCGCGGCCAACTGCGCGCCTCGCGCCACCAGGACGGTGTCGAGGCCGGCCCGGTGCAGTTCGGCGGCGATGGTGGCACCGACCGCTCCGGCGCCGATCACCACGTAACGCGACGGATAGCCTGCATCCTCGACGGATCTAGTAGGATTTTGCGCGCTGGTCATCTGACTCCTCCGGGCGGGTGCGGTACCGCCAGCATCGCCCCGGATCGGGCCGGCTGTCCAATGCCGATCCCTTATCGGAACGGGACACAACTTCTTATCGATCGGGTGTTAGCGTGCCGAGGCATGGAACGTGTGCTCGACATCGTGGCGCTGCGGAGCCTCGCGGCGGTCGCCGACTACGGCGGATTCCACCGCGCCGCCGCCACGCTGCGGGTCAGCCAGTCGGCGGTGAGCCAGCACATCCGCCGGCTCGAGCGGGTGCTCGGCCGCGCCATCGTCGAACGCCACGGGCGTACGTCCGTCTTCACTCCCGACGGGCAGGCGCTTCTCGCCGAGGCCAGGCGCGTCCTGGCCGCCCATGACCAGGCGGTGCGGCGGATGGTCGGCCCGGAATGGCCGACCATCACGGTCGGTGCCACCGAGCATGCCGCGGATCTGATCCTGCCGGCGGTCACCGCCGCGCTGCCGCGCCACGAGGTGCGGTTCCGCATCGACCGCACCCGCCGGCTCGACGCGGCCATCGACCAGGGCGCGATCGATCTCGCGGTCTATCTGGCCGAGGCCTCCTCGGCCGACGGCATCCTGATCGGCTCCCTGCCGCTGAGCTGGTACTCCGCCGAGACCTGGCGGCCGCCCACCGACCGGGGCTGGCCCGTCGTCGCCATCGAGGAGCCGTGTGTCCTTCGCCGCCGGGCGCTGAGCGCACTGTCCGCGCACGGCCTCGATCCCTACGTCGTCTGTGACAGTGGTTACGTCGCGGGCGTCTTCGAGGCGGTCCGCTCCGGACTGGGGGTGGCCCTGATGGCGACGGCCGCCACCCCGCCGCAGGGCCTCGCCGAGCGCACCGATCTGCCGCCGGCGCCGCCGGCTCCGCTCAGCCTGCGCACCCGGGCCGGGGCCGATCCGACCCTGGCCGCGGCGGTCACCGACGGCCTGCGCCGGGCCTTCGAGGGGTCGCTCTGAGCGATCGATAAGCGTTCACGATCGGATCGATCGCGAAACGTCGTCGGACGGACCCTTCCCAAAAACCTATCGGGTTGGTAGGTCTTATAGGGATTCCAGCGCCGATCCGGAAGGCCCACCATGACGCTCGCCCAGTCCGACGCGATTCTCACCTGGACCGAGCCCGACCCGGTGCCGCTTCGCGGAACCTTGATCGTGCTGCCCGGCCGGGGCGAGTCTCCCGGGGTCTACGAGCGGTTCGGCCGCCGGCTGGCCACCGACGCCTACCGTGTGCACGTCGTCCAGGCACCCACCGACGACCCCGGCCGCACCCGGGACCAGGTCGACGGGCTGCTTGCCACCGCCGACCCGGAGCGCCCGGTCGTGCTGGTCGGCTCGGATGCCGGCGCCGCCTACGCCGCCCACCTGGCCGCGACCGCCCCGGCCCCGTTCGCCGCCCTGGTGCTCGCCGGGCTGCCGGTCTCCGCGGCCGCCGCGCCGGCCCGGAGCTGGGACGAGGAGCTGGACGCCCGCTCGTCCTGCCCGACGCACCGGGCCCGGATCACGCAGGCGGGCGTGCGCCGCGCCGAGTTGTTCACGGACCTGCCGGCCGAATGGTTCGACCCGGCCACACCCGCCCGGATCACCGTTCCGGTCCTCGGCGTGCACGGCCGCGCCGACACGATCAGCCCGATCGGCAACGCCCGCGCCTGGTACGCCCGGGTGCCACGGGCCGAGCTGATCGGCATCGCCGGTGCCCCGCACGACGCCCTCAATGACCAGACCCACCGCACCGTCGCGGCCTCGATCGTGCTCTTCCTCGAACGACTCCGGGCCGGCGCGCCGATCGCGGTCGCCGAAGCCCTCTAGAGAGGACCCCCTCATGCCCTCCTTCGACGAGAACATCCCGGCGACCGCCTCGCCGGAGGCCGAGTTCATCAGCCTCACCCACCTCAATCCCTCCACCGAGCTGAGCCCGCTGCCCAGCCGCGGCATCGATCTCAAGTACTTCCGCCGCTACGTCCGCTCGCTGGAGGAGGGCGGCTACGACTACACGCTGCTGCCCTACGGCTCGTCCAGCGCCGACTCGTTCGTCACCGCCAGCGCCGTCGGGCAACTCTCCGAGCGGATCCGCCCGATCGTCGCGCTGCGCCCGAACACCACCTTCCCGACCGTCGGGGCGCAGAAGCTCGCCACCCTCGACCAGCTCACCGAGGGCCGCGCCGTGGTCCACCTGATCTCCGGTGGCAGCGACGCCGAGCAGGCCCGGCAGGGCGACTATCTGCCCAAGCACCAGCGGTACGCGCGCACGTCGGAATACATCGACATCCTGCGCCGGGCATGGACGTCACCGACGGCGTTCAGCCACGACGGTGAGTTCTACAAGTTCGACGACTTCGGGCCCGGTTTCGCACCGTACGAAGGCCCGATCCCGATCTCGATCGGCGGCCAGTCCGACGAGGCGTTCGCGGTCGGCGGCGCCAAGGCCGACATCTTCAGCTTCTGGGGCGAGCCCCTCGACGACCTGCGCGGCGAGATCGACCGGGTCTACGGCATCGCTCGCGCCGCCGGCCGCGCCACGCTGCCACGCATCTGGGTGACGTTCCGCCCGATCATCGCCCGCACCGACAAGCTGGCTTGGGCCAAGGCGCACGACTACGTCACCCGCATCGCCGCCAACTTCGCCAAGGTCGGGCCGCCGGCGGCCGGCGCCCACCCGCAGAACGTCGGCTCGCAGCGCGCGCTGGCCTTCGCCGACCGTTCCGAGCTCTACGACCGGGCGCTGTGGACCAGGACCGCGGCCGTCACCAACGCGGCCGGCGCGTCCACCGCCCTGGTGGGCTCGCCCGAGACGGTGGCCGCCGCGATCCTCGACTACATCGACCAGGGCGCGTCGCTGGTGTCGATCCGCGGTTACGACACCCTCGCCGACGCTGTCGATTACGGCCGTTACATCCTGCCGCTGGTCCGCCAGGAGCTCGCTCACCGCAAGGCCACCGGCCGGCGCAGCGCCTTCCAGGCCGAGCACCCCGGCAACTACGGCGCCGACTACGGCCAGTACGCCACGGCTGGACAGTCATGACCGCCTGCACCGAGCGGCACCCCGCCGCACCTCGAAACGGCCATGCAGGCGAGGGCCAGAAGGGCATGACAAAGGAGGCTCAGCCATGAGCTTTCCGGTGCCCGACCTCTCCCCCGGCGCGCTGGCCGAGGTCACCGCCGAGATCGCGGCGACCGCCGCCGACTACGACCGCACCGGGGAGCTGCCCTGGAAGGGCGTCGAGGCGGCACATCGGGCCGGCCTGCTGACCGCGACCGTCGGCAAGCAGTTCGGCGGCCCGGGGCTGGGACCACGCGACACCGCCCGGATCCTCACCGCGATCGGCGAGGGCGACGCCTCGGTCGGCCTGCTCGCCGCCAACCTGCTGATGTCACACGCCGGGCAGGCCGCCCGCCCGCACTGGCCGGCCGAGTTCTACGACGACCTGCTCGCCCGATCGGAGACCGGCCCAGCCCTGGTCAACGCGATCCGCGCGGAGCCGGAGCTGGGCGCCCCGGCCCGCGGCGGCCTGCCGAAGACCACCGCCACCCGCGACGGTGACAGCTGGGTGGTCAACGGCCGCAAGGCGTACGCCACCGGAGGCACCGGCCTCGCCTATCACGTGGTGTGGGTGGCCACCGACGACGGACGAGTCGGGCACCTGATCGTCCCCGGCGACCGGCCCGGCATCACCTGGATCGACACGTGGGACCACCTCGGCCTGCGCGCCTCCAACACGCACGACGTGATCTACGAGAACGTCCGGGTGCCGGCCGGCGCGTTCGTCGAGATCCCACGCGGCCCCGACGGTGTCTACCGGGATCCGGCCGCCATGGCCGGCCCGCAAAGCTTCAGCCATCCGGCGCTCTACATCGGTGTCGCCCGGGCGGCCCGCACGGCATTCGCCGCGTTCGCCCGCGGCCGGGCACCGGCCGCGCTGGGCAAGCCGATCGCGCGGACCGAGCGCATCCAGGCGGTGGCCGGCGAGATCGACCTGCAGGTCACGCAGGCCGAGACACTTCTGCACGGCACGCTGCTGCGCCTGGAGGCCGGCGACGAGGTCGCGGCCGAACTGTCCAACATCAAGGTCGCGATCGGCCGGTCGGTGATCACGGCGACCCAGACCGCTGTGGCCGCCCTCGGCAATCCCGGCCTGTCCCGGCACCACCCGCTCGAACGTCATCTGCGCGATGCGCTCTGCATCCGTGTCCACCCGCCGCAGGAGGACACTGTCCTGCTCGCGAGCGGCCGCCGCATTCTCACCGAAGGAAAATAGATGCGCCTCAGACGATTCATCGCGGCCACGGCGGCGGTTCTCACCCTCGCCGCCTGCGGCGGAAACGGGGCCGGCAGCAGCGGCGACGGCTCGCCCAAGAGCGGCGGCACCCTCAAGGTGTCGTTCTGGCCGGACAACCCGACGTTCTCCTGCATCGACCCGTTCCAGGTCTACTGGATCGAAAGTCGCACGATCATCCGCAACTTCGCCGACTCGCTGACCGATCAGGACCCACAGACCGGCAAGATCGTGCCATGGCTCGCCAAGAGCTGGGAGATCAGCCCGGACGGCCTGACCTACACGTTCCACCTGCGCGACGACGTCACCTTCGCCAACGGCAAGAAGCTCGACGCGCAGGCGGTCGCCGACAACGCGGCCGGCTGGATCCGGACCGTCAAGGACACCAACGGCGCCGCCTTCGGCTCCTCCTACATCCAGGGCCTGACCGGCGCGACGGTGGCCGGCCCGGCCACCGTGGTCTTCCACCTGAGCAAGCCCAACTCGTCGTTCCTGCAAGCCACCTCGACCACCAACCTGGCCATCACCGACCCGGCGGAGTTCCAGCTCACTCCGGCCGAGCGGTGCACCGGCAAGGGCGTGGTCGGCTCCGGCCTGTTCCAGCTCGACCACTACACCGCCAAGGTCGAGACGGTATTGACCAAGCGGGCCGGCTACGCGTGGGGCTCGTCGCTGTCGGCCAACACCGGTGAGGCCCGGCTCGACAAGGTGGTCTTCGACTACGTGGCCGAGGACAGCGTCCGCACCGGCAACCTGATCAGCGGGGCCACCGACATCGCCTGGCCGCGCAACCCGTTCAGCCCGCAGGACGAGCAGCTGATCCAGAGGTCCGGGGACAAGGTCGAGGCGCGGTCGCTGCCCGGCGTCTCGCTGACCCTGTTCGGCAACGTCAGCGCCGGTCATCCGCTGAGCGACCCGGCCATCCGCAAGGCGCTCTCCAAGGCGATCGACGTGAAGACGTACGCGTCGACCCTCTACGGCCCGGACTACCCGATCGTCGAGGGACCGTTCGACCAGGCCACGCCGTACTTCAAGTCGCAGGCAGCCAAACTCGCCTACGACCCGGACGGCGCCGGCAAGGCCCTCGACACGGCCGGCTGGACGCTGGGCGCCGACGGCATCCGCGCGAAGAACGGCGCGAAGCTGACCATCGACTACCCGCTGACGACGTTCAACTCGGGCGCCGAACTGCTGCAGGCCCAGCTCAAGAAGGTCGGCATCGACCTGAGGCTGCGCCAGCTCACCACCGCGCAGTCGGCGACCTACCTCAAGGAGGGCAACTACGACCTGACCTCCACCTACTTCACCCGCGCCGACCCCGGGGCGCTCCAGTTCATCATCAACCCCGAGGTCGCCAACTCCAAGGCCCTCGCCACGCAGGCGGCCGCCCCGGAGGAGACCGCACAGATCCAGGCGTTGTTCAAGAAGGCCCTCGAGACGACCGACACGGCGGCGGCCGGGAAGGCCTACGGCGAGCTCCAGGACTATCTGATCGACAACGCCATCGTCTACCCGCTCGCCGAGCGGGTGCAGAAGGCCGGCGTCTCCAGCAAGGTGCACGGATTCGCGTTCACGTCGGAGAGCTTCCTCAAGCTCAACGACGTCTGGAAGGAATGACATGGCGCGCTACGTCGCGGGTCGCGTCGTGCAGGCGGTCGTCGTGCTGTGGGCGGCCTTCACGCTCACCTTCGCCATCCTTTACCTGCTGCCGAGCGACCCGATGGAGCTTCAGCTCGCCGCGGCCGGGGTGCAGCCGGACAGCCTCACACCGGACCAGCTCGCTGCGATGAAGCACCGGTTCGGCCTCGACCAATCGATGTGGGCCCAGTACTGGCAGCACCTGACCGGGGTGCTGCACGGCGACTTCGGCACCTCGCTCAGCCAGCAGGTGCCGGTCAGTGACCTGATCACAGAGCGCATCGACGGCACCCTGCTGCTCAGCGTCACCGCCGCGGTCCTGTCGCTGATCGCCGGCTCCGCGCTCGCTTACCTGGCGACGTTCGCCCGCTGGAATCCGCTGCGGGTGTTCCTCACCCGGCTGCCGGCCCTGGGCGCCTCGTTCCCGCAGTTCTTCGTGGCGCTGTTCCTCATCCAGTTCTTCTCGTTCCAGCTCGGCTGGTTCCCGGCCACCGGCACCGAGGGCGCGCGGTCGCTGGTGATGCCGGTCGTGACGATCAGCGTGCTGGCCTCGTCCGTACTCGCTCAAGTTCTGGTCAAGAGCTTCGACGAGACCCTCCGCCAGCCCTACATCGCCACGGCGCGGGCCAAGGGCCTGTCGCGGTCGGCGGTGCACCTCCGGCACGCGTTCCGCAACGCGGCCCTGCCCGCCATGACCATTCTCGGCGTTCTCGTCGGCCTCACGGTCACCAGCTCGATCGTGGTCGAGACGGTCTTCACCCGCGAGGGCGTCGGCAAGCTCGCCCAGGAGGCGGTGCTGTCGCAGGACGTACCGGTCGTGCTCGCCGTGGTCACCGTCGCGGCGGCCATGTTCGTGCTGGTCAATCTGATCGTCGACCTGCTCTATCCCCTGCTCGACCCGCGGATCTCGCACACCCGCGGCCGGGTCCGCCCCGCACCGGAAGTGGTGACCTCGACATGACGACCGCCGTGGCTGATCTGGTTACCGAGGCGCCGCTGCCTGCCGAGGAGGCCGGCGGCCGGCGAGCGAACCTGATCGCCAACCTGGTGCAGCTCGCCCGCAAACCGGTGTTCCTGCTGTCCGTTCTCTACGTGCTGTTCGTGGTCGTCTCCGCCTTCTGGCCTCGGCTGTTCACCTCACAGGACCCGTACGAGACGAATCCGGCCGCGGTGGCGCAGGCACCGAGCGCGGCCCATCTGTTCGGCACCGACATCTACGGCCGTGACCTGTGGTCACGGGTGCTGCACGGCTCACCGCTGACCATCAAGGCCACCCTGATCGCGCTGGCCATCGCGCTGGTCGCCGGGCTCGGCCTGGGCATCGTCTCGGGCTTCTTCGGCGGGCTGGTCGACGCGGTGCTGATGCGGGGCATCGACGTGCTGCTGGCCATCCCCGGCCTGCTGCTCGCCCTCTCGATCGTCACGGCGCTCGGCTACGGCACCGTGCCGGTGGCGGTGGCGGTCGGCGTCGCCATCGTCCCGGGCTTCGCCCGAACGACCCGTGCCGAGGTCCTGCGGGTCAAGACCTTGCCGTACGTGGAAGCCGCGCGGGCCGGCGGCGCATCCTGGACCCGGGTGCTGCTGAGGCACATCCTGCCCAACTCGTGGGGTCCGGTGGCGGTCCTGGCCGTCCTGGACGCCGGGGTGGCGATCATCGCGATCGCGTCGCTGAGCTTTCTCGGGTTCGGCGCCGCCCCACCCGAGGCCGAGTGGGGAACGCTGATCGCCGACGGCCGCAACTACCTGGTCACCTCGTGGTGGCTGAGCCTGCTGCCCGGCCTGTTCGTGGCCCTGCTCGTGCTCGGGCTCAACCACATCTCCAAGACACTCCAGGAGCTGACGCGATGACGCTCGTCGACATCAAGGGACTCGATGTCGGCTACGTCCGGCATCGCCGGGTGCGGCCCGCCGTCGCCGGCCTCGACCTGACCGTCGAGGCGGGCGAGGTCGTCGCCATCGTCGGCGAGTCCGGCTCGGGCAAGACCACCACCGCGAACGCGATCATCGGCCTGCTGCCGCCCAACGGGCGGATCACCGCCGGCTCCGCCGTGGTGGACGGGGTCGAGACCGCCGGCGCGAGCGAGCGGACCCTGCGCCGCCTGCGCGGCTCGGTGGTCGGGCTGATCCCGCAGGACCCGATGGTCGGGCTCAACCCGACCCAGCGGGTCGGCCACCAGATCGCCGAGGCGGTACGGCTGCGCGGCATCACCGGAGCCGCCGTGCCGGCCGAGGTCCTGCGATTCCTCGAACAGGCCGGCGTGCCGGACCCGGAGTTGCGGGCCCGGCAATATCCGCACGAGCTCTCCGGCGGCCTGCGCCAGCGGGCGCTCATCGCGATCGCGCTGGCCGGCCGGCCCAAGCTGATCATCGCGGACGAGCCGACCAGCGCCCTCGACGTCACCGTGCAGAAACGGATCCTCGACCATCTCGGCGGCCTCGTCCGCGAACAGGGCATCTCACTGGTGATCATCACGCACGACCTGGCCGTCGCCGCCGACCGGGCCGACCGGATCGTCGTGATGCGCGACGGGCGGCTGGTCGAGCAGGGTGACCCGGCCACGATCGTGAGCGCGCCGCGCGAAAGCTACACCCGGCGCCTGACCGCCGCGACACCACGACTCGCTCCCCGCTTCGACGTGCGCGACCAGGCCGTACCGGAACCGATCCTGACCCTCACCGAGGTGAGCAAGACCTTCGCCGGCAACGATCTGCGGCGAGGAGCGCGCGGCTTCAACGCCCTCGACAAGGTGAGCGTCACCGTGCCACGCGGCCGGACCCACGCGCTGGTCGGCGAGTCCGGCTGCGGCAAGACCACCACTTTGCGTATCGCGCTCGGCCTGGAGACCGCCACCAGCGGATCGGTCGTGCTCGACGGCGACGAGATCGTCGGCCGGTCGTGGAACCAACTGCGCCCGCTGCGGCGCAAGGCCCAGCTCGTGCACCAGGACCCGTTCGCCACCCTCGACCCGAAGTTCACCGTCGGCCAGTCGATCACCGAACCGCTCGTGTCGTTCCGCATCGGCAACCGCAGGAGCCGCCAGGAACGGGCCCGCGAGCTGCTGGACCAGGTCCAGCTGCCCACCTCCTACCTCGACCGGCTGCCCACCGAGCTCTCCGGCGGCCAGCGGCAGCGCGTCGCCATCGCCCGCGCCCTCGCCCTGCGCCCAGACCTGATCATGCTCGACGAGCCGGTCTCCGCCCTCGACGTGCTGGTGCAGGAGCAGATCCTGCAGCTGCTCACCGACCTTCAGGCCGCGCTCGGCCTGTCCTACCTGTTCGTCTCGCACGATCTCGCGGTCGTCGCCGAGGTCGCGCACACCGTCTCGGTGATGAGCCACGGCAAGGTCGTCGAGCATGGCCCGGTGGCCGAGGTGTTCACCAGTCCGCGCAGCCCCTGGACCCGTGAGCTGATCGACGCGATTCCCGGCCGGCGCGTGGTCGATGCCGCCTGAAATCCGCCGGCACCCCGCCGGAGACGGTGGCCGCCGCCATCCGGGGCTACGACAACCTTGACGACCTCATCGATTACGGCCGCTACATCCTTCCCTGGTCCGCCGGGAACGCACCCATCGGAGGCTGTCATGACGATCAAGATCGGCGTGGTCTTCCCGCAGAACGCGCTGTCGGACGACCCCGGCGAGGTCCGGGCCTTCGGCCAGGCCGTCGACGAGCTCGGCTACGCCCACGTGCGCATCGCCGACCACGTCCTCGGCGCCGACCCGGCCGTCCACCCCGGGTGGGACCGCCCCTACGACGTGGACACCGTCATCCACGAACCGTTCGTGGTCTTCGGCTACCTGGCCGCGCTCACCTCGCTGGAACTGGTGACCAGCGTGATCATCCTGCCGCAACGGCAGACCGCGCTCGTGGCGAAACAGGCGGCCGAACTCGACTGGCTGACCGGCGGCCGCCTCCGGCTCGGCGTCGGGGCGGGCTGGAATGCGGTCGAGTTCGAAGCCCTCGGCCGGCCGTTCGACAACCGGGGCCGCCGCTACGACGAGCAGATCGCGCTGCTGCGCCGCTACTGGACCGAACGCTCGGTGACCCACCGAGGCGAGCACGAGACGGTGACCGGCGCCGGTATCAACCCGCTGCCGGTGCAACGGCCGATCCCGCTCTGGATCGGCGCCTCCTCACCCGTCGGCTACCGCCGGGCCGGCCGGGTCGCTGACGGCTGGTTCCCGCTGGTACAGCCCGGCCCGGACCTGGACGCGGCGAAGGAGATCGTCGACCGGGCCGCGGTGGCGGCCGGCCGCGACCCGGCTCAGCTCGGCCTCGAGGGCAGTGTGCGCTGGTCGGGCTCGGCCGAGGAGGTGGCCGAGGCCGTGCGGCTCTGGGAGACGGCGGGCGCGACCCACATCGCGATCAACACCGCCCGTTCCGGCCCGAACACCGCCGACGAGCACATCGACGCTCTGACCCGGGTGGCGAAGGTGCTGAGCCTTTCGCGGGGATGACGCCGTCGCAACGGTGCCGCAGGCCGCAGCGGGCGGAAGCGTTCGTAGCCGGCGCGCCCGGCCCCGGGCGATGATCGCTCGGGGCCGGGCGCGCGACGCGCGGATCGGTCAGCCGACCGGGTAGAACTTGTTGATCTCGGAGATGACCAGGGCGGGGCGTTCCTCGATGAGCCAGTGGCCGGCCCCGTCCACCGCGGTACCGGTGGCGGCCGGTGCGGCGTCCTTCATGGACTGCTGGGACAACGCCGTCCATGCGGGGATCAGACCCATGCTCAGCAGGCGCACCGGAATGGTCAGCGGAGTCCGCATCAGGACCGCGTTGTCCTGATCGACCTTCGGCCAGTCGCGGTAGAACTCCATGCCGTTGTGCAGCACCTGCGGCCGAGAATAGACGCGGGTGTATTCGGCGATGTCACGAGCGGCTATCGGCTGGGGCAACGTGGAGACAAGCGGGTAGAAGTTGGTCAGGAAGAAGCCGACCCGCCCGGTGAGCAATTCTTCCGAGAAGGTCTGCTGATTGAACGAGAAGTGGAACGCCAGCGGGACGAGGTCGGCGAATTTCAGGCTCTTGCCGACCAGGGCGAAGTCCAGGTTGAACAGGCCGGCGACCTGCCGGCGGTACTGGGCGGCCAGGGCATAGGCGACACCGACTCCGATGTCATGGGCGACGACCTGCACGTCGCGCTGCAAGCCGAGGCGGTTGAGGAGCAGGTGCACGTACTCGGCCAGGACGTTGGTCGTCATCGCGGGCGGGGTACCGGTCGAGTCGCCCAGTCCGGCGTGGTCGATCGCGATGACGGTACGGCCGGGAAGCAGCTCCGGCATGATGTCGTGGTACGCGTACCAGCTCTGCGGCCACCCGTGCAGCAGCACCAACGGGTCTGGTCCGTGCCCGCCGATCACATAATGCATCTGCACGCCGTTGATGGTGGTGAAGCAGTGCCGGAAGTTGCTGTTGAACGCGGCGTTCTTCCGGGTCGCGGCGTCGAAGTCACGGCTGAGCGGACGCTCCGGGGCCACACAGGCCGGCGCGTCGGACTGCGTGGCCGCGTTCGCCGGCTGCGGCGTGCTCGCGGAGGCGTTGAGCGTGCCACCGACCAGGATGACGACAGTCAGCACGGCGGCGCCGATCAGAACGCTGAGGCGTCGAGGCGTTTCCATTGATTCGGTTCTCTCCGTTCGTTATCGATATATCTGGATCTATCGACGGTGGCGCAGGCTGGTGAGCACCACGGCGCCGGCGACCGACGCGATACCACCGACGAGAAGCGGGACGTTGGCCGCCGACCGGTCCACGAGCACACCGCCGACGACGGCGCCCGCCGCGATCGCGAGGTTGCAGACCGTCACCATGACGCCACCGATTTGCTCGAGCCGCTCCGGCTCGGTCCGGGCGCCCCAGCTCATCACGGTGGTCGGGACTCCGCCGAAGCCGAAGCCCCAGATGACGGCGGCGATGAACAGTCCGGTGAGAGAGGTGCCGGTGGCGTACATGCTGATCATTCCGACGCCCAGCACGGCCGGGAAGAGCAAGACCCCCACCCGCGGTACGCGGTCCGCGAGCGGGCCGCCGGCGACGGTGCCGAGGAAGTTGGCGGTCCCGAAGGCGAGGAGCAGCACGGCGAACCCGCCCCCGCCGATGCCGGACATGCTCTGTGCGGCGTCGCGGACGTAGGTGAAGCCGCTGAAGTGCCCGCCGAAGATCAGCAGGATCGCGAGCAGGCCGCCCAGAACGATCCCGGAGCGAAGTACCGACCCGAGCGCGCGGAGTCCGCTCAGGGCGGCGGGTCTGACGGCCGGCAACGTGGCGACCTGCACGGCCAGGGCGAGCGCCGCGACACCCGCACCGAGGACGAAGACGCCACGCCAGCCCCAGACGTCGCCGAGCCAGGCACCGAGGGGCACGGCGGCGACGGTGGCCGCGGCGACGCCCGAGTTGATCACCGTGAGCGCGCGGCCCACGTGGTCGGCCGGGACCAGGTGCGCGGCCATCGCGGTGGCCATGGCCCAGAATCCGCCGAGCGCGACGCCGAGCAGGAGACGCGCGGGCAACACGGCGGAGAGGCTCGGCGCCACGGACACGATCAGGTTGGAAACGATCGCGAGGAGGGTCAGGCCGATCATGACGCGCCGCCGGTCGACGCGCGGCACGACCACGGATATCGACAGCGCCGAGACGGCGGCGGCGAAGGCGGTCACGCTGACAGCCTGGCCGGCCGCCCCGTCCGAGACGCCGAGATCGTCGGCGATGCGCGGCAGCAGACTGGCCGGCAGGAACTCCGACATGACGATGGCGAAGATGCCCAGGCCGAGGGAGACGACCGCACCCCACGCGGGCGTCGTCCGGTCGGCCGCCGGCACCTCGGGCGACCGGGACGTGGTGGTCAAGGTTCGATCCTTCCGACACAGGGAATGCCCGATGGGACGCTCCGGGCGATGTCCCACGACGCTAGGAACGGCTCGCCGACCCGGCCAGATCCCTGATCAGCCGGGGGTCTGACAGGGCCCCGGCTGATCGGCGGCGCCGCACTACGCTGGCAAAATGAGTCAGAGATCGAATGCCCTCGGCAGGTTCTTGAGCGCTCGCCGGGCGCTGGTGACGCCCCGGCAAGCCGGCATTGGAGACACCGGCGTACGACGTGTGCCGGGGCTGCGCCGGGAGGAGGTCGCGATGCTCGCCGGCATCAGCGCCGACTACTACCTGCGCTTGGAGCGAGGCCGCGACCGCAACCCGTCGCCACAGGTGCTCATGTCGATCGGCCGGGTTCTCTGCCTCGACGATGAGCACATGACTCATCTGCTTTCGCTGGTCGTCGGCGCGCCGCGACCGCGCCGGGCCCGTCACCGTGCGGAGACCGTGCCTGACGGTGCGCTCACGTTGCTGGACGGACTCGTGCAGCCCGCCTTCATCGAGGGGCGCTATTTCGACATCCTCGCCGCCAACAATCTGGCCCGGACCCTCTCGCCCGGACTCGACGTCGGCGGGAACCAGCTCCGGGACTTCTTCCTCGACGCGGCGCAGCAGGATCTGTATCCGGAGTGGGAGGCAATGACGGAGTGTTTCATCGCCGCCCTGCGCCAGGCGATCGGAGCCGACATCGAGGACCCGCGTTTCATCGAGCTCACCGGTGAGCTGTCGCTGGCGAGCGCGACCTTCCGCCGGTTGTGGGCGCGGCACGAGGTGCGTGCGCAGCGCGGCACCACGATCCGCTTCAACCATCCCCAGGTGGGCGAGTTGGCGCTGCACCGGGAACGGCTGGCCATCAGCGGCACGGACGGGCAGTCGCTGGTGATCTACCACCCGGATGCCGGATCCCGCGATGCCGAGAAGCTGTCGATCCTGGCCTCGGCCGGTCTGCCCACCCGGCAACCGCGGCGGCGAGCCCAGCCGGAGGCAATACCCCGCCCGGAGAACCACCGTTGACGATCATCGGCATCCTGGGTGCCGGTCAGGCCGAACGCACGCCGGCCCGCGCGTCGGTCACGAACGGATACGACGCGACCCCCGGTCAGGGGCGGAGGTAGTCACGGAACGTGTTCGTGGAGCAGTGGATCTCGCCCTCGGAGACGTGCGCGGAGGTGAGGTCGTCCACGAAGGTGACCCGGTATCCGATTGTGGCCAGCGCGCTGGTGGCGGCGTCCTCGAACACGTCTCTGCCGTGCAGCAACGGGCCGTACGGCTTCGGGGCGACGTAGCGGTGGCCGGCCGCCACCAGGCCGTTGATCAGGTTGGGGGTCTCGCCTACGCCGTCGCGGCGGGCGTTGAGCGCGGCTATCGCCTTGTCCTTCTCCGGGCCGTCGTCCATGCCGTCGATCGCCGACTTGTCGAGAGCCCAGTCCAGCCCGCGGGCGGTGAACAGCACCGGGATGCGGACGATCCGGTCCGGCGTCAGCCCGAGCCGTGCGACGTTCTCGGCGATCCTGCGGGCGGCGATCCGGTTGGTGTCGGTGAACTGCCCGTCGGCCCGGAACTCGGCGATCGTGCGGTGGTCGATCCGTTCGTCGTAGGGCCACTGAAGCGCCGGCAGGTCGCCGTGCAGCTTCTCGCTCTGCGGCACCTTGCTCAGCAGCGCCAGGCCCGCGGCCGGGTCGGCGACGATCGCCTTCCAGCCGCCCGCGACCGGCAGGAACTGGATGAACTCGTCGACGTGCCCGACGTTCAGCCAGCTCGTGTCGACCGTGACGACCTCCTGGGCACCCTGCGCGCGCAGGAAGGCCACGATCTGCGCGGACGGCTTACCGCCCACGACCACCGTGCCGTTCGGGTGACCCGGTGTCGGTGGCATGGTCTCCAGATTGCCCATCGAGTCGTACGTGTTGTCGTCGTCGGTCTCCGGCACGGGCACACCGGGCACGTGCGCGACCGCCACATCCGGCCCCTTGAGCTGGGTGTACGCGACGCGGGCGGCCTGCCGATGCTGGTCGTTCACCGACGGGATCAGCACCCGCATGCCGACATCACCCATTCTTTGGTACGCCGGTTCGAACAGATCCTGCGTCCAGTCGTCGTCGCCACTGTCCAGAGTGGCGAGCGGCGCCACCTTCGCGGCCGCGGCACGCCACGCCTTGCCGTTGTCGTCCGAAGCCTTGTTGGTGAAGACGCGTTGGAGGCGCTGCGTGTTGAGCTGGGTGAGCACGGGCGCCTCACGCAGGCGTACCGCAGAGGTCTTGACCTTGCCGTCGGCAACGACGCTGAGCGTCACCACCGACGTGCCGTCCCAGGCAGCGCGGTCCCGCACCACATCAATGCCTTCGAGGGCGAGGTCGACGCCGTGCCTCAGCTCGGCCGTGGACAGCGACGAGGCGACCTCCCAGCGGCCGCGCTTGACGAACAGCCGCACCTTGCCGGTCGCGGTGAGCGTCGCGGAGGCGTCCGCCGGGACGTCGGGCCAGGCCGTCACCCGCAGGCGAAACAGGTCGCGCTCGTCGGCGGCACCGTTCACGACCGTGTCGGCGGCATCGTTGCACGCGGCCATCTGGCGGTCGGCCAGGTTCTGCTCGAGCCGGTGTGCGCGGCGCAGGGCCAGGTACCGTCTCTCCGCCTCCTGCTGGTCCGGCAGCTGGGAGAGCGCGTCCTTCTCGTCGGCGAAGCGCTGGTCGTTGGCCTCCTCGCGGGCCACCGCGTCCTTGGTGATGGTCCGGGCGGAGGCGCGGCACGCGTTGGCGTCGTCGTCGATGTTGGCCAGGAACATCCCACCCGGGGTGACCGCGCCCAGCTGGGCGCCGCCGGTCTCGCCGGCCGACGCGGCCAGGGGCACCGCGGCCAGAGCCAGACCGGCGGCACCGGCCACCGCCCCGATGATGTGTCGTCTCATGGGAGTCGATGCTCGCAGCGACTTGTCAGGATCCGGTTTGCTCGCGAACGGCCGTCCACGCAGGCCGGGTCTGTCGAACCTGATGCTGGCCGGCACGCGCCTGTGTGGGCGGCCGCTGACGCCCGTGGGGTGCAGTTTCAGGCGGAGACCAGCACGGGCTCGACGGCGAGGTTGGTGGTGAAGAAGCCGCGGAGCTCCTCGACGGCCGGGTCGACGTACTCCCGCTTGTCGTAGAGGTCGACGTGGCTGGCGCCCTCGATGAAGACCAGCTTCTTGGGCCCGACCGCCCGCTGGAACGAGTCGATGCTCATCCACGCGGTGACCGCCCGCCGCCCCACGATGACCAGGACGGGGCGCTGCCCGATGAGCGGGACCGCGGTCCACGCGTCGAACAGGGCGAGGTGGTCGATACTGGTCCAGGTGAGCAGCTTCGTGGAGCGCGGGTGCTGGCCGCGCGGGGTGCAGTAGTACTCGAAGCCCTCGTAGCCGTGCTCGCCACCGAGCGCCCGAGCCTGCTCGATGGTGTCGGGGAACAGCTGGAAGACCTGCCCGCCCTCGCCGTGCGCCTCGGCCGTGCGCGCCTTCGCGGCCGCGTCGAGCATGCCCTGAAAGACGGCCGGATCCTGGTCGCCGTCGGCACCGAGGCGGAACTGCCGGGCGATGTCGACGCCGCTGACCGTCGCGATGGCCTTGACCCGATGGTCGCTCGCCGTGGCGTTCATGGCGTAGCCGCCGGAGGCGCAGATGCCCAGCATCCCGATGCGGTCCGCGTCGACCTCGGGCCGGGTGGTCAGGTAGGAGACGGCGGCCTTGTGGTCCTCGATGCGGTGGGCGGGGTCCTCCAGCCCTCGCGGCAGACCGGCCGACTCGCCTTGGTACGCGGCGTCGAACGCGATGGTGATGAAGCCCTGCTGGGCAAGAAGCGACGCGTAGAGGCCCGCCGCCTGTTCCTTGACCCCGGTCCCGGGGTGACCCACCACGATGGCCGGCAGCGGCCGGTCGCCCGCCCCGTCGGGCAGGTACAGGTTGGCGGCCAGCTCGATGCCTGCGCTGTCGAACTTCACGTCCATTTTCTGCATGACGTTCCTTCTCGGTGAGCTCGGTGCTTGCTCCACCACCATCGCTCCGCCGCGCCTCAGTGACCCCGGTAGCTCGCCCTGGCGCGGGCACGGGCACATCGGCACGGGGGTCCCGTGTCGCCGCCCCGGGTGGCTCGCTTCGACGACACCAAGCGCGCCCAGCTCCGGGCTCAGTGTGCTTTCATCTCGGGCGGCATGCCGGCATCGGCCGGCGATGGGTTGCGCGGCACCTTTCTCGCCAGCTCGGCGTGCACGATCAGCCGCTGATAGCGGTTGTACTTCGGGTTGCAGGTGGTGAGGGTGAGTAGCGCTTTCGTCGGCTTGACGCTGGGCTTGCCGGGCACCGCAGCGACGACTTCGACCTGGTTCGGCTTGACGATGTCCAGGTCGTACACCCTGTACACGTACCAACTGTCCCGGGTCTCGACGCCGATCACGTCGCCCGGCCGGAGCTCATCGAGCCGCCAGAAGATCTTCTTGATCCGGTGACCGGCCACCGAGAAATTGCCGATCTGCCCGGGCATGGCGGTCTCGGGGTAGTGGCCGGGCGCGTACTTGATGTCGTCCGGCCGCACGCCGTTGACGACCACCCACTCCTTGTCGAACTTCGGTATGTAGAGGCGGCCGACGAGACTGTCGCCGGGTGCCGCCGGTCCTTGCGGGGCGCCGGCAGACGGTGCCGCCGGCGGGCCGGCCCACGCCTGATCCAGTTCCCGCGCCAGGTTGTGCTGCTCGGACTGCACCTTGGCTGAGTTATCGGCCTGTGCGCCTCCGCGTCTTCGCCAGGCGACGCGGCTGGCGCCACCTTTCGCGGCGGCAGCTCGGCGCTTTTCCCGGGGCGAGCCCTCTGCTTCGGTGCGGGAAGCATCCGGGTGGTCGCGCGGTGCCGGCCCTCGCCGGATCCGGATGACGGCTGATCAGAGAAATCCGTCATCGGATGGCCCGCGGGGATCGGAGGCTGGTCGATTCCTGGCGCGCCGACTTTGTCATCTTTTCCTTTACCGTTTCCTCCGTGCCCGGCCCAAATGGACAACGGCACCGCGCAACTACCTGGTCTACTCGCCTCGCTTAACGGCATCCATCGCCGTGAGTTCATCGGTCGTTGGAACCGGTACTCCACGCGCCGCCTGGTTTCCGGGGAACGTCGATCATGGCAAGATGGGCGATCACGTGTAGCCCCTCATGAGGACGTGTTTTCTGTCGCAAGGACGTACCCCTCCGTGGCTCCACGCCTATATTGGGCATCGCCCGGTACGCGGCAATCACCCATTTCGCGCCGAATCAACTGCCGTTCCCTACTGAGATCACCTCAGCACGAGCACTTCACGAGGAGGTACGGGGCAATGGCGGAGCCAGAGACCAAAGCCCGCGACGATCGCAGCCCGTGGAACTGGCTGCTGCTCATCCCGATCGTCGTGCCGGTCCTGCCCTTCATCTACAACTTCGACGAGCCGCGACTGTTCGGCTTTCCCGCCTTCTACTGGATCCAGTTCGCCCTTGTCCTCGTCGGCGTGGGCACGACGACCC
>NZ_BOMI01000200.1 GCF_016862115.1 Paractinoplanes deccanensis
ACCATGGGATGTCTCCCAGGGGGAGCCGCCCGATGCCATTGTCCCGAAAATCCCAGGCGACGGCTCGTCACAGGCGTGCCGCCTGTGGATAACCGCGACTGTGGAAAACGCCCGCGCAGGTCCAGGCCGTGCAGCCCGCCAGCATGTGGGTCGGCGCCCAGGTCGTTGGCTCGTCCGTGTTCAGGCCGCGCAGCGTGCCAGCGCAAGGACCAACGCCCAGGCGCTTGGGCCGTCCGTGCTCAAACGGCGCCGTGTGCCAGCGCCCAGGCCCGTGCTCAGGCCGCGCAGCGTGCCAGCGCAAGGGCCAAACGCCCAAGCGCTTGGGCCGTCCGTGCTAAGGCGGCGCAATGTGCCAGCGCCCAGGCCGTTGGGCCGTCCGCGCTCAGGCCGCGCAGCCCGCCAGCGCCAGCGTCGCACCCAGGCCGTTGGGCCGCCCCGGCTCCGCGGCCGGCAGCACCAGGGCCGCGCACCCCGCCCGCACCGCGCCCGCGTCGGCCGGGGTGTCGCCGACCATCAGCGTGCGCTCCGGGTCCGCGCCCAGCATGCCGCAGGCTCGCAGGAAGATGGCCGGGTCGGGCTTTGTGCGGCCGAGCTCGTAGCTCAGGGCGTACGCGTCCACCAGGCCCGCCATGCCCCACGCCTCGAAGTGCGGCCTGATGTCGAAGCCGATGTTGCTCACCACCGCCACCTTGACGCCCGCATCGTGCAGGGTTCGCAGGGTCGGTGCCGTGTCCGGGTACGGGAGCCAGCCGTCCGGGCCGAGCAGGCGGTCGTACAGCGCGTCCGCCAGGCCCTCCATGTCCGTCGACACGGTCGCCGCCAGCCCGGTGTAGGCGGCTCGGTGGCTGTGCGCGTACAGATCTCTGTCCGACCAATGCTCGGCCAGATGAGGGGGTACGCGGGCCGGCAGCGGCCCGCCGGCGCGCCCGGCCGTGACCAGGCGGTCCGCCAGCACGGTCGCCTTGCCCCTGTCGAGCTCGTGGCCGCAGGCCGCGGCCGCCGCCACCACCCACGTCACCGGGTCTTCCACCTGCGCCAACGTGCCGTGGAAGTCGAACAGCACGGCGTCCACCTGGCGGTGCGGCCGATGGGGAGGGTGATCGGTCGATTCGGGATCCGGCACGGGAGCACCATACCGACCGTGCCCGTGCTGCAAGTTGTCACACCCACGAACTAGCCTTGTGGTCATGACGAGTCCCGCCGAACGGTATGCGGAATCGAAGCGGCGGGCGGCCCGGGTGGCCGAGTTCCCGGCGCTCGACGATTTCATGCTCGACGTCGGCTTCGACCTCGACGACTTCCAGCGCGCCGCGTGCGAGTCGCTCGAGCGTGGCAGTGGCGTGCTGGTCTGCGCGCCCACCGGCGCCGGCAAGACCGTGGTCGGCGAGTTCGCCGTCCATCTCGCGCTGCGCGCCGGTGAGCGCAAGTGCTTCTACACCACGCCGATCAAGGCGCTGTCCAACCAGAAGTACCACGACCTGGTCGAGCGCTACGGCGCCGACAAGGTCGGCCTGCTGACCGGCGACAACGCCATCAACGGCGACGCGCCGGTGGTCGTGATGACCACCGAGGTGCTGCGCAACATGCTCTACTCCGGCTCCGCGAGCCTCAAGGGCCTGGCCTACGTGGTGATGGACGAGGTCCACTACCTGGCCGACCGGTTCCGCGGCGCGGTCTGGGAGGAGGTGATCATCCACCTCCCGGCTTCGGTGACCCTGGTGTCGCTGTCCGCGACGGTCAGCAATTACGAGGAGTTCGCCGACTGGCTGGTCACCGTGCGCGGTGAGACCGAGGTCGTGGTCAGCGAGCACCGCCCGGTCCCGCTCTGGCAGCACATGCTGGTCGGCCGGCGCATGTTCGACCTGTTCCACGACGCCGACGCCGCCAAGAAGCACGACGTGCATCCCGAGCTTCTGCGCTACACCCGCGAGATGCAGCGGCGCCTGGAGCTGACCGACCGGTCGTACGGGCCGCGGGGCGGCAACCGGTCGCGGCGCTGGCAGCCGCCGCCGCGCGCCGAGGTCGTCGACCGGCTCGAGCGGGCCGGGCTGCTGCCGGCGATCCTGTTCATCTTCAGCCGTGCCGGGTGTGACGCGGCCGTGCAACAGTGCCTGAGCGCCGGGCTGCGGCTCACCGACGCCGACGAGCGCGCCGAGATCCGCCGCATCGCCGAGAGCAAGGTCGCCGGCGTGCCGCGCGAGGACCTGTCCGTGCTCGGCTACTGGGAGTGGCTCGACGGCCTCGAGCGGGGCGTCGCCGCCCACCACGCCGGCATGCTCCCCGCCTTCAAGGAGGCGGTCGAGGAGTGCTTCGTGCAGGGGCTGGTCAAGGCGGTCTTCGCCACCGAGACCCTGGCGCTCGGCATCAACATGCCGGCCCGCTGCGTCGTGCTGGAGCGGCTGGTCAAGTTCAACGGCGAGGCGCACGTCGACCTCACCCCGGGGGAGTACACGCAGCTCACCGGCCGTGCGGGCCGCCGGGGCATCGACGTCGAGGGGCACGCCGTCGTGCTGTGGAGCCCCGAGGTCGACCCGCGGCACGTGGCCGGGCTCGCCTCCACGCGCACCTACCCGCTGCGGTCGTCGTTCCGCCCGTCCTACAACATGGCCGTCAACCTGGTCGGCACGGTCGGCGCCGACAAGTCCCGCGAGCTGCTCGAGTCGTCGTTCGCCCAGTTCCAGGCGGACCGTTCGGTGGTGGGCCTGGCGCGCCAGGTGCAGCGCAACGTCGACACCATGCAGGCGTACGGGAACGACGCCGCCTGCCACCACGGCGACTTCGACGAGTACTTCGCCATCCGGGTCGCCATCGCCGACCGGGAACGGGCCCTCGCGCGCGAGGGTGCCTCCCAGCGCCGTGCCGCCGCGACCTCCTCGCTCGAGAAGCTGCGGGTCGGCGACGTGATCCGGGTGCCGCAGGGGCGCCGCGCCGGGCTGGCCGTGGTGCTCGAGGCGCCGGCCGGTGGCTTCGGCGAGCCGCGCCCGCTGGTGCTGACGCAGGACCGCTGGGCCGGCCGGGTCAGCCCCGCCGACTTCGGCGGCCCGGTCGAGGTGCTCGAGCGCATCCGCGTGCCGAAGCACTTCAACCACCGCTCGCCGGCGGCCCGCCGCGACCTGGCCGCCCAGATCGCCGCGACCGGCCTCGACCGGCACGGCGGCGGGCGGCGCCGCAACCGGGGCGGGCCGACCGGCGAGGACGCCGAGATCGCCCTGCTCAAGGTGCAGCTGCGCCAGCACCCGTGCCACGCCTGCCCCGAGCGCGAGGAGCACGCGCGCTGGGCCGAACGGCGGCACCGGCTGCAACGCGACACCGAGGCGCTGCGTGACAAGGTCGCCGGGCGTACAGGGTCGCTGGCGCGCACGTTCGACCAGGTCTGCGCGGTGCTCACCGAGCGCGGCTACCTGTCCGCCGGCGGCGAGGTGACCGAGTCCGGCCGCATGCTGGGCCGCATCTGGTCCGAGGCCGACCTGCTGGTCGCCGAGTGCCTGCGCCAGGGCGTCTGGGACGGGCTCGCCCCCGACGAGCTGGCCGCCGCGGTGTCCATGGTGCTCTACGAGTCGCGCCGCGAGGGCGACGACCGCGCCTCGGTGCCCAAGGGGCCGATCACGTCGGCGGTCGACGCGTGCACCAAGCTCTGGGGCGAGATCGCCGCCGACGAGTCCGGTCACGGGCTGTCGCTGACCCGCGAGCCCGACCCGGGCTTCGTCTGGCCGATGTACCGGTGGGCCCGCGGCGAGCCGCTGGCCCGGGTGCTGGCCAGCGGGCACAACTTCGACGCCGACATGCCGGCGGGCGACTTCGTGCGCTGGGCGCGTCAGGTCGTCGACCTGCTCGGCCAGATCCGCGAGGCGTCGGCCGCGTCGCCGGAGGTCCGCGACACGGCCCGCGAGGCGGTCAAGGCGGTGAACCGGGGCGTCCTCGCCTACCAGGCCGGCCTGTGATCTTCGCGCTCGCCTACCGGGGTGGGCTGTGATCTTCGCGCTCGCCTACCGGGGTGGGCTGTGATCTTCGCGTGGATCTTCGTAGGATGAGTGCACTGTCGATGCACTGACGCGGAGGTGGCGACATTGGACGGTTCGCCCAACGACAGGGTGGACACTTCGGTCGCCCACCCGGCGAGGCGTTACAACTACTGGCTGGGCGGCAAGGACCACTTCGCCGCCGACCGCGCCTCGGGCGACGCGATCGAGGCCGCGATGCCGTCCATCCGCACCATGGCCCTGGAAAATCGCCGTTTCCTGGGCCGCGCCGCCCGGCTGATCGCCGAGCGCGGCGTCCGCCAGTTCCTCGACATCGGCACGGGCATCCCCGCGCCCGGCAACACCCACGAGGTGGTCCAGGCCGTCGACGCGTCCAGCAAGATTGTGTACGTCGACAACGACCCGATCGTGCTCAGCCACGCGCGGGCCCTGCTCACCAGCGCGCCGGCCGGCACCGTGGCCTACCTCGACGCCGACCTGCGCGACCCGCGCTCCATCCTGGACCACGCCGACCTCAAGGCCACCCTCGACCTGTCCGAGCCGGTCGGCCTGCTGCTGATCGCGGTGCTCCACTTCGTCCGCGACGACGAGGACGTGCAGGGCATCGTCGGTACGCTGCTCGAGGCGCTCCCGTCCGGCAGCTACGTCGCCGCCACCCACGCGACGTGGGAATACCTGCCCGCCGAGGCGATCGCCAAGCTGAGCGCCGCCAACCCGGACGGCCGTTTCACCGCCCGCGACGGCGCCGATTTCGCGGCCCTGTTCGGCGGCCTCGAGATGGTCGAGCCGGGCCTGGCCTCGGTCGCCCACTGGCACGCGGACGCCGAGCCCCAGCCCCGCCCGGCCGTGGAAGACGTCGCCTGCAACGGTTTCGTCGCCCGCGTGCCGTAGCTGAAGCTCGGCGGCCCGGTCAGGGGCGCTGGGCCTCGTAATACTCCTTCATGGACGGGTAGTAGTCGTCGAACGAGGGCAGGGGCCGGTCCTCCCGCGAGGCGACCAGGGCGTCGAGGTACCACTCCCAGCCGGGGCCGACGTCGCCGACGTTCTCGGTGCCGGTGAGGTGCTGGGTGAAGCGGAGCTCGGTCACGCCGGCGCTCTCGGTCAGCTGCAGTTCGAGGTGCCAGCTGCCGTGCTCGTCGACAGCGGACAGGGCCAGCCGGCGCGGCGGCTCACACGCGTCGATCGTCATGTCCGTCCACGGTTCGCCCTCCTCCTGCACCATCTGCACCTGGATGGCACGGCCCGGCGCGGCGTCGCCCTTCCACGGGCCGAACCAGCGCGCCGTGCGGCTCGGGTCGGTGATGCTGGCCCACACGTCGTCCACGGGCGCGTGGAACGAGCGGGTCAGCACGAGATCGGTGCCGGACAGCCGCCCGGTCGGGATGGGACTCATGCGCTCTTCTCCTGGCTCTGCTCGGGCCCGGCGGCCGTGCGCCGCTCGGTGCGGGTGCCATGGACCGGCGTTGCGGACGTCTGCCCCACGGCCGTGCGCCGTTCGGGTGCCGGCGTCTGCCCGACGGCGGCGCGCCGCTCGGGTGCGGTGGGG
>NZ_BOMI01000201.1 GCF_016862115.1 Paractinoplanes deccanensis
TGGGTTTGGGGTGCCGGCATCTGGGCGGCGGCGGTGCGGCGGTCGCGTCGGGTGCGGTAGACCTCCGTCTCCAAGGCGTCGAAGTGGTGCTGCCAGCCGGACGGACGGGCCAGCAGCCGCAGCCAGCCGGCCAGCTCGTCGAGCGGCGCGGTGACCAGCGTGTAGACGCGGCGGCGCCCGTCGGCCCGGTCGTGCACGAGGCCGGCCTCGCGCAGCACCCGCAGGTGGCGGCTGACGGCGGGACGGCTGATCGCGAACCGGTCGGCGATCTGGCCGGCCGAGAGCGGCTCGTCGCGCAGCATCAGCAGGATCTCGCGCCGCACCGGATCGGCGATCGCGCCGGCCACCTCGTCCACGCGGGAAGCGTAACCTGTTGGTTACGCGTTGGGCAATGCTGTCGAGAACGCCGCCGCCCGTTCGTGTAGAGAGGGAAGGCAAGCTCGAGGAGGAACGATGGCGCGGTATCTGATGAGCATCTACCAGCCCGACGGCGACCCGCCGCCGCCCGAGGTGCTCGGGCCGATCATGGCCGAGCTGGAGAAGCTGAACGACGAGATGAAGGCCGCGGGCGCGTGGGTCTTCGCCATGGCTTTGCACCCGGCGTCGGCCGCTACGGTGGTGCGCGACCGGGACGGCGAGACGCTGCTGACGGACGGGCCGTTCACCGAGGGCAAGGAGCACCTCGGCGGCTTCACCGTCCTCGAGGCGGCCGATCTCGACGAGGCCCTCGGCTGGGGCGGGCGCATGGCCAAGGTGCTGGCCCCGCTCGCGATCGAGGTGCGCCCCATCGCATGGTGACGGAGCCCGGCGACGAGCCCGGCCGGGGTGGAGCGGAGAGCGCGTGCGACCGGCCCGGCGCGGCGGTGGAGCCCGGCCGGCGCAGCCCGGAGGTGGAATCGGGCCGGCGCGGCTCGGAGGTGCAACCGGTGGCCGGGCCGGGCCGGCTCGGTGCCGAGATCGCGGCGATCTATCGTGCCGAGTTCGGCCGGGCCGTCGCGGTTCTGGTGCGGCACTTCGGTGACATCGAGGTCGCCGAGGACGCGGTGCAGGATGCGTTCGTCGCGGCGGCGCGGCGGTGGCCGGAGAGCGGCGTGCCGCCCGCGCCCGGCGGTTGGATCATCACGACGGCGCGGAACAGGGCGATCGACCGGCTGCGTCGCGAGGCCCAGCGCGCCGGCCGGGAGGCGGCAGCGATGCGCGAGTGGTGGCCCACAGCCGACAGCCACGAGGCGGGGGAGGGCGACGACCGGCTGCGGCTGATCTTCACCTGCTGTCATCCGGCGCTGGCGCCGGCGGCTCGGGTGGCGCTCACCCTGCGCCTGCTCGGTGGCCTGAGCACCGCCGAGATCGCGCGGGCGTTCCTGGTGTCCGAGGCGACGATGGCGCAGCGGCTGTCGCGGGCCAAGGGGAAGATCCGCGACGCGCGCATCCCGTACCGGGTGCCTCGCGACGAGGAGCTGCCGGGGCGGTTGCGGGCGGTGCTCGCCGTCCTCTATCTGATCTTCAATGAGGGGTATGCGGCGAGCGGCGGCGACCGGCTCACGCGCGACGATCTCACCGCGGAGGCGATCCGGCTTGCCCGCCTGCTCGTGCGGCTCATGCCCGACGAGCCCGAGGCGTGCGGGCTGCTCGCCCTGATGCTGCTCGTCGAGGCGCGCCGGCCCGCGCGTACGACCGCGGAGGGTGACCTGGTCCGCCTGGGTGACCAGGACCGCAGCCGGTGGGACCGGCGGCTGATCGCCGAGGGGCATGAGCTGGTGCGCGCCTGCCTGCGCCGCGACCGGCCGGGGCCCTACCAGATCCAGGCGGCGATCAACGCCGTGCACGCCGGCGCCGCCACCGCGGCGGAGACCGACTGGGTGCAGATCCTCGCGCTGTACGACCAGCTGACGCTCTTCGATCCGGGGCCGGTCGTCGCGCTGCACCGGGCCGTCGCCGTCGCCGAGGTGCACGGGCCCGCCGCCGCGCTGGCCATCGTGGACGGGCTGACCGGTCTCGGCACCCATCACCTGTGGTACGCCGTGCGCGCCGCCCTGCTCGAACGGCTCGGCGACGCGCGGGCCGCCGCGGCGGCGTACGCGAAAGCCTCGACCCTGACCCTGAACGAGGCCGAACGGAGGTTCCTGCGCAGCAGGTCAGACCCGGAAGGCTGACACGGCGCTGCGCAACTCGGACGACATGCGGGCCAGCTCGGCGGTCGCCTCCTGGGTCTCGGTGACGCTCTGGCTCGTCATGCGCGCGGCCTCGGCGACGCCGGTGATGTTCTCGGCGATCTCGCCGGTGCCGCCGGCCGCCTCCGCGACGCTGCGGTTCATCTCGGCGGTCGTCGCGGTCTGCTCCTCCACGGCCGAGGCGATCGTGGTCTGGAACTCGCTGATCCGCTCGATCACGATGGAGATCTCCTCGATCGCGGCGACCGCGCCGCTGGTGTCCGCCTGGATCGCCTCGACGCGGCGGGAGATGTCCTCGGTGGCCCGCGCCGTCTCCTGAGCGAGGTCCTTGACCTCCGACGCCACGACCGCGAAGCCCTTGCCGGCGTCGCCCGCGCGGGCCGCCTCGATCGTCGCGTTCAGGGCGAGCAGGTTCGTCTGCTCGGCGATCGACGTGATCGTCTTGATGACGTTGCCGATCTCGGCGGACGACTCGCCGAGCTTGCCCATGGTGGCCGATGTGGTGGCCGTGACGCTGACCGCCTCGGCGGCGACCCGGGCGGCCTCCGCGGCGTTCTGCGAGATCTCGCGGATCGACGCGCCCATCTCCTCGCTGCCCGCGGAGACCGTCTCGACGCTGCGCGACACCTCCTCGGCCGCGGCGGACACGGCCTGCGCCTGCACCGACGTCTCCTCGGCCGACGCCGCGATGTGCGTGGACGTGTCGGTCAGCCGCTCGGAGGCGCCGGCCAGCGAGGCGGCGGAGCTCTCGATCGTCGCCACCGTCGCGCGCAGCCGGGCCATCGCGGCGTCCAGCGAGCGGCCCATCCGGCCGGGCTCGTCGCGGCTCTCCAGCCCGGTCGTGCGGGTGAGGTCGCCGTCGGCGAGGCTGTCGCAGACCACCGTCACCTTCGCGAGCGACTGCACGATCTTGCGGGCGACCCAGAAGCCGAGCGCGATCGCCACGGCGAGCCCGATCACCAGCGTGAGGATCGACAGGAACCGGCTGGACGTGTAGGCCGAGGTCGCGGCGTCCGCGTTCTTCGTCGCGTCGGCGGTCTCGGCCTTGTCCAGCGCGGTGGTGTTCGCGGTGATCTTCTCGAGGATCGGCATGGCCTGCTCGTCGCGGAGCGTCGCCCACAGGGTGAGGTTGTTGGCGGTGCCCGCCGGGATCATCTTGGTCTTGGCGAGGTCCGAGTAGTCGTCCCAGTTCGCCTGGAGCTCGTCGATCGTCGCCGGGTCGGCCGCGGGGTTGGTGCCGCGGTACGTGGCGAGGGCCGTGTCGAACAACTCCAGATCGGCTTCGAAGTTCTCGGCGAACTCCTGGGTCCGAGCGGCGTCGAGGGAGAGCGCCTGGTTGGCCAGGTCGATGCGGGTGGCGCTGATCGCCGCCCGGATCGAGCCGACGGCCTTGATGCTGGCGATGTTGCTCGTCGAGATCAGCTGGGCCTTCTCGTTGACGTTGCTCAGCGCGACCAGCCCCAGGATGCCGACGGCCAGCGCGACCAGTGCCGCGACGCTGACCGCGATGAGCACCTTGGCGCTGACGCCGAGGTCGGAGAAGGAGAGGCCGCGCTTGGTCGCCGGCGCGGCGTCGGTGACTGTCAGGACGCTCACGGTCCCCACTATCGCGAATCCGTCTCACCAACGGACGCGATTCACCTGAAATAGTCAAACGCCAGACGTATCACCATGCCGACGACGACCACCACCAGCGCGGCCCGGACGAAGCCGGCGCCCCGCTTGAGGGCGGTCCGGGCGCCGAAGCGCGCGCCGGCGATGTTGCAGACCGCCATGGCCAGCCCCAGCCACCACAGCACGTGGCCACCGGCGGCGAAGACCACCAGCGCGCCCAGGTTCGTTCCCGCATTGAGGATCTTCGCGGTGGCCGAGCTCGCCACGAAGTCGAGGCCGAGCAGCGCGGTGAAGGTGATGATCAGGAAGGTGCCGGTGCCCGGCCCGAAGACGCCGTCGTAGAACGCGATCGCGACGCCGGCCACGAGCACCGCCGCGGCACGGCGCCGCCACGTGCGGTCCGCGTCCGCGACGGTGACGCCGAAGGAGGGCCGCAGCACGACGAAGGCCAGCACCAGCAGCAGGAGCAGCATGACGGCCGGGCGGAACCAGTCGACCGGCACGCTGCTCGCGGTCGCGGCGCCCACCCCGGCGAAGACCACCGCCGAGCCCGCCGCCGGTCCGGCGACCCGCCAGTCGATCTTCGTGCGCCGCGCGTACGTGATCGCCGCCGTTGTCGTGCCGCAGATGCTCGCCACCTTGTTGGTGCCGAGCGCGGTGACCGGCGGCAGGCCGGGCAGGCCGAGCAGCAGGGCCGGCACGAGCAGCAGCCCGCCTCCGCCGACGACGGCGTCCACCCATCCGGCGGCCGCCGCCACGAGCAGGAGGGGGAGAACGTGCTGCCAATCCATGGCCGTCCTTTCGTCAAGATCCGTCGCCATCATGCTGTAATGGTCTTGTGCACCTCAACCCTTACGGCGAGGATGCGGTGCGGCTCGCACTCTCGCTCGTCCTCGACCCGCCCCCGTCGAGCGCGGCGCTGGCGACCCGGTGCGCCGGCGCCGGGATCGCGCTGGAGCGGCCGGCCCGTCCGGCCGACCTGGCCGAGACGGCGGCCTACCTGCACCGCTGGCTGTCCGTGGTGGACGCCACGGGTGCCGAGCGGGCCGCGCGGCTCAACGACCTGCTGCGCGAGACCGCGGCCTATCCCCGGCTGACCGACCACGCGGGCGACGGCTGGCACATCCACTACCGCGAACCCGACCAGTCGCTAGCCTCGCTGCTGCGCACCCTGATCAGCGTGGGCACCGCCCTGCACCTGTCCGGCCGCGGGATGCACCGTCTCGGCCGCTGCGCCGCCGCCGGCTGCGAGCGCCCTTTCGCCGATTTCAGCCGTACGGGGAGACAGCGCTACTGCTCGCACGCCTGCGGCAACCGCGACGCCGTACGCCGGCACCGCTCGAAGGTGCGCGACCGGTGAAGATGCCGTGCGGGTTCGGTGCACGCCACCCGCCACGGCCGCCGGACCTGCTGGGATCACGGCATGGTGCGATCTGTCGTGTACGCCGTCTACGCCCGCCGGCTCCTCGCCCGGCTCGCCGGGGCCGAGCTGCCGCGGCACGTGGCCATGGTGATGGACGGCAATCGGCGCTGGGCCCGGCAGATGGGCTTCGGCGACCCACGCGTGGGTCACCGCTACGGCGCCGAGCATCTCGACGAGGTGCTCGGCTGGTGCGCCGAGGCCGGCATCCGGCACGTCACCGTCTTCGTGGCGAGCGTCGACAACGTCCGCAAGCGGGACGCCACCGAGGTCGGCAACCTGATGCGCATGATCGAGGACGTGGTCGCCGAGCGCCTGCGCCGGCCGGCGAGCCCCTGGCAGGTGCACCTGGCCGGCCGCCTCGACGTGCTGCCCGACTCGACCCGGCACGCCCTGAAGCTGGCCGAGGAGGAGACCCGCGGGCCGGGCCCGGCGTCCCACCTGACCATCGCGATCGGGTACGACGGCCGCGAGGAGATCGTCGACGCGGTCCGCTCGCTGCTGTCCGAGGCCGGCTCCCTCGACGAGGCCCTGCGGACGCTGACCGCCGACCGGATCGCCGCCCACCTCTACACCAGCGGCAGCCCCGACCCCGACCTGGTCATCCGCACGAGCGGCGAGCGGCGCATGTCCGGCTTCCTGCTGTGGCAGGCCGCCTACTCCGAGCTGTACTTCTGCGACGTCTACTGGCCCGGCTTCCGCAAGGTCGACTTCCTACGGGCGCTGCGCTCGTACGCGGCCCGCCACCGCCGCTTCGGCGCGTAGAGCTCATCGCGCATCCAGAGATCATCGGCACACCCGGAGAACATGGATAGCCCACGCGTGGCGGGGCACCATGCAGCCATGGGATCGAAATCGGTAACCGAGTCGCGGTCGAGCTGGGAACACGGCGCGCAGGCCCTCGCCCTGCTGGACGCCGCCCGCGAGCGCGGCTACCTGGACTTCCTGGCCGAGCCCCGCACCGCCGCGGAGGTCACCGGCTTCGCCGGCCACCGGGCCGACGACATCCTGGACGCCTTCCTGGCGCACGGGATCGTGGTGGCGGCCGACGGCAAGTTCCAGCTCGACCCGCAGCTGGCCACCGAGCTTTCCCCCGGCGCCCCGGTCGACCTGGCCGCCCAGATCACCCGCGCCGCCCTGCTGGCCCGGCAGGTGGCCGACGTGGTGCGCACCGGCGCCGCGCCGGTCTCCGCCGAGGAGAGCATCGTGATCGCCCGCTCGGTGGCGCTGACCCCGAACGACGCCTCCCGCGGCATCGTCACCGCGATCCTGGCCGCCGTCCCCGAGATGCGCACGGCCATCGAGAACGGCCGCCTGCTCGACGTCGGCAGCGGCGTCGGCGGTTTCGTGCTGACCGCGGCCACCCTGCTGCCCGGCCTGCGCGCCACCTCCCTGGAGCTGCTGCCCGAGGTCGCCGCGGTGGCCCGCGAGCGCGCCGCCGCCGTGGGCGTCACCGACCGGGTCGACATCCGCGCCCAGGACGCCCGCGACTTCACCGCCGACGCCGAGTTCGACTCGGCGTTCTGGGCCCAGCCGTTCTTCCCCGAGCAGACCCGCGCCGCCACCCTGGCCATGATCCTGCGCGCCCTCCGCCCCGGCGGCACCCTGGTCATCCAGCAACTCGACGACGACAACGGCGAGCCCGCCACCACCCTGGCCCGCCTGGTGGCGCACGCCCAGGGCCTGCCCTTCGCCCGCCCGCTGGCCGACCTGGTCACCGAGACGGTCGCCGCCGGCTTCGAGCTGATCCGTACCCTGGAGATCGACCTGGGCCGCATCGCGGTCCTGCGCCGCCCCGCCTAGCCGGCCCCCATCCGCCCGCACGAGGCGCGCACCTCACGCCCGTCGGCGGCCCGGCGCGAGCGTTCGAGCAGGGCACGTGCCGTCTCCGCCGCAGAGCCGGAGGCGCTGCTGGTGGTGCCCTGTTGACCGCGTTCGATCCGGCTCCGGGTGGCGTGGGAGACGCCCGCGCGGCTCGCCGCGGTCGGAGGTGGGGCGGGTGACGCGACGTGCAGCCTTACCTTGCGCTTCACGCCGTGTAGCGGTGCGTCGAACCGTTGTTACGTTCGTGCGCACTGGAAGCACTCAGTGGCCATGATCACAAGCGCATCGCGTTCTTGCCTCCCGCTCGGTAGAAAGGCGGCCTCTCCATGCCCAAATCCATGCTTCGCCCCGTCAGTGCCCTGGCGGCGATCGCTCTCGCCGCGGCCTCGCTCAGCGCCTGCGGCTCGGGAACGGAGGCCGGGGGGTCGGGCGACAGCGTCACGCTCGGTTTCGTCAACGGGGCCAACACGGAGTTTCACACCTGTCTGCTCAAGGCCGTCGAGGCGCAGGCCGGCACGAGCGGCGCGAAGGTCATCTCGGCGAACTCCAAGCAGGACCCGGGCACCGAGCTGTCGAACATCGAGGACATGATCTCGCGCAACGTCGACGCGCTGATCGTGCAGACCGTCAACGTGGACGCCCTCAAGAACGACATCGCCAAGGCGAAGAGCGCGAACATCCCGATCTTCCTGACCTCGGTGGTCACCGATGATCCGAGCGACATCCTCGGCGCGATGGTGGTCGACCTGGGCAAGGTGGGCGCGCTGGACGCCGAGTGGATCGCCGGGGACGCCGGCAGCGCCCCGGCCGAGGTGGGGGTGATCGCGGGGGCGCCGGGCGCCGCCTCCGATCTGATGGTCAAGGGCTTCACCGGCGCGCTGCCGGCGAACGTCAAGGTCGTCGCCAACCAGCCGGGCATGTTCAACCGGGCCAAGGCGCAGGACGTGGCCGAGAACATGATCCAGGCGCACCCGGACCTGAAGTACGCCTTCGTCGCCAACGAGGACATGGCGTTCGGCGTGCACGAGGCGTTCAAGGCCGCCGGCAAGAACGTCAAGATCGTCACGGTGAACGGCACCGAGCAGGGCCTGGAGGCGGTCAAGGACGGGCGGTTCTCGGCCACGGTCGCCAACTCGGCGACCGACATCGGGCAGGGCGCCGTCAAGAACGTCCTCGGCCTGCTCGACAAGCAGCCGATCGAGAAGATCTCCCAGGCGCCGATCAAGCTGATCACCAAGGACAACGTCGACGAGGCCCCCCAGTACTGCCTGTGAGATCGACGCCCGTTCGTGGGAACCTCCCGCTGTGCCGCGGGCACCGGCACCCGCCTTCGTCGAGCTGGCCTGGCAGGACGACCGGTCCGTACGCGGGGTGGTGCTACCGGTCGGCGCCGGCACCCACGAGCTGTCGGCCTTCGCCGTCCCGTGAGCGCCGCCGGCCGGGCGACCACCAGTTCGCCCGGCCGGCCAGGCGCATCAGCGCGGGCACCAGGACACCCCGGATGATCGTCGCGTCCACGACGATCGCCACCGCGGCGCCGACGCCGATCATCTGCAGGTACATGACCTCGCCGGTGGCGTAGAGCGAGAACGACACGGCGAGGATCGCGGCCGCGGCGGTGACCAGGGGAGCGCTGCGCTGGAGTCCGTCGAGCACGGCGCGAGTGTTGTCGCCGTGCTGCTCGTAGCTCTCCTTGATCCGCGAGAGCATGAACACCTCGTAGTCCATCGACAGCCCGTACGCCACGCAGAACATCAGGATCGGGAACGCCGGGTCGAGCGTCCCGATCGGCGTGAACCCCAGCAACCCCGCGAACGCGCCGTCCTGGAAGACGAACACGAGCACCCCGAACATCACCGCGAGGCTCAGCAGGTTGAGCACGGTGGCCTTCACCGGCACCAGCAGGCTGCGCGACATCGCGAAGAGCACCGCGCACGAGATCACCAGGATCAGCGCGCCGACCAGCGGGATCCGCTCGGTCAGCGCGGCCCGGAAGTCGGTCAGCTCGGCCGGGAACCCGCCCACCAGGGCGCCGGGCGACGCGGCCCGCACGGCGGCCACGAGCTCCGGCACGCCGGTGCTCGCGAGCGCCGCGCGCTGCGGGATCGCCTCCATCCGGGTGAGGCCGCCGGCGGCGAACCGTTGCGGGTCGGGCAGCGCGGCCCGGTAGTCGCCGGCGACGAAGACCCCCTCAGGTGCGTTGACCTGCGCGATCCCCGGCACCCGGGACAGCGCCGCCGGATCGGGGCGGCCGCCGATGACGTGCAGCGCGTCGTTGGCCTCCGTGCCGAAGCCGGCCCGCAACAGGTCGTACGTCTGGCGGGTCGACGCCGTCGGCGGCAGCACCCGGTCGTCCGGCAGCCCGATGCGGATCCCGAGCGCCGGCGCCCCCAGCACGCCGACCAGCACGAGCCCCGCAGCGGCGAAGGTCACCGGCCGGCGCATCACCGCCGAACCCGTGCGGTGCCAGAAGCCGTGCTCACGGGTCGGCGGGTTCCGCCGCAACGCCCGGTGCCCGAGCACCCCGAGGGCGGCCGGCAGCAGCGTCAGCGCGCCCGCCACCGCCGTCGCGACGACGAGGACGCCGGCGTATGCGAAGGAGCGGAGGAACGGGAACGGGAAGAGCAGCAGGGCGGCGAGCGAGGACGCGACGGTCAGGCCGCTGAAGACGACCGTGCGGCCCGCCGTGCGTACCGTCGCCTCGATCGCGGCCGGCACCGGGGAGCCCCGGGTGAGCTCCTCGCGGAAGCGGGCGATCACGAAGAGGCTGTAGTCGATGCCCAGCCCCACGCCCATGACCAGCGTGATGTTGGCGGCGAACGTCGAGACCTCGGTGAGCCCGGCCACCGCCCGCAGCGCCGCGAGCGTGCCCACCACGGCGAAGACGCCGACGCCGAGCGTGAGCAGGGCCAGCCGCACCCGCCGATAGAGCAGCACCAGCAGCAGCGCCATCAGGGGGACGATCAGCAGCTCGGCGCGCGCGAAGTCGGCCGCCGCCCGCGCGCTGACCTGGCTCGACACGGCCTCGCTGCCACCGACGCGCACCGAGACGGGTCCTTCGTCCAGGGTGTACGCCGGCAGCAGCCGGTCGCGGATCTGCGCGCGGGCCGCGGTCGCGTCCCCGGACACGTGCGCGAGGATCACCGCCGAGCGCCCGTCCGAGCTGCGCATCGTCGGGTCCTGTCCCCGCGACCAGTAGGACCAGACGTCGGCAACGAGCCGCTCCCCGGCGAGCCGATCGGCGACCGCCGTGGCCGCCTGCCGCACCGGCGCCGCGTCGACCGTGCCGGCGGCGGCCGTGACCAGCAGGATCAGGTTCGCGTTGCCGGTGCCGAAGCGGGACAGCTCGTCCTGGGCGCGCACCGACTCGGTGCCGGGCGCCTCCCATCGGCTGAGCACGAGGCGCCCCATCGTGCCCGCCGCCAGGGCCGCGCACGCGACCGTGACGAGGAGCCCGGCGAGAAGGATCAAGCGGCGACGGCGGTAGAGGATCATCGCAGGACTCCCGGTGTGCGAAAATACGAGCGATCGATCGTGTTATCGCAGAATACGAGCGGCCACTCGTAAAAAGCAAGGAGTCACCATGCCCGTGCGCCGGCAGGCGAGGGGAGAGCGCCGCATCGGCGACATCCTCGACGCGACCCTCGCGCTCTTCGCCGAGCTCGGCTACGACAGGACCTCGACCAACGCGATCGCCGCGCGCGCCGGCATGTCACCCGGCTCGCTCTACCAGTACTTCCCCAACAAGGAGGCCATCGCCGAGGCGCTGTCCCAGCGGCTGCTCGACCAGCTGCGCGCCGCCCACGCCGCCGCCTTCGACCAGGCGTCCGCCGCGTCGCTGCCGCTGCCCGAGCTGGTCTCGCGGGTCGTCGACCCGCTGGTGGCCTTCAACGTCGCCAACCCCGGAGCCAAGACCCTCTTCGGTACGGCGGCCATGCCCGCCGCCCTGTCCGCCGGCAGCCGCCCGCTGCACGACGCGGTCACCGGCCGCGTCGCCGCCCTGATCCGGGCCCGCTTCCCCGGTCTGCCCGATCCGGACGTGAACCGCGCCGCCATGGTGGCCGTCCAGATCGTCGCGGCCCTGATGGGCCCGATCGTCGCCGCCGAGGGCCGGGAGCGCGCCGCGCTGGTCGCCGAGCTGAAGCGCGCGCTGGTCGGCTATCTGGCCGGGTCAGGCGGGAGCGACCCGGCGGCGTAGCAGGCAGAACTCGTTGCCCTCGGGGTCGGCCAGGACGTGCCAGCTCTCCTCGCCCGTCTGGCCGACGTCCGCGGGGCGCGCACCGGCCGCGAGCAGGCGCTCGAGCTCGGCGTCCTGGTCGCGGTCGGTGGCGTTGATGTCGAGGTGCAGGCGCAGCTTCTCGGCCTTGGCCCGGCCGGTCTTGTTGAGCACCAGCGTGGGCCGGGCGCTGCCGGCGTCGGCCGGGCCGATCTCGATGTCGCCGTTGTCGTCGCGGGTGAGCACGGTGTAGCCGAGGACCTCGCACCAGAAGCGGGCGAGCAGCTCGGGGTCGTGGGCGTCGAGCACGAGCTCGGTGATCCGGCTGGCCATCCGTACAGCCTAGAGATCTGCTTTGTAGGACGCGCTGTCGAAGTCGGCGTACGCGCCCTCGGCGCCCAGGTCCTGGACCCACAGGCCGACGAACGCGCCGGTGAAGCCCCACGCGGCCGGTTCGCCGTCGGCCACCTGGGCGGCGTACTCGTCGGAGAGCGTGGTGGCGTCGAGCGCGGGACCGGCCGGTGTCCAGGTGCCGTGCTCACGGGCGTACGAGAAATGCAGCTGAGGACCCTCGAAGCGCAAGCGAAGAGCGAGGCGGTCGCCGTCGAGGGCGCGGCGGACGCCGGGGACGACGGCGACGCGGCCGGAGTCGCAGGCGAGCAGGTCGACCACCGGGGTGCCGTCGTCGTCGGCGGTGACGTGCAGGAAATACCAGTTGCGGCTGTTGTAGTAGGCCGTGATGCCGGCGAGCTGGCGGTAGTTGCGGGGGGTGAACTCCATGACGGCCTGGAACTCGCACCGCGCGGAGACGAGGCGGCGGGCGACCAGGCTGGGACGCTGCCGGCCCATGGGGGACTGGCCGCCGCGGATGCGCAGGAACGACGGGCGGGTCGCCAGGTCGATCCAGTCGGGCGAGGCCGGGCGGCGCAGCGTGGACCAGTTGACGCCGAGCGCGGGCTCGTCGAAGTCGTCGTCCTCGGACTCCTCGGACGAGACGGGGCGCACCTCGGCGACCGTGACGCCGCGCGGCGCCGGAACCGTCTCGGCGGGCAGGCCGTCGGCGATGCGCGGCCAGCCGGCCTCGTTCCAGGTGACCTCCTGGATCGCGGTCTCGCGGCCGAGCACGCAGCGGCCGAGCGGGGTGTACGGGCGGGCGACGAGGTGCGCCAGATACCACTGACCGGCGGGGGTGCGCACGAGGCTGCCGTGCCCGGCCTTCTGCAACGGCAGGGACGGGTGGCCGTACGAGGTCAGCATGGGTCCCGCCGGGTCGGCCAGGTAGGGGCCGAGCAGGTTGCTGGAGCGCGCGACGGTCACCTGGTGCTCCCAGCTCGTGCCGCCCTCGGCGGTGACCAGGTAGTAGTAGCCGTCCTTGCGGTAGAGGTTCGGGGCCTCGGTGTACGCCGCCTCGGTGCCCTGAAAGATCGTGTGCTCGGGGCCGACGAGCCGGCGGGCCTCGCGGTCGTACCGCTGGATCGAGATGCCGGCGAAGCGGTTCCGGCCGGGGCGCCAGTCGGCGACCATCGACAGCATCCACGTGGTGCCGTCCTCGTCGTGGAAGAGCGAGGCGTCGAAGCCGCGGCCGTGCAGCACCACCGGGTCGGACCACGGGCCGGTCGGGGTGGGGCCGGTGACGAGGTAGTTCTGCGGGTCCCAGTAGCCGCCGGCGAAGGTCGCCACGTCGGCGTAGAGCAGGTGGAACAGCCCGTCGTGGTAGCTGAGGCTGGGCGCCCACACGCCGTTGGAGTCACCCGCGCCGGTGAGGTCGAGCAGGCGCCTCTCGTTGAGCGCGCCGCCCATCGGCCGCCAGTCGACCAGGTTGGTGGAGTGGTGGATGCGTACGCCGGGATACCACTCGAAGGTCGAGGTGGCGATGAAGTAGTCCGAGCCGACCCGCAGGATCGACGGGTCCGGGTGGAAGCCGCCGAGAATCGGGTTCCGGATGGCCCGCCCCGTGATGGCACTCGTCGTCATGCCTTCGTAAGTTACGGACTCCTATGCAACTTACGGAAGCCCTTTTCGCGTGCCCATTCCGCTTACCCTCTCCGAAAGGCTTGAGTCGTTCAAAAAAAGTCCGATGAAACGCTCGTGCGACGCGACCCGGTTCTCCTGGCGATGGCGGCTCTGATCGCGCTGGGCGGCGTGCTGTTCGTGGCGCTGCCCGGCGGGGTCGCCCGGATCACCGCGTACTGGGGCCTCCAGGTGCCCTTCGACGCGATGCTGGCGATCGGCGCCTGGCGGCTGCGGCAGATCTCCCCGCTGCGCTTCCGCCGCTTCTGGACCATGATCTCGTTCGCCGGCGCCTGCTTCACCGTGGGCGACTTCAGCCAGTTCATCGGCTTCTCGTCCGACTCCATGAACGGCGGCACGATACAGACCGTGCTCTTCACCGCCGGCATGAGCAGCAACGTCATCGCCTGCCTGATCTTCCCGCAGGGCCTGGAGACCCGCCGCGACAAGGTCATCTTCTGGCTGGACGCGGCGACCGTGCTGGTCGGCGGCGGCGTCACCGCGTGGTGCTTCGCCTACACGTCCGCCGACGAACGGTTCAACGCCGGCCTCACCGCGGCCCTCGTGGTCGTCTCCGCGTTCTGCGCGACCAAGGTGGCGCTCATCCCCGAGCCGCCGATGGCCCGCATCGCCGCCTGGCCCATGGTCGCGGCCGCCGGCGTGCAGGGCGTCGCCACGTTCCTGCCCGGCGTCTTCCAGGACGCCAACAACCCCGGCGTGCTCGTCGTCCGCCTGCTGCCGTCGATGCTCATCGCGGTCGGGCCGCGCATCCAGGAACTGCTCGTGCGCGACGGCCGCACGGTGAGCCGCCGCCAGCGCCGCCCCTACAGCCTGCTGCCGTACGGGATGATCGCGCTCACCTTCGTGGTCTTCTTCGCGATGCTGCCCCGCCACGCGTCCTCCCAGCTGTGGGGCGCGGCCCTCGGCGTCGTCGTGATCACCTGCCTGGTCGCGGGCCGGCAGCTGGTCGCCTTCCACGACAACATGACCCTGATCAAGCGCCTCGGCGAGCAGGAGGTGCTGCTGCGCGAACAGGCCGCCATGGACGGGCTCACCCGGCTGGCCAACCGCATCTCGTTCCACGAGTCGATGACCGGGGTCGTCGAGACCGGCGACGCCTGCGTCCTGCTGATCGACCTCGACGACTTCAAGACGATCAACGACACGATGGGCCACGCCGCCGGCGACGCCCTGCTCGTCGTGGTCGCCGACCGGCTGCGCCGAGCGGTACGCCGCGACGACGTGGTGGCCCGCCTCGGCGGCGACGAGTTCGCGGTCCTGCTGCCCGGCGCCGGCGCGGACATCGGCGGCGCGATCGCCGAGGAGATCCAGCGGCTGCTCTCCGAGCCCGTCGAGATCGCCGCGCACACCGTGAACACCCGAGCCAGCGTCGGTGTCGCGGCGGCCACGGCCGGCGACGAGCCCTCGGCGCTGCTCAGCAAGGCCGACATCGCGATGTACGAGGCCAAGGCGCGCGGCAAGGGCACGTGGGTGCGCTACACCGACGAGATGGGCGCCCGGATCAGCGCCGAGGCCGAGCTCATCCGCGAGCTGCGCGACGCGATCGGCGCGGCCCAGTTCGAGCTTGTCTACCAGCCGATCGTGCGCCTCAGCGACGACCGCCTCACCGGCGTCGAGGCGCTGCTGCGCTGGAACCACCCCGCGCGCGGCCTGGTGTCCCCGGTCCAGTTCATCCCGGTCGCCGAGCGGACCGGCCAGATCGTCGCCATCGGCCGCTGGGTCCTCGCCACGGCGTGCCGGCAGGCGGCATCCTGGGTCCGCGACCACCCGGAGCTGTCCGACATGTCGGTCGGGGTGAACGTGGCGGGCCGCCAGCTGCGCGAACCCGGCTTCGTCGCGGAGGTGGCCCGGGTGCTGAACGAGACCGGCCTGCCCGCCGCCTGCCTCACGATCGAGGTCACCGAGACGGCGGTGCTCGACGACCAGGAATCCCTGGACGCGCTGCTGGCGCTCCGGGCGCTCGGCGTACGGCTGGCCCTGGACGACTTCGGCACGGCGGCATCGTCGCTTGGGCTGCTGCTGACGACACCGGTGACCACGCTGAAGCTGGACCGCTCCTTCGTCGAGTCGATCACCACGGTGGGCCGCCAGGCCGCGGTGGCCACGGCGGTCAGCCAGATGGCGGGGGCGCTGGAGCTGAAATCGGTGGCCGAGGGGATCGAGACGCCGGAGCAGCGGGATCTGCTGCTGGGGCTGGGGTATGAGTACGGCCAGGGGTATCTGTTCTCGAGGCCGGTGCCGGCGGAGCGGATCGTGGAGATGCTGGAGCGGCCGGCCTGGGTGAGCGCGGGTTAGCCGGATCCGGTCGGGTCTACGGTCTGGCTCGCAGCGCCCGGTCGGCAGCGTCCGACTCGCAGCGCCCGCCCGACTCGCAGCGCCCGCCCGACTCGCAGCGCCCGCCCGACTCGCAGCGCCCGCCCGACTCGCAGCGCCCGCCTGACTCGCAGTGCCCAACCGAACCGCACCGCCCGCCCTCCCATCGGGGGCCCCCGCCTGCTCCATTTTGACGCCTGAGCGCATGATCGCGTTGCCGCGCTGTGGATAACCCGTGCTGTGGATAACCCGCGTTTGGGGTGGCGGCCGTGTGGGGT
>NZ_BOMI01000202.1 GCF_016862115.1 Paractinoplanes deccanensis
CGCGGTCGGGGTGACCCGCGCTCCGGGTAACCCGCGCTCCGGGTGACCCGCGCTCCGGGTAACCCGCGCTGCGGGCCAGCGCGCGAACCCCCAACCTCAGGCGAAGACGATCGTGTGGTTGTCGTGGCGGATGACGCGGTCCTCGCTGTGCCAGCGGACGGCCCGGGACAGCACCGCCCGTTCGACGTCGGCTCCTCGGCGCTGGAGGTCGGTCACGGTGTCGGCGTGGGTGACGCGGACGACGTCCTGCTCGATGATCGGGCCCTCGTCCAGATCCTCGGTGACGTAGTGGGCGGTGGCGCCGATCAGTTTGACGCCTCGCTGCTTGGCCTTCGCGTAGGGGCCCGCGCCGATGAAGGCCGGCAGGAACGAGTGGTGGATGTTGATGATCGGGACGGCGAGCTCCTGGATGAAGCGGCCCGACAGGATCTGCATGTAGCGGGCCAGCACCACGAAGTCGACGTTGCCGCGCAGCAGCTGGAGGTGCTGGGCCTCGGCGACGCTCTTGTCGGGGCCGGCGGGGGAGGGCACGTGGAAGAACGGGATGCCGAACGAGCGCACCTCGTCGGCGGTGTCCGTGTGGTTGGAGATGACCATGGAGACGCTGACCGGGAGCTCGCCGCGGCGGTGGCGCCACAGCAGGTCCAGCAGGCAGTGGTCCTCCTTCGACGCGAAGATGGCGACGCGCTTGGGCTTCGACAGGTCGCGCAGGGTGAACTCGAGGTCGAAGCCGCGCTGCATCTCGGCGCGCAGGTCGCCTTCGATCTCGGGGAGCGCGCCCTTGAGCCCGTCCAGGCTGAAGACGGTGCGCTGGAAGAACGCCCCGCCGTGCGGGTTGTCGGAGTACTGGTCCAGCGACACGATGTTCGCCCCGTGCTTGCTCAGCACCGAGCCGACCGCGGCGACGATGCCGGTGCGGTCCGCGCCGTGCACGATCAGGACGGCCTGGTCCCGGGGGCTGTCGTCGCGGGGGCGCGGGGAGGCGAGGGGCGCGGCCTGGGTGAGCGTCACGGGTGTCCTTCCGTACGAGTCATGGCAAGGGGCGAGGTTACGCAAAGATCGGCACGCCGTGGCCCGCTTTGTGATCCACGCGCCTGACTAAATCGAGCTAGTTCCGTAAGCTACACCGCATGGCCGAGCCGCGTCGAGCGACACTCAAGGACGTCGCGGCGGCCAGCGGGGTCTCCCGGGCCACGGTCAGCTTCGTGCTCAACGACACGCCGAACCAGACGATCTCCGAGGCGACGCGCGAGCGCGTGCTGCGGGCCGTACGAGATCTGGGTTATGTGCCGCACGGCATCGCCAAGGCGCTGCGCGAGGGCACGTCCCGCATCGTGGTGTTGTCGATCGAGCTGGGCCTGGAGGGCAACTACTCGCGCAGCTACATCCGCGGCCTCGACGACGAGCTGACCGCCCACGACCACGTCCTGCTGGTCCGGCACGGCCGGGCGACCGCCGGCACGACCAAGCAGATCCTCGATGTCGTACGCCCGAGAGCCCTGCTCCGCTTCGGCGAGTCCTGCCTGACCGGCCACGAGCTCCGCGACCACGGCGGCGGCTGGGACGACGGGCTGGCCGCGCACGCCGCCCAGCAGATCGGCTACCTGGCCGGCAAGGGGCACACCGAGATCGCTCTCGCGCTGCCCGCCGGCGCTCCGCTGCGCGAGGTGCGGATGAGGTTCGCCGGACAGGCGGCCGCCGAGCTGGGGCTGCCGCCGCTGCGCGAGCTGACCGAGCTGGGCCGGCTGCGCGAGCTCGCCGCCGAGGGGGTCACCGCGATCGCCGGGCACGACGACGACATCGCCATGCGCGCCCTGGTCGCGGCCCGGGAGCAGGGCCTGTCGGTGCCGCGCGACCTGGCCGTCATGGGCTTCGACGACACCGAGTACGGCGCGATGGTCACGCCGTCGCTCACCACGATCCACATCGACGCCGAGGCGCACGGGCGGCGCGCCGCCCGCACCCTCCTGGGGTTGAGCACGGACGGCCTCGAACCGGCTCCCGCGAGAGTGATCGTGCGGGAGTCCGCGTAGGTCAGCTCTTGAGGAGCGCCGCGGCGGTCTCGCGCCCCTGATCGGTCCACGGCGCGGGGCGCAGCGTCTGCGGATCGAGCCGTACGTTGACCCGGCGCCCGTCGGCGTAGACCGTCGCGCCGTCCTCCGAGGTGACCGCGAAGCCGTACTCGACGCTGGTGGTGCCCATGCGGTCGATCCAGAAGCGGACGGCGATCTCGCCGGTGCCGCGTACCGGCTGGTGGAAGGTGATCGTGTATTCCCGGACGGCGTTGAACGCGTCGGGGGAGGTGGGCCGGCCGCCGGCGAACGACACGCCGCGCTGCTGCCACCAGATGACGATGGCGCGCTCGACCAGCACCGCGTACCGCGAATTGTGCAGCATGCCCATGGCATCCAGGTCGTCGAAGTGCACGGGCAGGCGCACGACGTCGCCGTACGTCTCGGTCAGGGTGGTGGTCATGAGAGCTCCGCAAGGATCGATGGATCTGTGGTGACGGCACGCAGGTGGTCGAGCAGGGCTCGCCGGGCGTGCCGGAAGGTGACGTCGTGGCCGAGGACCGGCGCCTGCATGACGGCGCAGACCCCGAGCGACTCGACGAGGAAGGCGAGCGGCCCGGGATCGACCCGGCGCAGGTCCCCGTTCTCGACGGCCTCGGTGGCGAGCCGCGTCAAAAAGGCCATCCAGTCGTCGAGCTGTACGCCGAGCCGGTCGCGAATGACGCCGGGCCGCGCGTTGAACTCGAAGTTGGCGTTGGCGAAGAAGCAGCCGCCGGGCAGCACCCGCGCCTCGTAGAAGGCGAGCCGCCGGTCGTGCAGCGCCCAGAGGCGGCGTACACCCCGGGGGCTCCGCAACGCCGGCTTGATGACCTCGTCGGTCCACTGGGCGCGGGCATGCTCGATGACGGCCAGCTGGAGGGCCTGCTTGGACCGCCAGTGCGCGAACAGGCCGGACTTGCTCACCCCGAGCGCGTCGGCGACCTGGCTGAGCGACAGCCCGTCGAGCCCGTTCACCGTGGCGAGGCGCAGAGCCTGATCGAGTACGGCGGTGCGTGTCCGCTCGCCCCGCACCAGCCTGCCGTCCACTGTCATGCCCTCGACCCTACAAAACGACCGACCGTTCGTAAATATTTGTGTCCGCCGTCACGGCCTCGGCCAGGGCGCCGCGCACCGCGACGGCCGTGATCGGGGCCGTATACGGTGCTCCCTGTGATCGACGAGGGAGAGTTCTGGCGGCTGGTCAAGGCGCTCGGGCCCGAGCGGGACGACTTCGATCGGCTGGTGGAGCGGCTGGCGCGGCGGAGCGAGGCCGACATCGTCGGGTTCGAGGATCGGATGGCGCACCTGCTCTGGCAGCTGGACACGCCGGCGCACTGCGAGGCGGCGGGGACGCCGAGCGATGACGGCTTCCTCTACGTGCGCTGTGCGGTGGTGGCGGCCGGGCGCAAGGCGTACGACCGGGTGTTGCGGGCTCCGGCGGCGCTCGCGGAGTTCGAGGACGACGAGGCCGAGTCGTTGCTCTCGGTGGCCGAGGACGCGTACGAGCGGAAGACGGGTCTGCTCTGGGAGCACGACAGCCCGTTCGACTACGAGACGGGCGGCAACGCCGCTGCGTGGGGCGCCGAAGAGGAGGACGAGCCGGACGCGGACGCCGCGCCGCCGTCCTGGCTGACGCTGACGTTCGGCTCGGCGATGCGGGGCGAGCTGCCGCAGGGGTATCTGATCCTGCAGGACGAGGTGGTCGAGGCGGTGGCGGCCGACCCGGCCTGGCGGCTGTGGTGGGCGGGCGCCGGGGTGCCCGAGTGCGAGCTGTCGCTGCTGCTGGACGACATGGGCACCGACGAGCCGGGGGCGACGGTGAAGAAGGGCCGCGTCCGGGCTCGCGTGCACGTCACCCGCGAGCCCGGCGTCTTCCCACCCAGCGCGGCGGGGCTGCTCGACCGTGCCACCGGGGACGTGCGCGACCTGCTCGGCGTGGCCCGGGAACGGCTCGGGCTGGGTGAGCTGCCGCCGATGCCCGTCGTGCCCGTCGCCGGGCGGGAGGACGAGCTGCTCCGGCCCGCCGAGAGCGAGCCGTCCCTGCCGCCCGAGCTGGTGGAGCGGCTGATCAGCGGCGAGCGCATGGATCCCGAGGAGATCGTCGCCTGGATCGTCCGCGACGGCGCGGCGGAGCGCTGAGCGTCAGGCGCGCGGCGGGCGGTAGGCGCGGATCGACGGCAGGGCGCGGCCGGTGAAGTCGAACTGGGTGAGGTTGTCGTTGGGGGCCTCGGCGCCCGGCTGCCAGCCGACGCCGGGGATCCACTCGGGCTCCCAGGCGAGGAAGCCGAGGCCGCGGGACTGGGGCACGGCGAGCAGGACCTGGCGTACGCGTTCGTAGAGCGCCGCCTGGCCGGCCGGTGTGGTGGGGAACTGGTCGACGTCGGGGAGCGGGGTGGCCTCGGTGACGATGTTGCCGCGGCCGTCGCCGTCGGCCAGGGTCCAGGGGTACGAGATCTCGGCGATCAGGATGGGCTTGGCGTACCGGGTGGCCGAGTCGGCGAGGTTGGCCTCCAGGTCCGCGATGGAGCCGTGCCACATCGGGTAGTACGACTGGCCCAGGATGTCGTAGGGCACGCCGTACGTGGCGATGTTGTCGAAGAACCAGCGGGTGTCGGCCATCCGGCCGCCGCGGTCGATGTGGAGCATGATGCGCAGGCGGTCGCCGGCGGCCTCCCGGGCGCCCGTGATGGCGGACTTCAGCAGGTCGGTGAAGGGCTGCCACTGCTGGGTGCCGTCCGGCAGGTAGAGCTGGCCGACCGGCCACAGGATGCCGTTGGTGATCTCGTTGCCGACCTGGAGGATGTCGACGGGCGTGCCCTGCCGGGCGAAGTCGCGCAGCGGGTCGCGGGTGTAGGTGCGGATCTTCGTGAGCAGGCCGGGCAGGTCCTGCGGCCAGCTCGCGGGGATGGGCTGCTTGCCGGGGTCGGCCCAGAAGTCGCTGTAGTGCGGGTCGAGAACGATCTTCATGCCGGCCGCCTCGGCGCGCCGGGCGAGGGAGAGGGCCCGGGCCTTGTCGCTGTAGCCGGCCGGCGGGTCGACCCAGACGCGCAGCCGCATGTGGGTGGCGCCCTCGCCGGCGAGGATCCGCTCGGCGGGGCGCACGCGGCCGGCCAGGTCGCGGTAGCGGACGCCCGCCTCTTCGAGCTGGGGCAGGAACGACAGGTCGGCCCCGCGCACGCTCAGCGCGGTGCTGCGCGAGCCCGCCGGCGACGGCGCGGCGAGCGCGGCGCCGGGCGCGAGGGCGGCCAGCGCGACACCGCCGGCCCCGGCGAGAAGGCCGCGACGGGTGAGGGCGCGACCGGTGAGGGCGGCGGCGCGGCGGTCGAGAGCGGCCTCGGCCGGGCGAGCGGACCACGACATCGATTACCTCCCATGCTTGTGAGCGCTCACGGTGCGCCGCCATCATGAGAAAGTCAAGACTGTCGATGTCCGGAGGGGCGCGTCAACCACAACGCCCGCAGCCTGGTCACCCGGCGGTCGGGAGCGATCGCCTTCGTGCTGTCCGAGGCGCCGGACCGGCTCTTCGAGGATCCGGTGCTGGGCAGCCTGATGCGCACGTGCACCCAGCTGCTGGGCGACCAGGGCCGCAGCCGGCGACGTGCTGGTGGGCGGCTTCGACGACTCGGCGATCGCGCCCGCCACGACCCCGCCGCTCACCACGGTCCGCCAGCCGCTCGCCCGGATCGCCGCCGAGCTCGTCGAGGTCCTGACCGCCCTGATCGCCGGCCGCCCCACGTCGTCGCGCGTCCTCCCCACCGAGCTGGTGATCCGCGAGTCCGCGTGAGCGCTCACGGCCGACACCGCGAGCGGCGGGCGCTCAGTCCAGGGCCGGCATCGTGGCCAAACCTTTGTCGGAAAGGAGGAACGGGGTGTCGATGTCCGGTGTTCCCTCGCCGATCGTCACGGCGGCCACGCCCGTGCCGGTGCCGGCGATCTCGCCGGTCGGGTCCTGGATGATGTAGACGTCCTTGCCCGTACGGATGGTGTATGCGGGTTTGCCGTTGGACTCGCCCGTCTCGCGGAAGCGGAACTTCTGGGCCGAGTCCGACGCGTCGCAGGCCACCGTGGTCACCGGGGCGGGCCTGCCGCCGGTGAGCTTGGCCGAGAGGCACAGCGGCTCGCCGCCCTTGCGCAGCTTCGCCGTGCGGATCCAATGGTCGTCGCTGCCCGGCGCGAGGGGCGTGAGCACGAACAGGGCCGTGTCGTCGAACGCCTCCGACAGGCCGATCTTGCCGTTGTCCAGGACCGCCAGGGCGGACTCGCTGTTCTTCGGCAGCAGATGCACCTGGCGCGCACCGGAGAAGACGTCACCGGAAGCGGACGACGGAGCGGAAGAGGACTGCGACGGCGACGGCGACGGCGACGGCGAGGAAACCTCGGGTGAAGGGGAACTGGACACCGGAGTGGACGACGAGGTGGGCGACGAGGCGGCAGGGGAGTCATCGGTGGAGCAACCCGCGGCAGCGAGCAGCCCGGCAAGGGCCGCAGCGGCAACAGGAACACGGACGGTGCGCACGGAAACTCTCCCATCGGTCGGTTGCCGAGCATCCTGCCCGGGCGACCGGCCCGTCAGGAGCGGACAACGGCCGTCATGGCAGGAATAGGGGAGATCGCCGCCGTCCTGCTCTGGATGGCGGCCGTCCGCGTGTGGAACTACCTCGGCCCGCCGCGCGCGCAGCCTTTCGTCAACCCCGTCGCTACCGTCCCGCTGATCCTGATCGGTCACGACGTCGGCCTCATCATGACCAAGACCGCTCTTGTGTACGCGGTGACGGGCGCCGCGGTGATCACCGTCGGCTACGCCGTGGCGGCGCGATTCGTGAGCGTCGACCGGACCGAGCGGCACCCCGCGCGCACGGCCCTGATCGAGATCCCGCTGGCCACCGTGCTCTTCGAGGAGGTGGCGTTCCGTGGCGTGCTCCTGGCGCTCGCCGGCCCGTACTGGTCGAGCGTCCTGTTCGGCCTGTGGCACTTCCAGCCCCGGCGGGCCGCCCTCGGCGCGGTCCTGTTCACCGCCGCCGCGGGGCTCGTGCTCGCCTGGGGCCGCGAGGCGAGCGGCTCGCTGCTCGTGCCCTTCGTGTGGCACTGGGCCGCGAACGGGCTGGGCGTCCTCTTCTTCACGAGGACGCCCAGGTGAGCCGGGGTCAGGGCTTGCGCGCGACCGCGCCGTACGCCTCGATCGTCTCGACCTCGCCGTCGGGGCGCCACGCGCTGATCTGGACGACGCCCGGTTCGATGATCTCGAAGCCGTCGAACACGCTCTCGATCTGGGCGGGACTGCGCAGGATGTACGGCACGCCGCCGCTCTCGGCCAGCTTGCGCGCGCCCTCGCGCACCGCCTCGGTGGTGTCCGTGCCGTCCCAGAAGACCAGGTAGCTGCCGGACGGCACACGGTCCATCACCGTGTTGACGATCTCGCGGATCTTGTCGAGCTTCGGCTCGTAGCCCATCACGCCCATGAACATGACGGCGACCGGCTCGGTGAAGTCGAGCGGGCCGTCGGCCTCCCGCAGGATCTTCTCGGGCTCGTGGTAGTCGGCGTGCACGTAGGTGGTGGTGCCCTCGTCGGTCACGCTGACCAGCAGCGCGCGAGCGTGCGCGAGCACCAGCGGGTCGTTGTCGACATACACGATGCGGGCCTCGGCGTTGATGCCCTGCGCCACCTCGTGCGTGTTCTGCATGGTGGGCAGGCCGGTGCCGATGTCGAGGAACTGGCGGATGCCGGCCTCGCCGGCCAGGTAGCGCACGACCCGGATCAGGAACTGCCGCGACAGCCGCGCCATCACGGCGATCTCCGGGTAGACCTGCGCCACCGCGTCACCGGCGGCCCGGTCGGCGGCGAAGTTGTCCTTCCCGCCCATCCAGTAGTTCCACATGCGCGCCGCGTGCGGCACGTCCGGTTGCAGGTCGGGGGTGGCGGCTTGGTCGCTCATATCTCGTTCTCCTTGGAGGCGTCGGCCACATCGTCGGCGATCTTGCGGAGGATCAGGGGCGTCTCGTCCGGCGGCGCGGCGTCGATGATGAGCCGGCTGAAGGCGGTCGCGTAGTTGTCCAGGTCATCGCGTTTGTCGAGGTAGATCGCGCTGGTCAGGTGCTCGATGTAGACGACGTCGTCGAGCTCCTCGTGCGGGAAGCGCAGGATGCTGAACGCGCCGCCGGCCGCCGCGTGGCCGCCCGAGTCGAACGGGATGATCTGGAGCCGGATGTTCGGGTTCTCGGTCGCGTCCAGCAGCGACAGGATCTGCTCGTGCAGCACCTCGCGGCCGCCGATCAGCCGGCGCAGCACGGCCTCGTCGAGCACGGCCCACAGCTTCGGCGCGTCCGTGCGGGTCAGGATCTGCTTGCGCTCCATGCGCAGCTTGGCGCGGCGCTCCACCTCGGACCGGCTCGGGTTGTGGTGGGCCAGGCGGATCACCGCGCTCGCGTACGCCTCGGTCTGCAACAGGCCCGGCACGAACTGGATCTCGTACGTGCGGATGAGCTCGGCCGACTGCTCCAGGTCGAGGTAGTTGGTGAACCAGCTGTCGAGCACGTCGCCGTAGCTGCGCCACCAGCCCGGCGAGTTGGCCTCGCGGGTCAGCTCGAGCAGGCGTTCGTGCTCCTCGCGGTCGTCCACCCCGTACAGGAGGAGAAGGTCGGTGACGTCGCGGGGCTTGAAGCTGACCCGGCCCAGCTCCATGCGGCTGATCTTGGATTCGGACGCGCGGATCCGGTACCCGGCGTCCTCCCGGCTGACGCCCTTGGCCAGGCGCAGCTCCCGAAGGCGCGCGCCCAGCTGGAGCCGGCGCACGGTGGAGCCACCGCTGTCCTGTCTCCCGGTCACGTTGACCTGCTTATCAGGCTCTGAGCTCGCACGCTACGGCTTACGGCCGACCGCGCAGAACTGACTGATCTCCGGCTGGTCCCCGTCGTTCTTCCAGCGCGTCACGGACACCACGCCGGGATCGATGATCTCCAATCCGGCGAAGAGCTCGGCGATACGCTGCGGGCTGCGCAGGTGGTACTTCGGGTTCGCCGACACGTTCCAGATCCGGGTGGCCTCCAGCGTGGCCGGATCGGTGTCGGCACCGTCGTACATGGCCAGGTAGCTGCCGCCCGGCAGCCCTCGCATCAGACGGTCGATGATGTTCTTGGCCCGGTCGTCGCTCTCGATGTGCCCCAGCACGCCCATCAGCGTCACCGCCACCGGGCGCCCCAGGTCGAGGGTGCGCGCCGCCGCCCGCAGGATCGCCTCAGGATCACGCAGATCTTCGTGCACGTAGTCCGTCGCGCCCTCATCGGTGCTGGTCAGCAGCTCGCGCGCGTGCGCGAGCACCAGCGGGTCGTTGTCCACATAGACGACCCTGGCGGCCGGGTCGGCGGCCTGCGCGACCTGGTGCGTGTTGTCCGCGGTCGGCAGCCCCGTGCCGATGTCGAGGAACTGCGTGACCCCCGCGTCGAGGACCAGGTATCGGACGGCCCGGGCGAGAAAGGCCCGCGACAACTTGGCGTGCTCGGCGAGCTGCGGCAGGGTCGCGATGATCTGGTCACCCACCGCCCGGTCGGCGGCGAAGTTGTCAGTGCCCCCGAGCAGGTAGTTCCAGATCCGGGCGGTCTCCGGCACGTTCGTGTCGAGCCGGTCGATGTCCTCAGCCACGCGACCATCCTTTGTGGAGATCCACGATGATGATCGACAGCATACTCACGCGATCGTGTCACTTGACCACAACCGGTCGTCCATTTTATAGGAGCCGCGTGGCCCTGTCAGGACCGCCTCGGCGAGCGGGGCGCGGCGGGGCGGCGGCGCGTCAGCCGGCTGCGCGTCAGGCCCAGAGTCACGCCATACGCCGGCAGCGCGGCCACGAGCAGAGGCGACGGCGTTTGATCGAACAGGGAGACCGCGGTCAGCAGGGCTATCGCGCCGGCTGCTCCCGCGCCGGCGAGAAGCCACCAGAGAGTGCGGGCTCGGTCCACGGGGTGAATGTAGGACGGGGGCGCAAGGCGGCGGCTGGGACGGGTGGGTGACCGGGCCGGTCGGCTGGGGCGGCCGCTCACGGCCGTCGCGGGGCTCGGGGCGCTGTGGGCGGCGGCGCGAAAGGCTCGGCCTCCGCCACGCGGGCGGTCGATGCCGGTACGACCTGGAGGGTGCCCTTGACGAAGCCGCTCAGGGCGTCGGCGTCCCAGCCGCCCAGCCAGAAGTCCGCCAGCCATGGGCGGTTCAGCGTGACGGGGCCGGGCAGCAGCGCGCGCGGGTCGTGGCATTCGCCGCTGCCGGTCAGGGCGATCGAGTAGAGCATGCGGAACGGGAAGATCGCGGCCAGCCGGGTGTTGGCGAGCAGGGCGCTGCGCTCGGCCAGGGCGGTGCGGGCCGTCTCGTCGGTCGTGTGGGTCAGCGCCTCGTCCACCTGGTCCTTGCGGTGCCGCCACACGTCGGCGAGGTCGGCGATGCCTGTCGCGTCGACGACGTCGGTCAGGCCGGGCTGCACGCCGGTGGGCTTGAGGTCGTCGAACGGGAACTCCTCGCGGTCGCGGTGTGCCCGGCGCAGCCGGAACTCGTCCGCGGAGATTTGCAGGTGGAACGGGACGATCGGCTCGAAGCCGTCGTCGGCCACGATGCCGTTGCGGCCCTCGAAGACCGGCGTGCCGAGCAGGTCGACGGCCGCGCCGAGCAGCGGGTGGTCCGCCTGCGGCCGGCCGTCCAGGCGTACCGAATGGACTGTGACCCCGATCGGCGGGCAGAAGCGGCGCGGCACCGTGCCCTCCGGCTGGAAGCGGACGACCCGGTCGAGGTCGGGCTCGCCGGGGAGGGCGTGCACGTAGCCGCTGACCCCGCGCGGCTCGTCGGCGGGGTCGGGATCGGTGGCGAGCCGGCACTGGAACCAGCCGGCGAAGCCCAGCGAGACGGTCACGCCACACCCCTCAGGTTGTGTCCGAGCCAGCGCAGGCTCTCGCCGAGGAACGCCAGCCGGGGCAGCTCCGTGCCCAGCTTCGAGGCGGCGTCCGCGGCGCTGTCCAGGCGCTCCAGCAGGATCGGCCAGCGGTTCGCCGGCTGCGTGGCGATCTGCACCTCGGCGTAGATCTCGAACGGGGCGCCGGCCGTGCCGCCGGTTGCGTCCGGTGCCACGGGTAGCTCGGTGAGCACCTCGGCGAGCGGGCGGAACACGCCGCTCATCAGGTTGCGCAGGCCCATCCGCAGCGCGTCGCGCTGGGCGGGGCTCTCCCCGCCGAACGAGTAGTACTGCAACAGCATCATCAGCATCGACCGGTAGACCGAGTTGGCCAGCTCGGCCACCCGCACCGTGCGCGGCTCGGTGATCAGCGTCCCGGCGTCCGGAGCGTCGGGATGGCTGCGCGTACGCGGATCCCAGGCCACCGGCCGGGCCGGCTCGAAAGGCTCCGCGGCGAGCGCCTTGCGCAGCGCCAGGAAGGTCGCGTAGTGCGACGGGGTGCGGCTCTCCGGCGCCCCCTCGCCCTCCAGCACGATGGCGTCGATCGCGGCGAGCGCCGTGCGCCGGTCGGTGACCAGCCGCAGCGAGAACCGGTTGGACCAGTCGTCGGTGTCCTGCGCGAACCGGGGCCCGATGAACAGCTCCCGCTCGGCGATCACCTCGAACCCGTGCCGGATCTTCCCGTACAGCTCGCCGAGGAACTCGTAGGCGAGGGGATCCGGCACGACGTCACCGGCCCGCCCCACCCGCGCGCCGGGCGGTTCCGGCGGCGGCTCACCTTCCGGCAGCTCGAAGAGGATGAACTGGTAGAGCGCCTCGTCCCCGTACGGCCGAAGCCTGAAGTCGAACGGGTAGTAGCGGTCCGCCGGCTGCGGGAAATTGGGCCGCCCGAGCCGCGGAGCCCCGCCGATGGCCGACATCAGGTTGCAGACACAGCCCAGGTGAGCCATCTCCTGCCGGGCCACCGACAGCAGCGCCCCGGCCCACCGCCGCACCTTCTCCTGCTGGACGGGGCCGAGTCCCTCGTCGGCGCGCTTCTTCAGCGAATACGCGGCGAACAGATATTGCAGCAGAACGCCGTGCTCCACCTCGGACGCCTCGACGAGCGCGTCGATGAGCTCTTCCCGCGTGTCGATGCTCATCCCTGCTTTGTCCCGCAGTCCGCCCGCTTCCTCCACCCCTCTGTCCGAACGCCGACTTGGGTCCCCCGGCAGGGACGCGCTTAGCGTGATAGGCGCGGTATCGACCCGTATGTCCGCCTATGAGAAAGAAGACGGTCTGGGCTTCGTATACGTAGCGTTTACACTAGGCTGGTGGAGGAGGACTACGAGTTCGGCGACGACAGCTACACCGCTCTGGGTGCCGCCGGAGTGGCATGGCAGGACGCGGTGTTCGTGCTGCGTCAGAGCCGGCCTCTGGTGCGCAGGCACATCGGGGCGGTGCTCAACGTGGCGGGCAGGGACCGGCAAGGGCGCTGGCTCGCCGTAGCGTTGATCGAGCTCTCTCCACGGCGCGACGACCAGTACACCGTCGCGGGAGCGCGATACCTCGACGACGTCGAGGTCGCCTCCATCGAGCGGATGCTGAAGGGACAGCCATGACCGACAAGAGCGACATCCAAGCCGCCCTCGACAACCGCGACTGGGCCGGCGCCGAGGTCGTCACCGACCGGCCCCGTGCGAAGATCGTGCATTCCGTGCGTCTGCCCGCCGAGTGGTCCGAGGCCCTCGAAGCGGAAGCCGACCGGCGCGGAACCACCCCGTCGCGGCTCATGCAGGACTACATCCTCGCGGGCCTTCAGCAAGACTCCGCGGCGCCCGAGGGAACCGTCACGATCAGCAGGGCCGCGCTGCACAGAGCCATCGATGCGGCACTGACGAGCGCCGCTTGACCTTCCGCCGCCGAGCTGGGCCCGGCCGCGCTCAGGCGACCGGGAGCCCACTCGACGGGTGGCCCGGCGCCGTGACCTCGCGGCCCGTGTCGGCGGCCTCCTCGATGGCCAGGGCCAGCCTCTGGTCGTGCGCGCCCTCGGCCAGCGGGTACGGCGGTGGGCCCTCCCCGCGCACCCACGCGGCCATCGCGTCCAGCAGTGTGGCGGTGGCCGTCTCGTCGTCGTTGAGGCGGAGGCCCGGGTAGGGGTTGCGGTAGAGCACCTCGCCGCCGCAGGTGATGGTCTCGGTGTCGAAGCCGTTCAGGTCCAGGTCGTGGCCGGTCTGGCGGCGGATCAGGGTGCTGTGGGCGATCGTGCGCGCGGCCGGCATGTGCACGATGTCGTCGTCGTGGAGCTCGCCGTGGGTGCCGCGGACGAGCAGGCGGCGGTGGCGCAGCAGGTTGCGGGTCTGGCCGGGTCGAGGAGACCTGCACCTGGGTGGGGTCGCCGATGATGCCGGAGCGGACGGCGGCCAGCCGGGCGGCGTGCGACGGCATCAGCAGGTATTGCTCCGCGACCTGCACCAGCGCGTGCGCGCCGGGCGTGGCCTCCAGCGCCAGCAGGCCGGGCATGCCGGGGGCGGGTGGCGTCTCGGCCAGGACGGGCAGGCCCAGCGCGACCGCCTCGGCGATCACGCCGGGGTTCGCCGCTCGCGGGACGGCCGTCACCAGGAAGTCGGGGCGGGTCTCCCGTACACAGGAAGCCAGGTCGCCGAAGGCCGGCACCGGCAGGTCGGGCTCGCCGGGCCGCCGCACGACAGCGCCGACGCAGTCCACAGTGGGCAGGGCCTGCGCCAGGCGATGGTAGGCCGCCGCCCGGAACCCGAAGCCCGCGAGCGCGAACGAGGTCACCCGGGGAAGGTTAGCCGCAGCCACTCGGCGAACGTCTGGGTGCCGCGCGGGCCGGGACCGGTCGGCAGCAGGCCGCCGGTGCTCATGCCGCCGGGAAAGTGGACGGGCAGCACGGGCCGCCGGCGGGCGCCTCCCGCGGCCATCAGCCGGCGCGCCATGTCCACCAGGGTCTCCTCCCGCGGGCCGGCGAGCTCGGGCGCCATGGCCTGCGGCGGCTCGAGGACGAGGCCGGCGAGGTGCGCACCCACTTCGCGTACGGCGATCGGCTGCACCTTGCCCGTCGGCGCCAGCGCGATCGGGCCGGGGACCGAGCCGAGCAGCTGGCCGGCGAACTCGTGGAACTGGGTGGCCCGCACGATCGTCCAGGGCAGGCCGGAGGTGCGCACGATCTCCTCCTGGCGCAGCTTGCCGGCGTAGTAGCCGTAGCGGACCCGGTCGACGCCGACGATCGACAGGCTCAGCAGGTGGCGCACGCCGGCCCGCCGGGCGGCGGCGACCAGGTTGGTGCCGGCCCGGTCGAAGAAGTCGAGGGCGACCGCCTTGCGCCGGGTGAGCACGTTGCTGACGTCGATCACCGCCTCGGCGCCGGCGAGGGCCGCGTCGAGGCCCGCGCCGGTGAGCAGGTCGACGCCCGCTCCACGGGACAGGGTCATGGGGTCGTGGCCGCGGGCGCGTACCGCCTCGACGACCTGCCGCCCGGTCAGGCCGGTGCCGCCCGCTACTGCGATCTTCATGGTCTCCTCGTCCTCTCTCGGCGCCGTCGGCGCTTTGCAGAGAGGACGAAGCAGCGGCCCGCGTTGTGACAGCTACTCGTGGGGCAGCAGATATCGCCAGGTCGCGGCGATGTACGCGCCGGGGCCGACCCGGTACCTCGGCCACTCGGGCTCGCGCGCGGGCGGGACGAGTCGCTGGACGGCGCGGGCCGCCTCGCCGCGCAGCAGCTGCTCGCCGTACAGCAGGTCGGGCGGGGCCGGCAGCGGCCACGGGGTGCTCTCGGCGGGCGTGAAGTCCAGACGGACGGTGGCGAGGAGGACGGCCGGCGGGCGCCAGATCTCGCCGCGCAGCGCCCGGGCGCGCAGGCTCTGCACGCGGGACCAGAGGGACTGGACCGCGCTCGGATGGGCGAGCACGGGTCCCGCGCCGAGGCGCGCGCTGAGATGCCCGGCGCCGGCGCGGACGCGGACGAGATCGAAGGGCTGATCGGGCCGGCTCGTGTCCACCGCCGTTGCCAGCGCGCGCACCGCCTCGCGGCGCAGGTCCCGGACGTCGGCGGCGGGCAGGCGCAGGCTCGCCGCGGCGTCGGCGTACGCCGTGCCGTCGTCGTAGACCACCAGGGGCGGCGGCTGCAGCACGCCGCGGCCGGGCGCGAAGAAGCCGCCCGGCCGGGACCACTCGAACAGCGGCCGGGCCGGGGTGCCGGCGCCGGCCGCGCACAGGGCGACGGCCGTGCCCGCGGCGCAGGTCAGGAAGGTACGGCGGTCCATACCGACGAGGCTAGGCGGAGCCGGGGGCGCGGGAGGGCAGAATGAGCGGCGTGCGAGAAGTGGTGGACGGGGTCTTCGAGCTGAGCCTGGGCGTCGTGAACGTGCATGTGGTCGTCACCGACGACGGCGTGGTGCTGGTGGACACCGGCCTGCCGCGCAACGTCAAGCGGATCGACCGGGCGCTGCGCGGCCTGCGCAAGTCGATCGGGGACGTGCGCGCGGTGCTGCTCACGCACCACCACTTCGACCACGTCGGCACGGTCGCGGAGATCCGCCGGCGGTCGGGCGCGCGGGTCTTCGCGCACGCCGCGGACGCGCCGGTGATCACGGGAGCGATCCCGCGCGAGACGCCGGCCAAGGGCATGGCCAAGCTCGCGGCACGCCTGATCGGCAGCCCCGAGCCGACCAAGCTCGACCAGCTGATCACGGGCGACGAGACCAGCCCGCTGCCCGGCTTCACCGCGCTGCACACCCCGGGCCACACGCGCGGCCACCTGTCCTACCTGCTCGACCGTGACGGCGGGGTGCTCTTCGCGGGCGACACGGCGAGCGGCACGCGCGACGGCAAGGTGACGCTCGGGCCCACCCAGGCGTCGGTGGACCCGGCCGAGCAGGGGCGCAGCCTGCGCAAGCTGGCCGGCTACGACTTCGAGCACGCGCTCTTCGGGCACGGCCCGGCGGTCAGCGGCCGCGCGGCCGAGCTCCTGCGCGCCTATGCCGGCGGCTCAGACGGCGGCTCAGACGGCGAGGGGGAAGGGCGGCCCTGACACCGGCCGCGCGAGGCGCACCAGCTCGTCGTCCTCGACGGGCAGCGGGGCCGCGCCCGCCCCGGCGATCGGGCGGGGCCGTCGCGGGACGTGCGGCCCGGAGCTGCCGCCCCGGCCGGGATAGACATAGAGGCCGTGCACCGGGTCGGGCACCGCGTCGAGGGCCGCCGTGACCAGCGGCAGGCTGCGGTACGCCGTCCAGCGCTCGTCGGTGAGGAAGGCGACCTCGAACAGGACGCCCCACGTGTGGGTGTGCCACTCCCACTGGTAGGCACCATGCGTGATGGCGGCCTCCGTCAGCGCTGTGCCCAGCCCGTCGCGCCAGGCGCGCGCGGAGCCGCCGGGCCCGTCCAGGACCTCGATCGACCACCAGCGCAACTCCATGGACCGACTGTAGACCCGCTGCACAAGATCTGACAGCAGAAAAAACGATCAAGAAAGGCGCCCCGAATTGGGGAGGCCGATCTTCCTTTTCCCTCGGCCGATCGGCTGGTTGCGCCGTTACCGGGCGCGTTCGAAGGTGTTTACGGAAATCGCGAGAATCGAGCGCGTCTGTCGAGGGGGACAGGATGAGAATCGCGCATGCGCTGAAAGCGTCGGCGGCCGCGGCGACCGGCCTGCTGACCGTATTCGCGGGGGTTCCCGCATATGCCGGGGGCGGCAGTCACGGCGGCCCGCCGCCCATTCGCACGATAACGAAGGGCCTCGACGGGCCGTTCGGGCTGGACGTGACCTCGTCGCGGCACGCCCTGGTGGCCGAGGCCGACACGGGCGAGATCACCTCGGTCGACCTGCGCACCGGCCGCCAGCGCACGGTGATCTCGGGGCTTCCGGCCCCGGCCGGGGTGGCCACCGACGGGCACCGCATCTACATCGCCCTCGGCGGGCCGAACGAGGAGGGCGCGCCGCCGCCCTCGAAATACAAGCCGGCCTCGGTGCTGGTCGCCGACAAGAACGGCAAGAACGTCCGGGTTCTGGCCGATCTGATGAAGTACGAGCTGAAGTACAACCCGGACAGGCAGAAGCAATTCGACGCCAAGGGCAAACCGTACGACGCGCTCACCAACCCGTTCAGCATGACGTACACGAAGTGGGGATTGCTGATCGCGGACGGCGGCGCGAATGACGTTCTGCGGGTGAATCCGCGTACCGGAAAGGTCTCGACCTTCTTCGTGCCGCCGAACCCGAAGACCAAGGAATGCCTCAAGCCGGGCGCGCAGGCCAACCCGGGCACCAAGGGCTGCGACTCGGTGCCGACCGGCGTCGTCGCCAGCGGCCGGTACGTCTACGTCTCGACGCTCGGCGCGGAGCAGCCACGGGCCGCGGCCATCTGGAAGCTCGACGGCCGCACCGGCCGCGTGCTGAAGGTCTGGCACGGCTTCACGTCGCTGACCGGTGTCGCGGTGGCGCCGAACGGCACGCTCTACGCCTCCGAGGTGCTCTACGGCATGCCCCCGGGCCCGCCGCCGGCGGACTTCGACCCGTCGAAGGTCGGCCGCCTCACCCGCATCCAGCACGGCAAGGTCACGCACGCCCCGGTGACCATGCCGACCGGCATCGAGTACTTCGGCGGCAGCCTCTACGCGACGTCGTGGAGCATCGCCGGCTTCCTCCAGATCAAGCACGCGGGCCAGCTGGTGCGGGTCAGCCCCTCGGCGTTCCGCTGAGCCTTCCGGAGAGGGGGCGGCCGCGCCTCTCCGACCGGCGCCGCCCCCGGCCGCCGGGGTGACGATCACGTCACCCCGGCGGTTTCCGCCTGCCCGGGCTCCCAGGCTGCTTTTGTACGATCGCCGCGCCGTTTCCCGACCTCAGGAGCGTTCGTCTTGCCGCAGCCGTACCGCGTGTTCCGCATCGCCGCCGTCGCCGAGGCCTTCTCGTGGGCCGGCCTGCTCGTGGGCATGTATCTCAAGCACATCGCCGGCACGACGGAGATGGGCGTCTTCATCTTCGGCCGGGTGCACGGCGCGCTGTTCGTCGTCTACATCGTCGCGGCGCTCTGGACGGCCCGCGCCGAGCGCTGGTCCCTGTTGCGTACTTTGGTGGGCCTCGCGGCTTCCATCCCGCCTTTCACGTCGCTGATCTTCGAGCGCTGGGTCGCGAAGCGCCGGCCGGCCTCGGCGCGCCCGGAGGAACTGACCCCCGCGGCCTGAGCGCGAATAGGGCATTCGTCCCCGAAATGGCGCGAAAATCCACTCGGAGAGCGCGATCCTTTCAGGGTCCGATTAAACGTGTTGTCGGCTGAGCGCGCTCCCAGGGAAGGTCATTCCACCGGGTCGGCCACGAGCCGGTCGTGGATTGTGGGCAATAACGGATATGCCGGTATCGGGGGTGCGTATCCGGCCCGGAACCGTGACTCGCTCGTGGCGACACCAGGCAATCGATCATCCGTGCGGTCTCCGGCGCCGTACGGACCTTTGTCGTGTGATCCGACTGCCGCCCTCCCGCGGCGCCGGTTAGAATCGCCGCCTTACATCCGACTTTTTCTGCTCGCGAGCGGGCACAGCGATGGGGGCGACTGGGGGCCGACGTGTTGCGGATTCACTTCACGCCCGAAGACGTCGGCCGGGTGCGGATCGCCGCCGAGCCCGACCCGCTCTGGGAGACCGTTTTCAGCGTGTGGCGCATCCGCCGCCCGGGTCCCGAGCTGATCTTCGGGCGCTGGCGGGGCCACGCGCTGCGCGCCAGCCGCCGCGACGACCTCGAGCTGCTGTTGCCGCTGGTCCAGGGCGCCTACTACCCCGACTTCCTGACCCCGGCCGAGGCCGCGCAGGGACTGCCCGCGGGCCTCGAGGCGCTGCGCTCGACCCCGGCGACCCGGCTGCGCGACGAGATGCGCGAGCTGGTGCGCACCGGCGGGCCCACCCCGCCGTGGATGGCCCGCCTCGCCGACGGCGACCGCGACACCCTCGACCGGCTGGCCGGCGCCCTGCGATCGCAGTACGAGAGCGCCGTCGCCCCGTTCTGGGACCAGGCGCGCGCCCACGTCGAGGCCGAGCGCTCCCGCCGCGCCCGCGTGCTGCTCGACCAGGGCGCCGAGGGCCTGCTCGACAGCTTCCGCCCGCGCATGCGCTGGGAGCCGCCCGTGCTCGAGGCCGACGTGCCGTTCGAGCAGACGATCCACCTCGACGGGCGCGGCCTGCTGCTCGTGCCGTCGTACCTGTCGTGGGGCACCCCGGACGTGCTGCGCGACACCACCCTGCCGCCCGTGCTGGTCTATCCGATCGAGCACGACCTCACGCTGCTGGCCGGCCCGCGCAACGGCGACGGCTCCGCGCTGGCCGCACTGCTCGGGCGCACCAGGACCAGCCTGCTGGAGTCGCTCGGCGACCCGCGCACCACCTCCGAGCTCGCCCGCCGCGTCGGCGTCAGCGCGGCCAGCGTCAGCCAGCACACGGCCGTGCTGCGCGAGGCCCGCCTGATCACCACGAGCCGGGCCGGCAAGGCGGTCGTGCACACCCTCACTCCGCTCGGAAGTGCCCTTTTGAGTGATCTCGCCTGACTTCTATGATCGAGTGATGTAAATCACTCGATGAGGAGTACGGGGAGGGCGCCATGGCAACGGACGTCGAAGGCCGCCTGCTCGGCGGCGGCACCTACCGCAGTCTGGGTGAACAGCAATTGTCCCCGGCCGAGGAACGCTTCGAGCGCGGCCGCCGCACCGTCGGCCTCTTCCTCGCCCCGATCGTCACCATCGTCTTCCTCGCCCTGCCGCTGAGCATCCCGCCCAGCCAGCAGGTGCTCGGCGGCGTCCTGCTCGGGGTGATCATCCTGTGGGTCACCGAGGCGGTGCCCATCCCCATCGGCGGCCTGATCGGCGTCGGCCTGATCGTCGTGTTCGGCGTCGCGGAGGCGTCCGACGTGCTCGCGCCGTTCGGCTCGTCGACGGTCTTCACCTTCATCGGCGCGTTCATCCTGGCCCAGGCGATGCTCAAGCACGGCGTGGCCCGCCGGTTCGCGTTCCGCATCCTCTCGCTGCCGGGCATCGGCCGCTCCACCGTCCGGGTCATCGTCGCGTTCGGCGTCATCACCGCCCTGCTGTCGGCCTTCGTCTCGAACACCGCCACGGTCGCGATGCTGCTGCCCACCGCGCTCGGCATCCTCGCCGTGATCGCCAAGATGATGCAGGACCGCGGGCTGGCGGGTGAGGGCTTCGACCCGACGCGGCTGCGGGTGGGTGCCGCGCTGATGCTCATGCTGGCGTACGGGGCGAGCGTCGGCGGCCTGCTCACGCCCGTCGGCACCCCGCCCAACCTGATCGGCCGCGGCCTGATCGAGGAGGCGACCGGCGAGCGCATCTCGTTCGCCGAGTGGATGGCGATCGCCGCCCCGATCTGCCTCTGCATGTTCGCCGTGCTCGCGCTGGTCCTGCTGCTGATCAACAAGCCCGAGGTGCGCCGCATCGAGGGCGTCGAGCAGTACATCGCCGGCCAGCGGGCCGAGCTCGGCAAGTTCAGCCCGGCCGAGCGCAACACCGTGATCGCCTTCGCCGTCACGGTCGCGCTCTGGATCTTCCCGGGCATCGTCGCGCTGGTCGCCGGCACCGAGTCCAAGGTGTACGACGTGGTCAGCGGCCGCCTCAACGAGGGCGTGGTCGCCGTGCTCGGCGCCTCGCTGCTGTTCCTGCTGCCCACCTCGTGGCGCGACCGCGAGTTCACGCTCAACTGGAGCGACGCCCAGCGCATCGACTGGGGCACGATCGTGCTCTTCGGCACCGGCATCATCTTCGGCTCGCTGCTCGCCGACACCGGCCTGGCCGAGCGGATCGGCACCTCCAGCGCGGACGCCCTGGGCCTGAGCAGCACGTTCGCGATCACCGCCTTCGCCGTGGTGCTGGCGATCGTGGTCTCCGAGACGACCAGCAACACCGCGTCGGCCGCCGTGGTCGTGCCGATCATCATCCCGATCGCCGCCGCGGCCGGCATCAACCCGCTGGTGCCGGCGCTGGCCGCCACGTTCGCGGCGTCGTTCGGCTTCATGCTGCCGGTCTCCACGCCGCAGAACGCGGTGGTCTACGGCTCCGGCGTCGTCCCGATCACCACGATGATCCGGTCGGGCGTCTCCTTCGACGTGCTCGGCGCGATCCTCATCCTCCTGCTGCTGCCGCTCATGGTGGCCGCGGTCGGGCTCGGGTGAGCGCGATGCCGCAGCGCATCGCCGTCATCCCCGGCGACGGCATCGGGGTCGAGGTGACCTGGGCGGCCCGCCAGGTGCTCGACGCGGTCACCAGGAAGCACGGCGTCCCCTTCACCTACGACGAGTACGACTGGTCCTGCCAGCGCTACGCCGCCGCGGGCGAGATGATGCCGGCGGACGCGATCGAGCGGCTGCGGCCGTACGACGCGATCCTGCTCGGCGCGGTGGGCTGGCCCGGCGTGCCCGACCACGTGTCGCTGTGGGGCCTGCTGATCCCCATCCGGCGCGCGTTCCGGCAGTACGTCAACCTGCGCCCGATCCGGGTCTTCGAGGGCGTCCGGTCGCCGCTGCGCGACGCCGGGCCGGAGGTCGACTTCGTGGTGATCCGGGAGAACGTCGAGGGCGAGTACAGCGAGATCGGCGGCCGGCTCAACCGGGGCTTCCCGGACGAGTTCGCCGTGCAGGAGTCCGTGTTCACCCGCCCCGGCGTCACCCGGATCGCGCGGTTCGCGTTCGAGCTGGCCGCGACCCGCCGCTCGCACGTGACCTCGGCGACCAAGTCCAACGGCATCGTGCACACCCTGCCGTTCTGGGACGAGGTGGTCGCCGAGGTCGCGGGGGAGTTCCCGGGGGTACGGACGCAGAGCGAGCACATCGACGCGCTGGCGGCCAAGGTCGTCCTCGATCCGGGGCGGTTCGACGTGATCGTGGCGTCGAACCTGTTCGGCGACATCCTGAGCGACCTGGCCGCCGCGGTCGCGGGCAGCATCGGCATCGCCCCGTCGGCCAACCTCGACCCGACCCGCACCCACCCGTCGATGTTCGAGCCGGTGCACGGCTCCGCGCCGGACATCGCCGGGCAGGGCATCGCCAACCCGGTCGGCGCGGTCTGGTCGGCCGCGCTGATGCTGGAGCACCTCGGCCATCCGGCCGCGGCGGCGGACGTCATGGCCGCTGTCGAGGCGACGCTGGCGGCCCCGGAGACCCGCACCCGCGACCTCGGCGGCACCGCGGACACCGCGGCCGTCGTGTCATCGCTGGTTGCCCATCTGGGCTGATCTCCGACAGAAAGGTACCTTCTCGGCCGGAGAGCGCGGTGTCCTGGAGCCTCAGGACGGGGGAGGAGAACGATGACTGACGACGCGGTGCTCGTGGTCGGCGGCGGCATAGCCGGCCTGGCGCTGGCGTGTGCCCTGCGGCAGCGGGACGTGCCGTTCGATCTGGTGGAGCGCGACCCGGCCGCGGCCGACGGCGGCCTGGCGATCAACCTGCCGGGCAACGCTGTCGCGGCGCTGGGCGCGCTGGGCCTGCGCGCGGGGCTGGAGAAGGTGGGCCGGCCCACCCGCCGCCGCGAGTACCGGTCGTCGCGCGGGCGGGTGCTGTTCGCGGTCGACGAGGACGAGTTCTGGGGTCCCGACGCGCGGCCCCGGTGCGTGCGCCGCAGCGACCTGCACGCGCTGCTCGCCGAGGACATCCCGGTCCGGCACGACAGCGTGGGCACGGTGGAGCTGGAGCCCTCGGGCGTGCGGGCCGGCGGCCGCCGGTACGGCTTCGTGGTGGGCGCGGACGGCGTGCACTCGGCCGTCCGCGAGCAGGTGTTCGGCCGCGCCGGCATGCGCTCGGCGATGCTGAGCCGGGCGAGTTGGCGCTTCATGGCGCCGAACCCCGGGGTGGACTGCTTCACCGTGTGGTCCGGCGCCGAGGGCGCGTTCCTGATGATCCCGGTCGACGAGACCGAGGTGTACGTGTTCGCGTCCGCCACCCGCGGCGGCCCGGTCGACCCGGACCCGTCGTGGCTGCGGGAGACCTTCGGCGGCTACCCGGACAAGGTGCGGGCGGTGCTCGACAGCCCCGGCCGGCTCTACCACTCGCCGATCGAGGAGGTGCGCATCCCCACCTGGCACCGCGACCGCTGCGTGCTGATCGGCGACGCGGCGCACGCCACCGCCCCGGTGTGGGCACAGGGCGGCGCCCTGGCGATGGAGGACGCGATCGCGCTCGCCGATCTGCTCGCGGACGGGGCGTGGGACGCGGTGGGCGCCCGCTACGAGGAGCGCCGCCGCGAGCGGGTCACCCACGTGCAGGCCGTCACCGACCGGTTCTCCAAGGTGGCCGGCCTGCCCATCCGGCTGCGTAACATGCTGCTGCCGGTGATGGGCCCGATCTCGTACAAGGCCGCGTACGGTCCGTTGCGCTGAGATCGGGCCCTCGTCTCAGGCCACCGTGGCGGGGAACCGCTCCCAGACCCGGTGCGCGGCCATCAGCTGCTGCACCTCGGTCAGCGCCGCGGCGGCCGACTCGGCGGCGACGACCCCCGGCGTGCCGGCGATGCCGGCCTGCTGGAGCGCCTCGGTGCCCTCGCCCCACGCGCCGATCGCCTTGGCGTGCCGCCACGCCTCGTCGAGCAGCAGGACCACGCGCGGGTCGACCGAGGTCGCCGCGCCGGCCTTGTCGTCGCGGGCGGGGATCGCGTCCGGCGCCGGGACGGGCGCGGCACCCACCAGGATCGCGTCGAACTCGATCGAGCGGGCGGTGGCGAAGGTGCGCTGCACCGGCAGGCCGCCGACCTTGCCGCCGTGCGGAGCGATGATCAGCGGGACCATCCCGGCGGTCTGGATCGCCGTGCGCACCTCGGCCAGGCCCGGCACGTCGGTGCCGTCGGGGCCGACCACGATGCCGACGATCCGGCCGTCCGGCGGCCACTCCCCGCCGACCTGCGACAGCGCGGGGCTGGGCGCGGGCTCGGCGAGCTCGATGGTCGGCTTCGGCGCGGGCAGGCCCAGGCCGGTGGCGACCTCGGCGCAGAGCACCGGGTCGATGTTGGCCAGCGACTGGAGCTGGCGCTCCTTGATCGCCTGCTCGTAGCACTTGCCCAGCTCGAAGGTGTACGCCCGGATGATGTGCTCCTTCTCGACCGGCGACATGCTCAGCCAGAACAGGCGCACCTGGCTGTAGTGGTCGTCGAACGAGGCCGGGTTCTGCCGCACCTTCGGCGCCTCGGCGACCCGCACCGGCACGTCGAGGAACGCGTTCTCCTTGTCGCCCGCGGTGAACGGGTTGCCGCCGTCGAGCGAGTTCGGCCGGTAGGGCGCGACGCCCGCGTGCACCGCGTGCTGGTGGAAGCCGTCGCGCAGCATGTCGTTCACGGGAGCGTGCGGCCGGTTGATCGGGATCTGCGAGTAGTTCGGGCCGCCGAGCCGGGTGAGCTGCGTGTCCACGTACGAGAAGAGCCTGCCCTGCAGCAGCGGATCGTTCGTCACGTCGATGCCCGGGGGCAGGTGGCCGAGGTGGAACGCGACCTGCTCGGTCTCGGCGAAGAAGTTGCGCGGGGTGCGGTTGAGCACCAGCTTGCCGACGCGCTGCACCGGGGCCAGCTCCTCCGGCACGATCTTGGTGGGGTCGAGCAGGTCGATGCCGGCGAACGTCTCCTCGGGTGTGTCCGGGAAGACCTGGATGCCCAGCTCCCACTCGGGGAATGCGCCGGCCTCGATGGCGTCGTAGAGGTCGCGGCGGTGGAAGTCGGGGTCGACGCCGGCCGCGATCTGGGCCTCCTCCCAGGTCAGCGAGTGCACGCCGAGCTTGGGCTTCCAGTGGAACTTCACCAGCACGGTCTCGCCGGCGTCGTTGATCAGGCGGAACGTGTGGACGCCGAAGCCCTCCATGGTCCGGTACGAGCGGGGGATGCCCCGGTCGGACATGTTCCAGATCGTGTGGTGCTGGGCCTCGGTGTGCAGCGAGACGAAGTCCCAGAACGTGTCGTGCGCGCTCTGCGCCTGCGGGATCTCGCGGTCCGGGTGCGGCTTGCCGGCGTGGATGATGTCCGGGAACTTGATCGCGTCCTGGATGAAGAAGACCGGGATGTTGTTGGCGACCAGGTCGAACGTGCCCTCGTCGGTGTAGAACTTGGTGGCGAAGCCGCGGGTGTCGCGCACGGTGTCGGCCGAGCCGCGCGAGCCGAGCACGGTCGAGAAGCGCACGAAGACCGGGGTCTCCTTGCCCTTCTTGAGGAAGCCGGCGCGGGTGACCCCGTCCGCGGTGCCGTAGCCGACGAAGACGCCGTGCGCCCCCGCGCCGCGCGCGTGCACGACGCGCTCCGGGATGCGCTCGTGGTCGAAGTGCGTGATCTTCTCGCGGAAGTGGTGGTCCTGCATGAGGATCGGGCCGCGCGGCCCGGCCTTCAGCGAGTGGTCGGTGTCGCGCAGCCGGGCGCCCTGCGCCGTGGTCAGGTATTCGCCCTGCTGGCCCTTGGACTCGGCCGGCGCGCCGGTCACCGCGCCCGTGGGCGTCCGCGTCTCCGGCGCGCCCTGCTCCTTCTTCGCCGGCAGGGGATCGTGGGGGGTCGTGGGCTCCGCCACGGTCGGCGGAGCGCTGCCCGGCGCTCCGGGCACCGGAGGTGTCAGGACGTCCGCCACTTTGGCGGCGGCGGCCTCCACCACGTCTTTGATCTTCTCAACGGGCTTGCTGGCTTCCATTTGCGTAGATCCTCCGGAAGTGGCGGATTGCGACGGCTTCCGGGGTACCCGCGCCAGGGCGTGGTAAACGGTTTCTGGAATGACTCAAGAGCCGTCTAGAAGAAGTCTCCGAAGTCGCCGGGCCCTCCGCCGGGACCGCCGAAGCCGTGGTGGCCGAAGAGCGCGTCGAAGATCATCATGCCGCCGAGCGCGCCGGCGCCGGCCGCCAGCGCGGTCTTCCACCACGGCGTCGAGTACCAGCCCGCGGGGACCGGGCGGCCGCCCACGTGGCCGCCGGGGTAGTAGTACGGGGTCCGCGAGCTCGCCTGCGGACCGGCCCAGTAGGTCTGCCCCTGGACGGTCACTCGCCGGTCGGCGTCCAGCGTGCCGGTGGCCCGGCCGGCCGCGGGGAACTCGGGGCCGGCGTCCAGGCCCATCGCCTGCCGCGCGGCCCGCACGTAGGCCAGCCCTTCGAGGGCCGTCTCGCGCGCCATCTCGTACTGCCTGACCGTCTCGGCCCGGGCCAGCTGCCCGCCCGCCGCCTGGTGCCGCTCGGCCGCGTCGGCCAGCGCCTGCCGCGCCGCCGGGTCCGGGCTGCTCAGGTTGACCAGCTGGCCGCCGAGGCGCTCGTACCATCGCTGCGCCTCCGCTCGCGCGTCCGAGAGCGTGTGCTGGTGTTGTCCGCTTGTGCTGCGCCGGCCGGAGAAGACGAGAAGAGCACCGACTCCGAACAGCAGCGCCAGAACCAGAAGTGCCATGTCTCGACGCTAGGGCGCCGCGCTGTGCGCTCCCTATGCCGCCGCTGTGTCTAGATGACGGTCAGGTATCGGGCTCGTGACGGTCGTTACACGGGCTTTCCCCGCGACCGGGCGCGCCGCTATGGTCGGTCGATGTCCCATCAGCCTATGGGATATCTAGGTAATAAGGGTGCTTCTTGATCGAGATTAAGGGACTCCGGAAGACATACCGGAGCCGCGGGCGGGAAGTGCGCGCCGTCGACGGCGTCGACCTCACGGTCGGCGAGGGTGACGTCTACGGCGTGCTCGGGCAGAGCGGCGCCGGCAAGAGCACGCTGCTGCGCTGCGTCAACATGCTCGAACGCCCCGACGCCGGCACGATCACCGTCGGCGGTGTCGACCTGACCGCCCTCAACCGCAAAGGGCTGCGGCTCGCCCGGCACGGCATCGGAATGATCCACCAGCACTTCGCGCTGCTCTCCTCCCGCACGGTCGCCGGCAACATCGCCTTCGCCCTGGAGGTCACCGGCGTGCCCCGATCCGCCCGCAAGGAACGCGTCGCCGAGCTGATCGAGCTGGTCGGCCTCGGCGGGCGCGCGGACGCGTACCCCGCGCAGCTGTCCGGCGGGCAGAAGCAGCGGGTCGGCATCGCCCGCGCGCTGGCCGCCCGCCCTCAGGTGCTGCTCTCCGACGAGGCGACGTCGGCGCTCGACCCGGAGACGACCGACTCGATCCTGCGGCTGCTGCAAGACCTCAACCAGCGCCTCGGCCTCACCATCCTGCTGATCACCCACGAGATGGACGTCGTGAAGAAGATCTGCCACTCGGCCGCGGTGATGCGCGACGGCGCGTTCGTCGAGTCCGGCCCGGTCGCCGAGCTGCTGCACCGGCCCGGCTCCACCCTCGCCCGCGGCCTCTTCCCGCTCTCCGCCCCCGCGACCCTGCCCGGCCGCACGGTCGTCGACGTCACCGTCAGCGGCCCCGACGCGGACACCGCGCTGACCGGCCTTGCCCGCAACTTCGACATCTCGCTGCTCGAAGGCTCGGTGGAGACCCTCGCCGCGACCCGGGCCGGCCGGTGGCGCATCGCCCTGCCCGAGGACGGCACGGCCGCCGTCGAGTTCCTCCGCGCGCGCGGCGCCCAGGTGGAGGCGGCGGCATGACCTGGTCCGAAGTCTTCGACCTGCTCTGGGTGGGCCTGCAGGAGACCGCCTGGATGGTCCTCGTCTCGACCGTGCTCACCGCGGTCGGCGGCCTGCTGCTCGGCGTCCTGCTGGTGCTCACCGCGCCCGGCGGGCTGCTGTCCGCGCCGCCGCTCTACTCGGTGCTCGGCCTGATCGTCAACATCACCCGGTCGCTGCCGTTCATCATCCTGCTGGTGGCGGTCATCCCGTTCACCCGCGCCGTGGTCGGCACCACCATCGGCACCGACGCGGCGATCGTCCCGCTCACCATCGGCGCCATCCCGTTCTTCGCCCGCATCGTCGAGGCCGCGCTGCGCGAGGTCCCCAACGACGTGATCGCCGCCGCCACCGCGATGGGTGCCAGCCGCGGCCAGATCGTCGGCAAGGTGCTGCTCCGCGAGGCCCGCCCCGGCCTGGCCGCCGGCCTCACCATCACGGTGATCGCCCTGGTCGGCTACTCGGCGATGGCCGGCGTGGTCGGCGGCGGCGGCCTCGGCGACCTGGCCATCCGGTACGGCTACCAGCGCTTCGAGACCGAGGTGATGGTCGCGACGGTCGCGGCGCTCGTGGTCTTCGTCCAGCTCGTCCAGATGGCGGGCGACCTGCTCGTCCGCCGGCTCTCCCACAAATAGAAAGGTCCATCTCGTGCGCCGCTTCGTTTCCGTGCTGGCCTCCGCGACGCTCCTGCTGGGGCTCGCGGCCTGTGGCTCCGACGACGACTCCGCCTCCGCCTCCTCGGACACGCTGAAGGTCGGCGTCAGCCCGGTCCCGCACGGCGAGATCCTGAAGTACGTGGCGGACAACCTCGCCGCCGCCGAGGGCCTGAAGCTCGACATCGTCGAGTTCAACGACTACATCCAGCCCAACGTGGCCCTCCAGGAGAAGCAGCTCGACGCCAACTACTTCCAGCACATCCCGTACCTGGAGGAGGAGGTCGCGGCGAAGGGCTACAAGTTCACCCCGCTCAAGCCGGTGCACATCGAGCCGCTCGGCGTCTACTCCAAGACGGTGAAGTCCCTGGCCGACGTCCCGTCCGGCGGCGTCGTGGGCATCCCGAACGACCCGTCCAACTCGGGCCGCGCGCTGAGCCTGCTCGCCAAGAACAACCTGATCACCCTGAAGGACGGCGTCGGCGTCAAGGCCACCGAGAAGGACATCACGGCCAACCCGAAGAACCTGAAGTTCAAGGCGCTCGAGGCGGCCCAGCTGCCGCGCAGCCTCGAGGACACGGCGCTCTCGGTCATCAACGGCAACTACGCCATCGAGACCGGCCTCAAGCCGGCCACCGACGCGCTCGCCCTGGAGACCGCCGACAACAACCCGTACGCCAACCTCCTGGTGGTCCGCACCGGCGACGAGACCGACGCGCGCGTGCAGAAGCTGGAGAAGCTGCTGCACAGCCCCGAGGTCAAGAAGTTCATCACGGACAAGTACCAGGGCTCGGTCCTGCCGGCCTTCTGATCCGCCGCGGGCGCTGGATCCCCACAGGGCATCCAGCGCCCGCGGTAGTGAGCTCGTCGGCGGTGGGAGTCTGGAGACCTTTCGTGCTCGTCGGTGTCAGCCATCGAGCCGATCGCGGTTGAGGGTGCCGGCGCGCTCGAGCACGGCGGCGGGCGCCTTGGCCACGGAGCCGCTGTCGTACGGCGGCTGCGGGTCATACTCGGTGTAGAGCTGGATCGCCTGCGCCGTGGTGTCGTCGGTGAGCAGAGCGGCCAGATGCAGGGCCATGTCGATGCCGGAGGAGACCCCGGCCGAGGTGATGATCCGGCCCTGCCGGACCACCCGGTCGCTCGTGTACGCCGCGCCGTAGCTCTGCAGGTCGCCGACCGACTCCCAGTGCGTGGTCGCGGTGAGCCCGTCGAGCAGCCCGGCGGCGCCCAGCACCTGCGAGCCGGTGCAGACGGAGGTGGTGAACCGGGTGGTGGCGTGTATCCGGCGCACCCAATCGAGGAACTGCGGGTCGGCGATCACCTTGTGGGCGCCGCCTCCGCCGGGGATGAGCAGCACGTCACACGACTCGACGTCGGAGTACCGCGTGCGCACGTCGACCGGCAGCGCGCCCAGCGCGTCGGTGAGAACGCCCGGTTCCGGTGCGACGAAGCGCACCTTCGCGCCTGGCACATAGGCCAAGATTTCGTACGGGCCGATCGCGTCGAGCGGTTCGAAGCCCTCGAAGAGCACGATGACGATATCCATGGACAGCACCCTATTGAACGACACCGCTCGACAAGGAGCCAGTACACATTGTTGTCCTGCCCGGCCCAGGAAAGGGCGATCTGGGGCCTCGACCAGTTCCGGTTGAAGGCGCCACGGGCTGAGGGCGCTCTGGACGGCGACGGGCTGCCCCACACGTGCGGCGATGCCAGGCCGTTGGGGTAGGGCCCGTAGATCTGGTTGCTGTTGCTGCCGAGCCAGTCCAGGTAGGCGGATTCGCCGCCCGGCAGAGCGACCACGGCCGGAGGTTGGCCGTTACGCGTCACGACGTTGCTGGGTGCCTGCCAGAACTCGCCCAACCCGACGAATTGGCCGCCGCTGATCGACAGGCCGGCGTAGTTGCATTCCCTGTCGCCCAGGACGGTGCAGGACCGGGGTGAGGTACGCGTCGGCGGCGCTCTGCCGGCGGCCGTCGACGATGCTCAGGTCGACCGGGGCGAAGAGGGCTGGCTCACCCGGCCTACTACACCCTGGTCTACGGGCGCGTGCGGCTCGGCCCGGCGGCGGCATGGTGAGCAGCGCGATGGCCCTGCGGGCGGCGCTCGATCAGGACAGGCGCCGCTCAGCCCCGGTGAGCGGACCCTGCTGCTGGAATGGCTCAACCGCCTGGCCGATACGTCACGGCGCTGACTTCGGTGACGGGTCCTGGCGCAGGGCGCGCAGATACCGGCGGCGATAGGCCCGCTGGGCGAGCAGCAGCACCGGGAAGGCCCACCCCCAAGCGCCCTGCGCCGGGCGGGTGAGGGAGCGCAACGTCAGCCACACCCGGCCGTCCGGGGTGCGGTGGGCTATGAAGGCCTCCTCGCCGCTGACCGGGTGGCCGTGTTCGGTGCCGTAGGCGAAGCCGCGGCGGTCGGGCCGGTCGACCACGGCGACCACCCGCACCGGCTCCCGGATGCGGAGGGGGCCGATGTGGGCGGTCAGCAGGTAGTGGGCTCCTTCCGTTGCTCGCGCGGCCGGGAGAACGGTGAAGCCGCTGCGGCGTTTGACCTGCCACTGCATGACCGCCTCGGACACCGTCTCCCACGGTGCGGCGCCGAGGGCGACGGTTCGCTCGAAGCTCCGGTAGCCGGCCGGCCGGGAGAGCCAGGGATCCTCGGCCGGCCGGGTGGCGCCGACGTCGTCGTAGGTGAGTCCGGGCACCGGCTCAGTCTGGCGAACAGCGCCGGGCTATTCGGCGGAAAGCGCCGCAACGCCCCGGTCGGCGGGGTGGAAGACCAGCCGGGACTGGTCGTCCGA
>NZ_BOMI01000203.1 GCF_016862115.1 Paractinoplanes deccanensis
TGCGCCAGCTCGGCGACTCCTCCGCCGAGATCGGCAACGTCATCAAGCTGATCACCTCGATCGCCGAGCAGACCAACCTGCTCGCCCTCAACGCCACCATCGAGGCCGCCCGCGCCGGCGAGGCCGGCAAGGGCTTCGCGGTGGTCGCCAGCGAGGTCAAGGACCTGGCGCAGGAGACCGCGCGGGCGACCGAGGACATCGGCACCCGGGTCGCCGCCATCCAGCAGGACACCGGCGGCGCCGTGGAGGTCATCTCGCGGATCTCCGAGGTGATCGCGCAGATCAACGAGTTCCAGACGACGATCGCCTCGGCCGTCGAGGAGCAGACCGCCACCACCGGCGAGATGAGCCGCAGCATCGCCGAGGTGGCCAACGGCTCGGCGCGGATCGCGAGCAACATCGCCGACGTCTCCGCCGCGAGCGCCGAGTCGGTGCAAGGCGTCGAGCAGACCCGTCAGGCGTCGGGCAACGTGTCTCGCACCGCCGACGACCTGCGCGACCTCGTCGGCACGTTCCGGCTCTGACGCCGGATCGCACGCACCCGGACCGCACCGGCCGCACACCGGGGTTGACAACGCCCCTCCCGCACGCTCTTGGTCAGACGGGAAGACCCGTCGACCAGAGTCAGCCCGGGAGACAACGTGAGCGCAGAGCGGGAATCGGTCATCGGCGGCGTGGGCGCCGTCGACGCGCTGGATCTGACGACGGACGCGCATGTGCACACCGGCTTCGCGGCCGGCCGGGACAGCGTCGGTGTCGTCGTCTCCGCGGCCGACCAGGCCGGTCTCACCGCGATCACCTTCGCCGACCAGGCCGGCCCGGACAGCACCTGGCTGCCCGCGTACGCGGACGCCATCGCCCGGGCCCGCCGGCGCACCGACCTGACCCTGCGCGTCGCCGCCGAGATCGAGGTCGTACGCCCCGACGGCTGGCTCGCCATGCCGGCGGACCTCGGTCACGTCGAGGCGGTCTCCGTCGCCGTCTCCGGCCTGCCGCTGGAGCACGCCGTGGCCGGCCCGCGCGACGTCCGGGCGCTGATCGCCGGCGGCGGCATGACCGCCGAGCAGGTCGCCGAGAGCCTGGTGGCCGCGACGATCCACGGCCTGGAGCGAGCCTCCCGCTACGCGCCCACCCAGCTCGCCCGCCCGTTGCGCCTGCTCACCGAGGTGGGGCTGGACGACGCCGTGCTGACCGAGGACCTGATCGGCGCCCTCGCCGCGGCCTGCCGCGAGACCGGGACGCTGGTCGAGATCAGTGAGGCGTGGCGCAGCCCGTCGGGCCGGCTCGTGGCGATGTTGCGTGCGGCGGGGGTGGCCCTGGTGCCCGCGAGTGACGCCCGGTACGCCGCCGAGGTCGGCCGCTGGCAGTACCTGCGCCGGGTCTGAACGAAACCGGCTTCGCGCAGTAATCGCATACGTACTCTCGGTGATGCCGACAGTCGGCACGCGCAGGTTGGGAGACAGATGCGATGAGTATGGTTCAGCAGGCCATCGAGGTGAGTGCACCGTTGCACACGGTGTACGAGCAACTCGCCGCGTTCGAGAACTACCCACGGTTCATGAGCGGTGTCCGGGAGGTCACCGCCATCGGCGCCGACCAGACCCACTGGATCATGGACGTCGAGGGCAAGACCCGTGAGTTCGACGCCCAGATCACCGAGCGCCGCGAGGACGAGCGCGTCTCGTGGTCGACGATGGAGGGTCCGCTGCTCGCCGAGACCCTCACCCTGCGGCCGCTGGGCGAGATGAAGACGCAGGTGGTCGCCCAGCTGGAGGCCGACATCGCGTTCCTCATGCCGAACGACCGGCACGGCCAGCAGTCGCTCACCCGGCGGCTCAAGGAGGACCTGACGACGTTCAAGGGCCTGGTGGAGAGCGGCGCGCTCGGCGGCGCCAGCACGAAGCGGCTCGCGCCGTCCCCGGCCGCCGTCGCCGCTCGGGCCCGCAACCGCTCCCACCCGGGTGCGGGCTGGGGCACCAGCGCGGCCGAGCGCAGCAACGCCAGCCGCATCGACCTCCCGCACCACCGCGGGCTCCCGGCGAACGCCGGCACCAATGTGGACATCACCTCGGCGCCCGGCATCCGCAGCGCCCGCGACCTCGACGACGTGCTGCCCCCGGGCCGCCGGGTCGCCAAGAGCGGACCGATCAGCGGTGGCGCCGCCGGAAGCGCGCCGATGGGCGGCCGCACCAACCAGAAGGACGCCTGGGGCGACGGCATGATCAACGAAGAGGACCGGGGCAGCGCCCACGACATGTGATCGCGGCGCGCGACTCAGACGGGGGCGAGCTCGAAGGTGACGACGAGCCTCGCCCCCTGCGGCGTGGCGTGCTCGTAGCGGACCGAGCCGCCGTTCGCCTCGGCCAGGTGGCGCACGATGAACAGGCCCAGGCCGGCGCCGCGCATGAACCGGCCGAACAGGTTGGGCAGCAGGTCGTCGGGGATGCCCGGGCCGTTGTCCCGCACGGTCAGCTCGACCGTCTCGCCGAGCCGCTCGGCGCTCAGCTCGATCGGCGGCGACCCGTACGCGACCGCGTTGTTCACCAGGTTCTGCAGCACCGCGGTGACGTGCCCGCGGTCGGCGAGCGCGGACAGCCCCTCGGCGATCGCCACGCGCACCTCCTCGCCGGCGGAGGAGGCAGCCGCCACGGCCTCGGCGACCTCGCGCAGCGGCACCGGGGCCCGCCGTGCGGTGACCGACCCCATGTCCAGCCGGAAGAGCAGCTGAAGGTCGTTGAGCATCTTGATGAGCCGCTGCGTGTTCTTGTCGATCTTCGTGGCGAGCTCGAGCCGGATGTCGTCGGGCAGGTCGTCCCAGTCGGCGCGCAGCAGCTCGGCGAGGCTCGCGATCGAGCTGATCGGCTGGGCCACGTCGTGGGTGAGCATCGAGGTCAGGTCGTTCTTGAAGGTGAGCGCCGCCTCCAGCCGGGCGTTCGCCTCGCGCAGCATCGTGTTGCCGCGCTCCAGCTCCGCGGCGTGCTCGCTGAGCGTCTCCTCGGCCCGCTTGCGGTCGGCGATGTCCACATACGTCGCCACGTACGCCCGGGGCGTGCCCTGCTCGTCCGGAACGGGCGCGACGGCGGCCAGCACGGGCACCGCGCCCCCGTCGAGCCGGGGCAGCAGCCAGTCGCCGCTCGAGCCGGACGGCGGGACCGGCGGCGGGTCGAAGCGGACCGGCTCGTCGGCCGCGTGCCCGGTGAGCTCGCGCCAGCGCCGGTTGACGTCGATGACGTGGTAGTTGGCGTCCATCACCATGACGGCCTCGTTCATCGACTGCAGCAGCGTGGCCGCGAACTTCTCGCGGTCCTCGAGCTCGCCGACGAGCCGCCGCTGCCGGCGTTCGGCGCCCTGCAACGTCCGGAGAAGGTGGCCCAGCAGCACGAGGGCCGCGATCGCGACGAGGGTGGCGATGGCCGGGCCGGGATGACCGGCGAGGCCGAGCACGCCGATGGCGGCGGCGAAGACCATGAGCAGATGGGCGAAGCCGTGCACGACCCGGCCGGCGATCCGGTGTGACACCGGCAGGACCCGCAGCAGCAGGCCCAGTCCGGCCGGGACGAGCGCGGCCGCCGGATCGGTGAACAACCCGTCCGGCGGAGCACCTCTCAGGGACATGAGCAACGCCGCGGCACCGAAGACGGCGACCGCGACGCCGGCGCACCCGGCGATCAGCCGGGACAGCCTGCCCACGTCATGCGCCGCACTCTGCACCCGGTCCCCTCAAGATCTGAGGAAACGAGCATAACGCGGCGAATGCGCATCAAGCGGTTACTTCCCCGCCCACTCGAAGCCCTGCTCCAGAACGATCCGCTCGCCCACGCGGCTGATGTCCTCGTGGTGACGGTTCGCGTGGTGCCCGCAGAAGGCCAGCTCGCCGCCGCTGGCCAGGGTGACCGTCAGCTTGGCGGCCGCGCTGCAACGGTCGCAGCGGTCGGTCAGCGAATCGACGGTGACGATCTCGGGCGACAGCAGGCTGGTCATATCGCTCTCCTTGCTCGGTGGCGGTGTGTAGCGGTACGCCGTGTTGATCGGCCCACCGCCGCACAGCCTTAGCTGTTCACTTCGATCTTCCAGGCCCGCGGCGCCGCTCTGTGTGCGTTGCAACTGACGTGCAACCGTGCGGATCCCTCAGCGTTCCGCGACCCACCGCACCCTTTCCCTCAGCCGCCCTTCGGCATGCCTTTCTCCCCGGTGAAGTGGCCGAAGCAACTGAGAGGACGAACCTTTGCGCATCGCCACGATGCTCACCGGCGCGATCGCCGCGCTCGCCTGTGCCCTTCCGGGAACGGCCGCTGCCGCGGGCACCACCACGGCCACGTGGGGGCTCGACCGGATCGACCAGCGGTCGTTGCCGCTCTCGTCGTCGTACGCCGCGCCCTCGGCCGCCGGTGTCACCGTCTACGTGGTCGACACCGGCCTGCGCGCCGGCCACCGCGAGTTCGGTGGCCGGGCCCGCGACGGCTACGGGTCCGGCGGCGACTGCAACGGCCACGGCACCCACGTGGCCAGCACGATCGGCGGCGCGGCCTACGGCGTCGCGAAGGACGTGAAGCTGGTCGGCGTGCGCGTGCTCGACTGCAAGGGCAACGGCTCGTACAAGTCGATCATCGCGGGCATCGACTGGGTGGCGAAGCAGAAGGCGCGGCCCGCCGTGGCCAACCTGAGCCTGGGCGGCGTCACCAGCAAGGCGCTCGACGACGCCGTCAACCGCGCGATCGCCGAGGGCATCACGGTCGTCGTCGCGGCCGGCAACGACGGCCGCGACGCGTGCACCCAGTCGCCGGGCCGGACGCCCGCCGCGATCACGGTGGGCGCGACCGACCAGAAGGACGCCCGGTGGTCATCCTCGAACTTCGGGTCCTGTGTCGACCTGTTCGCCCCCGGTGTCCGGATCCAGGGCGCGTCGCACGCCTCGAACTCCGCCTCGAAGCTGATGAGCGGCACGTCGATGGCGGCCCCGCACGTGGCCGGTGCGGCCGCGCTGGTGCTGGCCAAGCACCCCTCGTACACCCCGGCCCAGGTGCGTGACGAGCTGGTGGCCCGGTCGGTGACCGGCTCGGTGCGCGGCGCGGGCAAGGGATCGCCCAACCGGCTCCTCTACACGGGAGATCTGAGCAGCTGATCCAGCAAAGGCCCGGACCGCGCAACCCGGCACGGATAGCGTGAATACGGTTACCGACACACCGGGAGGACCCATGTCGCAGGCGCCCGCAGCAGAGACGCGACCCACCGTCCTGGTCGTCGACGACGAGGAGGACCTGCGCGACATCATGCGGCGCATGTTGGAGCGGCGAGGTTTCGACACCCTGATCGCCGGCGACTCGACGCAGGCCATCGCGGCGTGCCGGGAACACCCCGGCGAGATCGACATCCTGATCACCGACCTCGGCCTGCCCGGCGTCTCCGGCGGAGAGCTGTCCCGCTCCGCGACCGAGCTGCGCCCGGAGATGCGCGTGGTCTACATCTCCGGCCTGCCCAAGGAGATCGCCGTCGCGGACGGCCTGATCTCGGAGGACGCGCTGCTGGTGAAGAAGCCGTTCAGCAGCGAACTGCTGGTGGAGACCTTGCGCTCGGTGCTCTGAGACCCTTCGAGGAGGCACCGCCGTCATCCGACGGCGGCGCCTCTTTCTCTGCTCCCGATCGGCAACCCTCGCGCGACCGCCTTCGCACCCGGCCGGACCGACTCTGGAATGCGAAGACGTTACTCACCCCCTGGGGTCGGGCCGGTCCGCTGCGGAGGACCGGCCCGACCTTTTCTTCGGCCGCTTTCTCCGGTCCCGCACAGCCGGCGCACGGGTGCCGCCCAGCCTCGCGCGGCTGAATCGGGACGATGGTCACGACTCTGGCGCCGGCGCCTCGCCGGCAGCGCACCCGGTTGGCAGCCCTCGACGGTCTGCGCCTGATCTGCGCGCTCGCGGTGGCCGGCTACCACTACGGCGTCTCGTGGCGCATCGACGGCGTGCGCCCGCCCACCACGTTCCTGCCGAATGCCGCGCATCTCCTCGTCTACGGGTTCCTCGGCGTCGAGGCGTTCTTCATGATCAGCGGGTTCGTGATCGGGATGAGCGGGTGGGACCGGCGGCCGCGCGACTTCCTGGTGGCGCGCTTCCTGCGCCTGTATCCGGCCTTCTGGGTCTGCGTCTTCGTCACGGTCACGGTGGTGGTGCTGCTGCCGGTCACGACCGGAGTCCCGTACGGAAGCTCGCTGAGCCTCTCGGACGTGCTGCTCAACCTGACGATGGCGCCGCAGCCGCTCGGGGCGACACTCGTCGACAGCGTCTACTGGACGCTCTGGTGCGAGCTGCGCTTCTACCTGGTCTTCGCGGTGCTGATCGCCATCGGACTCACCCGGCGCCGGGTCGAGGTCTTCTGCTCGGTCTGGCTGGTCGCGGCCGTGGCGGGGCCGTCGTGGGTGATGCCGGACTACGCGCCGTACTTCGTCGGTGGCCTGGCGCTCTACCTGCTGCACCGGTTCGGCCCGCACTGGGTGACCTGGTGCCTGATCGGTGCGAGTTGGGCGCTCGGCATGGCGCGAGTGGCCGGGCGGGTGGCCGCGCTCAGCCCGGGCTTCGAGGTGCCCGTGCTCCCGGCGAGGATCATTCTTTCCCTGGCGTACGGGGTGCTGATCGCGATCGCGCTCGGGGCCACGCGCCGCGTCACGTGGGGGTGGCTGAGCACCGCGGGAGCGCTGACCTATCCGTTCTATCTGCTGCACCAGCGCATCGGGTACGCGCTGCTGCGCCGCGGCTACGAGCACACGGGTCTGCCGGTGTGGTCGCTGATCGCCGGGACGATCGCGGCGATGCTCGGTCTCGCCTGGATGGTGCACCGGTGCGCCGAGCGGCCGGTCGCGGCGTGGCTTGGGCGCCGTCTGGCCGGTGCGGGGCTCAGCCGGCGCCCGGCCAAGGCAGGGTGAGCTCGCCGAGCCGCCAGCGGGACGGGCCGTCGTGGACCGGCCAGCCCTCGTCGCGCATGCGCCGCACGGTGGCGATCCACCGCTGGCGCGGGCCGAACGGGGCGGCCTCGGTCTCCCACGCCCGGCCGAGGGCGCGCAGCAGCTCGTGCACCGGCTCGCCCGGCACGTTGCGGTGGATCAGCGCCTTGGGCAACCGCTCGGCGAAGGTGGCCGGATGGTCCAGATCGGACAGCCGGGCCGAGAGGGTGAGGGTGCTCGGCACCCCGTGCTCGACCACCGCCCAGGTGGCGGTGCGGCCCAGCTCGTCGCAGGTGCCCTCGATCAGGACGGCGCCGGTCGCGGTCATCTGGTGCCAGGCGGCCGCGACCTCCTCCTCGGCGTACTGGCGCAGCACGTTGAACGCGCGCACCACGACGGGGCTCGTGCCGGCGAGCTCGAAGCCGCCGCGCCGGAAGTCGAGCAGCGGGGGCTGCGCGTACGGCCGGGCGGCTTCCACCCGTACCGGATCGATCTCGAGACCGACCACCATGACGTCGGGGCGGACGGCCGCCGCGAGGCGGGCCCGCAACTCGACGGCGGTGACCGGCGTGGCCCCGTAGCCCAGGTCGACGACCAGCGGCCGTGGCGCGTCGCCCAGGAGCGCGCCGCAGCGGTATGCGATGTAGTTGTCGACGCGACGCAGCCGGTTGGGATTGGTGGTCCCCCGGGTGATCTCGCCGACCGGTTTCATGCCTGATTCTCCCGGTGCACCTTGTGCTGGGCGGCCTGGGCGATGGGCCGGACCACGATGCGATCGAGGTTGACGTGGTGGGGCCGGGTCGCGGCGAAGGCGATGATGTCCGCGATGTCGCCGGCGGTCAGCGGCTCCTTGACGCCCTCGTAGACGGCGTCGGCCTTGGCCTGGTCGCCGCCGAAGCGCTTGAGCGAGAACTCCTCGGTGCGCACCATGCCCGGATCGACCTCGATGATCCGTACGGGCTTGCCGGACAGTTCCAGCCGCAGCGTCCCGACCAGCGCGGTCTGTGCGTGCTTGGCCGCCGTGTATCCGCCGCCGCCCTCGTAGACCGTGAACGCCGCGGTCGAGCCGACCGTCACGATCGTCCCGGCGCCGCTCGCCTCCAGGGCCGGCAGCAGCGCCTTGGTCATCCGCAGCGATCCGAGCACGTTCACGTCGTACATCCACTGCCAGTCGCCGATCGATCCCGACTCGACCGGATCGAGGCCGGCGGCGCCGCCCGCGTTGTTGACCAGCAGCGTGACCGGGCCGCCGAGCGCGGCCACCGCGGCGGCCAGGGACGCCACGGACTCGTCGGACGTGACGTCGCAGGCGACCGCGGTCGCCTGCGGCCCGATCTGTTTGACCAGCTCCGCGAGCCGCTCGGCGCGCCGGGCCGCCGCCACGACGTGGAACCCCTCGGTGGCGAGCCGGCGGGCCGTCGCCGCGCCGATGCCGCTGGACGCGCCCGTGACCACTGCGATGTTCTGCATGACCCCATCCTTCCCGATGAGATGGGTCACCCCCGGGCGGCTGCGTGGTGGTTCGGCCCACGCCGACGGGGAAGATTAATGACTGCGCAATAATCCCCGCCCTATTGCCGGACAATGGAGGATAAATCGTGGCAGAATGGCCGACCCCCCGGCGCATCGCCACCCTCTCCGTGCACACGTCCCCCCTCGAGCAGCCGGGCACCGGCGACGCGGGCGGCATGAACGTGTACATCGTCGAGGTCGCCAAGCGCCTCGCCCGCCGCGGCGTCGAAGTGGAGATCTTCACCCGGTCCACCCGCGGCGACCTGCCGCCCTGCGTCGAGATGTCGCCCGGCGTGCTCGTCCGGCACGTCACCGCCGGCCCGTACGAGGGGCTCGACAAAGAGGAGCTCCCCGCCCAGCTCTGCGCCTTCACCAACGGGGTGCTGCGTGCCGAGGCGGCCCATCCGCCGGGCCACTACGACCTGATCCACTCGCACTACTGGCTCTCCGGTCAGGTCGGCTGGCTCGCCCGCGAACGCTGGGGCGTGCCGCACGTGCACACCGCGCACACCCTGGCCAAGGTCAAGAACAGGCTGATCGCGGCCGGTGACCGGCCCGAGCCGCGCGCCCGGGTGATCGGCGAGGAACAGGTGGTCGCCGAGTCCGACCGGCTCGTCGCGAACACCCGCTTCGAGGCGCGCGACCTGGTCACCTACTACGACGCGGACCCCACGCGCACCACGGTCGTGCAGCCCGGCGTCGACCTCGAGCGGTTCCGGCCCGGCCCGGCCGACCGGGCCCGCTTCGGCCTGCCCGAGCACGGCAAGGTCATCGCCTTCGTCGGCCGCATCCAGCCGCTCAAGGCGCCCGACGTGCTGATCTCGGCGCTCGCCGCGATGCGGACACCCGACGTCACCGTGGTGATCTGCGGCGGCCCCAGCGGCAGCGGGCTCGACCGGCCCACGTCCCTGATCGAGCTGGCGGCCAAGCTGGGCGTCCGGGCCTCGGTCCGGTTCCTGCCGCCGCAGAACGGGGACGGGCTGGCGGCGCTCTACCGCACGGCCGACGTGGTGGCCGTGCCGTCGTACAACGAGTCGTTCGGGCTGGTCGCGCTGGAGGCGCAGGCGTGCGGCACGCCGGTGGTGGCGGCCGCGGTCGGCGGGCTGGTGACGGCGGTCCGCGACGGGGTCAGCGGCCTGCTGGTCGACGGCCACGAGCCGCAGACCTGGGCGCGCGTGCTCGACGACCTGCTCGCGGCCCCGCGGCGGCGCCGGCTGCTGTCGGCGGGGGCGGTCGCGCACGCCGCCGACTTCTCCTGGGACCGCACGGCGGAAGGCCTGCTCCGGGTCTACCGTGAGGCGGTGACCGAGCACCGCGAGCTCATCAGGCAGCGTCTGGAGGCGTACGCATGGTGACCGATCTGATCGAAAAGGTGCTGGCCGACCGCGAGCTCGAGTGGGACACGACCGGTCCCGGCGCGTACGTGGTGACCCTGCCCGGCACGCACAAGTTGAAGACGGCCTGCAACCTGATCGTGGGCGAGCACGCGCTGCGCGTCGAGGCGTTCGTGATGCGCCGCCCCGACGAGCGCCACGAGGAACTGTGGGCGTGGATGCTGCGCAGGAACGCCAGGATGTACGGGGTGGCGTTCTCCATCGACGCGGTCGGCGACGTCTACCTGACCGGGCGCGTGTCGCTGAAGGGCCTCGACGAGGACGAGGTGGACCGCCTGCTCGGCGCGGTCCTCACCTATGCCGACGAGTCCTTCGACACGATGCTCGAGATCGGCTTCGGCTCCTCCATCCGCCGCGAATGGGAGTGGCGGGTCAAGCGGGGGGAGTCGCTGGCCAATTTGCAGGCCTTCAAGCATCTGGCGCCGCCCGCTCCATAGTGGCCGGTGGGCGGTTGGCCGCGGGGTCTCGCTCTACGGTCTCCACCGCCCACTTCTGCGCGGCGCCCTCTCCCTCCCACCACCCACTCCATCGTGATCTTCGTGTGTCGGCGTGAATTGTCCGGGTATTGAAAGGAGTCATCGGACAAACGCTGATGGACTAGTGAGGTGAACTGGCGTGGCTGCCACCAAGAGCCGCAACGAGACTCCGAACACTCCGGAAGTCGCCGAAAGCAAGATCGCCCGTATGAAGGCCGGCGAGCTGCGTCGCGAGTTGAAGAGCCGCGGCGTCAAGGGCACCGACGGCCTGAAGAAGCCGGAACTGGTCGAGAAGCTGGTCAAGGCCGAGCTGAGGTCGGCGCGCGGCGCCAAGTCGGGCACCAAGCCCGGCTCCAAGTCGCGGGCCGCGAAGAACCCGACGAGCCGCAACGACACCCCGAACACCCCCGAGATCAGCGAAAGCAAGATCGCCCGGATGAAGGCGGACGAGCTGCGCCGCGAGCTGAAGAGCCGCGGCGTCAAGAACACCGACAGCCTGAAGAAGCCCGAGCTCGTCGACAAGATGATCAAGGCTGAGCTGAAGTCGGCGCGGGCGTCCAAGTCGGCCGGTTCCAAGTCGGCCGGTTCCAAGTCGGCCGGTTCCAAGTCGGGCGGTTCCAAGTCGGGCGGTTCCAGGGCGAATCCGACGAGCCGTAACGACACCCCGAACACCCCGGGCGTGAACGAGAGCGAGATCGCCCGTCTCAAGGTCTCCGAACTGCGGAGCCGGCTCTCCGCGCGCGGCGTCAAGGGCACGGACGGCCTGAAGAAGCCCGAGCTGGTCAAGAAGCTCGTCAAGACGCTGACCTCGGGCAAGACCGCGTCGAGCGGCGGCGGGAAGCGTACCGGCAAGAAGGCGTCGAAGTCCCTCGACTACTCCCAGGAGATCACCTCGACCGCGGACCGCCCGGAACGGCCCGGCCGCTCCCTCGTCACCACCGACCACGAGGTGATCCGTCAGTGGGCGAAGGCCCGCAACGCCGTGCCCGCCACGGTCGCCGGCACCCACCACGACGGGCACCTCGGCGTGCTGCGTTTCGATTTCCCCGGCTACGACGAGAGCGACCGCCTCGTGGAGGTGAGCTGGTCGGAGTGGTTCGAGGCGTTCGACAAGCGGCGGCTGAACTTCATCTACCAGCAACAGCTGAGCAGCGGGAAGCGGAGCAACTTCTTCCAGCTCGAGAACCCCGACGAGTGACACACGGACGAACCCACATTGGGCCGGTACCCGGGACAGATGTGGGATCGGTCATCCGCCGATCGGCCAAAAGTCGGTGACTGTGACGGTCCAGACAGATGGCAGACAGCCAACTGGCTTGTAAGCCTTGACCGGCCCAACTAGCGTAATCAATGGACGCCGGACCGTTAGTTCGGGGAACTGGTTGACCGGAGACGGTCACCGCGGCCGGCGTTTGGGGACGGGTGGCATATGCCGTTGGGGGACGGCGCGACCCGAGACCGGCGGTTAGTGCGGGCGACGCCTATGGGGATGGGCGTCGTCCGCCGCCGCCGGTGCATCAGCTCTTCGACGGTCTTTCTTGTACGCGCCGACACGCGCCCGCGACCATAGCCTCTCCGCTGCGAGCAGCCCTTGGGCGTGCACCGATCAACGTGCTGGCCTGCGGTCCTCCGGATGCCCACATCGGCGTGCAGAACTTCGTGCACGCGCAAACTCGCAGAAGGCGGCTCTCGTCAGGGCGGACGCCGAAGGTGCTGTCAGCCCAGAACGTGGTTGCCTCGCCGGGGAAGAGGGCGGGTGGCTCGCGGTGAGGATGCGTGGGCTCCCGCTGGGAGGGCGCTTGAGGGCGCCGGCCGGCCGAGTTGTGACGGTCCTCTTGGAGCTGTGACGGTCCTCTTGGAGCTGCGGCGGTCCTCACAGGGAGCTGCGGCGGTGCTCAGGGAGCTGGAACGGTCCTCAGGGAGCTGGGACGGTTTGCGCGGTCTGGGAGCGGATGGCGGCCACGCGACGTTCGCGGGCTGGGCCGGCGAGCAGGTGCAGGGCCGCGGCCACGGCGCCGAGGGTGCCGACGATCAGCCAGTGGGCGTCGCCGAAGTACTGGAGGCCGGCGCCGCCCAGGGCCGGGGCCAGGAAGGACGCCGCGGGGAAGGCCAGGAAGAACACCGACTGGTAGCGGCCGCGCAGTTCGAGCGGGGCCAGCTCGGAGTTGATCTCGGCGTTGGGTGGGGCGGCGAGCATGCTGCCGATCGTCCAGATCACCGCCGCGACCAGGTAGATCGAGAGCTGATCGGCGACGGCCAGCACGGCGAAGCCGATGCCGTTCACGAGCAGCGCCACGGCCAGCACCCGATCCTTGCGGCGGCCGTCGATCACCCGCGGCACGAAGAGCTGCCCCACCACGATCAGCGCGGCGCCCAGCGCGGTCACCACCCCGTAGGCCGACGGGCTCAGCCGATCGTCCTGCATGGCCAGCGGCACGATGGTGCTGCCCTGCGTGTAGATCAGCGCCTGCAACACGGTCAGCCCGACGAAGGCCAGGAAGATCCGATCGGTCAGCACCACGCCCAAGCCCCGCGGGCCGGCCTTCCGCGCCGGCTCGTCGCCGAGCGCACGGCCCCCGCGCCCCTGGCCGCCATGGTCGCGTCCGTCCTCTCCCGTGCCGACCTGCGTTCTCGTGAGCTCGGCGGCGGGTGATTGCCGGCGGGACGTGCGGCGGGGGAGGGTTTCCGGGACCTTCCAGGCGATCAGCAGGCCGGTGATCAGGGTGCTGGCGGCGTCGATCAGGAAGAGGCCGACGTAGCTCCAGGTGGCCAGCACGCCGGCGATCAGGGACGCGCCCGCCATGCCGAGGTTGAAGGCCCAGAACTGGAGGTTGAAGGCGCGCGAGCGGCGTTCGGCCGGGACCACGTCGATGATCGCGGCGACGAAGGCGGGCTGGGGCATCGACTGAAAGAGGCCGAGCAGCACGCAGAGGGCGGCGATGACGCCGAGGTTGGTGCTGAGCGCCAGGCCGGTCAGGGCGGCGACCACCACGAAGTGGGACAGCAGGAGGGTGCGCCGGCGTCCCCAGCGGTCGGTCAGGACGCCGCCGGCCAGGGTGCCGAGGATGCCGCCGATGCCGTACGTGCCGACGATGAGGCCGGCCTGCGCGGTGCCGGCGCCGCGCTGGGCCGTCAGGTAGAGCGACAGGAACAGGACCGCGAAGCCGCCGACCCGGTTGATCAGGATGCCGGTCCAGAGGTACCAGTACGTGGCCGGCAGGCCGCCCGCCGTGTCCCGAAGCCAGCCGCGCACTACGCCCCCGTTAGGAAACCTTATTAATAGTCGGACGGGAGGCTATCGCGCCCGGGCCGACCTGTCGCCTCCGTTTCTTACCGCCGCGACGTCCCTTCAATCACGCCGGGCGGAATGTCCGCCGCCGGCTCCGCCTCCATCGGCGGCGTGGCCAGCAGCGTCGAAGTGGCCGCGCTGACGTCGTGGCCGTTCACCGAGCCGAGACCAGGCTCGCCGGCGGGAGAAAGCCCGGCGGGAGAGGGAGCGACGGGAGAAAGGGAGGCGGGTGCCGTGGTCAGGGCGGAGTCGATGGCGTTGATGCGCCGGCGGCGGCTGGGGCCGGCCAGCAGGTGGCCGACGGCGACCAGGGCGCACAGCAGGAAGCAGCCCACCCACAGGGCCGCGTCGCCGAGGTGCTCCTGGGTGTAGCCGCCGAGGATCGGGGCCAGCGCCGTGCCCGCCGACCAGGTCAGCGAGTTGAGGCCCTGGTAGCGCCCGCGCAGCGACGCGGGGGACAGGCCCGCCACCGTGGCCGCGTTCGACGGGGATTGCAGCATCTCGCCCAGCGTCCAGATCACCACCGTGAGGGCGAAGAACCACGCCGCGTTCGCGAAGGCGGTCAGGCCGAAGCCCACGCCGATGATCAGGGACGCCACCGCCAGCACCCGGGCGCTGTCGTGGTTGCCGATCAGCTTGGGGATGAAGAGCTGGCCCAGCACGATCAGCACGCCGTTGACCGCGATGACCCCGCCGTACGTCGCCGCCGAGAGGCCGTCCGCCGTCATCGTGATCGGCAGCGTCGACATGTGCTGCATCATCACGATGACCCCGCCGAGCGAGATCAGCAGGTACATCACGAAGACCCGGTCGCGCAGCACCGTGCCCATGCCGCCGGAGGGGGCCTGCTTGCGCTGGGTGGACGACCGCGCCGGGCGGGTCTCCTTGACGAAGATCAGGAAGAGCGTCGCGGTGGCCGCCGTGCTGGCCGCGTCGACGACGAAGAGCAGCAGGTAGTCGGCCTTCGCCGCGAGCCCGGCACCGACCGACGAGAGCGCGAAGCCGAGGTTGATCGCCCAATAGTTCAGCGAGTACGCCCGTACGCGATCCTTCTCCGGCACGACGTCGACGAGCATCGCCGAGAACGCCGGCCGTACCGCCTCGCTGAAGAAGCCCAGCAGGAACGTCGTCGCCAGGATCTGCCCGTAGTCGTGGGCGAAGCCGAGCGCGAGCATCAGCGCCGCCGCGCCGAACTGGGCGGTCAGCATCGTGGGCCGGCGGCCCCAGCGGTCCGCGAGCACGCCGCCGGTCGTCGTGCCGAGCGCGCCGCCCACCCCGTACAGGCCGATGACCAGACCGGCCTGGCTCTGCGAGAAGCCGCGGTCGGCGGTCAGGTAGATCGCCAGGAAGATCACCACGAACGAGCCGAGGCGATTGATCAGCGTGCCGGTCCAGAGCAACCAGAACTGCCGCGGTAGGCCACCGATGGCCTGGCTGAACCAGCGCTGCACGCCGCACCCCGTCCGTCGAGTAAGTGGTGATCAAGCTCCATTCCCTTACAACCTAGGTGTCCGCGCAACCGGGTTTCCACGTGGTGGTCGCCACTCGAGGGTCGCCGCCCGCCGTTCAGCCAGCTGCGGCAGGATGGAGCGCATGACAGGGACTTTGGTGCTGCTGCGACACGGCAACAGCGAGTGGAACGCCAAGAACCTCTTCACCGGCTGGGTCGACGTCGACCTCGACGCCAAGGGTGAGGACGAGGCCCGCCGCGGTGGCGAGCTGCTCAAGGCCCAGGGCGTGCTGCCGGACGTGGTGCACACCAGCGTCCTGCGCCGCGCGATCCGGACCAGCGAGATCGCCCTGCACCTCACCGACCGTCACTGGATCCCGGTGAAGCGCTCCTGGCGGCTCAACGAGCGCCACTACGGCGCCCTCCAGGGCAAGGACAAGAAGCAGACCCTGGAGGCGTACGGCGAGGAGCAGTTCATGCTCTGGCGCCGCTCCTACGACGTGCCGCCGCCGCCGATCGAGCGCGACTCCGAGTTCGCCCAGTTCGACGACCCGCGCTACGCGCTGCTGCCGCCCGAGGCGCTGCCCGCGGCCGAGTGCCTCAAGGACGTGCTGGTCCGGGCCCTGCCTTACTGGTACGACGAGATCGTGCCGGACCTGCGCGCCGGCAAGACCGTGCTGGTCGCCGCGCACGGCAACTCGCTGCGCGCCATCGTCAAGCACCTCGACCAGATCTCCGACGAGGCGATCGCCAAGCTGAACATCCCGACCGGGATCCCGCTGCGCTACGACCTCGACGACAACCTGCGCCCGATCACCGCCGGCGGCACCTACCTCGACCCCGAGGCCGCCAAGGAAGCGGCCGCCGCGGTCGCCAACCAGGGCCGCTGACAGGGCAAAAGCAGGGGCCGGGACGCCCCCGTGGCGTCCCGGCCCCTGCCCCGGCCAGGCGAGCTGTGCATGCTCAGCTCTGGTCGGTCACCTGCTCTCCCGTGATCAGGTAGACCAGCTGCGCGCCGACGTTCACGGCGTGGTCGGCGTAGCGCTCGTAGAAGCGGCCGAGCAGGGCGCCGTCGATCGCGGTCTCCGCGCCGTACGGCCAGTCGTCGGCCAGCATGATGCGGAACAGCTCCCGTTCCAGGCTGTCGATCTTGTCGTCGTCCTTCTCGAGGGCGGCGGCGAGCTCGGCGTCGGGGTTGGCCAGGAGCTTGGTGATCTCCTCGGCCATCTTGTCGGCCACCTCGGCCATGCCCTTGAAGACCGGGCGCAGCTCGGCGGGCACGGCCGGCGAGGGGTGCCGGCGCTTGGCGGTCTTGGCGACGTGCTCGGCCAGGTCGCCCATCCGCTCGATGTCGGCCGAGATGTGCAGGGCGGTGATGACCATCCGCAGGTCGGAGGCGACCGGCGCCTGGCGGGCGATGGTGTCGGCCACCTTCGTCTCGACCTGGCTGTAGATCGCGTCGATCTCGGCGTCCCGCTCGATGACCGACTCGGCGGCCTTGAGGTCGGCCGTCAGCAGGGCGGTGGTCGCGTTGCGGAGCGCGGTGCGAACCCCCTCCGCCATGGTCACCAGCAGGCGGCTGACCTCGTTGAGGTCGGCCTGGAACTCCTCGCGCATGTTCTTCTCGTCCCCGGGGCTAGCGGTCGCCCCGCCACAAGGGCGCGACCTTGGTTGATGTACAGGCTAGGGGTGCCCGGCGGCAGTCGCGTGAACGGCGATGAACGACGCCGGGCGCAGTGGTGAACATTATTCGACACGCGCCCGGTTTGTCCGAATCCCCCTAGGGTCCAGGTAAACAATGACCCTACGATCGCTGCGTGGACCTGGTGTACGGCATCCTTCTGACCCTCGTCGCGCTGGCCGTCGGCGTGGCAGCGGGGGTCCTCATCGCCCGTGCCCGCAGGTCGCCAGGGCCGGATGTCACCGACTCCCGGCATCACGAGGGAGGACGTGCCATCGACACGGAGCCGCCGCACACCGGCAAGCACAGCATGAAGGGGCTCGGCCGCAAGAGCCTCGACTCGCTGCGCGTCGGCGTGGTCGTCCTCGACGCCGAGGACCATCCGGTGCTGGTCAACCCGGCCGCCCGTGCGATGGGCCTGCTCCGTTCCGGTGGGGCGCCGGGCACCATCGCGGCCCACCCCATCCTGCGCACTCTCGCCGGTCAGGTCCGGCGCACGGGCGTGCGCCGTGAGGTCGAGCTCGACCTCCCGCGCGGCCGCGCCGGTGGTGCCGAGGCGCCGCTGGGCCTGCACCTGAGGGCCGTGGCGCTCAACTCGACCCACGTGGCCGTCGAGGCCGCCGACGTCACCGAGTCGCACCGGCTCGCCCGGGTGCGCCGCGACTTCGTGGCGAACGTCAGCCACGAGCTCAAGACCCCGATCGGCGCGCTCCAGCTGCTGGCCGAGGCGCTGCTCGACGCGACCGAGGTGCCCGCCGCCGAGGCCGCCTCCGACGAGGATCCCAACGAGGACCTGCTCGCCGCGCGCCGGTTCGCCGAGCGCATCCACAACGAATCGGCGCGCATGGGCCGCCTCGTCAACGAGCTCCTGGAGCTCAGCCGGCTCCAGGGCGCCGAGCCGCTGCCCACCCCCGAGCCGGTCGCCGTCGACTGGGTGATCGCCGAGGTCATCGACCGCACCCGCACCACCGCGTCGGCCAAGAACATCGAGGTCGTCTACTCCGGCCCCAAGGGCGCTACCGTTTACGGCAGCGACAGTCAGGTGGCGACCGCTGTGACAAACCTGGTGGAGAACGCGATCGCGTACTCCGGAGACGACACCAAGGTCGAGCTCACCCTCCGTCAGGACGACGACTGGATCGAGATCGACGTCGCCGACCAGGGCATCGGCATAGCGCCGCACGACGTCGACCGGATCTTCGAGCGGTTCTACCGAGCCGATCAGGCCCGGTCGCGCTCGACCGGTGGCACCGGCCTCGGCCTGGCCATCGTCAAGCACATCGCCACCAACCACGGCGGCCGGGTCGACGTGACCAGCAGCCTCGGCGACGGTTCGACGTTCACCCTGCGCCTACCGGCGCGTCCCCCGGAAGCCCCCTTGCCGTTACCGACGGCAATTGAGATCGAGTCCGGTGCCGCGGGCCGCTGAGCCCGTGAGCCGGAAGATGGAAGGAACCACATTGGCCCGCGTGCTCGTGGTCGAGGATGAGGAGTCGTTCTCCGACGCCCTGTCGTACATGCTGCGCAAGGAGGGCTTCGAGGTGTCGGTCGCCCCGACCGGGACCTCGGCGCTGACGCAGTTCGACCGGACCGGTGCCGACATCGTGCTGCTCGACCTCATGCTTCCCGAGATGTCCGGCACCGAGGTCTGCCGCCAGCTGCGTCAGCGCTCCGCCGTGCCGATCATCATGGTCACCGCCCGGGACAGCGAGATCGACAAGGTCGTCGGCCTCGAGATCGGCGCCGACGACTACGTCACCAAGCCGTACTCGCCGCGGGAGCTGGTCGCCCGCATCCGCGCGGTGCTGCGCCGCCAGGGCGCCGAGGCCGCCGAGGTCTCCACCCCGACGCTGGCCGCCGGCCCGGTCCGGATGGACGTCGAGCGGCACGTGGTCACGGTCGACGGCACCGGCGTGCAGCTGCCGCTCAAGGAGTTCGAGCTGCTCGAGCTGCTGCTGCGCAACGCCGGCCGGGTGCTGACCCGCGGCCAGCTCATCGACCGGGTCTGGGGCGCCGACTACGTGGGCGACACCAAGACCCTGGACGTCCACGTCAAGCGGCTGCGCTCCAAGGTGGAGCCCGAGCCGTCCGCGCCGCGCTACATCGTCACGGTGCGCGGCCTGGGCTACAAGTTCGAGCCCTGAGCCTTACGGGCGGGCATTCACGACTGCGGAGGCGCGGCGGGCTCACGTCCGCCGCGCTTCTTCGGTGTTCCGGCCTTGACCGTGGCCGGGTGGATGGCGATCAGGCCCTTCTCGATGCGCTCGGCGCAGAGCTCGGCCAGCCTGTCGTAGGCGGCCTTGCCGATCAGGGCGGTCAGCTCCGGGGCGTACGAGACGTACATCGGCTCGGTGCCGACGTGGGCGTCCGGCGACGAGGTGCACCACCAGTCGAGGTCGTGGCCGCCCGGGCCCCAGCCGCGGCGGTCGAACTCGGTGAGCGTCGACTGGAGCACCTTTGTCCCGTCCGGGCGCTTGATCCAGTCTTGTTCCCGGCGCACCGGCAGCTGCCAGCAGACGTCCGGCTTGTAGGTCAGCGGGTGGACGCCGTCGCGCAGCGCCTGGGCGTGCAGCGCGCAGCCGCCCCCGCCGGCGAAGTCGGGGTCGTTGAGGAAGACGCACGGGCCGTCCTCGGACTGGATGGCCGTGCGGCGGGCGGGCTTCGAGCCGTCGATCGTGTCGAGCTCGGTGTAGTTCTTGAACCCGCGCCGGTAGTGCTGCCAGTGCTCCGGGGTGAGCTTGGCGGCGGCGGCCTTCACCCGGTTCTCGTCGTCGGCGTCGGTGAAGAAGGCGCCGTGCGAGCAGCAGCCGTCCTGCGCCCGGCCGGCCACGATGCCGTGGCACGCCGACCCGAAGACGCACGTCCATCGCGACAGCAGCCAGGTGAGATCGGCCCGGACCAGATGCTTGTCGTCGTCGGGGTCGAGGAACTCGATCCACTCACGAGGGAAGTCGAGGTCGACCTCGGCGGCACGGGCAGCTGCCGCAGCGTCGAGGACGATGCGGATCTGGTTACGGCGGCTCACTCGGCTCAGCGTACGCCCGCGAGTGACCGTCGCCGTGTCGCCGCCCGGTATGACCGCATATACCCGGTAGAGGAGAGGGCGTCCGCGACAAACGGGTCTACGCTTGACGGCGTGAGTTCCCGCGTCCCCGTGCTTCTGTCCAGCTCGTCGGTCTTCCCCGAGCCGACCGCGGCCGCGTTCGAGCTGGCCGCCACGACCGGCTACGACGGCCTCGAGGTCATGGTCTGGACCGACCGCGTCAGCCAGGACGCCGGCGCGCTGAAGGGTCTGGCCGATCACTACAACGTCCCGGTGCTGTCCGTTCACGCCCCCTGCCTGCTGGTCACCCAGCGGGTGTGGAGCACCGACCCCTGGGAGAGGCTGAGCCGCGCCGCCCAGCTCGCCGAGACGCTCGGCGCCCCCACGGTGGTGGTGCACCCGCCGTTCAGCTGGCAGCGCGACTACGCCAAGAACTTCGCCGCGGGCCTCGCCAAGATCCAGGCGCGGCATCCCGACCTCGACTTCGCGATCGAGAACATGTTCCCGGTAAAGATGGCCGGCCGCTGGTTCGTGCCGTACACGCCGGGCTGGGACCCGACCGAGACCGGCTTCGACGCGTACACGCTCGATCTGTCCCACTGCGCGGCGTCGCGCATCAACTCGCTGGCGATGGCCGACAAGATGGGCGCCGGCCTCAAGCACGTCCACCTGGGCGACGGCACCGGCGAGGGCCGCGACGAGCACCTGGTGCCCGGCCGGGGCAACCAGCCCTGCGCCGAGCTGCTGCGGTCGCTGTCGGCGCGCGGCTTCACCGGCTCGGTCGCGCTCGAGGTCTCCACCCGCAAGGCGTCGAGCCGCGCCGCCCGCGAGGCCGACCTCCGCGAGTCCCTCGAGTTCGCCCGCCGCCACCTCGAGCCGGCGGAGAGCCCGACCCCCGCGATCACGCGGGGGTGAGAGTCGCCGCCCGCTTGCGTGCTCGGTGCGCGGCCACGTGGGAACGCGTGGCGCAGCGCTCCGAGCAGAAGCGGCGGCAGTTGTTCGACGACGTGTCGAGATAGACGTTGCCGCAGCGCTCGTCGGCGCAGATGCCGAAGCGGGCGCTGCCGTACTCGCAGAGCCACACCGACAGGCCCCACGCGGCGCCGGCCAGGTATTCGGAGCTGACCGACGCGCCGCGGCTGGTGACGTGCATGTGCCAGTCGGCGGCGTCGTGCCCCGAGATGCGCGGTTGCACGGGGAACGCCTCGAGCAACGAGTTGAGCTCGGTGACGGCCTCGGCGTCCCGGCCGGACGTGCCGTACTCGAAGACGTCGCGCAGGCGCCGCTGGGCGCGGCGGAAGACGGCGACGTCCTTCTCGACGACCTCGTCACGCATCCAGCCCTGCTCGTCGGCGAACAGGGACCGCAGCGCGGCGAGGTCACTCACCTCCGCGTTGACGAGGTCGACCGCGGTTCGGGCGTACGCATCGAAGTCCACTCGACAACGGTAGCCGCACGCGGGGCGGTCGAACATGGGCGAAGTGGCCGACTCCATCCCCCGTGCCGCGCGTGCCACTCCCGTGGTCGCGGCCGCGCCGGACGATACGCTCGGGGCATGCTCCGCTCCCTGTTCCTGGCCGCCGCCGGATCGGACCGCCTCGGGCGTCTCGCGGCCGCCGTTCCCGTCAGCAAGAAGGTCGCCGGCCGCTACGTCGCCGGCGACGGTGTCGACGACGCGGTGCGGGTGGGCCGCGAGCTGGCCGACGACGGCCTCAGCGTGACCTTCGACCACCTCGCCGACGAGACGCGCAGCGCGGAGCAGGCGGTCGCGGTCCGCGACGCCTACCGCGAGCTCCTCGGCCGGCTCGCGTCCGCGGGGCTGGTCCCGGCCGCCGAGGTGAGCATCAAGCTCTCGGCGCTGGGCCTGCGGCTCGACGAGCGGCTCGCCTACGAGCACGCCCAGGCGATCTGCGTGGCCGCCGCCGAGGCCGGCACGACGGTGACGGTGGACGCCGAGGACCACACCACCACCGACTCGGTGCTGGAGATCCTTGCCGAGCTCCGCAAGGACCATCCCGCGACGGGGGCGGTCCTCCAGGCCTATCTGCGCCGCACCGAGGGCGACTGCCGGGAGCTGGCCGCGGCCGGCTCACGCGTGCGTCTCTGCAAGGGTGCCTACGCCGAGCCCGAGTCGGTGGCGTTCCAGTCCGCGCTGGACATCGACAAGTCGTTCGTGCGCTGCCTCAACATCCTGATGGCCGGCGAGGGCTACCCGATGGTGGCCACGCACGACCCGCGGCTGATCGCCATCGCCGAGGACCGGGCGCGCTGGTTCGACCGCGCCCCCGACGAGTACGAGTTCCAGCTCCTGTACGGTGTCCGCCCCGACGAGCAGGCGCGGCTGGCGGCCGGCGGCAACGTCGTCCGGGTCTACGTCCCGTACGGCTCGCACTGGTACGGCTACGTGATGCGGCGCCTCGCCTTCGCCCGGGCCCTCGCCGGACGGTAGACAGGCTGTCCGTCCCAAAAGCACCAAATCGGGGGTAAACGGCGCAGAACCGGCGTGTCGGCCTTGACTTTTTCCGGCCTTTTTCACGGAACGCATCGCGTTGGTCACAGCCGTATCGATACCGTTCTGATGACACGCACGTTCTCCGCCGCGTCGCAAGGCCTTCCTCATCGCCGCGGCCCGTGCCTGCGAAAGGATCGGTGCGTACGAGATGACGGGTCCAGCCCAGACCGAGGAACGGCTCTCGGAGGTGCGGTTCCTGACCGTGGCCGAGGTGGCCTCTCTGATGAGGGTCTCCAAGATGACGGTCTATCGGTTGGTACACGGCGGTGACCTGACCGCCGTCCGGGTCGGCCGGTCGTTCCGGGTGCCCGAGCACGCCGTGCACGAATATCTGCGCGGCGCCTTCTCCCAGACGGCATAGGGCCGTTTTGGCCCGGCCGCTGTCGGGCTTGTACGCTGGTGCGGTTGGTTCGGGACTCTCACGCGCCCCGGCCCCGTTTCAGATCGGATGCGGTTCGCGCCCTCGCGCGCCCCGGGTCCGACCCACCAGGTTTTCGAGAGGCATGTCGTATGGGCTCCGTGGTCAAGAAGCGCCGCAAGCGTATGGCGAAGAAGAAGCACCGCAAGCTGCTGCGCAAGACCCGCGTCCAGCGTCGCCGTCTCGGCAAGTGACGGCGGGCCGGAGTTCCTTCCGGCCCTTCCCGTCGCTTGCCGCACGCATCGCACCCGTACGCATCGGAAGGTGCGCCCGTCGTGACCTCTCCGCCCAGCGTCGTCGTGGTCACCGGAGTCAGCCGATATCTCGGCGCCCGGGTGGCCGCTCGCCTCGCCGCTGATCCTCGGGTCGACCGTGTCGTCGGCCTGGATCCACACGACCCGCCGGCCGCCCTGCGCGACCTGATGGCGGGCGTGGAGCTGATCCGGGCCGACGCCCGCGCGGCCTCGGGCGCCATCGCCGAGCTGGGCGCCGAGGCCCTCGTGCACCTCGCGGTGACGAGCGCGCCCGACTCGCAGCACGGCGGGCGCGCCGCGATGAAAGAGCAGAACGTCATCGGCACGATGCAGCTGCTCGCCGCCGCGCAGGGCACCTCCCGCCTGCGCAAGCTCGTGGTGCGTTCGTCGACCGCCGCCTACGGCGCGTCGTTCCGCGACCCCGCGGTCTTCACCGAGGACACCGAGCCCCGCGCCGTGCCGCGCGGGTCGTTCGCGCGCGACATCCTCGACATCGAGGGCTACGTGCGCGGTTTCCGGCGCCGCCGTCCCGAGGTGGCGGCCACCGTGCTGCGCTTCGCGCCGTTCATCAGCTCCACGGCCGACACGACGCTCACCCGCTACTTCGCGCAGCCCGTCGTGCCGACCGTGTTCGGCCGCGACGCCCGGCTCCAGTTCGTCCACGTCGACGACGCGCTCGAGATCCTGCACCGCTCGGTGATCGAGGACCATCCGGGCACCTTCAACGTCGCCGGCGCCGGCGTTCTCGCGCTGTCCCAGGCCGTGCGCCGTGCCGGGCGCATCTCCGTGCCGCTGCCCGAGGGCACCCTCTCCACGTTCGCCGGGCTGGCCCGCAGCGTCGGGATAGGCCAGATCGGCTTCGACCAGATCGACCTCTTCGTGCACGGCCGCGTCGTCGACACCACGCGCCTGGTGCGCGAGTTCGGCTTCACGCCGCGCACCACGGCCGAGGCGTTCGACGACTTCATCAAGGGCCACGCGGGGGGCTCGCTGACCGACGACCGGCTGGCCGCCGCCGAGCAGGCGATCCTCGACGGCATCCGGCGGGTGCGCGGCGGCACCGAGACCGCGGCCGTGGCCGGTGGGGGCGAGCGACCATGAGCCAGGACGAGTTCCGCGACATGCTGCCCGGCCACGCCGACTTCGTCCTGCCCCGGCCGGGTGAGCCGGTCAAGGTCAACGGCCGCCGTCCCATCCCGGAGGAGCCGAGGATGAACGGGCACTCCGAGCCGGTACCCCCGCCGCCCGATCCGGCTGCCCTGGACGTCTGGGACCAGCGGGTGGCCAAGGGGCTGGCCTTCCTGCGCCGGCGGCTCGCCGGCACGTACGAGGTGGACGAGTTCGGCTTCGACCCCGAGCTCACCGACGCCGTCTTCCATCCGCTGCTGCGGGTGCTCTACCAGGACTGGTTCCGCACCGAGGTCTTCGGCATCGACAACGTGCCCGGCTCCGGCGGCGCCCTCGTGGTCGCCAACCACTCCGGCACGCTCGCGCTCGACGCGCTGATGCTGTCGGTCGCCATCCGCGACCAGCACCCGTTCGAGCGTCACCTGCGCCTGCTCGGCGCCGACCTGGTGTTCCGCATGCCGGTGGTGAGCGAGCTGGCCCGCAAGTCCGGCGCGACGGTGGCCTGCAACCCCGACGCCGAGCGCCTGATGAGCACCGGCGAGCTGGTCGGCGTCTTCCCCGAGGGCTTCAAGGGCATCGGCAAGCGCTTCGCCGACCGCTACAAGCTCCAGCGCTTCGGCCGCGGCGGCTTCGTCTCGGCGGCGCTGCGCACGGGCACCCCGATCGTGCCGGTGGCGATCGTCGGCGCCGAGGAGATCTATCCGATCCTCGCCGACATCAAGCCGCTCGCCCGGCTGCTCGGCATGCCGTACTTCCCGGTCACGCCGACGTTCCCGTGGCTGGGGCCGCTGGGGCTGGTGCCGCTGCCGAGCAAGTGGCTGATCCAGTTCTGCCCGCCGATCCCCACCGCCCACCTGACCGAGCTGGCGGACGATCCGATGGTCGTCTACAACCTCGCCGACCAGGTGCGCGAGACGATCCAGGCGACGCTCTTCGAGCTGCTGGAGAAGCGGCCCGATCCGTTCGCCCGCTGATCGCACCGAACCGGCCGTTCGGCGACAACCGGGCATTTCCGGGTCGGAAGCGACCTACAATGACAAGTGAGGGGCGGTCCGGTAACACCCGGCAACCGCCCCTCGCCATGTCTTGTCCCTGCTGGGTCTTGTCCCTGCTGGGTCTTGTCCCTGCTGGGTCTTGTCCCTGCTGGGTCTTGTCCCTGCTGGGTCTTGTCCC
>NZ_BOMI01000204.1 GCF_016862115.1 Paractinoplanes deccanensis
TCCCTGCTGGGTCTTGTCCCTGCTGGGTCTTGTCCCTGCTGGGTCTTGTCCCTGCTGGGTCTTGTCCCTGCTGGGTCTTGTCCCTGCTGGGTCTCGCCTCGGCTAGTCGCCGAAGATGTTGTCGAGCAGGCCGCCGAGAACACCCTCCTCGCTGGTGTCCGCGGTGTCGCCCGTGCCGGGGCCCGGGTCGATCAACGGCGTCTCGGACGGCACCGGCGTGCCACCGAGCGGCAGGTCCGGCGTGGTCGTCGGCGTGAGCTGGCCGGTGACCCCGGTGCTGCCGGTCTTGCTGGTCCCGGTCCCGGTGCTGGTGCTGGGCTTCGCGGCCGGATCGCTCTTCTGCGGCGTCGCCTGTGTGCCCTTGGCCGGCTTCGACGTGGCCTTGCCGCTCTGCCCCGGTGCGGGTCGCGAGCTGGTGGCCTGCTGGTCGTCGGCGTCCGTCCGGCAGCCGCGCAGCTTGGGACCGAGCGCGTCGGCGCCGTTCGAGACGACCGTGGAGCACTCCAGGCCGGCTCGCAGGTCCGTCGAGCGCTTGCTCACCGACTCGAGCAGCGTGAGCGAGCTCGCGGCGCGCTCCCGGTTGCCCGGCGACAGCCGGTCGAGCACCGGCGCCAGCGTGCCGCGCTGCCGCTCGACGAACCCGTCGACGGTGGTCAGCGGCTTGCTGTCGCGGTTGGCGACGGCCGACGTGGTGAGCAGCTTGACGCCCTTGCGCGTGTCGGCGTCCATGTCGTCCAGCACGCCGGCGAAGCCCTTGTCGCCGCCCGGCATCGCGGTCGCCTCGGCGAGCCGGTTGCGGGCGAAGTCCAGGGACAGCTGTCCCCGGCTGACGTCCGAGCCGGCCATGGCCAGCTGGGCGCGTTCGGTCGAGCGCTTGACGCCGTAGAGCGCGTCGCCCGGTGATGCGTTCTCGCTTGCGGCGGAGATTCCGGAGACCGCCAGCGCGCCGGCGGCGACGCCGATCACGATCGCGCCGCGCGCCCGGATGCGGCTGCCGTGCCCCAGCAGGCCGGCGCGCAGTCCGGTGCGGGCCGTCGACGGCTGCCCGGATCCGGGCTCCTCGGCGGCGGTGGCGGTGCGGCCGATGCCGTCCCGCTCGGCGGTGGCCACCAGCATCGCTCGCAGGCCGGTGCGGAACTCGGGATCCACCCGGACCCCGGGCCGGGCACCGGAAAGGCTGTTGCCGATGGCGACCAGCTCGGCGAGCTGTTCATCGGCCTGGCCGCGGCTGTGGTGCCGGCGGCCGCCGGTGTTCTCGTCGAGAAGCTCCGCGAAGCGCTCGGCGCTCCGCCGGTCCAGAAAATCGAAACTCACCGCGGGCACCTCCCCTCGCTCGTGACTGAATCGTCGGCGAAGTCGCCGACGGTCGCGACGAAATCGGGGGCCTCGAAGGCCGCCCGGGGTCGCACTCGGACAAACGCGCGACACGCGTCCCCGGTTACGGGGGCGAGCGGCGCCCATCGGGTATTGGAGGTCACGTTTCGCCGATCCGTCACGCCTGGAACCCCTCGGGCAGGAGGCGGGCCAGCGCCCGCACCGCCCGGTATTGCAGGGCCTTGATGGCGCCCTCGTTCTTGCCCATGGTCTGTGCGGTCTCGGCCACCGAGAAGCCCTGGAGGAAGCGCAGCACGATGCACTCCTGCTGCTCCGGGTTGAGCTGCTTGACCGCGGTGAGCAGGGCGACGTTCGTGATGTGGTCGACGACGGCCGACTCGGGGCTGCCCTCGGGGCCGCGGTCCTCGCGGTCGGCGTCCAGGACGTCGCCGGTGGTGACCTCGAGCCGGTAGCGGCCCGACTTGAAGTGGTCGGCGACCAGGTTGCGGGCGATGGTCACCAGCCAGGCGCCGAGGTCGCGGCCCTGCCAGGTGAAGCTGCCGATGCGCTTGAGCGCGCGCAGGAACGTGTCGGACGTGAGGTCCTCGGCGAGCTGCCGGTTGCCGACGCGGAAGTAGACGAACCGGAAGACGGTGTCGACGTACCGGTCGTAGATCAGGCCGAAGGCCTCCGCCTCGCCGGCCTGGGCGCGCTCCACCAGCGCCCAGACCTCGGCGGCCGCGTCGCCCGGATCGGGCCGGGCCGGATACTTCGGCTGCTGCGCGGGCTCGGTCGGCGGGCTCGTGGTGCTCTGCGCGGGCACGACGACGGTCTGCTCGCCCGGCACCGCGGCCTCGGGCAGCTGGCTGCGCTGGCCGGCGGTGGGCTGCTGCGGTGGCATCCCCGGCCGGCCGGGCACGGCGACCCGGCCGCCGCCGGCGACCGGCTTGGTGTTGCCGGTGGGCGACGTCCACTGGCCCGGCGACTCGTTGACGTGGGGGCGGTTGCGCGTCCGCTTCGGGCCGTCGCCGCGGATCGTCTTGGCGAGGTGGGAAGAGTTCAGCATGTTCTCGACAGAGGTGCGGAGGACGGTCAGGCCGTCGTGGAAGGCGAGGTACGGATCCCCGGCGTACGCATGAGTCACTGCGCCTCCTTCACCCGGCGGGCCTGCTTTGACTGCTGATCCGTCCCGCCAGACAGGGATGCGCAGTATGGGCGTGCTTTTTGTGGCACAGCGGCCTCCTCGGGATGAGGGGTGACAACTCATAGCAAAAGGGGTGGGGTGGCCCAAAACATCAGACCGACCTCACCCAGGGCTGTGGAGTCCGTTACACAGACGCGAAGTATCACGGACGCCGGACACACGGAGTCGCACACTGTGTGCGCTGCGCGAAAATAGTACGAAGTGGCGCAGAGGCGACACAAGGAACGTCTGCCACCATGACCGACACGGGTCGGCGCGCGACGGACACCTTGTCCGGCACCCACTTCCGTGGCGCTTTGTGCCAGACTTCAGCGCTGTGGACGAAGCAGCCCGCGACCCGGTCGCCGGAGCCGCCGCGCGCCGGCCGGACGGCCTCGCCCTGGTCACCGCCGACGCCTCGCTGACCTGGTCGGAGGTGCACGCCCGGGTCGACGAGGCCGCGCGGGGCGTCGCCGAGCGGGTGCCACCGGGCGCCCGCGTCGCGATCGTGCTCGGCAACACGATCGAGTTCGTGACGACCTACTTCGGCGTGCTGCGCGCCGGACGGGTCGCCGTGCCGCTCAATCCCGCCTACCCGGCCGACGAGCGCGATTTCGCCGTCGAGGACTCCGGCGCCGCGCTCGTCATCACGCGCGCCGAGGAGTGCCCACGCTCCGCCGTGCGGCGGGAGATGCCCCTGGTGAAGGCCGGGGACCTCGCGGTGCTGCTCTACACGTCGGGGACGAGCGGGCGGCCCAAGGGCGCGATGCTCACGCACGCGGCGCTCGCCGCCAACCACGACCAGCTCGACGCGATCGATCCGGCGGTCGTCGGGCCGGACGACACCGTGCTGCTGGCGGTTCCGCTCTTCCACGCGTACGGGCTCAACACCGGCCTCGGCTCGGTCGCGCACCACGCGGCGACGGGCGTGCTGGTCGAGCGCTTCGACCCGGCCGCCTCGCTCGAGGTGATCGCGACCCGCGGCGTGACAGTGGTGATGGGCGTCCCGGGCATGTTCGCCGCGTGGTCGCAGCAGCCCGGTGCCGACATCGCGATGCGCCCGGTGCGCACGGCCGTCTGCGGCGCTGCCCCGCTGGCCCCGGCGGACGCGGCCCGGTTCAGCGCGGCCACCGGCCGGAGCGTGCTGGTCGGGTACGGGCTGACCGAGACCGCCCCGGTGCTCACCACGACGGCCGTCAGCGATCGCGGCAAGCCCGGCTCGATCGGCCGCCCGCTGCCCGGCGTCTCGCTGCTGCTGCGCTCGGCGGACGGGCAGGTGCTGTGGCGCGACGGCACGCCGTCCCCCGGTGAGGACCTGGCCGAGCTCGATCTGTCGGTCGAGGACTCGGCCGGCACCGACCCGGGCGAGATCGTGGTGCGCGGCGCCAACCTCTTCTCCGGCTATTGGCCGGACGGGCGCGGCGGCCCGGACGCCGACGGGTGGTGGGCCACCGGCGACGTGGCGTACGCGGACGGCGACGGCGACCTGCACCTGGTCGACCGGCTCGACGAGCTGATCCTGGTGCAGGGCTTCAACGTCTATCCGGCCGAGATCGAGCGGGTGCTCGAGACCCACCCGGGAGTGGCCGAGTCGGCGGTGGTCGGCGTGCCCGACGCCGAGAGCGGCGAGCGTCCCCACGCGTACGTGGTGGCCGCGCTCGACCCGCCGCCGACCCCGGCCGAGCTCCAGGTCTTCTGCGCCGGGCAGCTCGCCCGGTTCAAGGTGCCGTCGATCGAGCTGGTGCGTGAGCTTCCCCACTCGGCGACCGGCAAGGTGCGCAAGAGGGAGTTGTCATCGTGAGCCGCGTGACCCTGATCAGCCGGGACGGTTGCCACCTGTGCGAGGTGGCCGAGGCGACGCTCGACCGGATCGTCCCTGGTCAGTGGAGCCGGGTCGACGTCGAGTCGTCGATCGAGCTGGAGCGCGACTACGGCGACCGGGTCCCGGTGGTGCTGCTCGACGGCGCCGAGCACGGCTATTGGAAGGTCGAGGAGGACCGGCTGCTCCGGGATTTGTCGAGGCAGCCGGGGGAGCCGCGCCTGTAGGTTGTTCGCCGTGACGCGCAAGCACCTGGTCTGGGACTGGAACGGCACCCTGCTCGACGATCTCCCGCTGGTGGTCTCCGCCAGCAACCACGCGTTCGCCGCCGTCGGTGGCCGGGTGGTCGACGCGGACGAGCACCGTTCCCGGTTCCGGCGCCCGGTCGCCGAGTTCTACGCCGAGATCCTCGAGCGCGCCGTCTCCCAGGAGGAGTTCGAGGAGCTCGACCGGATCTTCCACGACGCGTACCGGCTGGGCCTGACGAGCATGACGCTGGCCGCGGACGCCGCCGAGGCGCTGCGGTCCTGGCCCGGCACCCAGTCGCTGCTGTCCATGTGGTTCCACAAGGAGCTGGTGCCGGCCGTCGAGTCGTACGGGCTGGCCGGCGTCTTCACCCGTGTCGACGGCCTGCGCACCGAGACCGGCGGCCACCTCAAGGCCGGCCACCTCGCCGAGCACCTGACCGAGCTGGGCCTCGCGGGCGAGGACGTGGTGCTGATCGGCGACTCGCTCGACGACGCGGCTGCGGCCGAGTCGGTCGGCGGCGTTTCGGTCCTCTACACCGGGGGATTCACCGATCCGGCCAGACTGCGCGCCTCGGGACGCCCGGTGGCGGACACTCTGGTCGAGGCCGTCGAGATCGCCCGGACGCTGTAGCGGGTGGCCCCGGCGGTACGGAACGGGCATAATTCAGCTAGCACTCAGTTGGATCTTTGTCCAGCCATCCGATCAAGATCGCGATTTGTGCACGCCTTCACAAGCGCCTACTCTTTGACTTCGAAGAGCCCCGCTAGCACAGCCGGTTCACCCAGGCGTTCGAGGGTTCCCCGCAGGTTCGCAACCTCGTCGGCACGGAGTCAGATGAGTCAGCAGCGTCACGGAAGCACGCCCGGCCACGGCGCCGGAGCCGTCCCGGCCTTCCCGGATCTGCCGGAGGCGACGATCGCCCGTCTGCCCGAATACCTCCGGGCCCTGCACAACCTCGGCGAGACCGGTGCCGACACGGTCTCCAGCGAGGGCCTCGCGGCCGCCGCCGGGGTCAACTCGGCCAAGCTGCGCAAGGACCTCTCCCACCTGGGGTCGTACGGCACGCGCGGCGTCGGCTACGACGTCACCCTGCTGATCGAGCAGATCGAGTACGTTCTCGGCCTCGACCAGCGCCGGGCGGTCTGCCTCGTCGGCCTCGGTAACCTCGGCCACGCGCTGGCCGGCTACGACGGCTTCGCGAGCCGCGGCTTCAAGATCGTCGCGCTCTTCGACGCCGACGAGTCCAAGGTCGGCGAGATCATCCACGGCCTCCCGGTGCGGCACATCTCCGACCTCGGCCGGGTCGCCGTCGAGGAAAAGATCGCCATCGGCGTGATCGCCACCCCCGCCGGCGCCGCCCAGGCGGTCGCCGACGTGCTGGTCGACGCGGGCGTCACCAGCATCCTGAACTTCGCTCCCTGCGTGCTCTCGGTGCCGTCGAACGTCGACGTCCGCAAGGTCGACCTCGCCATCGAGCTGCAGATTCTCTCATTCCACGAACACCGCAAGGCATCGCTGACCGCGTTGCCGGGCGGGCGGTCCGCCACGACGGCGGGCGATCAGGAGGCGGTCGGGTCGTGAATCTCCTCAGCGTCGGTGCCTCGTACCGCACCGCCGATGTCGCCACCCTGGAACGGCTCGCCATCCCCGACGACGCGGTGCCCGGCCTGCTCCAGAAGCTCGTCGCCCAGCCGTACGTCGGCGAGGCGGTCGTCCTCTCCACCTGCAACCGGGTGGAGATCTACGCGGCGGTCAACACCTTCCACGGCGGCCTCGGCGACATCTGCAACGTGCTCTCCGAGGTCTCCGGCATCCCGGCCACCGAGCTCGCCGGCCATCTCTACGTGCACTACGACGAGGCCGCGGTCCAGCACTCGTTCAAGGTCTCGGCCGGCCTCGACTCGATGGTCGTCGGCGAGTCGCAGATCCTCGGCCAGCTGCGCGACGCCTATCACGTGGCCACCGAGTCCGACTCCGCCGGCCGCCTGCTCCACGAGCTGATGCAGCAGGCGCTGCGGGTCGGCAAGCGGGCACACGCCGAGACCGGCATCGACCGGGCCGGGCAGAGCGTCGTCACCGCGGCGCTCGAGGTCGCCGAGAGCCACCTCGGCTCGCTGGAGGGCAAGAAGGCCCTGGTCGTCGGCGCCGGCGCGATGGGAGCGCTCTCGGTCGCCACGCTCACCCGGGCCGGCGTCGGCCCGCTGCGGATCACCAACCGCAGCGCCGCGCGCGCCGACCGGCTCGCCGAGGCGTACGGCGCCACGGCCGTCGCCTTCGACGACCTGGACGCCGCCCTGGCCGAGGCCGAGCTGGTGATCACCGCGACCGCGGCGACCGAGCCGGTGCTCACCCGCGCCCGGCTCCAGGCGGCCGCGCCGCTGGTCGTGCTCGACCTGGCCGTGCCGCGCGACGTCGCCCCGGACGCGTACGACGTGCCGGGCGTCACGATCATCGACATCGACAGCCTCGCCGCGTCCCGGCGCTCGGCGCCCGCGGCGGCCGAGACCGCGGCGGTCGAGCAGATCGTCGCGAGCGAGGTTGATCACTTTCTCGGCTGGCTGCGCGGCGCGGAGATCGCGCCGACCGTGGCCGCGCTGCGCACGCGCGCCGAGGACGTGGTCAGTGCCGAGCTGCGCAAGCTCTGGGGGCGGCGGCCCGATTTCACGGATGAGCAGCGGGGCGACATTTCCCGTACGCTGCACCGGGTTGTTCAGCAGCTGCTGCACTCACCGACCGTGCGCGTGCGCCAGCTGGCCGCCGAGCCCGGCGGTGACCAGTACGCGGCCCTGCTGCGCGAGCTGTTCGACCTGGACGTACCGCACGCCACACAGGCCGATGCGGTGCCTGAGATCGGAGGAAAAGCGTGAGTACCCCGCTGCGCCTCGGCACCCGAGGCAGCGCGCTGGCGCTCGCTCAGTCGCAACAGACCGCGGACGCGCTCACCGCGGCCACCGGTCGCCCGGTCGAGCTTGTGCGAATCGTCACTTCGGGTGACCGCTCCTCGGCCCCCGTGGCCCAGCTCGGTGTCGGCGTCTTCGTGTCCGCGTTGCGCGACGCCCTGCTCGCCCGCGAGATCGACTTTGCCGTCCACTCGTACAAGGACCTGCCCACCGCCGAGCACGCCGGCCTGCACATCGCGGCCGTGCCCCCGCGTGAGGACCCGCGGGACGCGCTCGTCACCAAGGGCAACCGCACGCTCGCGGAGCTCCCGCCGGGCTCGCTGGTCGGCACCGGCGCGGTGCGCCGAATCGCGCAACTGCGGGCTTTGGGCCTAGAGTTGCAGGTCACGCCGATCCGCGGAAACGTCGACAGCCGGATCGCCCGGGTGCACGGACCCGAGGCAGACCTGGACGCCGTCGTTCTCGCGCGGGCCGGCGTGGCGCGTCTCGGCCGCACGGCCGAGATCAGCGAGACGCTCGACCCGATGCTCATGCTGCCCGCCCCCGCACAGGGCGCGCTGGCGGTGGAGTGCCGGGCCGACGACGCAGACCTGGTCGAGCTGCTGGCCGCGCTCGACCACGCACCGTCCCGCGCCGCCGTCGTCGCGGAGCGGGCGATGCTGGCCACGCTCGAGGCCGGGTGTTCCGCCCCGGTCGCGGCACATGCCGAGCTCGCCGAGGGCGAGAGCGGCGACGAGATTTACCTGCGCGGTGCGGTGATCAGCCCGGATGGGGTTCGAGCCATCCGGCTGTCGCGCACCGGAACGCCCGCCGACGCGGCGGAGATCGGCAAGGCGCTCGCCGCCGATCTCCTCGACGCCGGCGCCGATACCCTGATGGGGAGCACAGAATGACCACCCGCACCGCCCGCAAGCCAGCCGGACGCATCGCGTTCGTCGGCGCCGGACCCGGCGACCCCGAGCTGCTGACCCGCCGCGCCCACGCCGCGCTCACCGATGCCGACCAGGTGGTCTACGACCGAGGAGTGCCCGAGTCCCTGCTGTCCGCGATCAAGGCGGAGGCCAAGGCGGACACTCAGTTCAGCCCTGCCGAGGGCGCGCCCGGCGACGTCGCCAAGGTGCTGCTCTCCGCCGCGAAGTCCGGCCTGTCCGCCGTGCACCTGGTGGCGGGCGACCCGTTCGGCCACGAGTCCGTGGTCAAGGAGGTGCAGGCGGTCGCGCGCACCGCGGTGCACTTCGAGGTGGTGCCCGGCCTGGGCCAGGCCGAGGGCGTCGCCACGTACGCCGGTGTCCCGCTGCCCGGCGTCCGCGTCACCGCCGACGTCGGTGACGTCGCCACCCTCGACTTCGACGCGCTCGCCGCGGCCGCCCTCAAGGGCTCGTTCGCCGTGGCGGTCGACGCCGGCGACCTCGCCGCGGTCCGCGACGGCCTGCTCGCGTCCGGCGTCGAGCCGGGCACGCCGGTCGCGGTGACCGGCGACGGCACCGGCGAGACCCAGTACACGACGGCGTCCACGGTCGACAGCTTCGTCGCCGCGGCGCTCGGCTTCACCGGCCGGGTCGTGCTCACGGTCGGCGGCGACGTCGCCGAGCGCGACGCCATGAGCTGGTGGGAGAACCGGCCGCTCTACGGCTGGAAGGTCCTGGTGCCGCGCACCAAGGAGCAGGCCGGCGCGATGAGCGCGCGGCTGCGGGCCTACGGCGCGATCCCCTGCGAGGTGCCGACCATCGCGGTCGAGCCGCCGCGCACCCCGGCGCAGATGGAGCGCGCGGTCAAGGGCCTGGTCGACGGCCGCTACGCCTGGGTCGTCTTCACCTCGGTCAACGCGGTCCGCGCGGTCTGGGAGAAGTTCGACGAGCACGGCCTCGACGCCCGTCATTTCGGCGGCGTCAAGATCGCCTGCATCGGCGAGGCCACCGCCGACGCGGTACGCGCCTTCGGCATCCAGCCCGAGCTCGTGCCCGCCGGCGACCAGTCCAGCGAGGGCCTGCTCGCCGAGTTCTCGCCGCACGACGAGATCCTCGACCCGGTCGGCCGGGTGCTGCTGCCGCGCGCCGACATCGCCACCGAGACGCTGGCCGCCGGCCTGATCGAGCGGGGCTGGGAGGTGGACGACGTGACCGCGTACCGCACGGTGCGTGCCGCGCCGCCGCCGGCCGAGATCCGCGACGCGATCAAGTCGGGTGGCTTCGACGCGGTGCTGTTCACCTCGTCCTCCACCGTTCGCAACCTGGTCGGCATCGCCGGCAAGCCGCACGCCCGCACGGTCGTCGCGGTGATCGGCCCGAAGACCGCCGAGACGGCCACCGAGTTCGGCCTGCGCGTCGACGTCCAGCCGCAGCACGCTTCCGTGCCGGACCTGGTCGAGGCGCTCGCGTCGTACGCGGTGGAGCTGCGCGAGAAGCTGGCCGCCATGCCGGCGAAGCAGCGCCGCGGCTCGAAGGTCCAGGGACCCACAGCCCTTCGGTTCCGCTAAGGACTCCTCATGTCGTACCCCGAAGTCCGTCCCCGCCGCCTGCGCCGCTCGCCCGCCGTGCGGCGCCTCGTCGAGGAGACCCGGCTCTCGCCGGCCGAGCTGGTCCTGCCCCTCTTCCTCAAGGAGGGTCTGACCGAGCCGCGCGAGATCAGTTCGCTGCCGGGCGTCGTGCAGCACTCGCGGGAGTCGCTGCGCAAGGCCGCGCACGAGGCGGTGGCGGCGGGCGTCGGCGGCCTGATGCTGTTCGGCGTGCCCACGAACGAGCACAAGGACGAGACCGGGTCGGCCGGCCTCGACCCCGACGGCATCCTCAACGTCGGCATCCGTGACCTCGTCTCCGAGGTCGGCGACTCGACGGTCGTGATGAGCGACCTGTGCCTCGACGAGTTCACCTCGCACGGGCACTGCGGGGTGCTGGCCGCGGACGGCTCGGTGGACAACGACGCCACGCTGCCGCTCTACGCGTCGATGGCCGTGGCGCAGGCTCAGGCCGGTGCGCACATGGTGGGTCCGTCCGGCATGATGGACGGGCAGATCGGCGTCATCCGGGCCGCCTTGGACAAAGCGGGTTATCAGGACGTCTCGATCCTGGCCTACTCCGCGAAGTACGCGGGCGCCTTCTACGGCCCGTTCCGCGAGGCCGTCGAGTCGACGCTGCAGGGCGACCGCCGGCAGTACCAGCAGGACCCGCCCAACCTGCGCGAGGCGCTGCGCGAGGTCGACCTCGACATCGCCGAGGGCGCGGACATCGTTATGGTGAAGCCGGCCCTGCCGTACCTCGACGTCATCGCGGCGATCCGCGAGCGCGTCACCGTGCCGGTCGCCGCCTACCAGGTCTCCGGCGAATACGCGATGGTCGAGGCGGCCGCCCGCAACGGCTGGATCGACCGCGATCGGGTCATCTTCGAGTCGCTGACCTCCATCAAGCGGGCCGGCGCCCAGATCATGCTCACCTACTGGGCCACCGAGGTCGCCCAGAAGCTCCGCTAGTCGTCAGTCGTCGTTGACGATCGTCCCGGCGCCGCTGCCGTCCACGAGGCGGACGGCGTCGAGGGCGACCGCCTCGAGCGTCAGCGTCTCGTCCGACTCGCGGAGCCGGTCGCCGCGCACCTGCACGGGAAAGTCGACAGTGGTGGCGCCCGCGGTGATCAGGCGGCAGCCGAAGTAGGGGTCGAAGTCGGCGAGCGGCAGCGTCGTCGTGCCCGGCACGGTGGTGGCGCAGACGGTCACCGCCGAGGCGAGCGGCCAGGTCAGCGTGACGGGGAAAATGAGCGTGGCCTTGCCTTCGTTGCCCTCGACGACGCGGGCGTCGCCCACGCTCAGGCCGGCCCGGGACTGGAAACGGGCCACCTGCGGGTCGTGGTCGCTGACGCCGTCCGAGTGGTCGGCGTTCACGTGCGCGGCCCGCATCTCGACCAGGTCGCGGTGCAGCCGCTCGTTGACGAAGAGGTGGTCCAGGGTCTGGGCCTGCCCCTCGAACACGTACGAGTAGGCGGCCTCCGGCGCGTCGGCGGCGAGGTCGTCCCACAGGTTGTGCAGGCCCGTCCCGTACAGCGGGCCGAGCTGATCGCCGGGGTTCGCCGGGACGGGGTCGTCGGGCCGCGGGAAGACGTTCAGGTCCCCGCCGAGGACGACCCGCGCGTACGGGTCGGCCGCCTCGATCGCGTCCGCGATGGCCGCCCCGTACGCGGCCTGCTCGCGGCGCTGGCCGACCCGGGTGTCCGGCCCCGACGAGAAGTGGTTGCTGATCGCCCAGATCGTGCCGCCGCCGCGCACCTCGAAGAGCCCGACCTGCGGCGCCCGGGTGTAGACATCGGTGCCGTCCACACCGGTGGAGACGTCCACGTCGGCGGGGAGCACGGCGTTGAACGTCTTCGGGTTGGACACCTCGGCGTTGCTCGGCAGCGGAGCACCCCGGTAGATCACGTCCAGCGCCGGCTGGGCGGCGGCCAGGGAGACGCGGTCGGTGCGGTAGAGGAAGCCCGAGACGATGCCACGAGCGTCGGCGCCGCTGCGGTCGAAGGCCGCGTCGTACCGCCCGCCCGGGACCCGCAGGGCCAGCTCCTGCAGCGTGTCCGGCTTGCCGTCCGGTGCGTCGCAGCGCAGGGCGTTCCGGTCGACGCGGCAGATGTCCTGGTCCTCGGCCTCCTGCACGAGGATCAGGTCGGGGCGGTGCAGGTCGTCGCGGATCTGGGCGGCGAGCCCGGCGAGGTGGGCGTCGTAGTCGGCCTGGCTCGCGGGCACGTAGTCGAACGGCGGGGCGACGCCGGGGCATCCGGTGTTGCCGGCGAAGTCGCAGCCGTCCGCCGGGTCGTCGCGGAAGTCGTACAGGTTCTCCACATTGAACGTGGCGATCGCCAGCTCGTGGCCGCGGCGGGCTGGCGCGGGCGGATGGTTGCCCGCCGGGTCGGTTCCGCGGGTGTAGGCGACGGCGCCGACCTGGATGCCGTACTTGTTGAAGGCGTAGTAGAGACCCCCGACGGCGTCGGACCTGACGGTGTCGAAGGTGCGCGCCGCGGGCAGCACGACGCCGCTGTCGCCGGCGGCGGCCTTCACGCCCATCGGGCCCAGCATGATCCGGTTGCCGTTGCCGTTGTCCACGGTGCCCGGCAGGTCGTCGAGCGGGTGCGCGTCCCGGAACACCCTCCTCGCGTACGGGTCGGCACGGTCGAGAAGCGGGTCGTCACGGTCGACGAGCCACGTCTCGGCGTCGTCGGTCGACGCGTACGTCTTGGTGTTCGACACGGCGGCGGAACCCTGCCGGACGCGCAGCTGGGCGCCCTCGTGACGTTCCCAGAACAGGTCGGCGGCCCGCGCGTCGGCGGGCGGCACGGCGTCGTCCACCTGCACCTCGGCGGCGACGTCGAGGCCGGTCGCGAGGGTGGCGACCCATTCGGCGCCGGTCAGCTGGGTGAGGTTGAAGTATTCGGCGACGCGGGCGTTGACCACGATCTCGTCGCCGGCCCGGGGCGCGTACCCGCCGATGAGCGTGGTGAACGAGCCCATGAAGACGAAGACGCCGTCGGAGCTGGTGGGGTCGCCGTCGGTGTTGTCGCGGCGGCTCTGCAGGAAGAAGCCGTACTGGTCCTGGCCGGCGGCGGTGTGCGACAGGGTGAGCTGGGTGACGATGCCGCGCACCTGGTACTTGAGGCTGCTGGAGCCGTTACCGGCGGCCGGCGCGTACGGCGAGCGGTGGGCGCGTGGGTTGTCGAGGGTGCCGCCCTGAACGGAGCCGACGGTGAGCGGCTCGTCCCGCACGGCCGCGTCGGCCGGGCCGGGGAAGAACGTGCCGACGGCGATGATCGGTGTGGCGAGGAGCGCCCATATCCGGCGACGTCGCGCACCGTCTCCACAGCGGACCATACGCCGACACTAGAGCAGAGGTAGAGCCTAGTCGATGGGTTCGAGGCTCTGGACGAGTTGTGACACGTCGGCGCCGTACTCGAACCAGTCCCGATCGGGCAGATAGCCCAACTCGGCGTTGACCTTGAGCATGGACTCGTTGTGCTGTGCGTTCCAGGTCTGCACCTCGCGCAGGCCCGGCTCGGCCTTGCGGAGCTCGAAGAGCATGCGGGCCTTGATCGCCCGGTCGATGCCGTAGCCGCGGTGGTCGCGCACGACGATGGTGTCGTACTGGTCGGCGCGCTCCGGATGCTGGGCGGGGACGACGACCTCGGTGAGCCCGGCGACCACGCCGGTGGACTCGTGGATGGCGAGCACGATGTAGGGCTTGAGGCCGCGCTTGTGCAGCGTGGTGAGCGAGTCGCGCAGGCGTTGCGGGTCGGAGGAGCGGGGCGCCAGGTCGAGGTCGTCGTCCTCGTCCTGCGCTTCGAGCTTGGCTTGCGCGTACGCCTCGAGCAGATGGTCGGGCGGGCCGCCCGGGTGGTATTCGACCCGGTAGCCGCCGCCGATGGCCCCGGCCATGGCGTCGAGGGCCGGCCAGTCGACCGCCGAGAGGGTGAGCACGCTGCGCGTCTCGACGTATTCGCGCTCGAAGCCGAGCGACTCGTAGAACGCGATGGCCGGTGTGCCGCCGATGGCCTCGACGCCGATCGTGGAGAAGCCCTCAAGGTAGGCCCGCCGGGCCGCGACCGCGACAAGCTGCCGCCCGAGCCCTCGGCGCCGCAGCCGCGGATGCACCATGATCTCGAGCACGCCGATGTCACCGAGCAGCAGCATGCTGACGTGCGCGAAGATCTCGCTCTCGCCCTCGGGCAACCGATCGTCCTCGGCCACCCAGCTGATCCGCCGCTCACCGGGCATCGTCTCGGCGAGATAGTCACGGACCTGCACGTCCTGCCACGGCGGATCGTCGGGCAGATCGGTGGCCAACACGGCGTTCACCGTCTCCACGAGCGACCGGATCTCCGCCGCCGAGGCGGTCCGGGGATCCCACTCACGCACCCTCACGCGTACAGCTTGCCGGTAAGGAGACATTCTGGGAAGGTCTCGGACCGTAAATGTGTAGGTATCGTCACCGTGTGTGCAATATTGGGCCTCAGCTGCGGCTCCGCTGCCCGTAGTCGTTGGCGGCCTCGAAGACCTTCTGCGCGTACGGCCGCACCGCGTTGTACGAGAAAATCGCGTCCCACCAGGCATCGGGCCGGGTCAGGTCGCGCCCGCCCTGGCAGAGATAGGTGCCCGCGGTCAGTGACGCATCGTCGATGTCGTTGGGGTTGGCCACCCCGTCGTTGTCGGCGTCCACCTTGAACTGGTTCCAGGTCGCCGGAATGAACTGAAGCGGCCCCACAGCCCGGTCGTAGGTCGTGTCCTTGTCGAGCGCGCCCCGGTCGGTGTCCGGAATGAGCTGCCGCCCACCCTTACCGTCGAGAGGCAGCCCGTAGATCTCCGGCGTGACCACCCCGTCGGCGCCGAGAACCGCCCCGTTGGCACTCCCGTGGTCCGACTCGACCTTGGCGATGGCGGCGATGGTGGTCCAGCTGAGGTGGCAGGAAGGCATGGTCTTGGCCAAGACCAGCTCGGTGTACGAGTAGGCCTGAACAGCGACAACCGGAATGCCCACCTTGGTGCCGACCTGCCCCGCCCACGCGGCGAGCGCATCGGCCGGTCGCCCACCCGTCTGCGTCCCGGTCTGCCCACCCGTCTGCGCGCCCGTTTGAGCGGGCGGCGTGGGCACGAGCGTCGCGGTCCCCGGCGCCGTCGTGGGCACCCCCGCGCCGGGCAGCCCCGCACTGGGCAGCCCCGGCACCCCCGCGGGCAAGCTCCCCGGCACCGCGGGCGCACTGCCCGGCACCCCCGCGGACGGAAGCCCTCCACCGCCGGCAGCCTCGATCGGAAACCCTGGCGTGACACTGGGCGAGGGCGCGGCCTTCAAAGCCTCGGGCACGAGATAGGCCCCCGCGGTGCCCGCCGCCCCCAAGAGCACGACGGCAACCAGCGCCGGCAGAATGAGCCGCCCACTGGGCCGCTTGGCCCACTCGGCGGTGCTCCTGCCGACCCGCCCCGCCACCCGAACGGGCGCCGCCCGCCGAAGCCGCCCGGCCCGCTTGGGCGCGGCGTGACTCGTGGGGCCGGCAGCGGTCTTGCCCTCGCCCGCCGGTCCACCAACGGCCGCCGCGCTTCCGGCCGCAGCGCCAGCGGCCGCCGCCGCGTTTCCTGCCGCGGCTTCGGCCTTGGTGTCGTCTTTGCCGGTGGCCTTGTCGGCGTCCGCTGCGGTTTTGGTTGCTGTCTCCTCCGGTGTCGCGGGCTTTCCGTCCGTAGCGGCGTTCCCGCTCTCTTTTGCGTCCCCGCCTGCGGCTGCCTTCTCGCCTGCGGCTGCCTTCTCGCCTGGGGCTGCCTTCTCGCCTGGGGC
>NZ_BOMI01000205.1 GCF_016862115.1 Paractinoplanes deccanensis
GGGGCCGCCTTGCCGTCTGTGGCCAACTTGTCGTCTAGCGTGGCACTCTCGCCGGCGGCTTTCTTGTCGTCGGGCTTGGCCTTCTCGCCGACGGCTGTCTTGCTGTCGGGTGCGGCTATCTCGCCCGCGACCTTCTCGCTTGCAGCCACCTTGTCGTCGGAAGCGGCTTTCTCGCCCGCTGTCGTCCTGTCGTCAGAGCTGGTTTTCTTTCCCGCAGACGTCTTGTCGTCGGGAGAGGCTTTCTCCTCGGCGGCTGCCATCTCGTTAGGGGTGGGCTTGCCGTCAACGGCTGGCTTGTTATCTGCGGCGGGCCCGTCGCCCGGCGCGCGCTTGTCATGCCCGGCCGGTTCGCCGGCCGAGGTCGACGTCTCGGCCGCAGCCGCCGGGCTGGAGCCGGCCGCCGGGCTGGAGCCGGCCACCTGGCTGGGGCCGGCCGCCGGGCTGGGGCTGGCTGCCTGGCTGGGGCCGGCCGCCGGGCTGGGGCTGGCTGCCGGGCTGGGGCTGGCTGCCGGGCTGGGGCTGGCCACCTGGCTGGGGCTGGCCACCTGGCTGGGGCTGGCTGCCGGGTCGGGACTGCCTGCCGGATCGGGACTGGCTGCCTGGCTCGGGTTGGCTGTCTGAGTCGGGCTCGGCTGGTCGTGCGAGGCGGCATCGGTGGGCGCCCGGTCCTCGGGGGCCGCGCCGGAACTCGCCAGCGGACCACCCTGATGCGGCGCCGACGGGCGCAGCTCGGGGTTGGCCGCCTGGTCCTTCTGCCGCTTCACCACGCGGACGACACTACCCAACCGAGGCACCGCCGCGAGAGCCCGATTCGAGGCCTGTGGATAACTCTCCGGCGCCTGTCCACAGGGTGAATTTCCGCCGTTGCGAGGGCCTACTCTTCTTCTATGCCGCGTTACGAGTTCCGGTGCCGCGCCTGCGGCGACACCTTCGAGGTCAACCGCCCGATGCGTGAGGCGTCCGAGCCCACGAGCTGCCCCCAGGGCCACGCCGACACGGTGAAGCTCCTTTCCACCGTCGCCGTCACGGGCCGCACAGGCGGCGCCGCACCCCGCCCAGCAGCCGGCGGCGGCGGCGGTGGCGGCTGCTGCGGCGGAGCCTGCGGTTGCTGACGGCTCCTCGCTGACCGGGGACCCGGTGGTCTGACGCCCGCGCTCTCGCCTCACACCCCAGAACCAGGGAGTCCACCAGCCCGGGCCTGGGCGGACCGGCCCCCGCCGCCGTGGTTTGGTGCAGCGTGCACCTGCCGCACGTTCGCTGCGGCTCAGCGCTGCGGCTTACGCGTCGATGGGCCGCGGGTCGCGTCGTGCGGTCCGGCGCTGTGGGTGCCGTGTCGATGGGCCGCGGGTCGCGTCGTGCGGTCCGGCGCTGTGGGTGCCGTGTCGATGGGCCGCGGGTCGGCGTCGAGCGGCCCAGCACTGTGAGTGCCGTGTCGACGGGGCAGCGGGTCGC
>NZ_BOMI01000206.1 GCF_016862115.1 Paractinoplanes deccanensis
TTGCGTCGTGCGTTGTCGTGCCATGCTGAGGCGGGGCTGAGTCACGTCGCGTGGGGTGGCGCCGTGGAGCCGTGCGACGGGGTGATCCGGGTCGGGCCGGGTTGCGCGAGTTGGGCAGTTGCCCGTCGGCCCGGGGCGGGTCGCGCGGGATGCACGCCGGTGAGGTGATCGGTCCGTCGGCTGGTTGTGGGTGGCTCTGACATGTGTTCGGCCGGGGCCTGTGTCGGGACTCGGGCCCGCGGTAGTGTTCGCGCCCTTGAGGTGCCGGTTGATCGAGTGGTGGTCATTCTGCGACTGCCGTCGGCGGCCGCGGCCGGGTGTTGACGGTTGGGACGTGCCGCTCTGAGGGCTGATGTTGGGCGAGCCTCTCCTGACGCCCGTTGTCGACGTGCCTCTTGGCGGGCGTCATTGGGCGTGCGTTCAGCGGACGGGATTCGGCGTGCCGATCATGCGCGGGCGCCGGTTCCTCGCGCTCGGTCAAGGGCTGGTGGGGTCGCCTGTCGCTCGGTCAAGGGCTGGTGGGGTCGCCTGTCGCTCGGTCAAGGGCTGGCGGGGTCGCCCGTTCCGCGGTCAAGGACTGGTGAGGTCGCCTGTCGTTCGGCCAAGGGCTGTTGGAGTGGTCCGTCGCTTGGTCAAGGGCTGGTGGACTGGTCCGGCCCTTCACTTCGATCGGGTGATCGAATATGTCTGGCCTGCTTGGACGCTCGAATGTGGGCAACTGCACGGGCCGGGTGAACCGCGTGGTGGCTTGGCGCGGGAAATGGCGTGACGCGGCGCCTCGAGGGCTGTTATCTGGGGAAATGTGGCAACCGGCCGGGGCGGAGCCGGAGGTCTGGGACGTGTTCGGGGCGTCGCACAAAGTGACTCTTGTGGGGGCGGCCGAACGGCCGGGCGGAAGTGGCCGAGTGCGGCGTGTCTTGGCTCGATCCATTTCGTTACGTCACGCGTAGTGCCGTGTGGGAACGTCGATACTCCTGCGGGTGTCCTCCGTCCGGGGTCGGCCGCAGCGGGCGGATGGTTACCGTCCGTTTCTACGATGGCCGGTGACGCTGTGATACGGCAGCATGAGATCGCGACTTGCCGAAGGGGGCGGAGGTTCTACCGTGTCGGGACGGACCGAGCTGCCGAGCGGGCTGGTGACCTTTGTGTTCACGGACATCGAGGGCTCGACACGGTTGGCCCGGATGCTCGGCGACGACTACGGCGCGGTTCTCAGCGATCACCGCTCGGTGATGCGCGCTGCGGTGCGTGACTTCGGCGGTGTCGAGCTTTTCACTGAGGGTGACTCTTTCTTCATCGCTTTTCAGGATGCCGTCGCGGCCGTCGCGGCCTGTGTGGAGGCGCAGCGGCGACTGTCCGCACACGACTGGCCCAGCCCGGAGGTCGCCCCGCGGGTGCGGATGGGCATGCACACCGGCTGGGCACGGCCCGTGAGCGGCGAGCGCGGCGGCGAATACGCCAGCATCGAGGTGCATCGCGCCGCCCGTGTCTCCGCCGCCGCGCACGGTGGGCAGATCCTCTGTTCCGGCGCCACGGCCCGGGCCGTCCGGCTCACATCCGAAATTTCGGTAACGAACGCCTATACCGCGCACGCGCTGACCGCAGCGGCCACCCTCGCGCGAAACGCCCGCGAGCAGGAGAGGCGCGCCCGCGAGGAGAGCTGGCGGCCAAGCGGCGTGCGCGAGGCGCAGAGGCGCGAGGAGGCGGAGAGGCGCGAGGAGGGGCAGAGGCCCGAGGAGGCGGAGAGTCGCCAGGAGGTGAAGAGGCGCCAGGAGGCGGAGAGGCCCGAGGAGGCGGAGAGTCGCCAGGAGGTGAAGAGGCCCCAGGAGGCGGAGAGGCCCGAGGAGGCGAAGAGTCCCCAGGAGGCGGAGAGGCGCGAGGAGGGGCAGAGGCGCCAGGAGGCGGAGAGGCGCTGGGAGGCCGAGAGGCGCCAGGAGGAACCCGGGATCGACGTGGGGATCCGGGCGCCGTCCTTCCCCCAGCCCATGTTCCGGCTGCCGGCGCAGGGGCGGTCGGCGAGCGACTGGGATCATCTCGACGGCGTGCGGCTGCTCGATCTCGGCGAGCATCGGCTGCGGGGCTTCGACGACACCGAGCGTCTCCTCCAGGTGCTCGCGCCCGGCCTGGAGACCGACTTCCCGCGGCCGCGCACCCAGCAGGCGCCCGTTCACAATCTGCCCGCGGAGCTCAGCCCTTTTGTCGGGCGGCGCGCCGAGCGGGACGAGGTTGCCGCTCTTCTCCGGCGCCATCGCGTCGTCACTGTCACGGGTGCCGGCGGGGCCGGGAAGACGCGGCTTTCGCTCGCTGTGGCGGAGACCGTGCTCAACTCGTACCCCCATGGGGTTTGGACTGTCGATGCCGCCGGCGCGGCACACGGGCCGGCTCACGCCATGGCCGCGGCCCTCGGCGTGCGCAGCGAGCCGGGGCGGCCGATCCTCGACACGCTGCTGGAGCATTGCGCCGAGCGGCGGATGCTTCTCGTGCTTCAGACCTGTGAGGCCGCTCGGCAGGCCTGCGCCACCCTGATCCGGCGGCTGCTCGCCCGCTGTTCCGGCGTCTCCGTGCTGATCACCGGGCGTGCGCCGGTGGGCGTGCCCGGCGAGGTGGTCTGGCGGATCCCGCCCCTCTCGCCGGCCGACGCCTTCGCCCTGCTCAGCGAGCGCACCGCGGCCGCTCGCGGCGGTCAGCACGGGCCGGTGGACGACGGTGGCGATCTCGCCAAGGTGGCCGCTCGCATGGAGGGCTCACCGCTGATGATCGAGCTGGCGGCGGCCCGGCTGCGGATGCTCTCCGCCGCGCAGCTCGCCTCGCGCCTCGACGATCCTCTGACGGCCTTGGATCCGAGCGGGCGCGGAGACGACCGCCACGACAGCCTCGAAGCCAACCTCGACTGGTCCTACCACCGGCTCACCTCCGAGGCCCAAGGTCTGCTGCGACGCCTGGCGGTCTTCGCCGACTCCGTCGATCTCGGCATCGTCGAGTGGTGCGGCACCGAGGCGCTCGGCGCGCTCGGCGAGCTCGCCGACAATTCGCTCGTCGACGTCGTTCCGGGCCCGCGCTATCGGCTTTCGGGGCAGGTCAAGTCCTATGCCGTACGCCGGCTGGCCGCCGCCGGCGACGAGCGGGAGGCCCGCGACCGGCACGCCGCCTGGTCGATGCACACGCTCGACAGTGTCTCCGTGGACACCGACGGGCAACCCCGCACGGTCAGCCTGACCGCCTTCGCGCCCTATGTGGCCGAGTGGCAGACCGCCCTGCGCTGGACGGCGACCCACGGCAGCGTGCGCGCCGGGCTGCGCCTCGCCACCGCCCTCGACCCCTGGTGGCGTGAGCACGGCGGCGCCGGTGAGGGCCGCGACCTGCTCTTCCGGCTTTACCGGCGGCTCGACGGCGCCGATGTGGAACGCGCCGTGCTCGCCGACGCCTATCTCGTGCACGCCGGCCTGGCCACCGACCGGGCCGAGCGCACCCGGTTCCTCGACCGGGCGGAGGCGCTGGTCGACGGCGACCCCGCCCTGCTCGTGCGGGCGCGGGCCGGCCATCGGGCCACCCTGCTCGACGCGGGCCGCTACGACGACGCCGAGAAGCTCTGCCGTCAGGTGATCGCGACCGCGGACCGGCACGGCGTGACGGAGGCCGCGATGCCCGCCGTGATCGCCCTGGCCGAGCTGCTGTGGCGCCGGGACGCGCTCGACGAGGCCGCCGAGCTGCTCGGCGGGGCCCGCCAGTGGGAGGCGAGCCGTCCCGAGGACCGTGGCCGCCGTACCGTCGACTGGCTTCTCGGCATGGTGGCGCTGCGCCGGGGTGACCTGGTCGCCGCCCATGACCATCTCGTGGTCGCGCTTCGCTCGCGGCTACGGCACGGTTTCCGGGGCGCCGCGGCCGACGCGGTCGCCGCCATCGCCGTGCGCTGCGCGATGGGCGGCGACCCCGCGACGGCCGCTGTCCTGTTCGGCGGTGCGGAGGCCGCGAAGGGCGCCCGCCGCACCGAGATGTTCGGGCGGTTCTGGTCGGCGCGGCAGTTGTCGCTGCGGAGCTCGCTGGGTGATGCGGCGTTCGACGCCGCGTACGCCGACGGGGTGGGTCTGGGCTTCGACCGGATCGTGGCGATGGCGCTGGCCGTCGAGCATCCGGACCTGGAGGACGGTGCCGCCCGGTTCGCGCAGGTCAGCGCATGATCTGGGACGCGCGGTCGAGGTCGGCGTGCCGCACCTGGGCGAGCGAGCCGAAGACGTCGACCGCCCGGTAGTAGATCCACGCGACGCTGTAGCAGGCGGAGCGCACCACCGAGCGGTACGTGGCGCAGACGCGCCGCATGTCGGCGTGGAACATGTCGTCGACGCGGGCCTTGTTCTCCGCGAACAGTCCCGCGGCCCGGTAGTTGCGGTAGCCGAAGTCGTGGTGCACGCAGGCGTTGGTGAAGTCGAACCCGAGCGGCTTCTCCGGGCCGGCCGAGCAGTAGTCGGTGGTCCAGTCGAAGCCGTACGCCTGCCACGGCTCCCGGTTGAGCCGTGCCTCGTTCCAGGCGGCGGTGCTGGCCGCGGTCGGCTGGGTCCAGCGGGCCAGCACGGTCAGCCGGTCGGTGGCGGCCGCGGCGGGCAGGGCGGGGATCAGCGCGGCGGCGGCGAGGGCGAGAACCACCAGAATGCGTCGCATCATGTCTCAGGCTGGGCAATCGTCACAGATCAATACAACGGCGCCCGGTGGCTTTCGCGAGGCGTGCCGATTCGCCGCACGCGGGTATTCCTTAACGCATATTAAGTGTGGTGTCCTGAGTGGCTTGCCGGACGGCGGTCGCTAAGGTGTGTGGCGTGCGGGGCGTCACATGATCCATCTTCCACGGGTCCGTCAGGGGCCCCTCCGTGCGCTCGCCGTACGGCTCGCCCTGGCGATCGCGCTCGTCCTGATCACCGTATTGATCATTTACGCCGACCGGGACGGTTATCGCGACGTCAACGAGGACGGGCTCACCCTCCTCGACTGCTTCTACTACGCGGTCGTGTCGCTCTCGACGACCGGCTACGGCGACATCACCCCGGTCACCCCGCACGCCCGCCTGGTGAACGTCCTGGTGATCACGCCGGCGCGCGTGCTCTTCCTGATCATCCTGGTCGGCACCACCCTCGAGGTGCTCACCGACCAATATCGCAACAGCCTGCGTGTCAGCCGGTGGAGGCGGAAGTTGAAGGACCACGTCATCGTCTGCGGCTACGGCACGAAGGGGCGGGCCGCCATCAACGCCCTCCTCGAGACCGGCTACGACAAGTCACGCATCGTGGTGGTCGAGAACAGGACCGACGGGGTGCGCCAGGCGGCCGCGAACGGGCTTGCCACGATCGAGGGAAACGCGACCCGGTCGGCAGTGCTCAACGACGCCGACGTCAAGAACTGCAAGGCGGTCATCATCGCCACGGACAGCGACGAGGCGTCCGTGCTCATCACGCTGACCGTGCGGCAGCTGACCGCCGGCCAGGTGCGGATCATCGCGGCCGTCCGTGAGCAGGAGAACGCCGCCCTGCTCAAGCAGAGCGGCGCCCACCACGTGATCGTCTCGTCGGCGACCGCCGGCCGGCTGCTCGGCCTGACCACCACCGCGCCGCCGCTGATCGACGTCGTCGAGGACCTGCTCACCCCCGGTCAGGGCATGGCCCTCGCGATGCGCAGCGCCGAGCGTGCCGAGGTCGGCCGCAACCCGCGCGAGCTGCGGACGCTGGTGGTCGCCCTGATCCGCCGCGGCAAGGTGCTGCCGCTCGGCGGCGAGCAGGCGCTCACCATCGACACCGGCGACATGCTCGTCTACATAAGAGACGAGGACGCCGGCGTCGACGTGGCGGTCTAGTCAGCTAGAGGATCGTCCAGGTGTCGGCGCTGGTGAGGAGCTCGTCGAGCATCTGGTCGGGGTTGCCGTCGGTGCGCGCGTCGGCCAGCTGCTTGGCGAGCAGCTCGTCGTAGGTGGGCCGGCGCACGTCACGGAACACGCCGATCGGCGTGGTGCCGAGGTCGGAGCCGGAGAGCCGGCTCAGCGCGAACGCGTACGCGGGGTCGTCGACCGTCGTGTCGTGGACGATGGCCTCGCCGCCCTCCTGCACCTGGAGCCCGAAGCCGCCGGCCGGGTGCACCACCGAGAACTGCTGTTGCGCGCCGAAGGTCACTGGCTGGCCGTGTTCCAGGCGGATCAGGTGGTCGTCGCGGCTGCTCGCGTCCTT
>NZ_BOMI01000207.1 GCF_016862115.1 Paractinoplanes deccanensis
TCCAACTTTACCCGTCCCATTCCGTTCCGCCAAATCGGCCGGCACCGGAATGGTGTGGGCACCACAAATCACCGCGACCCCATCGCCCGCCCGAAGGCATGACGATCAAGCCGTGCTGAGTTTCGTGGTTTCCGTCAGGACGGCCGCTCCGGGCCTCGATGTCGAGTCCCGTTCGCTCGCCCGTCTCCCTGGCGGCTCGGAAAACATTACTCCTAGATCGGCGGTTCGCCAAATCGGGGTCCGGACGGGTGTAACACCCCTGCACAACCGCCATTGTCAACGCCGTTGACTCCATGCCGCCCCGGTGATGGGATGCCGGAACACGACGAGGAGTGCTCATGACGTACGCGGATCTGGTCTTTGTGAACGGCCCCCGGACGCTCGCGGTCGCCGACGGCCGGATAGTCGGCGACACGGCCGACCTGCGGGGCCCGAAGACCGAGGTCGTCGACCTGCGCGGGCGCCTGCTGATCCCCGGCTTCCAGGACGCGCACATCCACGCCGTCATGGGCGGCGTCGAGCTCGGCCAGTGCGACCTCACCGGCACCGTCGACCGAGACGAATACCTGCGCCGCATCCGCCGGTACGCCGACGACCACCCCGATGCCGAGTGGATCGTCGGCGGCGGCTGGTCGATGGAGAGCTTCGAGAACGGCGTGCCCGACCGCCACCTGCTCGACAGCGTCGTGCCCGGCCGTCCGGTCTTCCTGATCAACCGCGACCACCATGCCGCCTGGGTCAACACCGTCGCCCTCGAGCGCGCCGGCATCACCCGGGACACTCCCGACCCCGAGGCGGGCCGCATCGACCGTGACGCGGACGGCCACCCGATCGGCGCACTCCAGGAGGGCGCCATGTCGTTGATCGACCTCCCCGGCGCCACCACCGAGGAACGGGTCGCCGGGCTGCTGCGGGCGCAGGCGCTGCTGCACTCGCTGGGCATCACCGCGTGGCAGGACGCGATGGTCGCGGCGACCAACGGCTACGACGACGTCTCCGAGGCGTACGAGAGAGCCGCGCGCGACCACCTGCTGACCGCGACCGTCGTCGGCGCCCTCTGGTGGGACCGGGAGCGCGGCGCCGAGCAGATCCCCGAGCTGGTCGCCAAGCGGGAGCGCCTCACGCTCGGCCGCCTGCGCTGCGACTCGGTCAAGTTGATGCTGGACGGGATCGCCGAGAACTTCACCGCCGCGATGACGGCGCCCTACCGCGACTCGTGCGGCTGCGCGACCACCAACCGGGGGCTCGACTTCATCGATCCGGAGGCGCTGAAGGGCTACGTCACCGAGCTGGACGCGCTGGGCTTCCAGACGCATTTCCACGCGCTCGGCGACCAGGCGGTCCGCAATGCCCTGGACGCCGTCGAGGCCGCTCGCAAGGCGAACGGGCACCTCGACACCCGGCCCCATCTGGCCCACCTGCAGGTAGTACACCCGTACGATGTCCCGCGTTTCGCGCAGCTGGGCGCGACGGCCAACATGCAGCCGTACTGGGCGGTGCACGAGCCGCAGATGGACGAGCTCACCATCCCGTTCCTGCACCCGGATCTCGCGGCCTGGCAGTACCCGTTCGGCGATCTGCACCGCTCCGGCGCGCGCCTCGCGGGCGGCAGCGACTGGCCGGTCAGCACGCCGGACCCGATCCAGGGCATCCACGTGGCGGTCAACCGGGTCCTGCCGGGCGAGACCGGCCCGAGGTTCCTTCCGGATCAAGCCCTCGACCTGGGTACGGCGTTGCGCGCCTACACGGCGGGCGCCGCCTATGTGAACCACCTCGACGACACCGGCGGCCTGCGCCCCGGGATGCGCGCCGACCTGGTGGTGCTCGACCGGGACCCGTTCGCGGCCCCCGTGGCGGAGATCGGCGAGACGAGGGTGGCGCTGACCTACGTCGACGGCAAGCTGGTGTTCGACTCGGAGTCGGGTTCGGCGGTGCGCTGAGCCGGCACCTTGCGAAGGTGGAAGGCGGGGACCGGCGCGGGCAGAGGCGGCGCCTCGAGAGCGGCCGGCACCGGCGCGGGCGCGAGGGCGGGCGGCGCGACGACCGGCCGCGGCACCAGCGTGAGCACCACGGCGAGCAGCGCCGTCACGGCGATCGCGTCGACCCAGTAGTGGTTGCCGGTCACCACGACGACGAGCAGGGTGAGCACCGGGTGGGCCAGCCAGAGCCAGCGCCCGCGGCGGCCGGCGGAGGCGGCGACCAGGGCCAGCGCGACCACCACGGCCCAACCGACGTGCAGGGAGGGCATGGCCGCGTACTGGTTGCTGAGCGTGTCGGTGCTGGGCGATCCGTACACCGAGGGCCCGAAGAGCCGGCCGGTGTCGGCCATGCCCGCCGAGGTGAGCATGCGCGGCGGCGCGAGCGGGTAGAGCGCGTGGACGACCAGGGCGAACGCCGTCAGGGTGGCCAGGGTGCGGCGCATCCAGAGGTAGATCTCGGGCCGCTTGACGTACATCCAGATCAGCGTGATCGCGGTGGCCGGGAAGTGCACGTACGCGTAGAAGCAGTTCGCCGCCCGTACCCAGAAGGTGTGTGACAGCAGCGCGCTCTGCAGGCTCTCCTCGCTGGGCAGATGCAGCGCGCGTTCGAAGTCCCACACCGAGGCGGCGTTGCGCATGGCCTCCTCGACATGGCCTTCGACCAGGATCCGGCCCATTTTGTACGCGAGGAAGAGCACCGCGACGAGCAACAGCTCCCGCGCCGCACGCCGGGCAGCCACCCTGTTCACCTGGCACCTCCAGACGATCACGCGGGCCGCGATCATCCCCCAGCATCTTCCAGATCTTGCAGGGCACGCAAATTTTCACGGGGAGAAGTGAGTCACCTTCACAGGGTGATCTCAGGGAAGGGAAAGGGATGTCAGCTCAGCGGGACGTCCAATCGGGCCGCAAGCTCCCCGGCCGTTGTGCCGAACGTCTCGACCACCCGGACCCCGTCCGGCGAGAGCGCGAAGGTCGCCACGTCGGTGTAGACCCGGCTGACGCAGGCCCTTCCGGTGAGCGGATAGGTGCACGACGGCACGAGCTTCGGCTTCCCGTCCTTGGCGAACAGGGTCATCATCACGAAGACCTGCTTGGCGCCGATGGCGAGGTCCATCGCCCCGCCGACCGCGGGAATGGCGTCCGGGGCGCCCGTCGACCAGTTCGCCAGGTCGCCGGTCGCGGACACCTGAAAAGCGCCCATGATGCACACGTCGAGGTGCCCGCCGCGCATCATCGCGAACGAGTCGGCGTGGTGGAAGTACGAGGCTCCGGGCAGCTCGGTCACCGGTTGTTTGCCGGCATTCGTGAGGTCCGGGTCGATCTCGTCGCCGGTGGCGAGCGGGCCCATGTTGAGCATGCCGTTCTCGGTGTGCAGCACGACGCCGCTGCCCGGCCGCAGATAGGAGGCGACCATCGTCGGCTGGCCGATCCCGAGATTGACGTACGCTCCGTCGGGAATGTCCCGGGCCACGACCTCGGCCATCTGCTCACGCGTCAAACTCACGGCACGACCACCCGGTTCACATAGATGGCGGGAGTCACGACAGCCTCCGGATCGAGCTCGCCCACCTCGACGACTCGCGACACCTGCGCGATGGTCACGGCGGCGGCGGTGGCCATGACCGGCCCGAAATTGCGGGCCGTCTTGCGATAGACGAGATTGCCCATCCGGTCGGCCAGGTGCGCCTTGATCAGCGCCACGTCGCCGCGAATCGGATATTCCAACAGGTATTCCCGTCCGTCGATGACCCGCACTTCCTTGCCCTCGGCCAAAGGTGTGCCCACGGCGGTGGGGCTGTAGAAGGCGCCGATGCCCGCGCCGGCGGCCCGCATCCGTTCGGCGAGATTGCCCTGCGGCACCACCTCGAGCTCGATCTTCCCGGCTCGATAGAGCCCGTCGAACACCCAGGAATCGGACTGCCGGGGAAAGGAGCACACCACCTTGCGTACGCGGCCGGCCGCCAGCAGCGCCGCGAGCCCGGTGTCGCCGTTGCCCGCGTTGTTGCTGACGATCGTCAGGTCGCCGGCGCCGTGCTCGATGAGCGCGTCGATGAGCTCGACCGGCATGCCCGCCATGCCGAACCCGCCGACCAGCACCGTGTCGCCGTCGCGGACGGCACGAACCGCCTCGCCGGCCGGCATGATCTGCGCCGTCACGACTCCCCCAGCACGCGCGCGGCGATGCGGAAGGCGGTGTTCGCGGCCGGCACGCCGCAATAGATCGCGGTCTGCAACAGCACTTCCTTGATCTCGTCGTCGGTCAGCCCGTTGCGGCGCGCCGCGCGCACGTGCATGGCCAGTTCCTCCTGGTGGCCCAGGGCCACCAGCGCGGTCAGGGTGATCATCGAGCGGCTGCGGCGGTCCAGGCCGGGCCGGGTCCAGATCTCACCCCAGGCGTACGCGGTGATGAGCTCCTGAAAATCGCGGGTGAACGGCGTCGTCCCCGCCACGGCCCGGTCCACGTGCTCGTCGCCGAGGACCTGACGCCGTACGGACATGCCCGCCTCGCGGACGCGCTCGATCGTCGTGGGCCCGCCGAAGTGCTCGTCGAGCAGGGCCGCCACGGCGTCCGGCTGCTCGGCCGGGGCCAGATGGGCCACGCCCTCGAGCACGACCAGGCGGCCGTCGCGCACCTCGGCGGCGATCCGGGCGAGCCCCTCGGGCGGAGTGGGCTGGTCGACGGCGCCGGCCACGGCGAGAACCGGAGCGGTGATCTCGCCGAGCCGCTCGCGCACGTCGAACGCGGCGAGCGCTTCGCAGGTGAGCGCGTAGCTCTCCGGGTCGGTGGCGCGCAGCGCGTCGAGCAGGGCCCCGGCGACCGCGGGGTGCTGCCGCGGGAAGTGCGGGGCGAACCAGCGCTGCAACGAGCCGGCGACGACCGCGTGGGTGCCCTCCGCGCGTACCGTCTCGGCCCGCTGACGCCACCCGGCGGCCTCGCCGATCTTGGCGCCGGTGCAGATCAGCGCGGCTGACTCGACCCGCTTCGGCGCGTCGAGCAGCAGCTGGAGGCCGACCGCGCCGCCCACCGAGTCGCCGGCGTAGCGGAACGGCTCGCCGGGCCGGATCTCGTCGGCCAGGGCGAGCACGTCGCGGGCCAGGTCGGCGACGCTGAACGCGCCGGCGGCCGGGGCGCCGCGGCCGTGGCCGGGCAGGTCCCAGGCGACGACATGGTGCCGGCTCTTCAGCAGCCGGGCACAGCGGCCCCAGAGCGTCTCGGCGGAGGTGCCGAGCGAGGGCCCGAGCAGCAGCAGCGGACGGTCGGGCGCGTCGACGAGAACGGAAGGGGTCAGCAAGGCTTCTCCGCGGCTCGGGCCAGGACGGCGTCGATGATCTCGTCGGTGGCGCCCAGGTACGGCCTGTCCGAGGGGCCGTACCTGCGCTGCTCGGCGTCGATGCCCGGGCGTGCTTCGGCGAGGGTCGAGGCCATCCGTACGGGGTCGGCGCGCAAGCCGGTGAGCAGGTCGGCGGTCTGGGAGCCGGCGACGACCGTACGGCGGGCGAGGGTGCGCAGCGTGGCCCACTCGACGTGCCACGACCCGTCCGGCCGCTCGTCGACGGCGTCGGCGGCCGCGATGTGCAGGGTCGCGGCGAGCGGCGGCGCGGCCAGCGCGGCCCGGCGGATCAGCACCGAGAGCACCGGGTTCTGCTTGTTGGGCATGGCCGAGGATCCCCCGCCCCGGCCCTCGCGAAGCTCGCCGATCTCGGGGCGGGCGCCGACCAGGACGTCGTTGGCGATCTTGCCCCAGGCGTCGGTGCAGGTCACGAGCGCGTCGGCGAAACGGGTGAGGGGTGCCCGGCTGGTATGCCACGGCTCGCGCATCGGCAGCCCCAGCGTCGCGGCGGTGGTGGCGACCAGCTCGCGGGCCTTCGCCGGGCTGCCGGCCAGGGCGGTGGGCGCGGCCAGGCTGCCGGCGGCGCCCCCGATCTGGATCGGCAGATCCTGGGCGGCGAGCGCGTCCCGGGCGTCGAGCACGCCCTGGAGCCATCCGGTGACCTTGAGGCCGAACGTGGTGGGGATGGCGTGCTGGGTGAGGGTGCGGGCGACCATGTCGGTGCCGCGGTGCCGGTCGGCGAGGGCGGCGAGCGCCTCGATCTGCGTGGCGAGATCCTCGCGGATCCGGGCGGCCGCGTCGCGCAGCACCAGCACGAGCCCGGTGTCCAGCACGTCCTGACTCGTCAGGCCGGCATGGATATTTCCGACATCGGCCCGTTTCTTCAGCAGTTTGACCAAGGGGATGACGGGGTTGCCGCCCTCTTCGGCGTCCCGGGCGAGGTCAGCGAGATCGCGCGAGTCGACTAAATCCGATAAATCGGGCGCGAGGTGGGGTGGGCCGGAGCCGGGCACGGCCGGGTGGGGTGAGGCGGAGCTTGACGCGGTGAGGCCGTGGTGGTGGAGGGCGGCGAGCCAGGCGGACTCGACGTGGAGCAGGGCGGTCAGGACGGCCTCGTCGGTGCAGAGGCCGGCCGCGCGGGTGTCGCCGGGCCAGAGGAGGTCGCTCATGCGGCCTGGCCGGGGAACGTCAGGAACACCGTCTCACCCTCGCCCTGCAGTCGGATGTCGAAGCGCAGGCCCCGCTGTTCGCGGGTGGTGATCAGCGTAGCCCTCCGCTCGGGCGGAAGCCTCTCGAGAAGCGTGTCCAGGTGGCCGGACGGCACGTAGGCGCGGGTGAACAGCCGGTCGGTCAGCCCGCGGGCGAAGACCGTGATCGCGAAGAAGACCGGCGGTTCCAGGGTGGTGAACCAGTAGTGCCCGTCCGGGTCGGTCTGCGCGCGGCCCCAGCCGGTGAAGGTCCAGCCGTCGCGCCGGATCGAGCCGCCGACCTGGGGCACCGCGCCGGCCGGGTCGGCCTGCCACACCTCGATCACGGCGTCCGGGACCCCGTCGCCGTTGCCGTCGAGGACCCGCCCGTGCAGGCGGATGGCGTCCGGGCGGCCCGGTGGCACGAGCTCGTTGTCACCCTCGTACGGCAGGCCCAAGTGGAAGAACGGCCCGACAGTCTGCCCGGGAGCGTGCGTCACGGTTGGCCCTCTTCTTCCGTCGGGGTGCGGTGGGTGCCGCCGAGCACGATGTCCCAGCGGTAGCCGAGGCTGTACTCGGGCGTGGTCAGCTCGTGGTCGTAGGTGGCGAGCAGGAGGTCGCGCGCCTTCTGGTCGGTGATCGACTGATAGATCGGGTCGAGGTCGAAGAGCGGATCGCCCGGGAAGTACATCTGGGTCACCAGGCGCTGGGTGAAGTCGGTGCCGAAGAGCGAGAAGTGGATGTGCGCCGGCCGCCATGCGTTGAGGTGGTTGCGCCACGGGTACGGCCCCGGCTTGATCGTCTGGAACCGGTAGACGCCGTTGTCGTCGGTGAGACAGCGCCCGGCGCCCACGAAGTTCGGGTCGAGCGGCGCCGGGTGCTGGTCGCGCTGGTGCCAGTAGCGCCCGGACGCGTTCGCCTGCCAGATCTCGACGAGCTGACGCCGGACGGGCCGGCCCTGCCCGTCGACCACCCGGCCGGTGACCACCATGCGCTCGCCGAGCGGCTCCCCGGCCCGCTGGATGGTCAGGTCGGCCTCGTCCGCCGCCACGTCGCGGCTGCTGAAGCAGGGCGCCCACAGCTCGACGCCCTCCGGGTCGACGAGCGTCAGGTCCTTGGTCGGGTGCCGCAGCACGCTGCTGCGGTACGGCGGATAGTCGAGCCGGGGCTGCGGCCCACCGCTGCCGCGCAGCTCGGCTATCTCTCGGCTGATGTCCGCCTGAGTCTCCACACCGGGGACGCTAGACCGGCGCGGTCCACGAGACGATACTTGCCTTCCGCTGAACGGAAGGCAGGCGCATCGATGGGCGCAACTGTGACGTCCCGGGTGCTCGATCTCCTGGGCGCCTTCGACCACGATCACCGCAGCCTGACCCTGAGCGACCTGGCCCGGCGCGCCGGCCTCCCGCTGGCCACCGCGCACCGGCTGGTCGGCGAGCTGACGAAGGGGGGCGCGCTGACCCGGCTGCCCACCGGCGAGTACGTGATCGGCCGGCGGCTGTGGGACCTCGGGTTGCTCTCCCCCGTGCAGTCCGGCCTGCGGCAGGCGGCCTCGCCGTTCCTGCACGACCTCTACGGCGCCACCCTCGCCACCGTGCACCTCGCGGTCCGCGACGGCGGCGAGGTGCTCTACGTCGACCGGCTCGCCGGGCACGTCTCGGTCCCGGTGGTCAGCAAGATCGGCTCGCGGCTTCCGCTGCACGCCACGGGGGTGGGCAAGGTCCTGCTGGCGTACGCGCCGGAGGACGTGCGCGCCGAGGCGTTCGCGCGGCTGACGCGGATCACCCCGTACACGATCACCCAGCCCTCCCGGCTGGCCGAGCAGCTCCGCCGGGTGCGCACCGACGGCTTCGCGACCACCGGCGAGGAGATGAGCCTCGGGGCGTGCTCGGTGGCCGTGCCGGTGCGCGGCGAGGCCGAGCAGGTGGTGGCGGCGCTCGGCATCGTCGTGCCCGACCTGCGCCGCGAGCAGGCCCGGTTGATCTCGGCGTTGCAGGTCGCGGCGCGCGGCATCGGGCGCACGTTGGCTTCCGCTCAGTGGAAATAGGGCCTTGCCGCCACGCTCGCGCTGCCGTTGGCTGAGCGCATGCGCACCCAGGTCGCCATCATCGGCGCCGGCCCCGCCGGACTGCTCCTCGCCCACCTCCTGCACCGCGGCGGTGTCGACGCCGTCGTGCTCGAGACCCGATCCCAGGAGTACGTGGCCGCGCGCATCCGCGCCGGCATCCTGGAGAGCTCCAGCGTCGAGCTGCTGGAGTCGGCCGGGCTCGGCGACCGGCTGCGGCGCGAGGGGCACGAGCACCGCGGCATCTACCTCCAGTGGCCGGGCGAGCGGCACCACCTCGACTTCGTCGACCTGACGGGCCGCAGCGTCTGGGTGTACGGGCAGACCGAGGTGCAGAAGGACCTCGTGGCCGCCGGCACCGCCGTGGCCTTCTACGAGGTCAGCGAGGTGGAGCTGCACGACGTCACCGCCGACCGGCCGTACGTGACCTTCGTGGACGCCGAGGGCGTGGCCCAGCGCCTCGACGCGGAGGCGATCGCCGGGTGCGACGGGTCGTTCGGGCCGTCGCGGCACGCGGTTCCGGCGCAGACGTTCGAGCGCGTGTACCCGTACAGCTGGCTCGGGATCCTCGCCGATGTCGCCCCCTCCACCGACGAGCTCATCTACGCGTGGCATCCGCACGGGTTCGCGCTGCACTCCATGCGGTCCGAGACCGTCAGCCGGCTCTACCTGCAGGTGCCGAACGGGACCGATCCGGCGGACTGGCCGGACGACCGCGTCTGGGAGGAGCTGGCGACGCGGCTCGGCCACGGGCAGGACGGCTGGAAGCTGACGCCGGGCCCGATCACCGACAAGAGCGTGCTGCCGATGCGCAGCTACGTGCAGACGCCGATGCGACACGGACGGGTGTTTCTGGCCGGCGACGCGGCGCACATCGTGCCGCCGACCGGGGCCAAGGGGCTCAACCTGGCGATCGCGGACGTCGCCCTGCTGTCCCGCGCGCTGATCGCGCTGCTCGTGGACGGCGATGCGGCGCTCGCCGGCTCGTACTCCGACGACGCCCTCCGGCGGGTCTGGCGGTGCACGCATTTCTCCTGGTGGATGACGACGATGCTGCACGTCGGCGACGACCCGTTCGACGCGCAGCTCCAGCTCTCCCAGCTGCGGTGGGTGGCCTCCAGCGAGGCGGGGGCGCGCGGGCTGGCGGAGAACTACGCGGGCCTGCCGATCGGCTTCTGACCCATGCACTAGTTGACATATGCGCAGGTAAAGCGATCACTCCCGTACGCTATGGTGGGCTGCGGCCGACCGCATTGGAGTGACCTTGACCCGCCTCCAGGACATCGACTGGACCGCGCCTTCGCCGCCGCCTCCCGAGGCGAGACGAGAGCGGAAGATCGGCTCGCTGGAAGTGCTCGCGGCGCTGCTCGTGCTGCTGGTCCTCTTCCGCGGGCCGCTCGCCGGGCTCGTCGACGCCCCCGGGCTCCAGACCTGGACCACCGTCTTCGTGTCGGTGCTCGTGCAGGCGGCGCCGTTCCTCGTCTTCGGCGTGGCGCTCTCCGCGGTGATCGCGGTGTACGTGCCGCGCTCGTTCTGGGCCCGCGCGCTGCCGAAGCATCCGGCCCTCGCCGTGCCGGCGGCCGGCCTCGCCGGCGTCGCGCTGCCCGGCTGCGAGTGCGGCAGCGTGCCGATCGCCGGGTCGCTGATGCGGCGCGGTGTCACGCCCGCGGCCGCGCTGGCGTTCCTGCTCGCCGCGCCCGCGATCAACCCGATCGTGCTGACCGCGACGGTGGTCGCCTTTCCGGGCCGGCCCGAGATGGCCGTCGCCCGCGGCGTGGCGAGCCTGATCGTCGCCGTCCTCATGGGCTGGCTGTGGCTGCGCCTCGGCAAGCAGGAGTGGATCCGGCTCCCCCACCGCCCCGAGCTCGACGACATGTCCAGGGCGCGGGCGTTCTGGGCGGCTTGCCGGCACGACGTCATGCACGCGGGCGGCTTCCTGGTGGTCGGCGCGGCCGCCGCGGCCACCATCAACGTCGTCGTCCCCGACGCGTGGCTGCAGAGCCTGGCCGGCAACGCGGTCCTGTCGGTGATCGCGCTGGCGGTGCTCGCCGTGCTGCTGTCGATCTGCAGCGAGGCCGACGCCTTCGTGGCCGCGTCGCTGTCGCAGTTCTCGCTCACCTCGCGGCTGGTCTTCCTGGTGGTCGGCCCGATGGTCGACCTCAAGCTGATCTCGATGCAGGCCGGCGTCTTCGGCCGCCGGTTCGCGTTCCGCTTCGCGCCGGCGACGTTCCTGGCCGCCCTCGGCATCGGCACCGGCGTGGGGGTGATCCTGCTGTGAGTAAGTTGACGCAGGCAGTGGTGATGCTGCTGTTCGGTGGGGCGATCCTGCGGGCCTCGTTCACCGACCTTTACCTGCGCTACGTCAAGGAGGGGCTGCGGCCCTTCCTGATCGCCGCCGGGCTGCTGCTGGTGGCCGCGGCGGTGATGACGTTGTGGTACTCGTTCCGCTCCCCGGAGGGCCACGACGACGGCCACGGCCACGAGCACCACGAGCCGAAGGTGGGCTGGCTGCTGCTCCTGCCGGTGCTCGGGCTGCTGCTCGTCGCGCCGCCCGCGCTCGGCTCCTACGCGGCCGAGCAGGCGGGCAGCGTCGTCGCCCAGCCGGACGGCAACTCCGACTATCCCCCGCTGCCCGCCGGCGACCCGGCCGACCTCAGCCTCGTCGACTACGCGTCGCGGGCGCTGTTCGACGCCGGCGAGAGCATGCGCGACCGCGACGTGCGGCTCACCGGCTTCATCACGACCGCGCCCGACGGCAAGCCGATGCTGGCCCGCATCGTGCTCACCTGCTGCGCCGCCGACGGCCGCCCCATCAAGATCGGGCTGGCCGGCCGCGCGCCGATCGACGTCCCCGCCGACACGTGGGTCGAGGTCATCGGCCGCTACACGGCCCAGACCGGCAAGGACCCGGTGAACAACGTCGACGTGGCCTACCTCGAGGTGAAGACCTGGCAGGAGATCACCGAGCCGAAGCAGCCGTACGCATGACCATGACCGCCGAACGGCCCGGGGACGTCGCCGCGCCGCGACGAGGCCGCGCCCTCACCGTCATCACCCTGACCGTCGCGCTCGGCGCCGCGGCGTTCCTGCTCCTCGGCACGCCGGGAACGAAGACACCGGCGCCGCCGCCGGCCCGCACGGACGCCGCCACCGCGTGGCCCTCCGCCGCCCGCGCCGACCTCCCGGCCGGGCTGCCCGACGGCCCGCTCTTCAACCCGACGCTGTTCCTCGACGCGACCACCGCGGTCGGCACGGCGCCCACCCCCGCGGGCTCGGAGCAAAGGCTGCTGCTGCGTACGGGCGACGAGCTGCGCGAACTGCGCCGCGTCCCGCTCGACGGCAACCCGCAGTTCGAGGCGTTCACCGTCGCCGGCGACCAGATCTTCTGGACCGAGTCGACGGCCGGCTCCACCAGCGTGCGGATCTGGACGGCGAACCGCTCCGGCGGCACGGCCCGCATGCTCACCGCCGACACCGGCAACGCGGTCTTCTACGGCAACCAGTACGACCTGGTCGTCGCCGAGGACCGCGTCCACTGGACCGCCGCGCCCGCCTCCGGCCGCGGCACCGAGGAGACCGAGATCCGCTCGGTGCCGGTGACCGGCGGCCCCGTCCGGGTGAAGGTCGAGACCGGCCAGTGGTCGCTGTCGGCCTGGCCCTGGCTGGTCGACGACGGCAGCTCCTCGGGCACGCCGCGCCTGCGCAACATGTCCACCGCCCGCGACCGCGAGATCGTCAGCCCCGGCGCCCAGCAGCTCACCTGCGGCCCGGTCTGGTGCCGCGCGATGGTGCTGGGCGACAACACGGTGGCCCGCATCGACGTCGTACGCCCCGACGGCACCGACCGCCGCCGCGTGGCCGGCGGCGCCGCCCAGTCCGCCGTCACCGACGTGGCGATCCTCGACCGCTTCGAGATCCTCGCCGAGCAGACCGCCGACTCGGACCTGACCGGCACGTCCGCCCTGGTCGTCTACGACATCGCCACCGGCCGCACGGTCGACGTCTCGGCCAAGGCCGACGGCGCCTTCTCCCGCGGCGGCATGCTGTGGTGGTCCACCTCCACGGCGGACGACGAGATCACCTGGCACTCGCTGGATCTGCGCACGGTGTAGAGACGGTCCTGTCCGGTCACGCCCAGCCGCGACCCTGCCCCGTCACGCCCAGCCGCGGCCCTGCCCCGTCACGCCCAGCCGACCGGACGTGCCTCAGCCAGGCGGTCCTGTCCCGTCACGCCGAGCCGAGAAGACGGGCCTCAGCCGACGCCGTCCACATAGACGAAGCCGCCCGAGTAGGGCCTCGTGCCCAGGCGGATCCGGTAGATGCCGGCCGTGCCGAAGCAGAGCGGGCTCCGCACGCCGGCGGGCATGGCGCCGGCCGGGTCGGTGTAGCCGACGGCGGACCGGTTGTCGACGACGGCGCACCCGCCCGGCCGGATGCGGAGCCATTCGGGGTCGAAACGATCGACCCGGACGACGGTCACCGGCTCGTCCGCCGGCGGCCCGACGACCGTCGCCGGGCGCTGCTCCGCGGGTGGAGGCCCTGGCGGGGCGTTCCACGGGCGGTGCCAGGCGAGGACCACGGCCACCGCGACGGTCAGGGACGCCGCGACACCGCGCCGGCCCAGCGCTGTCGTGGTCCGGTCGAGATCGCGGACCAGCCGTCCCAGCGGCCAGCCGTAGAACACGTGCGCAGCGTAGGCGATGGCGATCGGCACGGGGCGGCCGCTGATGCCGTACCGCTCGGCGAACGGGCTGAGCAGCGCGACCGTCTCGAGGAACAGGCCCCACGCGACGGCCCACAGCACCGGGCGGCGGGCGGCGACGGCCGCGTAGGCGATGCCGAAGGTCACGCCGTTGGACAGGTGGTAGAGCCAGCCGAGCGTGGAGGTCAGCGGCGAGGAGGACGACGCGTCGGCGATCAGGAGCCCGTAGGTCTCGATGGGCGCGAAGACACGCTGACCGGCGAGGGCGAACGGGACACGGACGACGTCGTAGCCCACGACGCCGGCCAGTCCCCCGACCGCGCCGGCCCGGATCCTGGCCCGCAGCTCCGGATCGACACGCGGAAGGCTCCCGGCCACGGCGAGCGCGACCATCGTGGGCACCGAGACGAGCCAGAAGACGACATGCATGGGCGCCACCCCGTAGAGGTCGGCGAGCAGCGCCGCGATGGACCCACCGGCCAGCAGCACCACCACGAGACGCCGCGCCCAGGCCCGAACGGCCGGGGCGCCGGCTTTCCCGGCGTTCAAAGTCCGGGCGCTCACTGCGACGCGGGCGGGATCGGCGGGCGCGGCCGGCGAGCGGGGCCCGCTTCGCCGTCGTCCGGATCGTTGGGGACGACGCGGGCTCGGCCCGCTTTCGGCGGCTCGGCCTCGCCGGGCCGTGCCGGCCTGCGTGGTGGCCGCAGCTCGCGGTTGGGCGCGTCGGGAACGAAGTCGTCGAGGTCGTCCCAGGGCCGGCCGCGGCCGTGGGGGCCGCTCGGCGGCTGCTGCGGCGCCGGCTCGGGCGGCGGCGGGATGGGATGGATGCCGTGGTCGGCCGCCGCCGAACGGTAGATCTGCCCGCGGCCGCTGTCGCCGGGCTCGTAGGTGGACGACCTGTAGACCGTGCCCCGATCCGAGCCGGACTGCGGCTCCGGCACCGGTTCGGGGTGGCCGTGCGGCGGCTCGATCAGCGGCTCGGGGCGGATCCCCGGGTCGGGCACGCCGAGACCGGGCGGCCGCTCGCCGGGTGGCTGATGGTGCTCAGGGGGCCGAGGGTCCGGCGGCCGGGCATCCGGTTGCGGCGGCCACAAGGGGCGGCGCTGACGCTGCTCGGGCACCGCTGGATCCGGCGGCGGCTGTGGCGGCACGTTCAAAGGTGGCAGCGGCCCCGCGTCCGGCGGCGGCCGGCCCTGGGACGCGATGCGGGGTGCCCCGCGGGCGAGGGCGGCCGCCGCGGCTCCCGCGCCCAGGCCGATCAGGGCGCCCACCGCGGAAGCGCTCGCGCCGATGGAGCCGCGGACCAGCACGTGGCCCGCGCCGGGCGAGCCGAACCAGGCCAGCACCCCCTCCAGGCCCAGGCCGGCGCAGGGGCGGCCGTCCGCGGTGACGCACTCGTTCCAGCCGCCGTCGTCGGCGTAGGCGCCGCGCATCCGTATCAGCTGGGAGGCTCCGGCCAGGACCAGGACGGCGACGATGCCCGGTGCGCGCGAGCCGCGGGCGAGGGTGACCGACACCAGCGCGGCGAAGACCGCGGCCAGCATCTTGAAGACGTAGCTGTCGATCAGGCCGTCGAGCAGCAGGCCGGCGCCCTCCCCGACCATCACCATGAACGGGTTGACCATGGCGTCCACCCGCGGGTTGGCCTTGCCGGCGAGGATGCCGCAGAGCCCGCGCCAGACCCGGACCAGCGCGAACGTGAGGATCACGCCGATCGGCGAGGAGGCCAGCGCCAGCAGCACCAGTCCCAGCACGATCGCCGCCGCCGACTCGACCAGCGTGGCGATGATCAGGGCCACCGACAGGCCCCACAGCAGCATCGCGAAGGCGCCGGGCCGGCTCGTGGTCATGGCCTCGGCGAACCGCCGGGGCAGGATTGCCATGTCGGCGCGGAAGGCCGTCCAGCCGCGCGACCAGGCGTACGTGATCACGCCGCTGATCAGGGTGAACAGGATGAGCCAGTAGACGGCGTTGAGGGTGTGCCCGTCGGCCGTCGCGGTCGTCGGGGACCCCTCCGCCTTGCTGCCTTCGAGGCCCACCGCCATCGCGTAGGTGTTCCAGGCCCATCCGGTCACGAAGGCCACCACGCTGAGCAGCAGGGTGAGGCGCCAGTGGGCACGCGTCCAGCTGCCCCACTGCGCGAGGACGTCCCGGGTCCACCGGACGCTCTCCTGGAACGACATCGTCTCGGCCACGCGATCACCCACCTGCGCCGGGCACGATCGTAGGCATCCGCGCGGGCGGCGGGCAGTCGCCTTTACGTCGCTGCGGAAGGCCGACAGGCGGGCGCGCACCGGGCCGCGCGCGCCAGCAGGTAGCGCTGCTCGGCCAGGCTGGCCGTGGCCTTCGCGGCCCTGCGGTAGTGGTCGTGGGCGGCGGCCCCGTCGCCTGCCTTCTCCAGCAGGTGGGCGCGGACCGAGAGCAGGCGGTGGTGGCGGGCCAGGCGGTTGTCGGCGTCCAGGGTGGTGAGCAGGGCCAGGCCGGCCTCCGGCCCGCGGATCTCGGCGAGGGCGATGGCGCGGTTGAGCGTGACCATCGGGTTGGGGGCGATCCGTTCGAGGATCAGGTAGAGCGCGTGCACCTGCGCCCAGTCGGTCTCGCCGGCCGTCGCCGCGTCCGAGTGGGTGGCGGCGATGGACGCCTGCACCAGATAGGGGCCCAGGGCCGGGCCGGCCAGCGCCGCCTTGACCAGGGTCATGCCCTCGTCGATCAGGGCGTGGTCCCACAGCGTGCGGTCCTGCTCGTCGAGCGGCACCAGGTCGCCGGCCGGCGTCGTGCGGGCCGCGCGGCGCGCGTGGGTCAGCAGCATCAGCGCGAGCAGGCCGGTCACCTCGCCGTCGGCGGGCAGCTGCGCGTGGACCGCGCGGGTCAGCCGGATCGCCTCGCGGGCCAGGTCGGTGCGATCGACGGCCGTGTAGCCCTCGTTGAAGATCAGGTAGAGGACGTGCAGGACGGCCGGGAGGCGTTCGGCGGGCTCGGGCACGCTGAATTTGCCGCCCGCCTCCTTGATGAGCCGCTTGGCCCGGCTGATCCGGACCGCCATCGTGCTCTCCGGCACCAGGAACGCGCGGGCGATCTCGGCGGTGGTCAGGCCGCCGACGGCGCGCAGCGTCAGGGCGATCCGCGAGCCCTCGGTCAGCGCCGGGTGGCAGCACAGGAACAGCAGCACCAGGGTGTCGTCGGTGTCCGGGATCTCGTCGGGCACGACGTCGGCGGACGCGGCCGACTCCCGGTCGCGGCGCGCGCGGTCGCTGCGCACCTGGTCGACGAGCCGGCGGGAGGCGACCGTCGTCAGCCAGCCGCGCGGGTGGGCGGGCACGCCCTCGGCCGGCCACTGCACGGCGGCGGCGAGGACGGCCTCCTGCACGGCGTCCTCGCAGTCCTCGAAGCTGCCGTGCCGGCGCACGAGCGTGCCGAGGACCTGCGGCGCGAGCTCACGCAGCAGGCCCTCGACCGGTGACCGGGTCACGCTTCCAGGGCTCCGTCGTAGAACATCACCTGCCGCACCTCGACGGCGAGGCCCGGGATGGCCGCGTCCGGGACCTTCGCCGCGATCGCCAGGGCCCGCTCCCGGTTCTCGCAGTCGACCAGGTAGAAGCCGCCCAGGTATTCCTTGGCCTCGACGAACGGCCCGTCGGTCACGACGGTGCGGCCGTCGCGCACCGAGACCACTGCCGACTGCGACGGGTCGGCCAGGGCCTGCGTCATGATCAGCTCGCCGGACTCCTTCAGCTCGGCGAGCAGGGCGCCGTGGCCCTCGCCGATCGCCGCCTGCTCCTGTTCGGTCAGCGCCTCGAGAACGGCCGGGTTGATGTGCATGCCGATCACGAATTTCATGCGAGTGCTCCTCACGGTGTCACGGGGCCGGGCCGGCCCCTGTCACCCATGAGTCGGAGCCACCGCCGCGAGTTTTACATCCTCACGGTCGCCGGCGCGCGCCGGCGACGAGGGCCACGCCGCCCGCCGCGAGGGCGATCTGCAACGCCAGCTCGATCCAGTCGACGCCGGGGGTCTCGTCCACGCCGACCAGCGCCGCCAGGAACGTGCCGAGCAGGGCGGCGACGACGCCGATCAGCAACGTCAGCCAGAGGGGAATGCTCTGCTTGCCGGGCACGACCAGCCGCCCCAGCGCTCCGATGATCAAACCGATGATGATGGCCGTGAAAATCCCAGTGATCTCCATGCTGCCTCCAGAGTGGTCCGTTCCAGCATGGACCCCGGCGGCCCGTCAGCGGGAGAGCCGCTTGGCCTTTTGAATCTGCTCGTAGACGTGGGTGCGCAGCTCGGTGAAGCGGGGATCGGCGCGGGTGTGCAGCTGGTCGCGCTCGGCGGGCAGGTCGACGGTGATCTCGTCCTGCACGACGGTGGGCGAGGACGACAGCATGATGACGCGGCGGCCCAGGTAGACGGCCTCGTCGATGTCGTGGGTGATGAACAGGACCGTCACGTTGAGCCGCTGCCACAGCGACCGCACGAGATCTTCCAGGTCGGCGCGGGTCTGCGCGTCGACGGCGGCGAACGGCTCGTCCATCAGGAGCGTGGAGGGCTCGTACGCGACAGCCCTCGCGATCGCCACGCGCTGCTGCATGCCGCCGGAGAGCTGCCAGGGGTACGCCGACTCGGTGCCGGCCAGGCCCACGGCCGCCAGCGCCTTGTCCACGAGCTCGTCGCGCCGCTGCCGGGGCACGCGCTTCTGTTTCAGCGGCAGCGAGACGTTGTCGCGCACGCTCATCCACGGGAACAGGCTCCGCCCGTACTCCTGGAAGACCATCGCGAGGCCCGGCGGCGGGCCGCTGACCTGGTGCCCGTCGAGGGTGACCGTGCCGCCGGTCTGCTGGAGCAGGCCGGCGATGCAGCGCAGCAGCGTGGTCTTGCCACAGCCGGACGGGCCGACCAGGCAGACCAGGTCGCCGTTCTCGACGGTGAACGTGAGGTCGCGCAGCGCCTCGACCTCGCGGCCGCCGGAGCTGTAGACCTTGCGCAGCCCTTGCACTTCAAGCATGTCCGAGTCCCCTTATGACCGGCGCTGCGCGTCGCGCAGCCCGTGGTACCAGCGGAGGGCACGCCCCTCGGCGAGCCGGAACAGCAGCGACAGCGCGAAGCCGAGCAGGCCGAGCAGGATGATCCCGCTCCACATCTCGGGGATGGCGAAGCTGCGCTGGAACTGCACGATGGTGAAGCCGAGGCCGTTGCTGGCCGCGAACATCTCACTGATCACCATCAGGATGATCGCGATGGACAGCGCCTGCCGCAGGCCGGCCGCGATCTGCGGCGACGCCGACGGGAGGATGACGGTGCGGATGCGCGCGGCGCCTCGTACCCCATAGGCCTTGGCGGTGTCGAGCTGGACCCCGTCGACCGCCCGGACGCCCTCGACGGTGTTGAGCAGGATCGGCCACACGCAGCCGAAGACGATCACGATGACCTTCATGCCGTCGCCGATGCCGGCGAACAACATGATCACCGGTACGAGGACCGGCGGCGGGATGGCGCGGAAGAACTCGAGGACGGGCTCGACGGTCGCGCGCAGCCGCCGGTTGAGGCCGATCGCCACGCCCAGCGCGACGCCGAGCAGCGCCGCCAGCACATATCCGGCGAACAGCCGCACGAGGCTGGGCAGGACGTCGGCCCGGAGGCGTTCGGGGGTCCACGTGTCCACGAAGGCCCGCAGGATGTCGCGCAGCGGCGGGGCGTAGAAGTTCTCGCTGCCGCTGCTGAGCACGAACCAGCCGAGCAGCAGCAGCACGGGCAGGCCCGCGACGTACAGGAAACGCCTCATGCCGGAACCTCCCCGCGCACCGACTGGTGCCACGACAGCGACCGGCGCTCGAAGACGCGCGCGGCCAGGTTGATCGCCACGCCGAGCAGGCCGGTGACGGCGATCAGCGCGTACATGTCCGGCACCGCGCCCGAGGTCTGCGCCACCGCGATCAGCTTGCCCAGGCCGGGCGCGCCGATGACCAGCTCGGCGGTGACCGCGAGCACCAGGGCCACCGAGGCGGCGAGCCGGATGCCGGTGAAGACGTACGGCAACGCGGTCGGCCAGAGCACGTGGCGCACCCGCGCCCAGCCGCTGAACCGGAAGCTGCGCGCGGTCTCGTCGGCGATCGGGTCGACGTCCGCCACGCCGTACAGCACCTGGACGAGCACCTGCCAGAACGACGCGTAGACCACCAGCAGCAGCACGGACCCGAGATCGGTGCCGTAGAGCAGGACGGCCAGCGGGATCAGCGCCACCGAGGGGATCGGCCGCAGGAACTCGATCGTCGACGCGGTGGCGGCGCGCAGGACGGGCACCGCCCCGACGACGATGCCCACGACCACGCCGGCGGCGACCGCGATCAGCAGGCCGATCGCCCATCCGGTGAGGGTGTCGCCGACGGCCTGCCAGAACGCTGCCGTGCCGAGCTCGTCGGCGAGCGCCGCCGCGATCTCGCTGGTGGGCGGCAGATAGGCGTCGTCCACCAGGCCGAGTCGCGGCAGCAGCTCGATCACGAGGAGCAGCCCGCCCAGCCCGGCGAGGCCGAGCAGGGCGGTGCCGCGGGAACGGGAGCTCACGGCAGCAGCTTCGCCAGATCGGGCGTCTTGCCGTCGAAGATGCCGTCCTTGGCGCCGAGGTCGGCGAGGGTCTGCACGGACGCCTCGTTGATCTCGGCCGGCCACTTCGGGAGGATCATCGCGGCCCGGGTCTTCTCGTCGATCTTGGTGTACGTGCCGAGGACCGCCCGCACCTCGTCGGGGTGGGCGTCGGCGTACGCGAGCGACTCGTTGATCGCCTCGGTGAACCGCTTGACCAGGTCGGCGTCCTCGCCCTGCAGCTTGGTCGACGTGAAGTAGGCCGCCACCGACAGGTTCGGCGCCGCGTCGACGAAGTTGGAGGCGACGAGCCGCGCGCCGGCCGCCTTGGCCTCGGACAGCTGCGGCTCGACCAGCCAGGACGCGTCCACCTGCCCGCCGGCGAGAGCCGCCGGCGCGTTCGGGAACGGCATCTCGACGAAATTGATCTTCGACGGGTCGCCGCCGGCCTTGCGCACCGACTCCCGCACGGTGGTGTCGCCGATGTTCTTCAGCGTGTTCACCGAGATCTTCTTGCCGGCCAGGTCGGCCGCGGTCTTGATCGGGCTGTTCGCGTTGACCACGACGCCGCCGAAGTCCTTGCCCTGCTCGCCGACGGACGAGACGCCGGCCGAGACCGCCTTGATCGGCACGTCCTTCGTCTGCGCGATGAGCAGCGACGTGAAGTTGCTGAAGCCGAACTGGAACTGGCCGCTGACCACGCCGGGCACGATGGCCGCGCCGCCCTGGCCGCTCTCCATCGTCAGGTTGATCTTGCGGTTGCTGAAGAAGCCCTTCTGCTGGCCCAGGTAGATCGGGGCCACGTCGACGATCGGGATGACTCCGACCTTGACCTGGTCGACGCCGTTGCTGTCGGTGCCGCCACCGCCGTCACCGGACGATCCACAAGCACCTGTGCCGGCGATGAGCGCCGCTATAGCTACACCTATCAGGACACGCCGCATAACGTTCCTCCGGTTTAGGCTGTGCGCATTGCGAACGAAAGTTCTCGATGAGAACGCTAGGATGTGTGCCGTGTCACGTCAACGATCTTTATCAATCGTTAGCAAGCTATGAGGTCGCCCGATTTCGTCCAGTCGCTGGAGCGGGGCCTCGCGGTCATCCGGGCCTTCGACGCCGGCCACCCGGAGCTCACGCTCAGCGAGGTCGCGAGGATCTGCGGCCTCACCCGGGCCGCCGCGCGCCGCTTCCTGCTGACCCTCGCGGACCTGGGATACGTACGCACGGACGGCCGCCTCTTCTCGTTGACGCCCCGGGTGCTCGAGCTCGGATACGCGTACCTCTCCAGCCTCTCCCTCCCCGAGGTCACCGCGCCGCACCTGGAAAGGCTGGTGGCGCAGCTGCACGAGTCGTCGTCGCTGTCGATCCTCGACGGTGACGACATCGTGTACGTGGCACGCGTGCCGACCTCGCGCATCATGGCGGTCGCCATCACCGTGGGGACGCGCTTCCCGGCGTACGCGACCTCGATGGGCCGCGTCCTGCTCGCCGCGCTGCCGCCGCAGGAGCTGGAGTCCTACCTGGCTCGCGTGTCCCCCGCCCGGCTCACCGCGAAGACGGTGACCACGGCCGACGCGCTGCGCGCCGAGATCGCGAAGGTACGGGCCCAGGGCTGGTCGATCGTCGACCAGGAGCTCGAGGAGGGACTGCGGGCGATCGCCGCGCCGATCCACGACCGCGCGGGCACGGTGGTCGGCGCGGTGAACGTCTCGGTGCACGCGGCGCGCGCGACGGTGGACGTGATGCGCCGGCGCTTCCGGCCGGCCCTGCTCGCCGCCACCGCGGCCATCGACGCCGACCTGCGCAACAAGGCGGCAATCATCCGAACCGGGTGAGGCGCGAACGGCCGCGCCCGGCGACCGTCTTGGCATGAGCGCCGCGGCGACGGTTGTGTTCCTGGCGGTGGTGGGTGCCCGCTTCGCCGTTCCCCTGTTCATCCCGCGCTACCCGCTGCCCGCGATCCTCGCCGCGCTGATCCTCGACGGCGTCGACCAGACGATCTTCCAGGCGTTCGGGTACGACCCGCCCGGCTACCAGAACTACGACAAGGCGATGGACGTCTACTACCTCGCCATCGCCTACCTCGCGACGCTGCGCAACTGGGCCGGCATGCCGGCCGTCGGGGTGGCCCGGTTCCTCTACTTCTACCGGCTCACCGGCGTCGTGCTGTTCGAGTTCACCGGCTGGCGGGCGATCCTGCTGATCTTCCCGAACACCTTCGAGTACTTCTTCATCGCGTACGAGGTCATCCGGCTGCGCTGGAACCCGGACCGCTACGGCCTGCGGTACTGGTGCCTGGTCGCCGCGGCCATCTGGATCTTCGTGAAGCTGCCGCAGGAGTGGTGGATCCACATCGCCCAGCTCGACGTCACCGACACGGTGGCCGCCTATCCGGTGGCAGCCGCGCTGGTCGCCGTGGTGGCCGCCGGGCTCGCGGTCGCCGTCTGGCTCTGGGCACGCCCGCGCCTGCCGCGACCCGACTGGTCCTGGCACGTGCACGCGGACCCGCTGCCGGACGAGGTCGCCACGACCCCGCGCTTCGTCGCCTGGGTGGTGGCGCACCGGCGCGTGCTCTCGGCCGCCACGCTGGAGAAGATCGTCCTCATCGGCCTGCTCAGCGTGATCTTCGGCGAGCTGCTGCCGGGTCTGCGCACCACCGGCCTCCAGCTCTTCCTCGGCATCGCCGCCGTCGTCGTGGTGAACGCCGCCGTCACGCTCTGGGTGGCGCGCGGGCCGTTCAGGGTGGCCACGATGGCCGGGGCGTTCGCCGCCCGGGTCGCGCTCAACGCCACGCTGGTCGTGATCGCCGGCCTGCTGCTGGGCCGCTTCAACTGGGCCGCCGCGTTCTTCTTCGTCCTGCTGCTGAGCCTGCTCACCCTGCTGGACGACAGGTACCGCCCGGCCTACGACTGCCGGAAGTTTCGGAGCCGTGACGTTGTGATTTCCGGAACAGCCGGTTAAAGTTTCGATCGATCCGGGTCACTTTTTGCTGGTGCGGCGCCGAGGTAGGGCAAGCCTCAGCCGCGTTGTTGGTTCCGAAAGGCTTCGGCATGAAACCCCGCTTCCTTGCCCTCGCGCTCGTCATCCCCGTCGCCGGCGTGCTCTTCGCCGGCACCGCCGACGCGGCCACCACGCTCGGCGCCTCGGCCGCGGAACAGGGCCGCTACTTCGGCACCGCCGTCGCCGCGTACAAGCTGAGCGACACCACCTACGCCAACCTGCTCCGCACCGAGTTCAACTCGGTGACTCCGGAGAACGAGATGAAATGGGACGCCACCGAGCCGTCCCAGGGCACGTTCTCCTACGGCTCCGCCGACCAGATCGTCAACCTCGCCAAGAGCCAGGGCAAGAAGGTACGCGGCCACGCGCTCGCCTGGCACTCGCAGCAGCCGCCCTGGGCGCAGAGCCTGAGCGGCACCGCGCTGCGCAACGCGATGGTCAACCACGTCACCCAGGTCGCCACCCACTACAAGGGCCAGATCGACTCGTGGGACGTGGTGAACGAGGCCTTCGCCGACGGCGGCAGCGGCGCCCGGCGCGACTCCAACCTCCAGCGCACCGGCAACGACTGGATCGAGGTGGCGTTCCGCGCGGCCCGGGCGGCCGACCCGGCGGCCAAGCTCTGCTACAACGACTACAACACCGACGGGCAGAACGCGAAGAGCAACGCGGTCTACGCGATGGTGCAGGACTTCAAGGCCCGCGGGGTGCCGATCGACTGCGTCGGCTTCCAGTCGCACTTCAACGCGCAGTCGCCGCTGCCCGCCGACTACCAGGCCAACCTTCAGCGGTTCGCGAACCTCGGCGTCGACGTGCAGATCACCGAGCTGGACATCGAGGGGTCGGGCACGGCGCAGGCCAACTCGTACGCCGCGGTCGTGCGCGCCTGCCTCGCGGTGACCCGATGCAACGGCATCACGGTCTGGGGCATCCGCGACTCCGACTCGTGGCGGGCCAGCGGGACGCCGCTGCTCTTCGACGGCTCGGGCAACAAGAAGCCGGCGTACACGGCGACCCTCACCGCTCTCAACGGCGGCACGACGCCGACCACCCCGCCCACGACCACCCCGCCCACGACCACCCCGCCCGATCCGGGTGCCGGTTGCACGGCGTCGATCACGCTCAACCAGTGGAACGGAGGCTTCGTCGCGACCGTACGGGTGACGGCCGGAAGCACGGCGCTCAGCGGATGGACGGTCGGGGTGACCCTGCCGTCCGGGGCCGCGGTCACGAACACCTGGAACGCGCAGGCGTCGGGAACGTCGTTCTCGAACGTCGGCTACAACGGAACGGTGGCCGCCGGTGGCAGCACGGAGTTCGGCTTCCAGGGCACGGGCACCGGGCCGTCCGCCACACCCACCTGCGCCGCCCGATGAGCCGCGGGGCCGCACGGGGTACCTACCTGCCCCGCGCGGCCCCGCTCCACCGTCGACTCTGGTCCTGAGCCATCGACAGCCCTAGGCTTCCAGGCCACGACTTCCCCTCCTCCTGATCCGCGAGATCAGGACGGCGCCGCCGCGGGACCGTCCCCCGCGGCGGCGCCGTTTTTCACGTCCGCGTCACGCGGCGCTGACTGCCCGTGCACGGGTCGCCCCATCGGTACCACCCTCATGGTGCGCGAACTGGGGGATGTGCGAAGCTGCGCGCTAAATTCCGCATCCGCATCGCACTCCTCGTTGTCCGGAGGCCCTCGATGGCATCATTCCTCTCCCTTGTCGCCGGGGTCGTGATCGGCTTCGCGGCCGGCTGGCTCCTGCGCCCCATCCGCAAGCCCGGCGCGCCCGCGGCCGGGACGCCCACTCCGCCCAGCGCCTCGACCGCCGCCGCCTCGACCACCGCCTCGACGGCCGCCACCTCGGCGGCCACCGCGCCGGCCGCCGCCGACCCGGTCACGACCGACTCGGTCACGGCCGACTCGGTCACGGCCGACTCGGTCACGGCCGACTCGGTCACGGCCGACCCGGTCACGGCCACAGAGGAAGAGGCAGCGAAGCCCGCCGCCGACACCCAGCCGGCGCCGGTCGCCACCACGACCGACGCGGTCGTCGTCGACCCGGAGCCGGCCGCCACCGCCCCCATCACCGCGGCCACCGACGCCATCGCCGAGCCCACTACCTCCCCCGCCTCGTCCGCCACGACCGAGCCTGTTGCCGCCGAGCCCACCACGACTGAGCCTGTTGCGACCGAGCCTGTTACGACCGAGCCCGCCACGACTGAGCCTGTT
>NZ_BOMI01000208.1 GCF_016862115.1 Paractinoplanes deccanensis
TGTTGTCGCCGAGCCTGTTGCGGCCGACGCCAAGCCCGCCGCTGTACCGGTCGCCGTCGCGGACGCGCCCGAGACGCCGCTCGCCGTCGCGGACGAGCCGGAGGCCACCGCCGACGACAAGCCCCTGGCCCTCGCCTCGCCGGAGCCGGTCGCCGAGCTCGAGCCGGCCGCTGCCAAGGAGAAGGCAGCCACCGACACCAAGGTGGCCGCTAAGGAGAAGGCAGCCGGGGACACCAAGGTGGCAGATGAGGAGAACGCCGCCACCGACCAGAAGGTGACCGCCGAGGAGAAGGACGCCGTCGAGCCGATCGGCGACGCGACCGCCACCGAGAAGGCCCCGGCTCCCGCGTCCATTGTGGAGTCCGAGCCCGCCGCCGTCGCCGAGCCGGTCGCCGCTGTCGCGGAGTTGCCCGAGCCGGCCACCGCTGCCGAGACGACCGAGACCAAGCCGGCCGCCGCCGACACGACCGAGGCCGAGCCGGTCGCCGCCGACACGACCGAGGCCGAGCCGGCCGCCAAGCCGAAGCGGACCCGCACCCCGCGGCCGCGCCGCGTTGCCGAGCCGGTGGCCGCTGACGCCCCCGCCGAGGAGACCAAGGCGGAGCCCGTCGCCGCACCCGCCGAAGAAGCCAAGGCGGAGCCCGCCGCGGCCGTCCCCGGTGCCGCGGAGAGCGATGAAGTTGCCGTCACCCCCGCGCCCGTCGCTGTCGCCGCGGTCGTGCGGGAGCCGGCCGATGTCGTTGCGGCGACGCGGGAGCCCGTCGCCGAGACCGTTGCGGCCGTGCCGGGTGTTGCGGGGGCCGATGAGGTTGCCGCGGTGCCGGCGCCGGTTGCGGTGGCCGTTGCCGAGCCGGATGACCTGACGAAGATTCCGGGGATCGGGCCCAAGATGGCCGTCGCGCTGGCCGCCGGTGGGTTCACCACCTACCGGCAGATCGCGGACTCCGACGCGGCCGCCCTGCGCGCCGCCGTCATCGCCGGCGGGATGCGGTCGGCGCCGTCCGTGGCGAGCTGGCCCGAGAAGGCGAAGCAGCTCGTCGACACCGCCAACTGACCCCGCACCGCACGATGCCCGGCGAGCCGCTCGCCGGGCATCGGCCTTGTCAGAGGGAGCCGACGGCCGTGGCCACCTTGGCGCGCAGGTCCTCCGGGAGCGGGGCGTAGCCGAGACGGGTGGCGGCTTGCTGACCGGCGGCGCTCGCCGCGTACGTCAGGAAGCTCTTGAGCAGGGCCGGCGAGCCCGTGCGGCAGACGATCTCGTAGGTGACGAGGACCAGCGGATAGGCCGCCGCGTCCTTCGTGCCGTAGTCGATCTGGATCTTCAGGTCGTTGCCGGTGCCGGTGAGGCGGGCCGCGGCCACGGTGCGGGCGGCCGCCTCGTCCGTCAACGGCACGAAGTCGCCGGCGGCGTTGCCCACGCGGGCGGTCGGCAGGTTGTGGAAGCGGGCGTACGACGCCTCGACGTAGCCGATCGCGCCGTCGGTGCTCTCGATCGCCGAGACGACGCGGTTGCTGCCGGACTGCGCGACGCCGCCGGGTGCGGGCCAGGCGGAGCCGCTCGGGAACGTCCAGCCGGCGCCCGCGGTCGCGTCCAGGAATCTGGTGAAGTTGTCGGTGGTGCCGGAGCTGTCGGCGCGGTGGACCGTCCGGACCGGGGTGGACGGAAGGGTCAGGCCCGGGTTGTCCTTCTTGATCCGGGCGTCGTCCCAGCTTTTGATCTTGCCGGTGAAGAGGGCGGCGATCGTGGCGGGGGCGAGGCGCAGCTCGTCGACGCCGGCCACGTTGTAGGCGAGCGCGATCGGGCCGACCACCATCGGCAGGTGGATCGCGGGGCCGGACGAGCAGCGGGCGGCCGCCTTGGCCACGTCTGCGCCGGCGATCGGCGAGTCGGAGCCGGCGAAGTCGCCCCGGCCGCCGTAGAAGGCGCGCAGGCCCGCGCCCGAGCCCATGCTCGCGTACGCGATGGAGGCTCCGGGGCAGGCCACCTGGTAGTTCTTGATCCAGGTGCTGACGGCGGTGGCCTGGGCGGACGAGCCCTGCGCGATGAGCGAACCGTCGGCGCAGGCGATCGGGTCGGCGGCGTCGGCGGCGCGGGGCACGTCGCACGCCGCGGCGGCGAGCAGCAGCCCGAGGCCGAGCAGCAGGCCCGCCCGGCGCGACAGGTGGCGTTTCACTGGCGCTCCTCTCAGCGGTACTCGGCGAAGCGCTTGCGGACGGAGAGCGGCACCAGCAGGACCACCATCCCGAGCACGCCGACCGGGATCCACGGCCACCCCGTGAGCAGCTGCGACGTCGTACGCATGGCGTCGTCGAACGCGTCCGCACGGCCGGCGGCGATCTCGGCGACCGCGGCGTCGTAGTACGAGAAGTCGAAGGCGGCGTCGCCCCGCCGGATGCCGGTCAGGTAGCCGATCGCCGAGGCGTCGCGGCCCTGGTCGGCGAGCGTGAGGATGCGCTCGTGCGCCTGGCGGTAGGCGCGCCACCGGGTCAGGACCTGATCTGTCTGGTACGGGCTGACGTCGCGCCCCGCGGCGGCGGCCGGCAGCCCCGACGCGCCGTCGAGGAACGCCGACTTGCGGTCGAAGTCCTGCTTGTAGAACGCGAGGTTGTCGCTGATCAGGTAGCGGCTGGTGTCGGCAGCGGCGTCGTAGCTGACCGCCCGGGCCGACGAGAGCGCCAGGAACGGCCGCAGGCTGTCGTTGCGCGCCGCGGTCAGCCGCTGCTCCTGCACGATCAGCACCGTCACGGCCGGCGCCACCACCGCCACGGTCAGCACGGTCGCCGCGATCAGCGCCGGGTTGAACAGCCGCCGGAACCGCCGGGCGAGCCAGATCTGCAACGCCAGCAGCAGCCCCACGAGCAGCAGGCCCAGCGCCACCGCCGAGGCCACCGCCCCGATCCCGGTCGCCTGCTTCGCCTCGTACGCCCGGTCGAGCCTCTCCTCGCTCAGCTCGCGCAGCCGCTCCGCCGCCGGGAGCAGGTCGAGGTGGAGAACGTTCGTGGCCTGCGTGTAGTAACCGGCGGCGCCGTCGCCCGCGGTCAGCGCCTGCCAGACCCGCTCGCGATAGATCGACAGGTCGTTCATCAGGTCGAGGACGATCCCGCCGGAGCCCATCAGCCGCTGGAGGTCGGCGTCGACCTGGCGGCCGCGTTCCCGGTACGTGCCGAGCGCGTCGATCTGGCTGCCGGCGAGCGAGTCGTTGCCGGTGGTGAGCACGAGCCGGGCGACCTGGGCGTCCATGTCGCTGAGCGCGAAGTAGAGATCGGCGGCGGTGGCGGCCCGCGGCGCCGCGTCCTCGCCGATGGCCCGGACCTGATCCTGCACCCGGGCCATGAGGACGCTGGTGGAGGCGAGCAGGGCGATCGCGGTGAGCACGGTCACCGTCACCCACAGGCGCAGCCGGGCCGGAGTCTCCCGCCGGGCGGCCTGACGGGCCACCTCGCGCGTTGCTACGAGAACTGCTGGCACAACCGTCACGGTAATGCACGCGAGCAATTTCGAAATGGACCGGATCTTGAATTCCGGCTGTTTACCTCACGTCCACGTCAATGCCATTTAAAAAGCCGCGGATCGTAACCGTTGGTGAGGGACGCCGGCCGCTTCGAGGCGCCGCGCGACGGCGGCGCGGGGGTTGTCGACGAAGACGGTGACGTGATGATCATCGCCGAGCGCGCAGGCCGCGGCCACCGATCCGACGTTGACCGGGTCGAGCTCGGGCACGTCCGACAAGTCGACGATCAGGCGCAATGGCCGAATCTTGCGGACCGTGTGCACGAGGGCCCGGCGGAGCTCCGCCGTCTGATCGTCGCCGACCTCCCCATGCGGGGCGATCACCACGCTGCCGTCGGCGCCGGTGCGCACCTCCAGGACAGTACTCCGCATCGAAGGCACTCCTCGTTACCCTGCGTTCAGCCGCTCGCCCACCCTACGACGCGAATTCCCCCGGCGTCGACAGCCGAAAGAGTTCGCAATCCCACAATGCAGCCGTACGGGGCAGAGCGCATCCCGGCACGCGTTGCGCGCCACCGGACCGGGTGACCGCCGCCGCGTACGCGTATAAAAGGATCTTGTGCCACGCCGCTACCTGATCCTCGCCATCTGCTGCTCGAGCCTGTTCATCGTCGGCATGGACAACACGATCGTGAACATCGCGCTGCCCTCGCTCCAGGACGATCTCGGCGCGTCGCTCTCCGGCCTCCAGTGGACCATCGACGCCTACACCCTGGTGCTGGCCAGCCTGCTGGTGCTCGCCGGCTCGACGGCCGACCGGATCGGGCGGCGGCGGGTCTTCCAGACCGGCCTCGCCCTCTTCACGGCCGGCTCGCTGCTGTGCAGCCTCGCGCCCAGCCTGGGCTGGCTGATCGCCTTCCGCATGATCCAGGCGATCGGCGGCTCGATGCTCAACCCGGTAGCCATGTCGATCATCACGAACACGTTCACGGACGCCAAGGAGCGCGCCCGGGCGATCGGCGTGTGGGGCGCGGTCGTCGGCGTCAGCCTGGCGATCGGCCCGGTGCTCGGCGGCTTCCTCGTGCACGCGCTGGACTGGCGCGCGATCTTCTGGGTCAACGTGCCGGTCGGCGTGGCCGCGTTCCTGCTGGCGTGGCGCTTCGTGCCGGAGTCGCGGGCGCCGCACCCGCGCCGGCTCGACCCGGTCGGTCAGGTCATCGTCTTCGTCCTGCTCGGCTCGGTGACCTACGGCATCATCGAGGGGCCGAGCTCGGGCTTCACCTCGCCCGAGATCCTCGGCTGCTTCCTGCTCGGCGCCGCCGCCCTGGCCGCGCTGCTGATCTACGAGCCGAGGCGCGAGGAGCCGCTGATCGAGCTGCGCTTCTTCAGGAGCGTGCCGTTCAGCGGCGCGACGCTGATCGCGGTGTCGGCCTTCGGCTCGCTGGCCGGCTTCCTGTTCCTGAACACGCTCTACCTGCAGGACACGCGCGGCCTCTCGGCCCTGCACGCGGGCCTCTACACGCTGCCGTTCGCGGCGATGACGGTCGTCTTCTCCCCTCTCTCCGGCCGGATCGTCGGCTCCCGCGGCACCCGTCTGCCGCTGGTGCTCGCGGGCGTTGCCTTCATCGCCGGCATCCTTCCGCTGACGCAGCTCACCGCGGACACGCCGGTGTGGCTGCTCTTCGCCTGCTACGTCGTCTTCGGCTTCGGCTTCGCGATGGTCAACTCCCCCATCACCCAGACGGCCGTCTCGGGCATGCCCCGCGAACAGGCCGGCGTCGCCGCGGCCATCGCCTCGACCAGCCGCCAGGTAGGCACATCGCTCGGCGTAGCGGTGATCGGCGCGGTCGTCGCGGGCAGCACAGCCGACTTCGCCGAGGCCAGCCACGCCGGCTGGTGGATCATCGTCGGCCTGGGCACCGCGGTGCTGCTGCTCGCCCTGCTCACCACCGGCAGATGGGCCCGCTCAACCACCCCCACCGGCTGACCCGCACAACCGACAGCCGGCCGGACCCGGCCGGCCCAGCCCCGCACCCCGCGAACGCCCGTGCCCGGCCGACCACCCCAAGCCCCGACACCGCCGCACTCAACGACCCGGCCCCGCACCACGCGAACGCCCGTGCCGGCCGACCACCCCAAGCGCCGGCACCGTCGCACACAACGCACACGCGGACCCGGCCGGCCGCGGCTGCACGCCGAAGCCACGCCTCGGCCGGGGTGGGTCGCACGCGCGGCACACGGACGACCAGCCCGGCCGACCACCCGCACGCGCCGCCACTGCGCGACACGACGAGAAGTGGACCCGGCTGATCACGCCGGCTTGCCGAACCCGGACAATACGACGATGCGGGTCTGGCGGGTGATCGCGACGGTCACGCTGATCGTGGCGGTGCTCGGCGCGTGGGCCGTGAAGCAGGCGCGGGCGCCGGTGAGCCTGCGGCCCGACGGCGCTCACGAGGTCGGCCGGATCACCGGCCTGTGGGTGGACCGTGGCCGGACCGACCAGTTCGCGCCGCTCGGCGGGACGCCGCGCCTGCTCTCGGTCTGGGCCTGGTATCCGGCGGCGCAGTCGACGGCACCGGAGTCGGCCTATGCGCCCGAGGGCTGGGAGGGGCTGCACCGCTACGGCCCGGCGGCGACGGCCTTCGACAGGATCCGCACGGGGACGAGAGACGAGGCGCCCTTCGCGGCGGGCTCCTTTCCGGTCGTGGTCCTGCTGCCGGACCGGGGCGCGTCGGCGCCGCAATACACCGCGCTGGCGTCCCAACTGGCAGCTCAGGGCTATCTGGTGGTCGGAGTGACGCCAACCTACAGCGCGGGTCTGACAGTTCTGGACGGCAAGCCGGTGCGCGCCAGCGCGGCCGGCGACCCGGATCGTCTCGACGAGACACGGCGTGCGCAGCTGCTCTCGGTGTGGGCGGCGGATGCCCGGTTCGCCGCTTCTCGTGCGCTCGTGCAGCTCGGGCAGCACGTGGATCCCGCCGCCGTCGTCTACCTGGGCCACGGGCTGGGCGGGGCGGCCGCCATCGCGGCCTGCCGGGACGACGAGCGGTGCGCCGGATCCGCGTCGCTGGGCGACGGCGGCTCGCTGCTGCTCGCCGCGCGGGACCGCACGTGGGCCTTCACCGTGGCCGGCGCGGAACGGCTCACCTTCACCGACTACGCCCTCTACCGCCTCGCGCCGCCGCTGCGCTGGGCCCTCCCGGTGGGCAGCATCGACGGCCGTCGCGCCCTCGAGATCACCTCGGGGTACCTGACCGGCTTCCTCGGCGCCGCGATCCTGGGAAGAACCTGGACGCCTCCGTCCTATCCGGAGGTGCGCCCGGCTGCCATGCTGGGCCGATGAACATCATCGACGTGTTCGACCGCGTCTCGGGGGAGTACGACAGCGTCGGCGTCGACTTCTTCAAGCCGATGGCCGAGGCGGTGATCCGGGCCGTGGCGCCGCGCCCCGGCGACCGTGTGCTCGATGTCGGCTGCGGCCGCGGCGCCGCCCTGCTGCCGGCCGCGCGCCTCGTCGGCCCGACCGGCCACGTGACCGGCATCGACCTGGCCCCCGGCATGGTGGCGCACACGGCCCGCGCCACGTCCGGCGCCCGCAATGTGACGATCCAGCTCGGCGACGCCCAGCGGCCCGACTTCCCGGCGAAGTCGTTCGACGTCATCACGGCGGCGCTCGTGCTGTTCTTCCTGCCCGACCCGCCGAGCGCGCTCACCACGTACCACCAGCTTCTGAAGCCCGGTGGCCGCCTCGGCTTCAGCAGCTTCGCCGCGCCCGACCAGCGCTATGCCAAGACGATGCGGATCCTCGCGCGCTTCGCCGGCTCTCCCCCGCCGGAACGCAAGCAACACCCCTTGTTCGGCTCGGTCGAGTCGTTGCGCCAGGCGACGTCGGAGGCGGGCTTCAGCCGTACGAGGGTGAAGGAGCTCGACGTGCGCAGCCACTTCCGGGACGCGGCGCAGCTGGTCGGCTGGATCGGCTCGCACTACGGCCGGAGCCTGCTCGACTCCGTGCCCCCGGATCGCCGCGCCGAGGCCACGCAGGCCATCGCGGACTATCTGGACTGGCCGACGACCTTCACCACCAGGATTCGCGTGGTGACCGGCGACGTCTGATCCGCTAGGGTTGCCCTTGTGACTGCCGGGTCGGCCTTGGGCCACGACTTCGTGAGGCACCCGGCCGGGGTTTGACCCCCTCGCGGGCGCGCGGCCCGCCATCGTTTTCTGCCTTCGCCGTCATCGTTTCGGGCCGGACAGAAAGCGACTTCATGCCTCATCCTTTCCATCAGCAGATCATCGACGAGTTTCGCGCCAACGGCGGCCGGGTGGGCGGCTGGCTCGCCGGCAGCCGCCTCATCCTGCTCACCACGCGGGGCGCCCGCTCCGGCGCCGCGCACACCACGCCGCTGGGCTTCCTCCCGTACGACGGGGGGATTGTGGTCATCGCCTCCGCGGGTGGAGCCGACCGCAACCCGGACTGGTATCACAACGTGCTCGCCGACAACCAGGTGACCGTGGAGGACGGCACGCGCACCTATCGGGCCGAGGCGACACCGCTGAGCGGTGCGGAACGCGACCGGGCCTTCGCCCGCGCCGTCGCCGACGACCCGGGCTGGGCCGGCTATCAGGCCAAGACCAGCCGGACCATCCCGGTGGTCGCGCTCCGCCCCACGCTCAGCTGATCTTTGTGAGGTAGGCGTCGAGGGCGCGGTAGGACTCCTCGGCGCCGGCCTCCATGCCACTCTGCAGCATGCCGTCGCGGTCCTCACGGTTGCTGAACGTCGCGGTGCAGGTGACGGTCGTGCGGCCGCCGCTCTCGGTGAACTCGTACTTCTCGACGGCGATGTGGCCGGCCATCGGCTCGTACTCGAACGTCCAGGTGAAGCCGTTGGGCGGGTCGATCTCGCGGAACTCGCCGCGGAACGCGTGCTCCTGGTTGCCGGCGTGCTCGACGAAGCGCCACTTGCCGCCGACGGAGAAGTCGAGGTCGACGTCGAGCGGGTTGCCCCGGCCCCACCAGTGGCGCACGTGCTCGGCCTGGCTGTGCGCGGCGAAGACGAGGTCGCGCGGCGCGGCGAACGAGCGCGACATGACGATGGTGGTGTCGGTGGGGGTCTGGACGGTGATGCTCATGATTCCTCCTGAAGGCGGCCCAGGTAGCTGTCGAGGGTGTCGTAGCGCTGATCCCACAACCGGCGGTATTGCTCCACCCACTCCGCGACGGCTCGCAACGGCGTCGGCACGATGCTGCACCGGCGCCACTGCGCCTCCCGGGTCCGCACGATCAGCCCGGCCGCCTCCAGCACGTTCAGATGCTTGGAGATCGCCTGCGGGCTGATCGTGAACCCGGCGGCCACCTCCCCCGCCGTCGCGTCCCCCGCCGCGAGTTGGGCCAGGATCGCCCGCCGCGTCGGATCGGCGAGCGCGGCGAAGACGCCGTCGATCGGATCTGCGGTCATGATCAGTTCTGCCTTTGTCTCTCAACCACCCGGTTTATCAACCGATGGGTTTAGAGTACGCCGCGGCGGCCCGAAGTCAACAGGCAGCGCCCACATGGCACACTCCCGTCCCGCACGTGGGGGAGCTACAGGGCCAATTCCGCGGTGCGTGTCGTGGTGCCCAGCAGCAGGGAGACGTGCAGCCGGGTCAGGCCGGCGGCCTCGGGCACGGAGAAGGCGACAGTGCGGTCGATCTCCTGGTCGCGGTAGAGGCGCCAGGCCTCGTTGGTCCCGGGGTCCGTGCTGCCGTACGGCCCGCCCGTCAGCGAGAGCATCTGGTTGGCTCCGTACGACACGCCGCCCGCGTCGTAGGCACGGGCGTCGACGTCGAGGCGGGTGCCGATCCAGGGCCGGCCGGTGTTCCTGAGGTGCACCGTGATCATCACGTCCCGGGCGCCGGGGAAGTCGCTGGGCAGGTCGCTGACCCGCCCGAGCGAGACCTCGGCGCGGGCTCCGCCGTCGCCGGTCAGGACGACCGTGCCCGGCGCGGAGGCGGGAGCCGGCGGCCGGGTCACCACCGTGACGGCGATCGCCAGGATCACGACGACGCCGGCAGCGACGGCCATCCTGACGAGGGCGCGGTCCGCGGCACCGGTGCGCGGGCTCGGCAGCGGCCTCGGCTGCGGTAGCGGGCTCGGCTCTGCCCGCGGCGCCGCGGGCCGCTTTCGCCGGCCGGTGCGGGCGGCGAAGAACAGCAGGGCACCGGCCACGGCGGCCAGGATCGTCCAGCCCGGGCGCTTCGGGATCGTCACGGCACGCCGGATCGGCAGGGCGGCGGCGAACCTTAGTGGGTGTTCCAGAGGGTTGTGGTTCGGGCTTGTCGTCGCTGCTGGCGTTGAGCCGGTTCGCCGCGGGCGAGGCGCCGGAGCATCTGGTTGATCGCGGCCCAGCGGATCAGTTCCTCGGAGACCTCGGGGTCACGTTCATAATCGCGGGCCAGGCGGCGGTGGGCGGTCAGCCAGGCCAGGGTCCGTTCCACCACCCACCGCTTGGGGTGCACCTCGAACCCGCGCTGATCGGCGGGCTTACGCACGATGTCGATCACCATGCTCAAGGTCCGGGCGGCCGAGTCGAGCAGCCGGCCCGCGAAGCCCTGATCGGCGAACGCGTACCGGATCGCAGTGAACAGCAAGACGCTCAGCAGCGCCGTCTTGGCGCCGTCGCGGTCCTGCCACGACGCCGCCAGCACCGTGACGCTGACCAGCAGGCCGAGGGTATCGGTGACGATGAACCTCTTACGCCCGTTGACCTTCGTGCCCGCGTCGTAGCCGCGGGTGTCGCGCCCAACGGTGTCAGCCGCCCTGACCGACTGCGAGTCGATCACCCCGGCTGACGGTTCGGCGTCACGGCCCTCGGCCAGCCGGATCTGCTCACGCAACTGCTGAACAATCCGTTCGGTGACGCCGCGTTCCTTCCACCGCTGGAACCAGCCGTACACCGTCTGCCAAGGCGGGAAGTCCACCGGCAGCTGCCGCCACGAACACCCCGACCGGTCGATGTACAAGATCGCGTCCACGATGTCGCGGAACGGATGCTTCGGGACCCGCCCCGGCTCCTTGCTCAGCGGAAGCATCGGCTCAATGATCTCCCACCGCTCATCGGCTCAGGCCGGACGGATACACACGCTCACGGCCCACACCCAAACCCTGCCGCTACCACCGAAACCACCGCGGACACGCCGTCCGGCAACCCTCAGAAACACTCACCTAGACGCCGCTCGGGTAGGTCTCCGGCTCGCGCGCGTCGATGTGGAACGGGTGCAGCGGGCGCACCGCCTGGGTCTCGTCGAACCACAGGAACGCGTCGTAGCGGTCGCCGAGCACCGACGGGACATAGTTGGCCCAGTTGTCGCGCTCGGGGCGGTAGACCACGCCGATCGCGCGGTGCGGCAGCGAGTCGACCAGCACGTCCGGGCGGCCGGCGATCGGCGGGAAGACGAAGAGGGCCCGCTCCGGGGCCTCGGCGTGCAGGATGTCCTCGATCGAGCCGGACCGGGCCGGTGGCACCGGCATGACCTCCATGGGCGCGCCCCAGTCGCGGCCCGCGATCACCGTGCCGCGGTGTGAGCCGAAGCCGACCAGGGCCACGTCGCCGGCGCCGAACCGCTCGCGGGCCAGCGACCCGATCGTCACCTCGCCGTGCGCGGCCTGGTCGGTGGCGTTGGCGTCGCCGACATGCGTGTTGTGCGCCCAGACGACGGCCTTGGCGCCCTCGCCGTAGTGGTCGAGCAGCCGCGCCAGCGTGGCGTCCATGTGCCGGTCACGGATGTTCCACGACGTGGGCCCGCCCGCGATCATCGACCGGTAGTAGTGCTCGGCGCCGGCGACCACCTCGGCGTTCTGCCACACGGCCAGGTCCCGCCCGCGCAGGTCGATGAGCATGCGGACGACGTCGTCCTCGCAGCCGGCGTCGACGAAACGGGTCGCCCAGGCGTACGCGTGCGGATCCTCGGCGTACGGCTCGAAGCACCGATAGGCGGCCAGCGCGGCAGGCACCTGGGACGGATCGTGCTCGCGCAGCCAGGTGAGGATCTCGCGCATCGACTCCCAGAGCGAGTAGACGTCGAGCCCGTGGAAGCCGACGGCCCGCCCGTTGTTCAGGTTGAACGCGCGCAGCCAGAGGGCGAAGTCGACGACCTCCTCGTTCGCCCACATCCAGGTGGGCCACCGCTCGTAGCCGAGCAGCGCCTCGTCGGGCCGCGCCGAGCCACCGCGCACGGTCGCGTCGACCCGCTGGCAGTCAGGCCAGTCGCCCTCGACGGCGACGAACGAGAAGCCACGCTCCACGATCAGCCGGCGCGTCAGCGCAGCCCGCCAGACGTAGTACTCGTGCGTGCCGTGGCTGGCCTCCCCGATCAGCACGACCCGGGCGGAACCCACCCGATCGACCAGGATGTCCAGATCACCCTCGTCGGCCAGGGGCCGGGCGATCGCCGCCACCTCATCCCCGTACCGGTGCATGCCCTCCCGGTACCCGCCCCGATTCGACCCCATACGTCCGACCTTGCCGCCCGGCTTCTTGCACTTAGACGTATACGTCTATACGGTGAGCCCGTGCCCCTGGACGCGTCGCGCAACAGCCTGGTGATGCCGCTGCTCGGACTCCTGGTCGAGCAGCCGGCTCACGCGTACGACCTCACCGCTCGGCTGCAAGGCCGATACGCGCACCTGCGCGTCACCCGCAGCACGGTCACCACGCTGCTGAAGAGCATGGAGAAGGCGGGCCTGGTGGCACCGCGCGCACCGGAACGCGTGGACGGGCGCCCACCACGCACGTCGTACGAACTGACCGCGGCGGGGTTCGCCGGGTTTCGCACGAGGATCGACGCGGGCCTGCGCGAGGCCGAGCCCGCCTCCGTCGACTTCGTCATGGCCATGTCCTACGCCGGCGTCCTGCCGGCCGGCACCGTCGCGACGATCCTCGACGCCCGCGCCGACCGGCTCCGCGCCGACGTCCGCCGCTACGAGCGGCCGGCCGAGATCCCCGAGGTCCACATGCTCGAGGCCGAGTACTGGTCTGCCGTCGTCACCGCCGAGATCGAGTGGGTGACGCGACTGGCGACGCGGATCCGATCGCGTGACATCACCTGGCCGGCACTCAACGACCCCGACGGCGAAGGGAATCGACCATGAAGTTCGGCATCTACCCCGGCGGCAGGGCGGGAACCGTCTGCTCGGCCCCCGCCGACCCGGCCCGCATCGGGCAGCTCGTCGATGAGCTCGCCGGCGGCGGCCCGTTCGTCGTCCGGGAATACGTGCACTTCCTCGGCGACCACCCCGCGCCGGAGGCCGTCGCCGCGATCGGCGCCGGAGCGGAGCTCGATCACCTGACGATGCCCGACGCGTGGTACGCCGCGGACGGCCGCGAGCTCGACCTCGTGGTCAGCTACCTCCCCCCGGACGCCGACGTCGCCGGCTGGCTGGCCTTCCTCGACAAGGTCATCGACCGGTACGGGCACCTGACGCGCTACCTGCAGGTCACGCTCGAGCCCAACTTCCCGATCCCGATGATCGACGGCAGCTCGCCCGGCGTGCTCGACGCGCTGACGCGGGGTCTCCCGCACGCCCGAGCGCGCCTTCACCGTGCGGGTCTGCACGACGTGCGGGTCGGCTTCTCCGTGGCCGAGCCGCCCGAGTGGCTCGGCGGGGACGACGCCTTCTGGGCGCATCTGGCCGGGGTGCCGGAACGCGACTTCGCGGCGCACGTGGACTACGCCGGGCTCGCGCTCTACCCCGACGCCTTCGCGCCGGTCGCTCCGCCGGGAACGCCGGGCGACGTCGCGTCCCTCACCGCCCATGCCGTGCGCCATCTGCGCGAGCGGTGCCTTCCCCGGGCCCACATCGCCGGCCGCGTCCCGATCCACATCGTCGAGAACGGGTCGCCGAGCGGGACGGGCCGGACCGAGCGCGACCAGGAGGAGTCGCTCTCCGCCATGATCGAGACGATCATGGCGCACGAGGAGCCGGCCAACGTCGTGCTGTACGAGCTGTTCGGCCTGCGGGACGCGGACAGCGCCTCCTCCGAGGCGGTCGGGCACCTGGGCCTCGTCACCGACGACTACCGGCGCAAGAGCGCCTTCGCCCTCTATCGCGACGTGGTGCGCCGGGCGCCGGCACGCCGGTGAGCTCGCGGCCGAGCGGGCCACCGGGGTGTTCAGGCCGCGGTGACCATCGCAAGCGTGTGCGGGAGCTGGCTGTGCAACGGTGTGGGCAGCTCGCCGGGCCGGAACCAGGCGAGCTCGTCGAACTTGTGCGGCTCGCCGATGCGGGCGGCGGCGGGGTCCAGGCGCACGGAGAAGACCACGGCCACCCAGTGCGAGCCGGGGCGCAGCACATTGCGCACGCCGAGCAGCGTGATGTCCTGCGGCGGCGTTGCGTACTCCTCGGTGACCTCGCGGGTGACCGCCTCCTCGAAGGTCTCGCCGAACTCGAGGGCGCCGGCGCCGCAGTCCCAGGCGCCGGGCTCGTCGCGGGCCCGGGCCGAGCGGCGGGCGAGCAGGATGCGGCCGTCGCCGTCGTGGCAGACGAAGACGCAGGAGACGTCGGGCTTGCGGGTCATGCGTCGATCATGTCAGCGGGGGCAACATGTTTACCGTGTGGATCAAAGCGTGCCTCAACGGCGGCCGGCCGTCTCCGGCTCCGGTCACGCCGGGCGAGCTGGCGACGGCGGCGCGGGAAGCCGCCGAGGCGGGAGCGGTGGCCGTTCATGTGCATCCGCGGGACGCCGGCGGGCGTGAGTCGCTGCGCGCCGAGGACGTCGGCGCCGCGGTCACCGCCATCCGGGAAGCGTGCCCGGGTCTGCCGGTCGGCGTCTCGACCGGCATCTGGATGACCGATGGCGACGCCCTCGAGCGCGCCCGCCTGATCGCCGGCTGGCGTGTGCTGCCCGACTTCGCGTCGGTCAACGTGCGCGAGGCGGGTTTCGCCGATCTCGTACGACGGCTGCACGGCGCCGGGGTGGGAGTGGAGGCGGGCGTCTGGGCGCCGGACGAGGTGGACGCGCTCGACGGCCTGCCGCTGCTCCGGATCCTCGTCGAGATCATCGATACGCCGCGCAGCGAGGCCGTCGCCGCGGCGGACGCGATCCTGCGGCGCCTCGGCGACGCCGCGCCGCCAGCACATGACAAAGGGGACGATGGCGGGACGGGCACTGTGCCCGTTCTGCTGCACGGCGAGGAGGACGCCTGCTGGCCGCTTCTCGAGCATGCCGGGGCGCTCGGCCTGGCCACGCGCGTCGGGCTGGAGGACACGCTTGTCCTGCCGGACGGGTCGCCGGCGGGCGGCAACGCGGAGCTGGTGCGGGCCGGGTGTGCGATGTGGACCGCAGCGCGGCGGAAACGCGCGAATACGGACGGTTAAGGCCGGGTATCGGATGATCGATTCGGGCGAATATCGCGTATCTTGATCCGGCTGGAGGGAGAGAGATGACCGATACGCCCGACCGCGAGGATCCCGTGCTCGTTCGTCCCTATGTGGCGACGAAGGCGGACACCGCGGAGTTCGCCGCCGTCGGCGAGACGGAGACGTGGCCCGAGCCGGGAGCGGACGACACGGCCGTGCAGCCGGTCGTGGACGAGCCCGCGCCGCAGGAGAAGCCGCCGCCGAAGAAGTCCGAGCACCCCGTGCTGCGGCTGGCGATCTTCTGCGGCGGGGTGGCCCTCGCGCTCGGCGTGGCGGCGTTCCTCGTGTTCGGGCCGGGCACCGAGCCCGAGCTTCCCCAGCCGGGCGCCGCACTGCCCGCGATGCCCGCGAAGCCGCCGATCCCCGAGTCGTCCGTCGCCGCCTCCGCCTCCGCCGCCGCGAGGAGCGCGTCGGCCTCCGCGTCGGCGAGCGCCAGCCCGTCGGTGAGCGGGAGCGCCGCCTTCCCCAGCGTCTCGGTGGGCGTCGCGCAACCGGGACAGAAGCCCCTGGTGCCGGGTTCGCCCGCCGCGCCCGGCCTCTCGGCGGCCCCGCCCGCCGCCACGGTCACGGCGACCGCGACCACCGCGGCGCCCACCGACCGCACCGGCGCGATCACCGCCGCCAGCGGGCGCTGCCTCGCGCTCGGCGGGCTCTTCGGCTGGGACGGCAGCCCCGTGCAGGTGGCCGGGTGCAACGGCGGCGACGCGCAGACGTTCACCCTGGCCACGGACGGCACGCTGCACGTCGGCGAGAAGTGCGCCGCGGCCACCGGCGGCACCGTGCGAGTGTCGTCGTGCGACGGAGCGCCGTCATGGCGTACCGGTGCGGGAGGGTCTTTGATCGCCTCGAACGGCCAGTGCCTCACCGACCCGGGCCGCTCCGGCGCCAATGTGAAGGTCGCCGACTGCACGGGCGCGGCCGAGCAGAAGTGGACGCTGCCGTAGCGGGTCAACGCGGGCGGCCCACCGGCTTCGCCCGGTACATCGCCGCGTCGGCCTCGCGCAGCAGCCGGTCGGGGTCGGTGGAGCCGTCGCCCGAGAGGGCCACGCCGATGCTCACACCGACCTCGACCACCTCGCCGTCGATCCGGTAGGGCTCGCAGAGGCGGGTCGCGATGGCGTCGCGGACCACCCGCTCGGCGCCCGGCTCGACCAGGCCGTCGAGCAGCACCACGAACTCGTCGCCGCCGAGCCGGGCCACCGTGTCCGACTCGCGCAGCAGGCCGGTGAGCCGGCGCGCCACCTCGATCAGCAGGACGTCGCCTGCGGCATGGCCGAGCGAGTCGTTGACCGCCTTGAAGCCGTTCAGGTCGAGCAGCAGCACCGCGAACCGGTGCTCCGGGCGGCGCGCGGCCCGCAACCCGGCCTGCTCCAGCCGGTCGGCCAGCAGCACCCTGTTCGGCAGGCCGGTCAGCGGGTCGTGCAGGGCCGCGTCGCGCAGCTTCTGCTCCTGCTCGCGCAGCGCCGCGACCATCGCGCCGCGGTCGAGGGCCGTCGCGAGCAGCGCGCCCGAATGGTTCATGATCTCGCGGCCGGCCGGCGTGCTCTGCTGCACCTTGCCGATCGCCGCCAGCACGCCCCAGTCGCGCAGGCCGCTGCGCACCGGCACCACGAAGACGATCTCGCCGGCGGCCGCGTCGGCCAGGTCGAAGAGCCCGGCCGGCGGGAACTGGCTCACCCGCATCGACGAGCCCACCCAGTCCTGGCGTGCCCGGTACTCCCCCACCACGGTCAGCTCGGTGTCGCGCGCCGGCACCGCCGCGTGGTTCCACAGGCCCAGGCAGCCCGCCGTCAGCGTGGTGCGCTGGAGCCACGCCAGCGCCCGCGGGTCGCGTTCGTGCGCGCCGAGCAGGTCGATGCCGAGCTCGTGCTGCACGTTCAGCGTGTCCTGGAGGTAGCGGACCTCGCCGAACAGCGACCGGGTCAGCTCCTCGCCGACCGGCAGGCCGATGCCGGGGCAGCCGCACGAGCTGCGCCGCACGAACGAGGTGGGTACGTAGGAGGTGCCCTCCTCCGGAGACGCCACCCGCGCGTGCGCGGTCACCCCGACCAGGTCGGCCGGCTGCCGCACGGTCGAGAGGCTGGGACGCATGTAGGTGGCGTCGACGATGTCGTCGAAGCCGGCCACGGCGACGTCGGCGGGCACGCGATAGCCCGCCGAGGCGAGCCGGCCGATCAGCCCGATCGCGTTGCGGTCGGTGCCGCAGACCACCGCGCTGACCGGTACGCCACGGCGCAGCAGCAGGTCGGCGACCATCTCGCCGCCGCTCTCGTGGTTGTCCCCCGAGTCGAACACCAGCGCGGGGTCCGGCTCCAGCCCGTGCGCGAGCAGCCCGGCACGGAAGCCCTCGAGGCGCTCCCGCAGATCGAAATGGGCGAGATGACCGGCGTACGCGATGCGCTCGTGACCGTGGCCGATCAGGTGCTCCACCGCGTCGCGCACCCCGCCCCGGTTGTCGGCGAGCACCGCCGGGCACTCGTCGAGCACCTGCCCCACCGACACCACCGGCAGGCCGGCACGTCGCGCTCCCTTGGCGTACGAGGCGTGCAGCGCGCCCGGCAACACGATCAGCCCGTCGAGGTGCTGCCACGACACCGGCCGGCGGAAGTCGGGCAGCCCGCTGCGGTCGGCGCTGTACGAGCCGGGATCCAGCGTCTGGATGCCGACGATCCGATCACCGGCGGCGACGGCGGCCTCGTGCACGCCCGCGATGATCGCGCCGTAGTAGTCGCCACCGACGAAGGGCGAGAGGATCCCGAACGTACGACCCGACACGGCCTACATGATCCCGCGAAACGCGGGCGCGCGGGTCAGACTCCGGCCAGATGGCGCCGAAGATCCTTGGTGCCGCCGGTGACCGGGCGCGCCGCCAGGATGCAGGTGTCGTCGTCGGGGTTGGCCTGGCGCAGGCGCGAGAGCAGCTCGCCCAGCGGCTGGCCGGGCGAGGCGCGGACGGCCTCGTCGACCGTGCGCATCACCGTGGCGAGGCCGTCGTCGAGGTCACGACGGCGATGCTCGACGAGCCCGTCGGTGTAGAGCATGAGCACGTCGCCGACGGTGAAGCCGAGCCGGGCGGTCTCGTACCGGGCGTCGTCGAGCACGCCCAGCATCGGGCCCGCCGGGCGCTCCAGCGGCCGCGTGCTCCCGCCGCGGCTCAGCAGCGGCGGCGGGTGGCCCGCCTGCGCCCAGACGATCTCCCGGCGTGCGGGGTCGTAGCGGGCCACGATCGCCGTGGCGGCCAGCTCCGGCGTCTCGCGTTCCAGGTCACAGGTGAGCGAGTTGAGATGGCCGAGCAGCTCGCCGGGATCGCTGGTGGTGACCGCGAGCGCGCGCAGCGCGTGCCGCAGCTGGGCCATCGTCTTGGCCGCGCGCGTGCCGTGCCCGGCCACGTCGCCGACCGCGAGCAGCACCGAGCCGTCGCGCAGCTCGGCCGCGTGATACCAGTCGCCGCCGACCAGGCTCTTCTCGCCGGCGGGCAGGTAGCGCAGCGCCACCTTGAGGCCGGGCAGCTCGATCGGGCCGTCCGGCAGCGGCAGGATGATGCGCTGGAGCTTGCCGGCGAGCTCGTGCTCGGCGGCCAGGTCGCGGCGCTGCTCGTCCAGCTGGCGCTCCACCTCGGCGAGGCGCTGGGCGCTGGTCTCACGCTCGGTGACGTCCTGCACGATGCCGAAGATGCGCAGCGGCCGGCCGTCGGCGTCGCGGCTGGCGTCGGCGACCGTACGCAAGTGCTTGATCCGCCCGCCGACCCGCACCCGGGTGGTCACGTCGACCCGTTCGCCCCGCTCGAAGGCCTGCCGGGCGGCGTCGCGCAGCGGCTTGTCCTCCGGCAGCGCCAGCGCCTCGGACTCGGCCTGGTTGAGCGGGCCCAGCCGCGGATCGCGCTCGTAGATGCGGTAGACCTGGTCGGACCAGTAGATCTCGCCGCTGAGCAGGTCCCACTCGCCCCAGCCCAGGTTGCCGAGCCGCTCCGTGCCGGCCAGCCGCTCGTTCACCCCGCCGGGCCGCTCGTCGTGCCGGGTCCAGTTGAGCAGCAGCCCCTCACCGAGCCGATGTGCTCGCACGGTGTAGAGCCCCGCCCCGTGCCGGAACGGTCCCAGCACCGCCGGCACGCCGGTCTCCAGCACGTGCTGATAGGCCTGCCAGCGGTCGCTGGACAGCGCCTCGGGGAAATGCGCGCTGATGCGCAGGCCGAGCAGCTGGGTGCCGCGCAGCCCGTTCGGCGCGACGGCCTCGGGGCTGGCGGCGGCCCAGACCAGGTCGACGAGCCGGCCCGACAGGTCGCGCTCGGCGGTGAAGAACGAGGCCATGCCCGGCACCACGTCGAGCACCCGCTGCACCATGCCGAGCCACGGCGCGAACCGGCGGACCGGCTCGGCGGCCACCACCGGCGGGCGGCCGGTGTCCAGACCGGAGATCGCGGCGGTGTCCGGATCGGAGACGTCGAGCATGCGGATCACCCCGCTCGCCACCTCGATCAGGTCGCGGCCCTCCTCGGCGCCCATGCGCAACAGGTGGCGATGGGCCTCGGCGAGCCGGCAGCGGGCCCGGCCGGCGAGCAGCCCGACGGCGCGCTCGACGGTGAGCCGCCCCGCCTCGCCCGGGTCGTCGGTCGCGCTCGGTCGCAAGCTCTCGACCGCGGCGGCGTACGCCTGTCCCACCACGACCCTCCTCCCCAGTTCCGGCTCCGGTTCCTGGATACGTCAGCGGAACGGGGGTCGTCATCGGCCGTTCATACGGACCGGGCCCTACCTGCGGCGAACATCGCGGACCGTCACTCGAACGGGCGGCCCCGCCGGGTTAAGCCGAATGGTCCTCAGAGCTCGAACAACGACCGCATCGCCTCGGTGAGACGGGCCATGCTCTGCCCGGTGACCATGCCGATACGCTCCGCGCCGATCGAGGCGGGAAGGCGGCGCATCCGGTTGACCACCACGACACCGGTGATCGGGTCCTGCTCGGTGAGGGCGACCGCGTAGGGCGGCAGCTCGGTGACGCCGCGCTGGCGGACGATCGGCGCGCAGAACGGCGACGCGTTCTTGCGCTCGTTGAACGTGTCGGCGGAGAGCACGAGCACCCGGTAGCGCAGATCCGTCCGGTTGCCGATGGTCCAGATCTCGCCGCGCTTCATCGATCAGTAGGTCCCGCTCGGCATGTGCGAAGCCTACCGCTGCACGGATCTTAGGCCACGTCCAGCCCACGCGCCGCGCCGCCAATAGATGAGAACCCTGGAACACAGTCGAACCGGTCTCGCAATCAACCCGTAAGAATGTTCGCGTGGCTAGAGCGACGGAAGGGTGTCAGTGATGTCGGAGAAGGCACAGATCGGAGTCACCGGCCTGGCGGTGATGGGGCGCAACCTGGCGCGCAACTTCGCCCGGCACGGGCACACGGTGGCGGTCCACAACCGCTCCTACAACCGCACCAAGGAGCTGGTGGAGGAGTTCGGGCACGAGGGCACGTTCCTCCCCTCGGAGAGCGCCGAGGACTTCGTCGCCAGCCTCGAACGCCCCCGCCGCGTCGTGATCATGGTGAAGGCCGGCGCGCCGACCGACGCGGTCATCGACGAGTTCGCCCCGCTCCTCGAAGAGGGCGACATGCTCATCGACGCGGGCAACGCCCACTACCTCGACACCCGGCGGCGGGAGGCGGCGCTGCGCGAGCGCGGCCTGCACTTCGTCGGCACGGGTGTGTCCGGCGGCGAGGAGGGCGCGCTGCACGGCCCGAGCATCATGCCCGGCGGATCCAAGGAGTCGTACGAGGCGCTCGGCCCGCTGCTCGAGGACATCTCGGCCAAGGTCGACGGCGAGCCGTGCTGCGTGCACGTCGGCCCGGACGGCGCCGGCCACTTCGTCAAGATGGTGCACAACGGCATCGAGTACGCGGACATGCAGCTCATCGCCGAGGCGTACGACCTGCTCCGGCACGTCGGCGGGCACACGCCGGCCGAGATCGCCGACGTCTTCAAGGGCTGGAACGAGGGCCGCCTCGGCTCCTACCTGATCGAGATCACGGCCGAGGTGCTCAAGCAGGTCGACGCGGACTCGGGCAAGCCGTTCGTCGACGTGGTCCTCGACCAGGCCGAGCAGAAGGGCACCGGCCGCTGGACCGTGCAGGCCGCCCTCGACCTGGGCGTCCCGGTCAGCGGCATCGCCGAGTCGGTCTTCGCCCGCGCCCTGTCCGGCGGCGCCGACGTGCGCGCGGCGGCCGCGCAGGCGGGCCTCCCCGGCCCCTCCGCGACAGCCGGATCGCACAGCGGCGACCTCCAGGCCGACGTCGAACAGGCCCTGTTCGCGTCGAAGATCGTGGCGTACGCGCAGGGCTTCCAGCAGATCCAGGCGGCCAGCAAGGAGTACGGCTGGGAGATCGACCCGGGCGCGATGGCGAAGATCTGGCGCGCGGGCTGCATCATCCGCGCGAAGTTCCTCGACTTCATCAAGCAGGCGTACGACAAGTCGCCCTCCCTGCCGACCCTGCTGGTCGACCAGTACTTCCTCGACGCGGTCAGCGGCGCCCAGGACGCCTGGCGCCGAGTGGTGGCCACGGCGGCCCAGCAGGGCATCCCGGCACCGGGCTTCTCGTCGGCGCTGGCCTACTACGACGGGCTGCGCGCCTCGCGACTGCCGGCGGCCCTGATCCAGGGGCAGCGCGACTTCTTCGGGGCGCACACATACCGGCGGGTGGACAAGGAGGGGTCGTTCCACACGCTGTGGGCCACCTCGGAGCGGAACGAGATCTCGGCCTAGACGTCGGTCTTTCCTGTCCTTCCTGTCCTTCCTGTCCTTCCTGTCCTTCCTGACGAACGGCGGCGGGGTGCTGAGGCGCCTGCCGCCGTTCGGTCGGGGAAGGCGGTCCGGGGGTGGCGTGGCGCCCACCTCACCCCGTCGGCGTGTCTTGCCCGTTATGGGGCTGCCCGGGGCAACCTGCTGCTCGGTGCTCGCCTCAGCCGCGGTGGGCCGTCGGCCTGGTCGCCATGGGCTGCCGGGTCACGTCCACCGCTCGCCATCCACATCACCCCTCGGCGGGGCGTCGCGCCCTGCCCACCAGGGGGGCCTACCGCCCAGCACCCACCTCACCCGCCGGCGGGCCCTCACGCCCTGCCCGCCATGGGCCGCCTGGCGCAACCCACCGCTTGCCACCCACCTCACCCGCCGGCGGGCCCTCACGCCCTGCCCACCATGGGCCGCCTGGCGCAACCCACCGCTTGCCACCCACCTCACCCGCCGGCGGGCCCTCACGCCCCGCTCACCATGGGGACCTGGCGCAACCCACCGCTTGCCACCCACCTCACCCCTCGGCGGCCCGTCGCGCCCCGCTCACCATGGGCTGCCCGGCGCAACCCACCGCTTGCCACCCACCTCACCCGCCGGCGGGC
>NZ_BOMI01000209.1 GCF_016862115.1 Paractinoplanes deccanensis
CGGCGGCCGCCACCGCGGCCGCGACCACAGTCCGCATTCCCAACGACCGTCTACGACGTGTACCGCCGAGGTGGACTGAGGAGCTATCCGCCACCATGGCCCGTCCCTTCTCACATTCGCGCCCGGGTCGCGGTCGTGGGGCACACCGGCAGGCGGAGACCGCTCGTACGCCAAGAGAGATGCCGATGCGGCGATGACCCGAGCAAGACATGGATGAGTCTCGATGCTCGAAATGCTAGGTGCGGTGGTCGTACGCGAACAATAGGTTTCGGAGATGTTTCGGAAGTTTCTCTCGACAAAAAGGACTTGAGGGAAGAAGCTGCATCTCGTCTGCACAATGTTGCGGCTGCTCATGCGCAAGGTCTCGCAAACAGGCTGCGAGCGGTCGTATCGCAGGTTCTGAAATATTCCGGAAGTTGTTCGGAAAGTTGTTATGGCCGTTCCCGCTGGCCGGTCCCGTAGGGGAGCCGGGTGGTCGCCCCGGCGCCAGGAACCGCCGCAGCATCGAACCGCGATACCGGAGAGCTACTCCGAATGTGGCTCCGCGGTGTGACGCGGGTGAGCCGTCGCGGCCCCTAACGTCGGGCTCCGTTCTCGAGTCCTCGTCTTGCGGCAGGAGTCCGACATGAGCACCGACGTCCACGCCCCTTCCGGATCCGGCAGCCCGCCCGAGAGGCCCGCCGGTTGGCCGCGCCGGATCGCGCGGGCGGCCGTCGCCGTCGTCGCCTCGCTGGTGGCCGTCCTGGCCGCGGCCATCGTCGCCGGTGCCTGGTTCCCCGCGATTCCGAAGGCCGGGATCGCCGGGCCGGTCCTCGCCGGCCAGTGGCCGTTCCATGTCGCGCTTCTCGCCCTGACCGGTACGGCGCTTGCGGTGATCGCCCGGCAGGCCGGTCTGCTCCGCTGGGGCCGCATCCTCATCGTCGTCACCGCCGTCAGCGCCGCGGCCGCGCTGCTGATCGCCGGACTCCAGATCCGCGACGCCGTCCGGGCGGGCGCCGAGCTCTCGGTCGCCGAGATCTTCACCGAGCTCGCCTATCCCGGCGTCACCCCCGACGAGTCCGCCGTCTACGCCACCCCCGCCGGGCAGCCGCTTCTCGTCGACGCCTACCTCCCCGAGGTGGCGCCCGGCGTCACCACACCCGCCGTCGTCCTCGCCCATGCCGGTGGCTTCCGCACCTTCGACAGGAGCGACCTGCGGGGTACGGCACGCTGGCTGGCCGATCACGGGGTAGCCGCCTACGCCGTCGACTATCGCCTGGCCACCGCCACCACGCCGACCTGGGACAAGGCCCCGCAGGACCTGGTGTGCGCCCTCGCCTGGGTGCACGCCGCCGCGGCCCGCCACCACGTCGACCCGTCCCGGGTCTCCCTCGGCGGCATGTCCGCCGGAGGCATCCTCGCCCTGAACGTCGCCTACCGCCTCGCCGACCGGACCATCGCGTCCCCGTGCGGGCCGACTCCACCGGCGCCGGCCTCGACCGTCGGCCTCTACACCGGCGGGGACGTCAGCCAGATGTGGCACGCCGACGTCGACGGCAGCCGGGAGGCCGCCACCTGGTTCACCGGAGGCAGTCCCGCGGATCGGCCGGACCGCTACCGCGAGGTTTCCCCGAGCGCCCACATCGGCCCCGGTCTCATGCCGACGATGCTGCTTGTCGGCGACCGCGACCGCAGCGTCACCACGTCGACCGTCAACGACTTCGGCGCCGCGCTGTCCCGCGGCGGCGCGGAGGTCGAGATCCACACGCTGGCGTTCGGGGTGCATGCCTTCGACGACGCCTATGGCAGCGTCGTCGCTCAGACCAGCCGCAAGCTGCTGCTCGATTTCCTCACCACACCGTGACCCGGCCGGCGGCGGCAAGGCGCCGGCGCAGGCCGGGCAGGCCGTCAGTTGAGGGAGCAGGCCGGCGCCTCGCGCAAGTGCCCTCGTGAGGGGCGGCCCTGCTCCAGGTGTGTCGCGAGCCGATGCAGCGCTTCCGCGGCCAGCAGCCGGAGACCGCTGGACGGCCGCGCGACCGCGCGCCCGGTCGATTACCTGCACAGCTATGCCGACCTGGTGCGCTGGGCCCGGCACGCCGATCTGGTCGATGCGGCCACCGCTGTGCGGCTCGACGGTGGCGACTCGGCCCTGCGCACCGCGGTGGAGCTGCGCGAGGCGATCTTTCAGGTCTTCTCGGCCATCGGCCGTGGCGACGCTGTCCCGGCGGCCTCCCTGGCCGTGGTGCAAGCCCGGTACGCCGAGGCGGCGGCCGCCGGGCATCTCGTCTCAAGGGGATCCGGCTTCGTCTGGGATTTCGACGGCTCTGCGCCCGGGCGAGCCTGGTGGCCCTTGGCGATCTCCGCCGTTGAGCTGCTGACCCACGGGCCGTTGGAGCGAGTCAAGGTCTGCGCGCTGCAAACGAGCTGCATCGGACTGTTCCTGGACACCACGAAGAACCGTAGCCGCCGGTGGTGCACTACCGAGGGCTGCTGCCTGGATGCCAAGCTGGAGCGGCAAGCCGCGAGACGCAAAGCCGCACGAGCCGCCGGATGACGTGTGGGGGCCGGAAGCCGGCGAGCCGGCCGCTCAGGTCGAGCCGCGGAGGATCAGCGTGGTGGGCAGCGTCGTCGGTTCCGGTGGGGTCGCCGTGCCGGCGAGCATGGCCATGAGGGACTCCGCGGCCGCTGTGCCGAAGCCGGTCTTGTCCTGCGTGACGGTGGTCAGGCCGGGCGGGACCAGCGCGGCCACCTCGATGTCGTCGAAGCCGATGACGGCGACGTCGTCGGGGACGCGCAGGCCGGCCTCACGGATCGCCTTGATCGCGCCGACCGCCATCTCGTCGCCGGCGGCGAACACGGCGGTCGGGCGGGGGTCGCGCTCGAGCAGCCGCGTCATGGCGGCGTGCCCGCTGTCCAGATAGAAGTCGCCGGTCACGACGTCGCCATCGGCCAGGGGGATCCCTGCCTCGGTGAGCGCCTCCCGGAAGCCGGCCAGGCGTTGCGCGGCCGGCCAGTTGCCGGCCGGGCCGGTGATGGTGGCGATGTGCCGGTGGCCGCGTTCGATCAGGTGTGCCGCGGCCAGCCGGCCGCCTCCGGCGTTGTCGGAGGTGATGTAGGTGCAGGTCGGCCCGGTGAAGCGCAGGTCGAGGGCGACGCAGGGCACCTCGGCGTCGGCCAGGGCCAGCACCGCGGGGTCCCGGCTGCCGTTGTCGATGATGACCACGCCGTCGACGTTGTGGCGCTGGACGGCGCGCAGGAAACGCCGCGGGTCGCCGGGGCCGGCGCCCGGGTCGGGAGCGAGCATGAGCAGGTGCAGGCCGTGCGCGCTGAGCGCGCCCTTCAGCGCGACCAGGATGTCCTGCAGGAACGGATGCCGCCAGCCGGGGCGGCGGTGGTCGGTGTCCCACACGAGGCCGACCATGTTGGACTTCTTGGTCGCGAGGGTGCGGGCCGACTCGTTCGGCAGATACCCGATCTCGGCGGCCATGCCGAGGACGAGCTGGCGCGTCTGCTGGCTGACCACCTCCGGAGTGTTGAAGACGCGGGAGACGGTGGCGACGGAGACGCCGCACCGGCGTGCCAATTCTCTGATGCTGGACACGGCGAACACCCTAATGTAACCGGTTTCAAGACCGTAACAGCCCCGTGTCGCACGGGTCAACACAGTGGATCGCGTTACCGTTTCGTGACTTGACGGCAGCGGCACCGATCGATGCAGACTCTTGGCTCAAGGGGCGACACCCACCCTCCTCGAAGCGTTTCTCCGGCCGCATCCATGTCGGCTCTCTCTCGACTCAGCTCGTTCGAAACTCCAGTTCTGCGGCGTGTAACCGGTTTCATGTAACCGATTACATCAGATGAAAAGGGGAGAAATTTCCATGCTCTTGTCTCGATCCGTGCGGGCCCTGACCGCGGCGGCGGCCGCCGCGGTGATGCTGACCGCCTGCGGCTCCGGGAGCGATGAAGGCGGCGCCGGCGACGGTGGCAACGTCACGCTCAACGTCAACCTGTTCGGCAACTTCGGTTACGAGGAGCTGTACCGGGAGTACGAGAAGGCGAACCCCAACGTCAAGATCAAGGAGAGCACGGCCGCCTACAACGATCACCACCGCAACCTCGCCACGCACCTCGCCACCGGGTCGGGCGCCGGCGACATCGAGGGCGTCGACACCGGCTTCATCGCGCAGATGCGCGAGGTCGGCAAGCAGTTCACCGACCTCGGCACCGAGCGCCAGGCGGAGTACCTGCCCTGGAAGTGGCAGGCGTCGCTGACCAAGGACGGCCAGCAGATCGGGTACGGCACCGACGTCGGCGGCCTGGCCATCTGCTACCGGCGCGACCTGTTCCAGAAGGCCGGCCTGCCCACCGACCGCGACGAGGTCTCCGCGTCATGGGCGAGCGGCTGGGACAAGTACATCGAGCAGGGGCAGAAGTACGCCGAGAAGGCGCCGGCCGGCACCGCGTTCTTCGACGGCGCGGGCGCGCTGTACAACGCCGTCATCGGGCAGGCACCGGTGGGCTTCTACAGCGAGGACAACACCATCGTCGTCGGCAGCAACCCCGAGGTGCGCAAGGCCTGGGACCTGGTCGTCAAGGCGGTGCAGAGCAACCTCTCGGCCAAGCTGCTCGAGAGCTCCCCGGAGTGGAACAACGGCTTCGCCAAGGGCCAGTTCGCGACCATCGCCTGCCCCGCCTGGATGATGGCCAAGATCAAGGACCAGTCCAAGAACGCGGCCGGCAAGTGGGACGTGGCGGCCGTGCCCGGCGGCGGCGGCAACTGGGGCGGCTCGTACCTGACCGTGCCCAAGCAGGGCAAGCACGTCGAGGAGGCGAAGAAGCTCGCCGCCTGGCTCACCGCGCCCGAGCAGCAGGCGAAGGTCTTCACCTCGAAGGGGCTGCTGCCCTCCATCCCGGCGCTGTACGACAAGCCGGAGATCGCGCAGTACAAGGACCCGTTCTTCAACGACGCGCCGGTCGGCAAGATCTTCACGACGGCCGCGAAGGAGCTGAAGCCGCAGTACCAGGGCCCGCGCACCGGTGACATCCAGACCACCATCCGCGACGGCCTGGTGCGCGTCGAGCAGGGCAAGCAGAGCTCCGACGAGTCCTGGCAGCAGACGGTCAGCGACGTCGATCGCCTCGCCAAGTAGCCCACCCGCACGGCCGGCGGTCCTCGGATCGCCGGCCGCCCCGGCGACGAAGGATCGACCATGGCCATCCCCGCGCTGACCGCCCGCCGGGCGAGACTGAACCGGCTCGACACCAAAGGCTCGCCCTACCTGTACGTACTCCCGTTCTTCGTGCTCTTCGGCGCCTTCGGGCTCTTCCCGCTGATCTACACCGGATACGTCTCGTTCAACGACTGGAACCTTCTCGATGCCGGCTCGCACGAATGGGTCGGCCTGGCCAACTACCGCGAGCTGGTGCGGGATCCGTACTTCTGGAACGCGCTCGGCAACACGCTGAGCATCTGGGTGCTGTCCACGGTGCCGCAGCTGCTCGCCGCGCTCTGGATCGCGCACCTGCTCAACCACAAGCTGCGGGCCCGCACCAGCCTGCGCATGGGTGTGCTGCTGCCCAACATCACGTCCATCGTCGCGGTGACGATCGTCTTCACCCAGCTCTTCGGCCGCGACTTCGGCATGGTGAACTGGCTGCTCGGCGTCGTCGGCATCGGCCCGATCGACTGGCAGGCCGACACGTGGAGCTCCCACCTGGCCATCTCGATCATCGTGGCCTGGCGCTGGACCGGCTACAACGCGCTCATCTACCTCGCCTCCATGCAGGCCGTTCCCCATGACCTGTACGAGGCCGCCGAGCTCGACGGCGCGTCGTCGGCGCAGCAGTTCTGGAAGATCACGGTGCCGATGCTGCGTCCGACGATCATCTTCACCGCGGTGATCTCGACGATCGGCGGCCTGCAGATCATCGCCGAGCCGCTGCTGTTCGCCGGCAGCTCGACGCCCACGGGCGGCTCCGACCGGCAGTTCCAGACGGCCGCGCTGTTCATGTACGAGCAGGGTTTCCGCGAGTTCCGGTTCGGCTACGCCTCCGCGATCGCCTGGACGCTCTGCCTCGTCATCGCCGTCTTCGCGATCGCCAACTACCTGATCACCCGGCGCATCGCCAACGACGAGGAGTAGTCGTGACCGTTCTCGCCGACCCACCGTCCACCCGCGCCGAGACACCGGCGCCGCAAAGCCGGGCACGCCGCCGCGGTTTCGGCTATCCGCGCAGGGCCTCGGTCTGGACCTACGCCGCCCTGCTCGCGGTCGTGGCCGGATCGGTCTTCCCGCTCTACTGGTCGCTGGTCGTGTCGTCACAGACCAGCGACGCCGTCGCCCAGGTGCCGCCGGTCCTCATCCCGGGCGGGCACCTGTTCGACAACATCGCGCGGGTCTTCGACTCCACCGATTTCGCCGAGGCGCTGCTCAACTCGTTCATCGTCAGCGGCTCGGTGACGATCTCCGTGGTCTTCTTCTCGACGCTGGCCGGCTTCGCGTTCGCCAAGCTGCGCTTCCGCGGCCGCAAGGTGCTGCTCGTCGTCGCCATCGGCACGTCGGTGGTGCCGCAGCAGCTCGGCATCATCCCGCTCTACCTGCTGATGGCCGAGCTCGGCTGGACCGACCGGCTCGCCGCCGTGATCGTCCCCGGCCTGGTCACCGCGTTCGGCGTCTTCTTCATGACGCAGTATCTCGGGCGAGCGGTGCCCGACGAGCTGCTGGAGGCCGGCCGGATCGACGGCTGCAGCACGTTCGGCCTGTTCTGGCACGTCGTCCTGCCCGCGGCGCGTCCCGCGGCCGCGGTGCTCGGCCTGTTCACCTTCATGCAGGCGTGGAACGACTTCTTCTGGCCGCTGGTCGTGCTGCAGGACAACGCCACGGTCCAGGTCGCGCTCTCCTCGCTCGCCAGCGGCTACACCACCGACTACACCCTCACCCTCACCGGCACGCTGCTGGCCACCGTGCCGATCCTGGTGATCTTCATGGTTCTCGGCCGGCAGATCGTCGGCGGCATCATGCAAGGAGCGATCAAAGGATGACCGACTCGGAACTGCCGCGGATGCCGGCCGGCTTCCTCTGGGGCGCCGCCACGGCGGCGTACCAGATCGAAGGGGCGGTGGCCGAGGACGGCCGTGGCGACTCGATCTGGGACACGTTCAGCCGGCGCTCGGGCGCCGTCGCCGACGGGAGCTCCGGGGCGGTGGCCTGCGACAGTTACCACCGGTGGCGCGACGACGTGGACCTGCTCGACGGCCTGGGCGCGGGCGCCTACCGATTCTCGATCGCCTGGCCGCGGATCGTGCCGTCGGGCGACGGCGAGGTGAACAAGCCGGGCCTGGACTACTACGACCGGCTCGTCGACGCCCTGTGCGAGCGCGGCATCCGGCCGTTCGTCACGCTCTACCACTGGGACCTGCCGCAGGCCCTCGAGGACCGGGGTGGCTGGCGGGCGCGTGACACGGCGGAGCGCTTCGCCGAGTACGCCTCGGTGGCCGCCGGGCGGCTCGGCGACCGGGTGGGCGACTGGATCACGCTGAACGAGCCGTACTGCTCGTCGATCGTCGGCTATGCCGAGGGCCGGCACGCCCCGGGCGCCACCGAGGGCCACGGCGCGCTCGCGGCCGCCCACCACCTGCTGGTCGGGCACGGGTTGGCGGTCGCGGCGGTCCGGGCCGCCTGCCCGGGCGCCCGGGTGGGCATCACCCTCAACCTGTCCCCGGCCGTGCCGGCGACGAGCAGCGAGGCGGACCGGGACGCCGCGCGGCGGATGGACCTGCTGGTCAACCGGCAGTTCACCGACCCAGTGCTGGGCGGCGCCTACCCGGACGGGTTCGACCGGCTGTACGCCGGGGTGAGCGACCTGTCGTTCCGGCGCGCCGGCGATCTCGCGCTCATCGGCGCCCCGCTGGACTTCCTCGGCGTCAACTACTACTACCGGATCCACGCCGCCGCCGCGCCGTACGAGCAGCCCGATCCGGCGCTGCGCACCGCCTGCGACATCGGCGTACGCTCCGTGCCGCGCGAGGGGGTACCGGTCACCGACCTGGGCTGGCCGATCGAGCCGCGGGGCCTGACCGACACGCTGACCGGTCTCGCCGGCCGCTTCCCGGGCCTGCCCCCGATCTACGTCACCGAGAACGGTGTCGCCGAGGTGCGCGAAGATCCCGGCGCGGACCCGGACCGCATCCGATTCATCGCCACGCACGTGGCCGCCGCCGCCGAGGCCGGCGTGGATCTGCGCGGCTACTTCTACTGGTCGCTCATCGACAACTTCGAGTGGGCCCGGGGGTACGGTCCGCGCTTCGGCCTGGCGCACGTGGACTATCCGACCGGGAACCGCACACCGCGGGCCAGCTACCACTGGCTGCGGGACCAGCTGGCCCGGCAGCACGCCACCACCGTGTGACGACGCGACCGGCGGGCGGCCGAGCACTCGATCGCTCGCCGGCCGCCTGCACCCAGCTACGCCTGGCCCGCCCCCTTGTGTCAGCTACCGGTGGGCGAGGGTCGTCGATGCGTAAGACCGTCCGGGCGTGGGCGCGACCGCGTTGATGGCCGGGTACGCCCGCGCCCAGGAAAGCCGCCGGCGAGACGCGATTTTCCACGACCGCTGGGCCGAGACCAGCATCGACGTGGCGACCGGCCACCGGGAGGGCTCGCCGCCGGGCTGGACGCCCGGGCGTACCGCCTCGGCCTGCCCGGCGACAGCGTCGTGTTCGAAGTCGACAGTCCCGAGGTGCTCGCCTTCAAGGAAACCGTGGTCGCCGCCGTCAACGAGGACCCGTCCTGCCGGACCGGCAGTCGAACCATCAGCATGGCTGCGCCGCGGCGGCTGGAAAGCCGGCGTCACCGACGTAGCCGAGCAGATCACCCAGCTCGGCCGGCCGGCCCCCGTGATGATCAGCTCCGCCGCCGACGCCATCCGAGTCTGGCTGTTCTCCGGGACGCTGACCGGATCGTGACAGTCGGCGGGCAACGGAAGGGTGCCCAGGCGCTTCTCTGCCCGGGCGTGGTCCGGTGGCCGGACCGCCGCGTTGGCGTGTCCCCTGAACGCCACGCACGCTCACCGAATGACCTTCACCCAGCACACCGAGGAATCCGGATCGAACGGGGCCGTGCTCGTCACCGGAGGCACCAGCGGAATCGGACTGGCGGTCGCCGAGGCGGTGGCCCGTGCCGGGCGGCCTGTGGTGGTCACCGGGCGCTCGGCAGAGCGTTGCCGCGAGGCGGGGCACCAACTCCAGCAGACGTACGGGCGAGAGCAGTTGGCGCTCGTCGCGGACACCACCGACCCTGATGCGCTGGCGGAAGCCGTGAGCCTGGCCGCGGACCGGTGGGGCCCGGTCACCGGGCTGGTGACGGCGGCCGGCCGCCTGGCCCGCGGCTCGGTGCTCGCCATGACGCCCGACGACTTCCGCGCCGCCCTCGACACCAACGTCATCGGCACCTGGCTGGCGATCCGCGCCGTCCTGCCCGGCATGCTCGACGCCGGATTCGGGCGTATCGTCACGATCGGCTCCGTGCTCGGCTCGACCGGGGCTGCCGAGCGGGCCGGCTACGCCGCCACCAAGGGCGCGGTCGCCGCGCTGACCAGGTCGGCCGCCCTGGAGGTCGCCGGGACCGGCGTCACCGTGAACTGCGTCGCTCCCGGCCCCGTGCGCAGCCCCATGAACGAGAGCGCGGCCGAGACCGACGCCGCCGCCCAGGCCGCTTTCACGGCCAAGATGCCGCTGGGCCGCTGGGGCCGGCCGGAGGAGATCGCCCATGCGGTGCTTCCCCTCCTCGCCGCCGGCTCGTCGTTCACCACCGGCTCGGTGGTGCACGTGGACGGCGGCTACACCGCTCAGTGACAGATCTCCGGAGCCTGGCGGCAGCGCCGCCGGAGGGGGGCGTTCGGCGGCGCTGCCGGGCTCCGGTCGGGGCATTTGACGGACCGCAGGGATCCGGTCCGCCAGGGGGTTCGCCGCCAAGGACAAACGATTTCTTAGGTCTATCGGCAACACCGCGCCCATTTGTGACGACGGTTCGGTGAGCGGAACCGAAGGTTTTGACGGCACTCCGGCCTGCCCGACTATTCCCCGAGATCGATGTTTCAACTGTTACCAGGAGGTCAGTTGTCACTCTTCACGCGGGGCCCCGAGCGGCGCCGAACCCTCGCCGCCGTCGTCAACGTTCTCGTACTGGTGGCGGGCCTTGCCGCCGCGTCCACGGCGCAGGCTTCGCCGCGCCCGCTGAACGCCCCGGCCCAGGCCGCTGTGACGCTCCCGGCGATCACCTGCGCACAAGCCGCGCGGCTGGATCTGACCGGTGTTCCCGAGGCGCCGGCGGCGGTGACCTCGGCGACCGTCGTCTCCGCCGCCGGCAACGCCCTCGGCCAATGGGAGGCGTGCCACGTCAAGGGACTCATCGCACCGCAGATCCAATTCAGTTTGATGCTGCCCACGCAGACGTGGGCAGGCCGCTACCTGCAGACCGGCTGCGGCGGCTTCTGTGGCAGCGTCAACTTCGACCCTCAGGCGGCCTACGGCTGCGCGCCGCTCACCAACGGCACGTTCGCGGTGGCCGCCGACAACGAGGGGCACTACGGAGCCGGCTTCACCGACGGGCTTTTCGGCGCCGACCCCCAACTGCGGGTCGACTTCGGCTACCGCTCGCAGCACCTGACCTCCCTGGTGGCCAAGGAGATCGTCAAGCGCTTCTACGGCCGGGCCGCGTCGTACTCGTACTTCACGGGATGTTCGGAGGGCGGCGATCAGGCGATGACCGAGGCGCAGCGCTATCCCGAGGACTTCGACGGCATCGTCGCCGGCGCTCCCGCGTCGAACATGACCGCGCTCGCCATCTGGGACCAGGGCTGGAACGCCAAGGCGGTCCGGGGCGCCGACGGGAAACCGACCCTCGCCCTGAACGATCTCACGCCACTGCACACGGCCGTCGTCAACGCGTGTGACACCCTGGACGGCACCAAGGACGGGTTGATCAGCGACTCGCAGAGCTGCACGTTCGATCCGAAGAGCATCGCCTGCCCGGCCACCGGGGCCGGCACGTCCGGCTTCTGCCTCACCCCGGTTCAAGTCGAGACCGTACGCAAGATCTACGGTGGCGCGCGGGACACCAAGAACCGGCTGATGTACCCGGGCGCCCAGCCCCGCGGTTCCGAGCTCGACTGGGCCGGCTGGCTCATCCCCGCCGTCGCCGCAGGGACGTCGAACCAGGAGGGCTTCGCCGTGAACACGGTGCGCTGGCTCGCCTACCCGCAGGTGCGGCCGTCGTTGACGCTGAACGACATCCAGTTCACCGAGAAGAGCTTCCGCGAGATCATGGGCCGCGTCTCGGGGATCTACGACTCCACCGACCCGGACCTGAGCGCGTTCCGCAAGCGCGGCGGCAAGCTGATCATGTGGCACGGTGAGGCCGACCCAGCGGTGCCCCCGGCCGGCACCATCGCGTACTACCAGGCGGTCATCAAGCAGATGGGCGGGCTGGCCCGCACGCAGGAGTTCGCCCGGCTGTTCATGTTGCCGGGCGTGGCCCACTGCTCCGGCGGCCAGGGACCCGACAAGTTCGACGCGCTCACCCCGGTCGTCGACTGGGTCGAGCGCGGCCAGGCGCCCACCAGCATGATCACCAGCAAGGTGGACGCCGCGGGATCGGTCACCGCCACCCGGCCGGTCTACCCGTGGCCGCTCATGGCCGTCAACACCACCGGTGGACCGGTCGGCCAGGCGTCGAGCTACACCGCGCAGCGCCGCAAGTCGGCGAGCCAGACCGTCAGCTGGCTGGGCGACTTCCGCCCGGGCTACGAGAAGACCTGTGGCTGGATCAACGGCAGGTGGGTCTGCCGCACCGGCAAGGTGGCGAGTTAGCGACGAGCGAGACCGGATCGCTCGCTGAGCCGGCGGCTACCGCCGGTCCGCGTGCGTGCCGCTGTCCGGCGGAGCCCGGTCCGGTGGGTGGTCCGGCCCCGTTGACCGGGCCCGGGCGCCCGCCCGACGATCGGGTCCTGCACGGCTGAGTGGGAGAGCGCCGTGACGCGGGCGAAGAGAGGCGGACCGCTCATGATCGAGGTGGTCGACCGTCCGGAGACCGTGATCGACGTCCTGGCCCGGCGGGCGGCCGCCGACCCGCGAGCGATCGTTGCGACGTTCGCCGGCGACCCTCGGCGGAATCTGACCGTGGGGGAGTTGCTCCGCTCGGCGGAGCGGATCGCCCGCCTGCTCGCCTCCCCGTCGTTGGGCCTGCTTCCCGGCGAATCGGTGCTGACCTGCCTGCGGCCCGGGCCGGCGCTCGTGGCGGTGCTGGCCGGAGTGGCCCGCGCCGGCCTGGTGGAGGTGCCCGTCACCGCCGACGGCGGCACGCCGTCGGCCGGACGGGTGGCGCTGCTGGGCACCGGCGCCCTGGCCGGCAACCCCCGGCTGGCGACCATCGCTCCGATCGTGCGGACCGTGGACGACGGCGGCGGTCCGGGCGATCTCGATGACCTGCGGCCCGGGCCTCTCGGGCCGCGGCCGGGCCCCGGCGATCCGGCGCTCGTGCTGAGCACGTCGGGCACGACCGGCCGGCCCAAGGGGGTGCTGCTGCCGCATTTCGCCGGGGTACGGCACGCGCGGCGGGTCACCGCGTCGATGCGGTACGGACCGGACGACGTTCTCTACAACGCCTTCCCGTGGAACCACGTCAACATCCGGCACGCCGGCCTGCTCGCCGCGCTGGTCAGCGGTGCCCGGCTGGTGGCGGTGCCACGGTTCTCGGCGTCGGCGTTCTGGGAGCTGTGCCGGGCCGAGGGGGTGACCGCGTTCAACTTCATGGGCGCGGTCGCGGCGATCCTGCTGCGCGGTCCGGCCGACCGCGCCCACCGCGTGACCCGTGCCTACGGCGGGCCGGCCCCGGCCTGGCTGGCGGCGCGGTTCCGCGAACGATTCGGGGTGCAGCTCGTCGAGGCGTACGCCTGCACCGAGCTCGGCGACGTCACCAGCAACACCCTCGGCGAGGTGGCCGAGGGAACCGCCGGACGGCCGGTCCCGGAGTACGACGTACGGCTGGACGACGGCCGCATCGCGGTACGGCCGCGGGCGAAGCACATCAGCGCGCTCGGCTACGTCGGCAGCTCCGAGCCTCCGCCGGAGTGGGTCCTCACCGGTGACCTCGGCGACTTCGACGGCGACGGGCGGCTCGTCTTCCGCGGCCGGCATGCCGATGTCATCCGCCGCCGCGGCGAGAACATCTCGGCCTGGCAGGTCGAGTCGGTCGTGGCCGCCATGCCCGGCGTGCGCGAGGCGGCGGCGGTCGGGGTGCCCTCCGAGCTCACCGAGGAGGACCTGCTCGTCGCCGCGGTCGGCGCCGTCACCGAGGAGGACGTGCACGCCTGGTGCCGGGACCGGCTGCCCCGGTACGCCTGGCCGCGCTACGTCGTGCTGCTCGACGCGCTGCCCCGCAACGCCGCCGCCAAGGTCAGCAAGTCGCGCCTGCGCGACGTCGCCGGCAAGGACCTCGAACACCTGAGACGGAAGGACCACGCATGCGAGTCCTGGACCTGACCGACGAGCTCGGCGCGGCCGCGATCCGCCACCTGGTGGGACTGGGCGCCGACGTGGTGCGCGTGCCCGCCGCGCGGGCCGGTTCCCGGGCGAGCGAGTTGCACTGGTACAGCGGTGTCCGTGTGGTGGCCGACGGCCCGGGGCTGCTCGACGAGCTGGCCGCGGAGGCTGACGTCGTCGTCGAGAGCGGTCCCCGGTGGTCTCTGCGCGGGCTGACCGGCGAGGGCGGGTCGCGCTGGCCGGGGCGCGTGCACGTGGTGGTGACACCGTTCGGGCTCACCGGGCCGCGCCGGGACTGGCTGGGCGGGGACCTGGTGACGGCGTCCGCCGGCGGCATGACCTGGCTCGGCGGGCGGCCCGACGGCCCGCCCAAGCCGCCGCCGCGCGAGTTCGCGCTCCAGGTGGCGGGTGCGCACGCGGCGATCGCGGCCTACGTCGGCCTGCTCGACCAGGCCCCTCGGCTGATTGACATCTCCGTTCAGCAAGCTGTCGCCGCCACCCTCGAAACCGGCGCGATCTCGTGGATTCACACGGGTGCGGTTCCCGTACGCAGCGGCGGTGTCTACGCGCATGTCGCGCATCGCGTGTTCCGGGCCGTCGACGGCTATGCCGCGGGCGGCTATTCGGGCAGCGATCGCATGTGGACCGACCTGCTCGCCTGGATGGACGAGACCGGCGAGGCCGAGGACCTGACCGACGAGAAGTACGCCGACGCCGTCTTTCGCTGGAACGCCCGCTCGCACGTCGACGAGGTGGTCACGCGCTTCGCCGCCCGCCGCACAGCCGCCCAGCTCGGCGAGGAGGGCCGCAAGCGGGCGCTGCCCTGGGCCGAGGTGAGCCGGGCCGATCAGCTGCCCGGCAACCCGCAGCTGAGAAGCCGGGACTTCTTCCGCACGGTCGACGGCCTCACCGACGTCGGCTATCCCGTGCGGCTACCGGCCGGGGTCGCGAGCAGGCGCAGACGTCTCCAAGGGCTGCGGGTGCTCGATCTGACCTGGGTGCTGGCCGGGCCGTACGCGACCAGGCAGCTCGCCGACTTCGGCGCCGACGTCATCAAAGTGGAGTCGCGCCACCGGCAGGATCCCACCCGGTTCCAGCCGTCCATGCGGCTGCGGCCGGACGCCACGTTCGACGACGGCGGCTATTTCATGAACTTCAACCGGGGCAAGCGGAGCATCGCGGTCAACATGCGCCTCGCCGAAGGCCAGGAGCTGGTGCGGCGGCTGGCGAGGGAGTGCGACGTCATCATCGACAACTACAGCCCGGGCACGATGGCCAGGTGGGGCCTCGATCACCCGTCGCTGAGCGAGGCGAACCCGGAGCTGATCGCGGTGTCGATGTCAGGCGTCGGACAGACCGGTCCGTGGCGCAACGCGGTCACCTTCGCCGACACGCTCGCCGCCATGTCCGGCCTCACCGACGAGACCGCCGACCCGGGCGGCGATCCGCAGGGCCTTACCTTCGGCCTCGGCGACATGGTCGCGGCCAACGCGGCGGTGCTGGGCGTCCTCGCGATGCTCGCCGAAGGACGAGGCGGCTTCGTCGACCTCTCCCAGCTCGAGTCGATGGCGGCGGCGATGGGCCCGGCCGTGCTGGAACACCAGCTCGGCGCCCCGCCCACCGGAGCCACGCCGAGCCGCCCGCACCGGGTCGCCCACCGCGCGCCGCACGGGGTGTATCCGGCCCGCGGCGAGGACCGGTGGGTGGCGATCGCGGTCGAGGACGATGCCCAGTGGCGTACGCTCGCGCGCCGCACCGGAATCGGCGACGCCGGCCTCACCCTCGCCGAGCGGAAGGCCGACGAGGACCGGATCGACGATGCCCTCGCGGCCTGGACCGGCGCGCGTGACGCGGACGAGATCGCCGAGACGCTGCAGGCCGCGGGTGTGCCGGCCGCCGTCGTGGCCACCGGCGAGGACCTCGTCGAACGCGACCCCCAACTCGCCGTCCGCGGGTTCTACCCGGTGCTGTGCCATCCGATCGCCGGGGAGGTGCGGCACGAGGGCGGCGTGTTCACCCCGGCCGTGTCCCGGCCCGCGCCGCTGCTCGGCGAGCACACCAGCCAGATCCTCGAAGAGCTGCTCGGCGACGCGACCGCCGCCGACCCGTCCGTACTGGAGTGACCACATGCTTGAGGTGACCGTCGCCGGCGCCGTCGGCACGATCGTCATCGACCGGCCGCCCGCGAACGCGGTGAACCCGGCGTTGATCGAGGAGTTCCTGAAGGTGGTGCCGAGCCTCGCCGACGATCCCGCCGTCCGGTGCGTCGTCATCACCGGGACCGGCCGGTTCTTCGTGGCCGGCGCCGACATCGCGGTGATGCGGGACCTCTCCCTGGACAACCACATCAGGATGCGGCGCTGGGTGCAGGTGCAGCGCTTGCTCGAGCTCGCCGCCAAGCCGGTGATCGCCGCGATCAACGGGTACGCGCTGGGCGGCGGCGCCGAGCTCGCCCTCGCCTGTGACCTGCGCATCGCGGCCGCGAGCGCCACGCTCGGCTTCCCCGAGACGGGGCTCGGCCTGTTCCCGGGCGCCGGCGGCAGTCAGCGCCTGCCGCGCCTGCTCGGCGCGCACAAGGCGAAGCTCCTGATGATCGAGGGGCGGCGGATGACCGCGGCCGAAGCGCTGGAGATCGGCCTGGTCGACGAGGTGGTGCCCGACGCCGACTTCGCGGACGCCGTCCGCGGGCGGGCGCTCGACTGGGCGGCCCGGCCGACCACGACGATCGGGCTGCTCAAAAGATCCGTCGACGACGCGGCCGGCAAGTCCCTCGACGAGGCCCTGGCGGTCGAATGGGCCGCCGTCCAACAGGTGATCGCCACCGAGGACGCGGCCGAGGGCCTCCAGTCCTTCCTGGACAAGAGGCCGCCACGGTTCACAGGCCGCTGACGTACGGGGTGTCCACCCCGATCTCGCCCACCTTGCGCGCGCCGCCGGGGGTGCCGATCGGGGTCTCCCGTCCGGGCAGGACGACCTGGAAGAAGTTCCGGGAGTCCTCGACGAACAGGGTGCGCTCGTCGTCACCGCGCGCCTTGCGGTCGACGAAGATCGCCTCGACCGGGCACTCCACCTCGCAGGCCCCGCAGTCGATGCACTCGGCCGGGTTGATGTAGCTCTTGCGATCGCCGACGTAGATGCAGTCGACCGGGCAGACGTCCACGCAGGCCCGGTCGTTGACGTCGACGCAGTCCTTACCGATGACGTACGTCATGTGCGGTTCCTAAACAGTCTCGGTGGAGTGGCCGGGGAACAGGGAGGCGTCCGGGTCGAGGGCGACCGCCGCGTTGTTGACCGCGGTCGCCACTTCGCCGAAGCCGACGGACATCAGGCGCACCTTGCCCGGATATTCGGTGACGTCGCCGGCCGCGTAGACCGCCGGCAGGTTGGTGCGCATGCGCCGGTCCACCTCGATCGCCCGGCCGGAGAGGGTCAAACCCCATTCGGCGAGCGGGCCGAGGTCGGAGACGAAGCCGAGGGCCGCGATGACGCTGGTCGCCGGCAGCACATCGTCGCCCACCTGCGCGTGCGAGACCCAGTCGTCGCCGACCAGCCGGGTGACCTCGCAGTTGACGCGGAAGGCGACGCCGGCCCGTTTCGCCTCGGCCACACTCGCGGCGTGGGCCCGGAACCGGGCCCGGCGGTGGACCACGGTCACGCTGCGGGCCAGCGGCACCAGCGCGTTGGCCCAGTCGATGGCGCTGTCGCCGCCGCCGACCACGACGACGTGCCGATCGGCGTGCACGCCGAGATCGGGCACGAAGTACGACAACCCGCGCCCGAGGAACTCCTCACCGGCCGGCAGCGGCCGCGGGGTGAACGTGCCGATCCCCGCGGTCAGCACCACCGCGCCGGCGTCGATCAGGGTGCCGTCGGAGAGCGTCAGCTGCGGCCGGCCGTCGTCGTCGCCCAGGCCCACCGCCTGCCGCTCGAGCACGTACCGAGTTCCGAACGCGTCGGCCTGTGCGGTCAGGCCTTCGACGAGCTCGCGACCGGTGACGCCGGGCAGGCCCGCCACGTCCCGTACCACCTTCTCCGGATACAGCGCGGCGATCTGACCGCCGACCTGCGGCAGCGCGTCGATCAGCACGGTGCTCAGGCCGCGGAAACCGGCGCAGAACGCGCCGTAGAGGCCGGTCGGGCCGGCACCGACGATCGCCAGGTCCGTGTGGATCGTGGTGGGTTGCATGGCACCGACCGTAGGGACGGCTCCGGCGCCGGGGCCACGACGCCGGACCGCTGAGCGGACCCTGGACCGCTCAGCGGAATGCGTTTCGGTGGACGGAACCGGCCGCTGTCGTGCCCCGCGCCATCGATGATTCGCTCGCCTCATTGTTCAGCGAGCCGGGGCGACGTCCCTGGGCTGAGGGGAGGGTCGCATGGTCGCAGAGCCCACTGCGAACGGGAAGGCGCCGGCGCGGCGTCGTTCGCGGAGCGGGCGGCTGCCCGGCCGGCAGGACTGGTCGAGCTGGCCGCACTACCAGGCGGCCGCCGCAGGCTTCCGCGGTTACTGGTACCCGGTGGCGTTCTCGTCGCAGATCACCGGGAAGCCGACCGCGGTGACGCTGCTCGGCGAGCGGATCATGGTCATGCGCGACCGCGGGACGGTGTATGCCCTCAAGGACCGCTGCCCGCACCGTGGTGTGCCGCTCAGCTACGGCAATCAACAGTTCCCCGGCACGATCAGCTGCATCTACCACGGCTGGACGTTCGACCTGAAGACCGGCGACCTGGCCGCCGCGATCACCGACGGCCCCGCCTCACCGATCTGCGGCAAGGTCACCCAGCCCACCTTCGAGACGGCCGAGCGGCTCGGCATGGTGTGGCTGTTCGTCGGCGACGGCGAGGACGCGCCGCCGATCGACGACCAGCTGCCCGAGGAGCTGCTCGACAACCCGGGCGTGATCGGAGCGCGGATCCAGCCGCGCGAGGGGAACTGGCGCTTCGCCGCCGAGAACGGCTACGACGAGGGCCACGCGAAATATCTGCACCGGACGGCGCTGTGGCGGCTGTTCAAGGCGATGCCGGTGCACAACGACACCCGGCTCGTGCGGCGGGGCCGCTGGCTCTACCGGGTGCAGGACAACCAGTACTGGGACGCCGACTTCCCGGGTCTCGGCAAGTGGTCCGGCAAGGCCTGGTACAAGATCGACCCGTCGAAGACCAAGCCGGGCGCGGCGGCCAACCGCAACATCGGCAACACCGGCGGCTCGGCGAAGGTCAACGAGGTCATCGCCGCCCAGGACTTCCCGGGCTTCGTCTCGATCACCATGCCCGGCATCTTGCGGGTCGCCTACCCGGGCTTCATCCACTACGAGTTCTACGTCCCGGTCGACGCCGACCATCACCTGTACGTCGGCGTGATGGTCAACTTCGGCACGGGATTGCGGACGCTGCCGTTCTACCCCAAATACCTGGGCGCGATCCGGTGGCTGTTCCACGGCCAGTTCTCCGGGCAGGACAAGTGGATGGTGGAGGTCACCGACGCGCCGCCGGAGCGCCTCTATCGCCCCGACGATGCCCTGCTCCAGTGGCGCAAGATGGCCGAGGACGTGACCGAGGAGCGGGCCGATCGGCTCAAGGCCGCGGGCATCGGGCCGGAGGACGGCCGGCCCGAGGTGACGCGGTGATGGCCCGCATCGTGCTCGGCGTCGGCGCCTCCCATTCGACGCTGATGAACACCCACTGGGACCAGGTCGCCGGGGTGGACCGTGCCGAGCGCTTCCGCGATGCACTGGCCGAGGCGCGCGACGCGATCGCCGCCGCGCGCCCCGACGTCGCGATCGTCATCGGCTCCAACCACTTCCGGGGCTTCTGGCTCGACCTGATCCCCGCCTTCACGCTCGGCGTCGACCAGGTCGTGGCATCCGGTGACGGCGGCACCCCGAAGGGACCCCAGCGCACCGAGCCGACATTCGCCCAGGCGCTGGCGGAGGACCTGGTCGGGCACGGCACGGAGGTCGCCATCTCGGCGAAGCTTCAGATCGACCACGGCCAGGCGCACGCCGTGCAGTACCTGCTGCGGGACATCGACGTGCCGATCGTGCCGCTGGTGATCAACGTGTTCGCCACTCCGCTGCCGTTGATGGCCCGCTGCGTCCAGCTGGGGGAGGGCCTCGCCCGCGCGGTGGCGGCCGTCGGCGACGACAAGCGCGTCGTGGTCATCGCCTCGGGCGGTCTCTCCCATCAGCTGCCGTGGCCGAGTCGCTGGCAGGACCCGCAGGGAGACGACGAGGAGTTCCTGGTCGAGGCGTGGCGGGAGGGCCGTGGGGACTGGGAGAAGTACGACAAGCGTCGCCGCGAGATCATCGTGTCCGCCCGGCCCACCCTGTTCCCCGACTTCGACGAGGAGTTCCTGGGCCGGCTCGATCGGGGCGAGCTGCGCCACTACGCCGGCTGGACCACCGCGCAGATCGAGGCGGCGGCCGGCAACGGCGGCCAGGAGTTGCGGACCTGGCTGACCATGGCCGCGGCGCTCGGCTTCGCGCCCGGCCGGACGCTCGCCTACAGCCCGATGCCGGAGTGGCTGACGGGTATGGGCGTCGCGGTGATCGAACCGTGAGCCTGCTCGACGAGGTCCTGGACCGGATCACGCCCGAGCGGCTACGGGAGGCGGCGGTCGCCATCACCTCGATCCCCAGTCCGACCGGACGGGAGGCGCCGCTGGCGGCCTGGCTGGTGGAGCAGATGCGCCTCAGCGGCATACCCGCCCAGGTGCAGTCGATCGACGCGGACCAGGCGAATGCGGTCGGCCGGGTGCGCAGCGACCGGACCGGCCGCGACCTCATGCTCTATGCGCCGATCGACACGCTGACGACCGGCGACGAGGCCGAGGATCTGCCGTGGATCGGCCCGTCGTTGCGGCCGGACATGCGGCCGATCGGGGTGTCCGACGGCGACCTGGTCCAGGGTCTCGGCGCGGGCAACCCCAAGGGCCATGCGGCGTGCGTCCTCGTGACCGGCCAGGCGTTCGCCGAGGCGACCAGGTCGCGGACGATCCGGGGCGATCTCGTGCTGGCGTTCGGGGCCGGCGGCATGCCCACCAACGCCGTCGGCGGGGGGAGGGCCAACACCGGCCACGGCGTCGGCGCGTCGTTCCTGCTGGAACGCGGCTGGTACACCGACCACGCCATCATCGCGAAGCCCGGCGATTTCGTGGCCCATGACGAGGTCGGCGTCTGCTGGTTCGAGATAACGCTCCACGGAATCCACACCTATGCGGGGAGTCGGCACCGGCTTCCCTACCGAAACCCGATCGTCGCGGCGGCCGAGGTGGCGACCGGGCTCGAAAAGTGGCTGGCGGACTTTCCGGCCCGGCACCGCACCGCCACGGCCGCGCCGCAGGGCGTCATCGGCTCGATCGCCGGTGGCTGGGAGCGCATGCTCGCCGTCACCCCGGCCGTGTGCCGTCTTCGTCTGGACATCCGGCTCGCGCCGGGTCAGCACCCCTTGGCGGTGCGCCGGGAGCTGGCCGCCTTCCTGGCCGGTTTCGACGCTGAGTGCGAGCTGGTCAACCACATCCCCGCCACGACCACCGACCCGGACAGCTGGGTCGTCACCGAGACGATCCGGGCCTGGGAGGCCGCGGCCGGCAAGCCGCACCAGCCGATCACCGACAACAGCGGCGCCACCGACGCCAACATCCTGCGCGCCCGCGGCGTCCCCACCGCCCGCGTCGGCATGCCCAAGGCGCCGCTGCCCGGCATCGACTTCGCGCTGGGCATGAACACCGTTCAGGTCACCGAGATGCGCCGCCTCTGCGAAGTCCTCGCGCGCGTCGCGGTCGCCAACAGTCAGGAGAAGAGATGAGCAACGCCCCCGAGGGCAAGCACGCCGAGGGCTACTACTACCTGGACCTCGGGTCGGGACTGGACACCGTGTTCCTGCACGGTGGCGGGCCCGGCTGCACCGGCTGGAGCGACTTCGGCCCGGTCGCCGGCCTGTTCGCCACCGACCGCCGGGTGCTGATCCCGGACATCCTGCAATACGGGCGATCCGACAAGGTGCGCATCACCGGCCCGATGTGGGACTTCCACGCGGCCCGCACGGTGGCGCTGCTCGACTCGCTCGGCGTCGAGCGCGCCGACTTCGTCTGCAACTCGTGGGGCGGCACGATCGCGCTCAACCTCGGGGCGAAGTACCCGGACCGCGTACGGTCGATCGTCGTCACCGGCAGCATGCCGGTCTTCTACGGCCCGCTCGCGCCCCTGCCGGAGAACGGTCACCGGGGCCGCAACGCCCGGGACGCGTACTACGGTGGCGAAGGCCCGACCCGGGAGAAGATGCGCCACCTCATCGCCTCCCTGGAGTGGTACGACGGTGCCCAGCTGCCCGAAGAGACCGTCGACATGCGCTACCAGCAGAGCCTCGACCCCGGCGAGCGCGAGCTGGCCGCGATGTCCGACTCGCCGCGTGGCGACTGGCAGGACCTCACCGCCGAGCTCGGCCGGATCGAGGCGCCCACCCTGTTCGTGTGGGGTCGCGAGGACGCGTTCCTCACCCCGGACTACCCGATGATGCTCGCCCGGATGGTGCCCCACGGCAACCTGCACGTGATGAACCACGTGTCGCACCACCCGCAGGAGGAGCAACCCGAGCGCTATCACGCCATCGTCGCCGCGTTCCTGGCCGACGTGGCTCGCCGTGACGCGAAAGGCCACTGAACCGTGAGAATCCTGCTTTGGCTGACCGGTGCCGGGGTGCTCGTCGCGCTCCTGCGGATCCTCGCCCGGCGTAGCAACACCCAAGTCCACCGGATCAACCAACCCTAGGGAGAGCCATGTCCATCTGGACTGATCTGACACCGCTGCCGTTCTCCCTGTCCTACGTCGACGCCGGTGGCGTGCCGACTCGGACGCTGCGGGCCGGCGACGGCGCGCCGGTGGTGTTCCTGCACGGCACGAGCGGCCATCTCGAAGCCTTCACCCGCAACATCGCGGCCCACGCCGAGCACTACACGGTGCACGCCATCGACATGCTCAACCACGGCTACACCGGAAAGGTGGACAAGCCGTCGGAGATCCCGGGCTACGTGCGGCACCTGCTCGACTACTTCGACGCCGTCGGCATCGACAAGGCCCACATCGTCGGTGAGTCCCTGGGCGGCTGGGTCGGCGCGCGCGCCGCCGTCGACCACCCCGGCCGGGTCGCCAGCCTGCAACTGCTCTGCGCCGGCGGCACGGTCGCCAACCCCGAGGTGATGGCCCGCATCGACGCCAGCACCCGGCAGGCCGTGTCCACCGACGACATCGAGCTGACCCGTAAGCGGCTGCGGCTGCTGATGGCCGATCCGGTGAACGCCACCGAGGAACTGGTCGAGGTGCGGCACCGCATCTACCATGAGCCGGACTTCGTCGCCAACATCGACAATCTTCTATCGCTACAGAAGATGGAGATCCGGCAGCGTAATCTGCTGACAACCGAACAGATGCGGCGCATCACCCAGCCCACGCTGATCGTCTGGGGCCGCAAGAACCCGTTCGGCGACGTGCCGGAGGCTCAGGCCATGCACGCCGCGATCGCGGGCTCCCAGCTCGAGCTGTTCGATGACACCGGCCATTGGCCGCAACACGAGCAGGCCGAGCGGTACAACCCGCTCAGCCTGGAGTTCCTGGCCAAGGCGGAGGCCTGATGCGCGCGCTACGGATCCACGCCTGGGGCGCGTCCCCGGTCATCGACGACATCCCCGAGCCGGTCCGCGGTGACGGCGAGGTGCTGGTCCAGGTCGACGCGGCCGGGATGGCGCACCTCGACCTGACCGTGGCCTCCGGCGAGTTCGGGATGCGCCCGGCGCTGCCCTACACCGGCGGGGTCGAAGGCAGCGGGACCGTCCTCGAGGCGGACGACCTGGCGCCCGGCACCCAGGTCATGCTGCGCGGCGGCGGGCTCGGCGTGGTGCGCGACGGCACCTGGCAGGAACGGGTCAGCGTGCCGCGCAAGGCGGTCTCGCTGCTCGACACGCCCCTGCCGGCCAACCTGGCCGCCACGTTCCTCGGCCCCACCACGACCGCCGCGGTGACGCTCCACGACGTGGCGAAGCTGACGGCCGGGGAGAAGGTCCTCGTGACCGGCGCGGCCGGCGCGGTCGGCTCCCTCGTGTGCCAACTCGCCCGGCAGGCCGGCGCCGAGGTGACCGGCCTGGTCGGCCGGCCCGAGCGCCTCGCCGACCTGCCCGGCGGCGTCACCGGAGCCCTGCTCGGCGAGCCGCCGGCCGGCTGGGCGGCCGAACGTCCCTTCGATCTGCTGGTCGACACGGTCGGCGGCGACCGGCTCATCGAGCGGACGCGCTGGGTGCGGGCCGGCGGCCGGGCCGTGGTGGTCGGCTACACGGCCGGCGCCGAGGCGACGGTGGACCTGCCGAACTGGCTGCTGGCCGACGTGGCGCTGCTGCCGGTCAACATGATGCGGCACGGGCGGCGGGGGCAGGAGCTGAGCCCCGCTCTCAGCGCGCAGCTGGCCGCCGGCACGCTGACGCTGGCCATCGAGCAGGTCCCGGTCGAGGCGGCGGCGGACGCCCTCGCCCGGCTGGCGAAGGGGCAGACGCGCGGCCGCCTGGTCGTGACGTTCTGATCAGCGGCACTGTTCCGGTGAGCGGAACGGTTCGTTATCGCTCGTAACATGCGCAACGAACCATGTGGTGATGGAGCTCATCGCCGAAGGCGGCCCGTACGCTGCCGCGGACACCAACAGCGTGCTGGGCAAGGTACGGCTGATCCTCGAGATGTTCGGCCTCGACGACGAGACGCTCAGCCTGTCCGAGCTCGCGCGGCGTACCGGGCTGGCCAAGGCCTCCGTGCACCGGCTGAGCCAGGAGCTCGTCCGGTGGGGGCTGCTCGAACGCCGTAACGGCGAATACCGTCTCGGCATGCGGCTGTTCGAGATCGGGCAGCGCGTTCCGCGCCAGCGGATCCTGCGGGATCTCGCCCGGCCGCTGATGGTCGATCTGGTGCACGCGACCAGCGGGACCGTCCACCTCGCCGTGGTGGACGGTCTCGAGGTGCTCTACCTCGAAAAGGTCAGTAGCGGGAACACCCACGTCAACCATCCGTCGCGGGTCGCCGGCCGGATGCCGCTGCACTGCACGGCCACCGGTAAGGCGCTGCTCGCTTTCGGCCGTCGAGGGCTGCTGGACGAGGTGATGGCCGCCCCGCTGGCGCGGGTGACGGCGCGCACCACCGTCGCGCCGGGGTTGCTGGCGCAGGAGCTGGATCGGACCCGTGAGCTCGGCTACGCGACCGAGTTCGAGCAGACACGGCTCGGATACATGAGCGTGGCGATCCCGCTGGCCGGCGCGACCGGGGTCACGGTGGCGGCGTTGTCGGTCACGGTGCCCCTGTCGCGGTCGAAGGTCGACCTGCTGGCCGGTCAGCTGGGCCTGGTCGGCCGGCACATGACGAAGCTGCTCAGCGCCGAGGAGATCTGAGGTCGCCGGCCGGTCACGGCCGTGCCCTGAGGAACGCGGTCACCAGGCCGGCGACCTCGGAGGCCTTCTGCTCCATGAGCGGAATGGTCCCTCCGGCGACGATCGCCACCTCGACATGCGCGGCGCCGGTCAGATGCGCTCGGACCCGCTCGACGTTGGGCCGGGCGAACGGATCGTCGGCGGCGCCGATGATCAAGGTGGGGGCGCGGACCTCGCCGATGCGGTCCTCGATGACGTAGCGGGCGCAGGCGAGGTGCCCCTCCATCGGGTCGACGCCCGGGGCCAGCGCGTCCCGGATGAAACGGTCGAGCAGGTCGGGCCGCCCGGCCGGATAGTAGGGCCGCCGCTGTGACCACAGCTCGGTCAGGTGGGAGCCGTCCTCGGCGGCCGTGGCGACGTCGACCCCGGGCCCGTTCGCGTGCGAATGCCGATACTCCGCATCGGTCCACGGTGGCGAGGAGAGGATCAGCTCCCGCGCCCGGGACGGGGCGGCGGCGGCCATCTCGATCGCGACGGCGGCCCCGGTGTGGTGGCCCATCAGCGTCGCGCTTTCGATACCGAGCGCGTCCAGAAGGGCGTACGCCCCGCTGGCCATGGCCTCGATGGTCTGCGGCTTCGGCTGGGGCGCGCTCAGGCCGAATCCGTACATGTCCATCGCGATCACCCGCCGTCCGTACGCCAGCAGCGGCTGGACCTCACGGAACTCGTCGTGCGAGCGGGGCGTCTGGTGCAGCAGCAGAACCGCGGGTCCCTCGCCCGCCTCCGCGTAGTGCATCTGGCCGTAGGTGGTTGTGGCATAGCCTCGGGTGAGCTCAGGCGTCATGGCATCCTTCCGGTTCGCGGGTCGGGTGCAGCGTCGTGACGCGCGGCGAATCCGGCAAGAACGGTGGTTCGTTCACCGGATCGCCGGTGGGGGCGCCGGTTTCGGTGACCGGAACGCGGCGCTGGGCCGCCGCGCCGTCACCCGGCAGCATCGGGCTCGACGGCAGGGGAGCCCAATGAAATCACCAACAGCGGCGGTGGCCCATCGGCTGGACCACGCGCAGCGCACCGGCGTCCCGTGCGCCCCGGTACGAGACCTGATCGGCGCCACGGACGTCGAGTTGGCCTATCAGGTGCAGCGTGTCGGCGTGCGGCGGCGGATCGACGCCGGCGAGCGCGTGGCCGGTCACAAGATCGGCCTCACCGCGCCGGTGGTGCAGCGTCAGCTCGGCGTCGACCAGCCCGATTTCGGGGTGCTATTCGACACGATGGACGTGTCGGACCTCGACGTGATACCGACCGGCGGACTGTTGCAGCCCCGGGTGGAGGCCGAGATCGCGTTCCGGCTCGGCGCGGACCTGGACGGCCCGGACCTGAGCCCGGCGGCCGTCCGAGCCGCGGTACGGCACGCGGAGGCCGCCATCGAGATCGTGGACAGCCGGATCGCGGGCTGGGACATCAGCATCGCCGACACCATCGCGGACAACGCCTCGAGCGGCCTGTTCGTGCTGTCCGGCCGGCCGGTGCCGCTCAGCGATTTCGAGCCCGCCGACGTGGTGATGCGGATGACCGTGGACGGGGCGGCGGCCTCGGCCGGAACCGGCCGGGACTGTCTCGGCGACCCGCTGGCCGCCCTGGCCTGGCTCGCCCGGGCCGCCCGGGATCGGGGTGATCCGCTGCGGGCCGGCCAGGTGGTGCTCTCCGGCGCCCTGGGCCGGATGGTCCCGGTCGGGCCGGGCGCCCGGGTGCACGCCGAGATCTCGTCACTCGGCCCGGTAGGCGCGGTTTTCGCGGGGAAGGAAGACTCATGAAGGTCGCCGTGATCGGGTCGGGCAACATCGGCACCGACCTGATGATCAAGATTCTGCGGCTCTCCGAGACGCTCGACATCGCCGCCATGGTCGGCATCGACCCGGGTTCCGACGGCCTGGCCCGGGCCCGGCGGCTGGGCGTGCCGACGACCGCCGACGGGGTGGACGGCCTGATCGCGATGGACGGGTTCGCCGATATCGAGCTGGTCTTCGACGCCACCTCGGCGCGGGCCCACCTTGCCAACGACGCCAAGCTGGCCGCCCACGGCAAGGCAGTGATCGATCTGACGCCGGCCGCGGTCGGGCCGTTCGTCGTGCCGGCCGTGAACCTGGAGCAGCATCTGACGGCCGGCGACGTCCGCAACATCAACATGGTGACCTGCGGCGGCCAGGCGACGATCCCGATCGTCGCCGCGGTCTCGCGCGTCGCGCCGGTCCCGTACGCCGAGATCGTCGCGTCCATCGCCTCGAAGTCGGCCGGCCCGGGCACCCGGGCGAACATCGACGAGTTCACCGAGACCACCGCGCACGCGATCGAGCAGGTCGGCGGCGCCCGCCGCGGCAAGGCGCTGATCATCCTGAACCCGGCGGAGCCACCGCTGATCATGCGCGACACCGTGCTGTGCCTCGTCGACGCGGCGTCGCCGTCCGTCCGGGACGAGATCCGGGCCTCGGTCGAGCGGATGGTCGGCGCGGTCGCCCGCTACGTCCCGGGCTACCGGCTCAAGCAGCAGGTGCAGATCAACCCGATTCCGGCCGGCCAGCCGGTGCACACCCTGGCCGGTTCCGCCCGCGTCACCCACCAGGTGTCCGTCTTCCTCGAGGTGGAGGGTGCCGCGCACTACCTGCCGGCGTACGCCGGAAACCTGGACATCATGACCTCGGCCGCGGTCGCCGCCGCCGAGCGCATCGCCGCCGTCCGCGCGAGCCGGGAGGTCTCGGCATGACCGCCTGCACCGAGCGGCACCCGGCCGCACCGGCGGACGGCGTCGCGGGCGAGGGCCAGAAGGGCATGCCTAAGGAGGGCACAGTATGACCCGCCTGTTCATCCAGGATGTGACCCTCCGGGACGGGATGCACGCCGTCCGCCATCGGATGGCGCTCGACGCCGTGGCGAAGATCGTCGGCGCGCTCGACGCGGCCGGTGTGGACGGCATCGAGGTCTCGCACGGCGACGGTCTCGCCGGAGGAAGCCTGAACTACGGCCCGGGCTCGCACACCGACCGGCAGTGGCTCGAGGTGGCGGCCGCGAACATCGGCCGGGCCCGGCTCACCACGCTGCTGCTGCCCGGCATCGGCACGATCGCCGATCTCAAGGAGGCGTACGCGCTCGGCGTCCGCTCGGTGCGGGTGGCCACCCACTGCACCGAGGCCGACGTGTCGGCCCAGCACATCGCGACTGCCCGCCAGCTCGGCATGGACGTCTCCGGCTTCCTGATGATGAGTCACCTGGCCGAGCCGGCCGTGCTGGCCGGGCAGGCGAAGCTCATGGAGTCGTACGGGGCGCACTGCGTCTACGTCACCGACTCCGGGGGCCGCCTCATGATGGACGGCGTCCGCGACCGGATCCGGGCCTACCGCGACGTCCTCGACCCGGCCACCGAGATCGGCATCCACGCCCACGAGAACCTCTCGTTGTCGGTCGCGAACTCCATGGTTGCCGTGGAGGAGGGCGTCACCCGGGTGGACGCCTCGCTGGCCGGCCAGGGCGCCGGAGCCGGCAACTGCCCGCTCGAGCCGTTCGTCGCCGTGGCGAACCTGCGTGGCTGGGAACACGGCTGCGACCTGTTCGCTCTGCAGGACGCCGCCGAGGACCTGGTGCGCCCGTTGCAGGACCGCCCGGTGCGGGTCGACCGTGAGACTCTCACCCTCGGCTACGCCGGTGTCTACAGCTCCTTCCTGCGCCACGCCGAGGTGGCCGCCGAACGGTACGGCATCGACGTGCGCACGATCCTCGTCGAGGTGGGCAAGCGGGGTCTGGTGGGCGGCCAGGAGGATCTGATCGTGGACATCGCGCTGGACCTCACCACGCATCAGCGTCACTGATATATGCCTCCTGGTGGAGGCCATGGTACGTACCATGCCTGGCATGGGTCATCCGCGCCCGTACGGTGACGGCCTTGGCCGGGGCGCCGGCAGCGTCCTGGGCAAGGCCCGGCTGATCCTCGAGGCGTTCGAGATCGACGACGCCCAGGTGTCGCTCTCCGAGCTGGCTCGCCGCACCGGCATCTCCAAGACCACGGTGCACCGCCTCGCCCAGGAACTGCTCGAGTGGGGCATGCTGGAGCGCTCGGACTCCGACTACCGCCTGGGGATGCGCGCCTTCGAGCTCGGCTCCCGCGTCCCCCGCTTCCGCGTGCTGCGCGACGCCGTGCGCCCGTACATGCACCAGCTTCATACGCTCACCAAGGAGACCGTGCACCTCGCCGTCCTCGACGGTCTGGAGGTCCTGTTCCTGGAGAAGCTGGCGGTCGGCCCCCGGGTCGCGCACCAGTCCCGGATAGCGGGGCGGCTGCCGCTGCATTGCACGGCGACCGGCAAGGCGCTGCTGGCGTACTCCTCCCCGGACGTCCTCGACGCGGTCCTGGCCCGCCCCCTGGAGCGGCTCACCCCGATGACCATCGTGGTCCCGTCGCTGCTGCGCGAGCAGATCCGCAAGGTCCGCGAGGTGGGCCATGCCCGGGAGAGCGAGGAGACCGCGATCGGCTACTGCTCGACCGCGGTCCCCTTGTTCGGAAGTAGTGGCGTTCTCCTGGGCGCGGTGTCGGTCACCGCGCCGACGTTCCGGGCGGACGTCGCGCGCTACGTCCGGGCTCTGACCGCCGTCCGCCGTGAGCTGGCCGCCGGCGACCACCTCAACTGATCGGCGTCACTTGGGGGCGTTCTGCGAATACCAGTTCTTCAGCAGTTGCTGGTCGAGGTCGGGCGCCGCGGAGATGAGCTTCTCCTGGACGAAGAAGTCGCCCGTGCTCTTCGCGCTGCTGACGTCGGTGCCGGTGATGTCGCGAACCGCGAAGTCGATCTGCCCGATGTTCTGCAGTGTCTGCTCGGCCGGAATCTTGACTGCCTTCTGCGTCGCGTCGGCGGCCCGCTGCGGGTCCTTCGCCACGATGTCACAGGCCTCGGCGATCACCTTGACGATCTTGCCGGCGACGGCCGAGTTGGCGGCGAGCCACTTCTGATCGGCGTCGATCCACTGAACGTATTTCATGCCGTAGTCGCCGATCGACTCCTTGATCGTCCCGCCCTGCTCGACGCCCTTGCTGATCCAGGGCTCGAAGACGACGTACGCGTCCACATCGCCGTTGCCGAGCAGGGCCGGGAAGTCCGGCGCGCTGGCGTTGACGAACTTCACCGACGCCCGGTCGATGTTCTTGCTCTGCAGGTAACGGGCGGCGGCGAGGGTCATCAGGCCGGGCGCCGTGGCCATCTTCTTGATCTGGCTGACGTCGGTGATTCCCTTGCGCCAGACCACCTTCAGATATTGCGAGGACTCCTGGAACACCGCCAGCGCCCGCAGGTCGGGTGACTTGGCCATCAGCGTGATGATGGTGGCATCCGAGTTCGCGGCGAGTTGAGCGACGCCGGCCACCACGGCATTCGTGATCGCCGGGCCGCCCTCGGTCTGTGTCAGCTCCACGTCCAGGCCGGCCTTGTCGAACAGGCCCTCCTGCTTGGCGAGGAAGAACGGCGCGTACGCGGCGTCGACGCCGACCGCGATCCGCACCTTTGCGGTCGCGCCGGTGGCGGAATCCGCCTTGGCCGCCGGCCGGGAGCAGCCGGCGAGCAGCAGCGCGCCGACCAATCCCAGTGCGGCCGTCGATCGTCCAAATGTGAACCAAGTGCGCATGGTGGTGCCCTTCGTTCGCAGGATCTATACCTTCACGCCGTAACGGCGCAGGAGCCGTCCGGCGCCGATGCGGATCAGCCGGTCGCACACAAAACCGAGCAGGCCGAGGGCGATGATGCCGACGAAGATCCAGTCGATGCGCCCGTAGTTGCGGGACTGCCAGATCATGGCGCCGATGCCGGTGTCGGCGGCTACGATCTCGGCCGACACGATGGTGAGGAAGCTGTTGCCCATGGCCAACCGGGCGCCGGTGACGATGTAGGGAATGGCGGCGGGCAGCACGACGGCGTGCAGCAGCTGCCATCGGTTCGCGCCGAGGCTCGCGGCGGCCCGAAGCTTCGACTCCTCGATCGCCAGCACGCCGGCGATCGTGTTGATGGTGACGATGAAGACCGACGTGTAGAAGATGAGCACGATCTTCGACATCTCACCGATGCCGAACCAGACGATCGCGAGCGTGACGAACGCGATCGGCGGGATGAACCGGAAGAACTCGATGTACGGGTCGAGCAGCCGGCGGATCGCCGGGACCCGGCCCATGAGGATGCCGATCGGACCGCCGACCACGACGCCCAGCGCCCAGCCGAGCAGGATGCGACGTGTCGAGGCAAGCACGGACTCGCCGAGCGAACCGTCCTTGGCAAGGTCGATCCCGGCTCGCAGCGTCTCCGCCGGCGACGCGACCAGCGCCGAGCCGTACCACCAGGCGACCGCCGTCCAGACGGCGAGGCCGGCGGCGAGGGTCACCACGGTCCAGGCGACACCCCGGAAACGCCATCGGCGGGCGGGCACGGCGCTCACCGGACGTTCCGCCACGGCGGTCATGCCGCCGCTCGTTCCGGGTCGATACCCTGGGCGCGCAGCGAGATGCGGACCTCCTCGCTGATGTCCGCACGCAGCCGGCTCCGCAGCTCCGCGAAGCCGGCGCTGCTCTCCTGACGCGGCCGGGGCAGGTCGACCTCATAGGAGCTCTTGACCCGGGCGCTGGGGCCCGCGGTCATGACCACCACCCGGTCGGCCAGCAGGATCGCCTCGTCGATGTCGTGGGTGACGAAAAGGACGGTGCTGCGGTGGGCCCGCCAGATCCGGTCCAGCTCCTGTTGCATCACCTCGCGGGTCTGCGCGTCCAGCGCGCCGAACGGCTCGTCCATCAGCACCACCCTGGGCTCGTTGGCGAGCACCCGCGCGATCTGCACCCGCTGGCGCATGCCGCCGGACAATTGGCTCGGGTATCGGCCGGCCGCGTGACGCAGCCCCACCAGACCGAGGTATTCGTCGACGATCTCGCGCTGCCGCGCCTGCGCGACACTGCGCATGCGCGGTCCGAAAGCGACGTTTTGCCGTACCGTCAGCCAGTCGAACAGCGCGTCGCTGTTCTGGAACACCACTCCACAGTCAGGGCTGGGAGAGGCCACTTCCCGGCCACCCAGCCAGATACGGCCGTGGTTCGGTGCCACGAAGCCGGCCAGCGCCATCAGGACGGTGGACTTGCCGCAGCCGCTGGGTCCGAGCAGGCAGATGAACTCGCCTTCGGCTATCTCGAGGTCGATACCGCTGACCGCCTGGAACGCGCCGAACCCGATGCCCACATCCTCGAGAACGATGCCCGAGTCGCGGACCGGCGGCGAGTCGCCGGACATCGCTACGTCGAAGTTGCTTGTCATTCAGGTGGTATATCGGGGCGTGGGACCAGGCAGAATGATCCCGGTCCGCTCAGCGAACCGGCGGTGCGATGACGCCGGGTCGGCCGGCACGCCAGCATCGCGGTTGCCGATGTTAACTTTCACATTCGCGCGGTCAGCAATTCTCCTACTCGGTGAAATGAACCGGTCTACCGGCCGCTGAAAAGTGTTACGCGGCTCCGCTGGGTAAGGTCGTTGCCCGCTCATCTGCCCATCGTGACGGCAGCGTACGGGCAGATATAGGGGATTTTGTCCGCCGTGGAAAGCGGCGAGCTCGCTTCACTCGTGCCGGTGATTCGCATCGACGAACATCACTTGACCGGCTTCTTGGTTAACGCTAACTTAACGGCCACGTAATCATCGGATCGGCGTGATGTGCCGTCTCCGGGTCGACCGCGGTGCCTTCGATAAGTGTGGACGCCGCGTACCGGTCATGACGTGCACCGCCGGACGGCCTTGGCGGAAGGAACCGAGATGGTGACGACACGTGCGGACCGGCTGTGGCGATCGCGCGGCTGGGCCGGGGTGGCGGCTCTGCTGCTGGTGCTGGCCGGCGCGCTGGTCGCGTTCCCCTCGCCGGCGCGGGCCGCGACGGCGATCACGATCAACGGCTCGTCCGGCGGCCGGGTGTTCGACGGGGTCGGGGCGATCAGCGGCGGCGGCGGCAACAGCCGGCTGCTGTTCGACTATCCGGAGCCGCAGCGCAGCGACATCCTCGACTACCTGTTCAAGCCCGGCTACGGCGCGGCGATGCAGATCATGAAGGTCGAGATCGGCGGGGACACCAACTCGACCTCCGGGGCCGAGCCCAGTCATGAGCACACCCGGGGCGCGGTGAACTGCGATCGGGGGTACGAGTGGTGGATGATGGCCCAGGCCAAGGCCCGCAACCCCACCATCAAGCTCGTCGGGTTGTCGTGGGGAGCACCGGGCTGGATCGGCAACGGCAACTTCTGGTCCAGCGACTCGATCGATTACCTGATCGCGTGGCTGGGCTGCGCCGCCTCGCACGGGCTGACGATCGACTACCTCGGCGGCTGGAACGAGCGCGGCCGCGACCTGAACTGGTACAAGAACCTGCGGTCGGCGCTGAACTCCCGCGGGTACGCCAACGTGAAGATCGTGGCGTCGGACGACTTCGGCTGGGGCTCCGCCGACGACGCGCTGCGGGACCCGGCGTTCGGCAACGCGGTGTCGGTGTTCGGCAGCCACTACGTCTGCGGATATCGCAGCGCGCAGACCGACTGCCCGAGCTCGGCGAACGCGGTGAACTCCGGCAAGACGTTGTGGGCCAGCGAGAACGGCTCGGACGACTACAACGCCGGCGCCACGGCGCTGGCCCGGGGCATCAACCGTGACTACATCGACGGGAAGATGACCGCGTACCTGAACTGGCCGGTCATCGCGGCGATCACCCCGAACGTGCCGTGGGCGACGACGGGGGTGGCGGTGGCGCCGCAACCCTGGTCCGGCTACTACTCCATCGGCAAGAGCACCTGGGTGATGGGCCACACCACCCAGTTCACCGCCCCCGGATGGCGCTACCTGGACAGCTCCACCGGCTACCTCGGCGGCAACCGCGCCAACGGCAGCTACGTCTCGCTGAAGTCGCCGAACAACACCGACTACAGCACCGTCATCGAGACGATGGACGCCGGTTCGGCGCAGGACCTCACATTCTCCGTGACCGGCGGGTTGTCGACCGGGACGGTCCGGGTGTGGTCGACGAACGTCCGGTCGAGCAACCCGGCCGAGCACTTCGTCCGGCGCGCCGACATCACCCCGTCCAACGGGTCGTTCTCGCTGACGGTCCAGCCGGGCTACGTCTACAGCATCACCACGACCACCGGCCAGGGCAAGGGCACCGCGGTCAGCCCCGCGCAGGGCACCCTCGCCCTGCCGTACGCCGACGGCTTCGACGGCTACGCGAGCGGGCGGCAGGCCAAGTACCTGTCGGACCACCAGGGCTCGTTCGAGGTGGTCGGCTGCGGTGGTGGCCGCGCCGGTCAATGCGTACGCCAGATGTCGGAGCAGGCGCCGATCTTCTGGACCTCCGGTCACGCCGAGCCGTTCACCCTGCTCGGCGACGTCAGCTGGCGCAACTACACCGTGTCCTCCGACGTCATGCTGGAGAAGTCCGGCTACGCCCAGCTCGTCGGGCGGGCCACCAACTACAACCACGACCAGCCGCAGAACCTCAACGCCTACTACCTGCGGGTCGCCGACAACGGGCAGTGGTCGATCCGCAGCAACAGCACCGGCGGCAACCAGCGGACCCTGGCCAGCGGCACCACCGCCGCGCTGGGCACCGGCCGCTGGCACAAGCTGGCGCTCACCCTCAACGGCAGCAGTCTGAGCGCGGCCATCGACGGCGCGACCGTCGCCACTGTCACCGACACCACGTGGATCGCCGGTCAGGTGGGCTACGCCACCGGCCAGGGCGTGACGGCCCAGTTCGACAACCTGACCATCACCCCGCTCGGCGGCGGCACCAGCCCCACCGGGGCGATCCGGGGCGCCGGTTCCAACCGCTGCCTCGACGTCAACGGGCAGAGCCAGGCCGACGGGGCGATCGTGCAGATCTGGGACTGCAACGACGGCGCCAACCAGACCTGGACGGCGACGTCGGCCAACCAGCTGACCGTGTACGGCAACAAGTGCCTCGACGCCCCGAGCGCCTCCGCCGGCGCCCGGATCCGGATCTGGTCCTGCACCGGCGGGGCCAACCAGCAGTGGCGGATCAACGCCGACGGCACCATCACCGGGGTCCAGTCGAACCTCTGCCTCGACGTGGTCGGCGCGGCCACCACCAACGGCTCGGCCGTCGCGCTGTGGACCTGCAACGGCGGCAGCAACCAGCAGTGGATCCGATCATGATCAGGTCGGTCGGCGGCCGTGCGGGCCGGGTCCTGCTCGCCGCGGCGCTCGCCTTCGCCGGCGCCGCGGTGATCCAGGAGCCGGCGCGCGCCGACACCCTGCAGTTCCGCGGGGTGAACTGGGCCGACCAGCGGGACAACTTCGCCGACGGGGTGCTGTACGTGTCGGGCCTGGGCGCGGCCGACACGTACGCCACCGCATCGGTCGTCGCCGACCGGGTGGTCGGCCAGCTCTACTCGATCACCGGCGCCAACACCGTCCGCATGCCGATCAACGAGCCGACCGTCGCGACCTACTGGAACACCTACACCGGCGCGATCGACCAGGCGCTCACCAAGGGCAAGGTGATCCTGGCCTACTGGGCGCACAGCGGCGGGCGGCCCGCCGACGTCGCGGCCTACAACCGGATGTGGAACACCGTCGTGGCCAGGTACGCCGGCAACAGCAACGCCTACTTCGAGGTCATCAACGAGCCGTACGGGTACTCCACGACCGAGCTGAACGACTTCTACTCCGCGTGGCTCACCCGGCACGCCGGCGTACCGCGCGACCGGGTCATCCTGGACGGCGCCGGGCTTGCCCAGAACGTCGCCGCGGTCGGCCGGGACGGCCGGTTGAACGGCACCCTGCTCGCCGTACACGACTATTCGTTCTTCGCCGGTTTCGAGGACGAGACCTCGTGGGCGAACCACATCGCGAGCTCCATCGGCGGGTACGCCTCTCGCACCGTGGCCACCGAGTGGGGTGGGCCGATGAGCCCGGGCAGCAAGAACGGGGTCTCGTACGGCACCATCGACTACAACATCCCCAGCGGCTCGTTCTTCGCCGACTACGTCCGAGGCGTCAGCGGCAAGCTGCGCGAGCTCGGCGTGGGCGGGGTCTACTGGCCCGGCTTGCGCGACGGCGACTGGTACAGCCTGACCCGGCGCACCGGCAGCGGCCCGGACCTGACCCTGACCCTGACCAACCCCTCCGGCCTCAACCGCCTGCGCTACTCGTGGGGGCTCGGCTCCGGGGGCAGCACGACGGTCCGCATCGTCAACGCGGCCACCGGCCGGTACGCCGACGGCCTGGGCCGCACCGCGTCCGGCTCCGACGTCGGCCAGGGCTCCGCCACCGCCGGCTTCAGCCAGCAGTGGGTGGTCGAGAACGCCGGCACCTACGTGCGGATCCGGAACCTGGGCACCGGGCTGTACGTCGACGGCATGGGCCGCACCGTCAACGGCAGCGCCGCCGGCCAGTACACCGGCGGAACGTCGGCCAACCAGCAGTGGACCGTGGTCACCGACGCCGACAACGTGCGGGTGCGCAACCGGGCCACCGGCTTGTACCTCGACGGCATGGGAAGGACGGCGAACGGGGCGAGCGCCGGCCAGTACAGCGATTCCGGCAGCGCCAACCAGCGCTGGAAGATCGTCGCCGCGGGATGAGGCAGGAGAGCATCGCCTACGCAGAGCCATCGGCGCGGCGGGGAGATCGCTTCTGGTGGTAGGCCGGAGCCTCGCGATGCCGCGCCGAACCGATCGGACCCACGACGAAGGTCACATCGTCGTGGGTCCGCTGACGGACCGCCCGGCCGGTGCCGGAGGTCAGCTGCCGGTGCAGGTGACCGTGGCGCCGCCGCCGTTGCCGGTGCCCTGCAGGCCGAAGGTCGTGCTCTGGCCGGCGGCCAGCCGGCCGTTGTAACTCTGGTTCGTGACCGTGACTGAGCCTGTGGTGCCGGTCGCGACGCCGTTCCACAGGGAGCTGATCGAGGCTCCTCCCGGCAGGCCGAGCGCGACGCGCCAGCCGCTCATCGCGGCGGCGCCGGCGGTGACGGTGACCGTGGCGACGAAGCCGCCGTTCCACTGGTCCTGCACCGCGTAGACCGCGGAGCACGCGGCGCCCGGCTCGGGCTGTGGCGTGTCCCCGCCGAGGGTCAGGTTCTTCTGCTGGACCTGCCACTGGCCGCCGCACAGGCCGCAGTCGGCGCCGACGAAGGCCCGGCCGGCGGCGGTGTCACCCTTGAGCCGCCACTTGAGGTACAGCACCGCCACCCGGCCGAACTCGCCGCCGTTGGCCTGGTCGTAGGTGCCGCCGTGGCCGACGTTCAGGTTGCCCATGAAGGCGGGCAGCCCGGCCGGGAGCTTGCCCCAGTCGTCCATGGCGTTCGGGTAGGCGATGTCGCTGGGCCCGCCGACGAAGTAGGCGATCGGCTTGGTCAGTCTGCGCAGCTGGTAGTCGTCGGCGTCGTTGAGCAGCCCGCTGCTGAAGATGGTGGTCGTGGTGATCCGCGGGTCGTTGGAGACCGCGTACGCCTCCAGGCCCCCGCAGGAGAACCCGCCGACCGCGATCTTGGTGGTGTCGATCTTGCCGTAGTACTTGCTGCCGGACCGGGAGCTCTCGGCCAGGGCCCAGTCGATGGACTGCGTGAGCATCGAGGAGGTGGTCGAGCCGGAGGCGTTCGGGCCGCCGTTGGCGATGGCGAGGAAGCCGTGCGAGGCGATCTCGCGGAGGAAGTTGTGCTGCGACAGGCCGTTGGCCGAGCACGCGCCGTTGCCCCACACGTACAGGGGAAGACGCTCCGCCGGCATGGTCTGCGGCCGGTAGATGGTGTGGTTGGGCAGGCCGGCCGAGGTCTCGTAGTCGGCGAGGTAGGGGCCGGAGCCGCCGACGGCGGCCTGGGCCGGCGCCGCGCCGAGCACGACGGCGGCGACGGTGACCCACCCGAGAAGAGCTCGTCTCATCGTCATCTCCGGGGGTCGTCAGCGCTGGCGGGTGAGCAGCCCGGGCCGCCACGGCAGGTTGTTGTAGTCGCCGCCGGCGTTGGGGTTCTTGCCCTGGTAGAGCAGCTGGAGGTTGCAGGCGTCGACGGTCTTGGTCTGGTCCGGGTTGGCGCGCACCAGGTCACCGTGGCTGATGTCGTTGGTCCAGGTGGCGCCGCTGTTGGCCTTGCCGGCGAACGGGTTGCTCTCGGTGGCGGCCTGCGGGGTCCACGTACCGCTGAGGCTCGTGGCGGTGAACGACCGGAAGTAGCGGCCCTGGCTGCCGATGGCCTCGACGAGCATCAGGTACTGGTTCTGGCCGGCCACCTTGTAGACCTCGACGCCCTCGAACAGGTTGTTCGTGGAGTCGGTCATGATGGTGGTGTAGGACGCGCCGAAGCTGCCCGGGAAGTTGCCGATCGGCATGCTCGCCCGGTAGATCCGGCCGTTGTCGCCGGCGAAGAACAGGTACATGTTCTGGCCGTCGCCGATGAGCGTCTGGTCGATGACGCCGTACGGGGCGTCGGCGATCGTCCCGGTGAACAGCGTCTGCGCGCTCGACCAGCCGTTGGCGTTCGCCGGGTCGGTGGACGTCTTGTAGCTGAACGACGTCGGTCCCCACTGGTAGGCCAGCACCCAGATGTTCTTCGGGGCGAAGTAGAGCAGCGTCGGCGCCACGGTGCCCTGGCTCATCCCGTTCTGGCTGGCCGAGGCCATGTCGGACCAGTTGGTGAACAGGCCGAAGTTCATCGAGCCGTACGAGCCGTTCGCCACGTTCGACGCGTACACCAGGTGTTTGCCGTTGTAGACGACGTTGGTGAAGTCCTTGAGCGACGTCCAGCCGTTCTTCGGCTCGGCCAGCGGGCCGGTCGAGGTCCAGCGGTAGCTCGACGGCAGGGTGCACGTGCCGCCGGGGTCGGGGGTCGACGGAGGCGGGGACGTCGGCGTGGTCGGCACGGTGCCGCCGGTGCAGGTCACGCCGTTGAGCGCGAAGCCGGCCGGGACGGGGTTGCTGCCGGTCCACGACCCGTTGAAGCCGAACGACACCGTGCCGTTGGTCGCGATCGACCCGTTGTAGCCGGCGTTCTTCGCCGTCACGGCCGGCCCGCTCTGGGTCACCGTCGCGTTCCAGGCCTGCGTCACGGTCTGCCCGGCGCTGTACGACCACGTCAGCGTCCAGCTCGACACCGCGTCGCCCAGGTTGGTGATGGTCACGTTGGCGCCGAACCCGCCCTGCCACTGCGACGACACGGCGTAGTTCACCGAGCAGCCGGCCGCGGCGGCGCCGGCCGGGCGGGCCACGGCGACGGCGGTCGCCGCCAGCAGTGCCGCGCCGGCCGCGGCGGCGAGCTTGCTCGATCTTGACAGGTTCATGGGGGTCTCCTGTCCGGGAGAGGACGGCGCGGGGAAGATCCGCTTTGTTAGCGTTCACGCCTCTTTCGCGGATGCTACGGGAGCGCTCCCATAGCCTCAAGAGATCGTGCTCGATCAATATGTTCGGCCCTGGCTCGGGTGTTATTTTCACATTTATGTTTATCAATGCATCAAGGGTGGCCGGTGCCGTGTGCCTGCTCCTGGCCGCCGCGCCGGCCGCCTCGGCCACCGCGCCCGGAGCGCCGCCTGGGGTGTGCGAGGCGCCCGCACCGGCCGTCCCACCCCTTCCCGGCCCCTCGTCGTCCGCCTCGCGGATCCAGGGCGGCTTCACCTTCCTCGAGGGCCCCGTCTGGATCGACCAGCCCGGCTATCTGCTCGTGTCCGACCTCGGCGCGGCCGCCGGCGCCCAGCAGGTCCAGCCGTCGACCATCCACCGGCTGATCCCGGGAGCGCCGCCCGAGACCTTCGTGGCCGCCTCGGGCAGCAACGGCCTGGCCCTGAGCCCGGACGGGCAGCAGATCATCGCGGCCACCCACGACAATCGCGGCGTCTCCGCGTTTCCATTGCCCGGCGGCGCGCGCACGCCGATCGCGGCCACATTCCAGGGCCGGGCGTTCAATTCGCCGAACGACGTCACGGTCCGCGCCGACGGCGTCGTCTACTTCACCGACCCCACCTTCCAGCGGGGTCGCCGCGGCGACGAGATGGGTGGCCGGACCGGAGTGTTCCGCGTCGTCGACGGGCAGGTGGCGCTCGTCGACGACACCCTCCGCCAGCCCAACGGCATCGCCTTGTCGCCCGACGGCCGCACGCTCTATGTCGGCGCCTTCGGGGAGAACCTCATCTACGCGTACGCCGTCGAGCCGGACGGCAGCACCGGCGCACGCACTGTTTTCGCCTCCATCGCCGGCCCCGACGGGGTGACGGTGGACTGCGCCGGCAACGTCTACTGGGTGTCGCACAACGAGGGCCGTGTGCATGTCTTCTCCCCGGCCGGCGTCGAGCTCGGCACCATCGCGGCCGGCCCGCAGGCCACCAACGCGGCGTTCGGCGGTCCCGACCGGCGCACCCTTTACATCACGGCCGGCCGGACCGGCGACTACGGGATCTCCAGCATCTCGCTCGGCGTGCCGGGATACCCGTATTGACGATCGTTTCCCCGAACACCCGGAGAGCGGGCTGCCGCCCGCTCTCCGGTGCCGATCGGCGGCCGGTGTCGCGTGCCTCATCCGGTCGCGGGTCCCGCGGTGATCGAGGCGAGGGCGCACCGGAAGGAGGCCCTCATCGCCGGCTCCACTGCTGGTTGACCGCGCCCGTGCAGGTCCACAGCAGGGTCAGGGTGCCGTTGGCGGTCTGGTTGTTGTTGACGTCCAGGCAGAGGCCGGATTGGTTGTCGCGGATCGTGCCGTTGGTTTGGAAGGTCCATTGCTGGTTGGTGCCGCCGTTGCAGTCCCAGATCTGCGCCTTTGCGCCGGCGGTGGCGCCCGGCGCCGCGTCCAGGCACTTGCCCAGAGCCTGCAAGGACTGGCCGGCGGTGGTCCACCGC
>NZ_BOMI01000210.1 GCF_016862115.1 Paractinoplanes deccanensis
GCGACGAGGGTGTGCGTCTTCTTGTGAGCGTCGACGCCGACTACCGGCATGTCACCTTCCTTGCCTGCCGAGGGATCGTTACCCCGCAGCCCGGAGCAGGGGGCATGCCTTATTTCAGCGTGAGCAGGCTCCTATCAAGCCACTCCCGATTCGGGCGCGGGCATCCGGCAGGGCAGCACATCAGGGACAAGCCACCAGCAGCTGGCCGGGGCAGCGAAGAAATGAGCGAACCCCACCGGACATCGATCATGATGGCAATAATGCGAAGAAAGCCGTTGCCCGCTTCAAAATCTCGACGTCCTGCTGCAGGCGGCGGTTCTCCGCCCGCAGCCGAGCCAGCTCCGCCCGCTCATCCGAGGTCAGCCCGTCGGACCGGGTGCCGGCATCGAGTTCAGCCTGCTTGACCCACTGCCGCACCGCGGTCTCGGTCAGATCGAAATCCTTCGCGACCTGCCCAACCGTGCGGTCACCCCGCTGACACAACTCGACGATCTCGGCCTTGAACTCAGGCGTGAACGCCCGCCTCGGCCTCGATCGCTTCTTCCCCACGCTCTCCATGATGCTGGACATCCTCCCGGAGACCCCAGGTCCCCTGATCTCGGATGTCCGTCAAAACGGGGCAGGCCCAAAAGGGGGCGTGGTTCGCGTCCGATGACGCGGCTGATCTCGGCGGCGATGACCTGGCGGGCGTCTGCGGAGCTCAGTGCCTGGCGGGCAATGTCGCGCCAGTCGGGTGTGCAGAACAGTCGGGCGAGGTTGACGATCTCGGGGTAGAACGCCGCGAGGAACACTGAGGTGTTGAACCAGCTCCGGGTTGGGATGAGCTGGTCGATGCGTTGCTGCCAGCAGCGGCGTAGGGGCGCTTCTAGGGGCTCGTAAAAGCGCTGGTCGATGCAGACGGCGATGCAGACCTCAAAGGCGTTGAAGACGTGCTGCCAACCACGGTGGCGCAGCAGCTTTGTGTGGTGCCGTTGGGCGGCGACGAGTTCGGGGACCAGACGGGCGAGTTGCCGCGGCGGCAAGTCCGGAGCGGTGGGCAGCGGCGGGCCGATCCAGTAGCCGTGGCGGGTGCAGACGAACTCGTGGTGGGCGAAGAGTCGGACGACCGCTCCGCCGGAATGCCGTGCGGTGCAGTTGGGGCAGGCACGTTGGGGAAGGTGACGCAGTTGCCGCCAGTCAGGGGCGGGGTCGCGCAGCTCGGGCATCGCGCGCTCGAGTTGGGACAGCGGCCGTCCGGTGGCGGCGGCGAGTCGCTCGGCGACGATGATCCCGCGTCGTTTGCTGGTGCCGCCGTAACGCGGTGGCGCGCTGAGGTGTTTCCACAGGTCTGCGTAGGGGACGGCATGCAATGCAGCGAGCCGCCGGACATAGGAGGTGACGGTTTCCTGCTGCGCCGGTCGGACCGTGATGGGCAGCTGTGTGATCATGCGGTCGTGTTGGCCGCCGCCCGCCGGGCTGGCATGTGGGCGGGATGGGCCGCGGCGTATGCGTCGGCAGCGTGGTCGAGGCGGACCCGGTCGAGGTGCGCGCGGGTGAGATGTTCGGTGCCGTCGAGGATGGCGTCGATAGCGGCGCCGCGAGCCAGGTGCGACAAGCTCCCGATCATGCCGGCGGTGCGCCGATGCAGGTACTCGTCGAGCGCGGCGAGCGTTCCCGGCTGGTGATCGCGCAACGACAAGGTGGCTTCCATGCTGGCGACCAAGGCGCGCCAGAGAGCACGCTGCTCGGAGGTGCCGTAGGCGAATGCGGTGGTAGGGATGGTGGTGAAGCGGCTGGCGATCTGCTGGCCGCGAGGTCCAGCGAACAGCCCGACCCGTTCGACGTCGACTCCGGCGTAGACGAACGTCGCGGGCAGCCGCTCGGCGAAGTATTTAAGCTGGTCGGACACCTCAGCTCCGGCCCGGGTGGCGAGGTTGAGGTTGTGCACCTCGTCGACCAGGACCAGCTCGACGCCGACGTGCCCGGCAGTGGCGCAGACGGCGTTGGTCACATCGGTGATATTCGCGCGGGCCGCGACGGGCAGACCAAAGAACCTAGCGAACTCAACGGCCAGCATCCGTGGCGTGGCAGCAGGGGGGACCGTGACATAGACGACCGGCACCCGGTGCGGCTCGTGCGGCTGCCTGCGACGCACCGCGACTTCATGGGTGCGGCCCAGCGCGGTGATCGCGGTGGTCTTGCCGGTGCCCGGGACGCCAGTGACGATCAGCCCGCGGCGGGCGGACAGCTGACGTCGATTGAGCAGCACCAGACGCCGCGCGGTAGCCACGACCTCGGCAACGACCGGGGTGTTGAGCATGACCAACTCGGACAGGTAGTCGATGCGCGCATCGCCGGTGTCGACTCCGTCGCCGGCGGCGGGTGGGGCGGGCCGGCGGGCGACGAACCGTGCCCAGCCCTCCTTGGTGGTCAGAGGCTCATCGGCCAGAACCTCCTGATCCTGGTCGAGCTGGCGCAGGTGCTCCATCACGGCGGGGCCCTTGCCTCTCGGCTTGTAGGGACGTTGGCGGGCAAAGCGCTGGGCGGCCGGTGACAGGACGACGGCCATGCCGCGGGTCATCGCCACCGCTCGGCCTCGGCGTCGACGTCGAACAGCCCGAACGGCACCGCTGGGGCCGGATCGACGGCGGGCGCGGCGACGGGCCGGTCGATGATCTGCGCATCGGGCAGTGTCGGGCGCCGTGCCGCCCGGGTGCGCGCGGCAACACGGGCCGTGGTTTTGTCCACCGGTCCGTTGCCGGCGCGGGTGAGCAACTGGTCAAGGACCCGGGCGACCTCGGTCTCGTTGTCGCCGGGCAAACCGCGGGCGGCGGCCATCCGACGGGCGTGGCGCCAGGTGAAGTCGGCGAACGGCGCGCCGACCATCGGCAGGTGGGTCCAGGCCGCGGTGATCCAGCGCGCCGGGGTGCGGACGTAGACATGTGAAAGGTCGTAAGGGTCGTAGCGGACCTCCCAGCGGCCGCCCTGTTCGGCGACGGTGGAACGCTTGCCGTGGGGTAGAGCGACGCCGTCGTAGGTGCGGTAGTCGATGGTGATGCCGTACTCGTTGATATGGCGCCAGTGCAGCGGCAGTAGCTCCAGGTAGTCCTGCCCGGACAGCGTCATGGGCAAGTAACCCGACGCGGCGACCATCGCGGCGTAGGCGTCGTTCGGGCTGAACGCCCGGCCGGGCGCCTGCGGATCGCGCAGCCCGTCATGAGGGCGGTGCTGCCATCCGGCGACGATCCACTCGTCGAGCAGATCCTGCAGCTCAGTCAAGCCCCAGAGCGGTTCGTCGGTGATCCGGTCGCCGCGGCGGATGACGTTGTAGCCGGTGTAGCCGGCGACGTGCTGGCAGAACAGGGTGCCGATGGAGGAGAACTGCCGCTCGACGATCGGCTTGTCAGTCGGGGTGCCCTTGCGGGCTGGCTGGATCGAAACGCCAAGGCGAGCGCAGGCGCGGGTGAACACCTCGGAGACGAACACCCGGCCGTGGTCGATGACGATGGTCTCCGGGACGATGACCGGCTTAGCGGCCGCGGCTTGCAACCGGGCGTCAATGTCGAGCAACCGGGCGTGCGGCAGTCTCGAGGCGGACATGCGCAGTGCCGCCGACCAGCCGGGGCGCATCGGCTCCGGGACCAGCGTGCGGGCCAGCAGCAGCGCCGCGTCGACACCCTTGGTGCCAGCCGGGCGCAACACCGCCGCGGCGATCGTGCGGGTCGCGACGTCGACGACCATCGTCAGCTCCGGTCGGCCAGGGACGCCCGAGTCCAGCAGGACCATCACGTCCAAGAGTGTCGAGTCGATCTGAACCAGCTCGCCCGGACGGGTGGCCAGGGAGGGGGTGAACGGTGCCGGCGGCCGGTTGGCCAGCGTTCGGCGGGTCGTCGCCGCGCCGAATGAATGCCGGCCGCTGGCGAGCACGCCGATCAGCTCGTAAAACGCGCTCCGGCCCGGAACCGGCACCACCCCGGGCCCGTACTCGGCGTCCAGGGCCGCGCTCACCCGGCGCATCAGGCGCCCGCGGGTGCCCGTCGAGGCGTGCGTCTGCGCGTTCAGCTCAGCCAGAACCGCCGTCACCAGACGCTCGTCGGCCCGGCCGACCAGGTCGCTGCCGCGAGTCACTCGCTGGTCGACCAGCCCCCACAAACCCTGTTCGCCGTAGCGCAGCCGCATCCGCGTCACAGTGCGCGCCGACGTCGGCTGCCCCGAAGCGGTCAGCTCGGCGGCCTTGGCCGCGTCACGACCCTTCACCGTGCTCGACGCTGGGTCATAGCCCGCCCGCGGCGGCGCGGTCTTCGGAGAGTCCGGCGACCGGCCGGTGACGACCTCCACGATGTGCCGCTCCCAGCGGCGAGCCCGCTCGAGCACCTCGCCCGGCAAGGTCTCCAACAGCCCGATCGGCTCCATCACCGGCACGGTCTGCCGGCCGTCGAGCAGCTCGAAGTCGGTGGCGGCGAGCAGGAACCCCAGCAGCACCACCTGCGCGGTCCCTCCGCGGGAGCGCAGCCGCACCGAGGTGCCGGCCAGCGCCACCACCTGATGCTCATCACCGTCGAAACGCACCCATTCGCCAACGCGTAGCACCGGCACCTGCCCGGCGCTCATCAGCACGCCCCGACGACGGTAACCGCGGTCGCCTCGTGCATCCGTACTCCGAGATCGCAGCTCAGCTCACCGCACCACAGCAGGTGGAACAACACCGGCAGCACCGCGATCGGATCGCCGGCATCGGCGGCGCCGTCCATCAACGGCGCTGGTTCGGCGAACACCTCGCGCAAGGCCGACACCTGCTCGGGCAACCGATAACGCGGATGTCGACAGCCGGCCAGCCAACGCACGTTGCGCACCGCCACCGGCTCCGGCGCGCCAACCAGCCGGTATTCCCAGCCCACCAGCTCACACGCCCGACGGGTCTGCGCGAACGCCACAGCGTCGCGCGGTTTGATCCGCTCGGCTGGCCGTCAATCCACCACTAGGCCCCGCCCGTCAGCCAGCCGCGCAAAGTAGTCCGGCGCGTGCGAGCGGCGACGGCCGGATGCCTCGTCGTCCCAGAACAACCAGAACGGTTGCGAGGCGATCCCGACCACCGCCGGGTCGAAGTCCAGCAGCATCAGGTGGTCACGCTCCAGCCACGACTCATACCCGACGTGACCGCCGGTCGTCGAGGACCACCACAGGCCCGGGAAGTTGCGCTGCCGCTTGTAGGACGGGAAGCCGCGTACCGGTTTGACCAGCTCAAACGGCACCCCGGACGAGTCGATCAGGGACGCCCTGACCTCTGCCCGTTCGACGCCCATAAACCCGACCTCGAACTCAGCCGTCAGCGACCCACCCAGGCCTGATACCGCGCGCAGCACCCCGGCACCGTACCGGAGGTGCCACCTTATGTCGGACGGTGCCGACTCCCTTTCGGGGACGTGGGCGGTCGGCACGCCGTTACGACGGCCGGCCGACCCGCATCCGCCACCTACGCTGAGTAGTCGATGGACGGGGGTCGAAGCGCGGATCCCGGCGTTGTAAGTACGTCTCGCGTCACAAGAGAAGGGGGAGGGCGCTGAGTCGGGCAGCGCCCTCCCTAATTTCACGGTAGAGCCGATGCTCGACACATAATGTCGGCCTGGCGGTCACAGGTCGACGACCGTGTCTTACAACAGCGAACTATGGACCGGTGTCGTCAGCCATAGATTGTCGAGACTACATGAGATTTTTGCGAACACACCCAGGAAGGGCGGCTGTCTCTCATATGCGGATGTAACCCGAGCCTGTGCACTGGGCATAAAGGCCACACGGCATAGCGAGTATCGGCGATGAATGTCTGAACCCCGTCAGCTACCTCTAATCCAGCTTCGGCTGGATCTAAGCCGCGAATAGCAACATCCCCCACCGTGACGATGCCGGAGGGGAAATCGGTTCCCGGCAGTTCAGGTACGAGAACGGACAAGTCTTCCAATGGTCCTACGTCGCTCTCGGCGTGCGGCTTCAGTTCTCGCACGAGGTCTTCTGCCAGCCGCTTTCGTTGCTCGAACATGAGTTTATGCACCCACTCCAGGGTTGCGGCGCCATTCTCGCGATATACCGTTTGCAGCCAATTCTGCAACTGCATGTTGTCCAGAAGATCAAAGTCTGCCTCAGGGGCACCGGCCAGATATGCCAGCCAGTCCTCGAATGTCATGGCCTCGCGATATCTCGATGTCGCCCCGGGAACCTCGTCATCCATAATTACTCCAAGGGCTCCAGCCGCCGCCCGGCTTCTGGGTCGAGCCGCCCGTCCATCCTACGAGCCCGAGCTTAGGAACGGTCGCCGTACCGGTAGCCGAGAATACGAGCGTGTCGTCGGGATCAAAGCGGCAACTCCACGCGAGGCACTTGAAATATCCGCGTCCTTTGGAGGTGTTGTTCGTAGTCCATGACCCATGGAAGAAGTATGTTCCCATCTCGGCGTGACTGTAAGACGCGGCAAATACTTTAATGCCGGAGATGAAGATGGTCCACTTCCATCCTGCATGGATGTATGCCTGCCTGAAATCCTTCCTGAAGGACATGTTCCAGTTCATCGAACACCGGCGATCAACGTCACAAATGCGCCTTATGGAGATGCACAGATACTTGGTGCAGGTCTGCGTGTTTCTCTCCCGCACTCGGGTTGTTCCGGTCAAGTCAAAGGCGTTGATGGGGTCAGCGCAAGTGTATTCGTAAGAGTTGCAGCTGCCGCCATAGATAGGGTCGACCTGGAGGAACCGGCCGGTACTCGGGTTGTATAGGCGGGCGCCCATGAGGAGGAGTCCGGGCGGGTTGTCGCTGGCGCGTTGTGGGTTGCCCAGCCAGCCGTAGCGCTTGCCCGTGGCGGATGCCGAGGTGGGGTTGCCGTATTCGTCCGCGATGGAAGTGGAGGCAAGTCCGGGTGTGGCGTTTTCCATGGCGGCGACGAGGTCGCCGTGCAGGTTGGTGATTTGGAAGGTGGGTGTGCCGGTGCTGCTGTCGTAGATGGCGGCAAGGCTGCTCGTGCTGCCGAGTGTGCGTGTGTAGCGGCTGGTGTTCTCCTGCGTCCAGGTGGGGCTGTCTCCGTCGCCGGAGTAGTGGTTGAGGCGGGTCGCGGCGTCGTTGCTGTCCGTCCAAGACCGGACGCGACCGCCGTTGACGTCGAGGGTGTAGTTAGTGGTGCGGCCGTTTTGGGTGATGCTCTTGACGAAGTCGGTGCTGTGGTAGGCGACGGTGGTGTTTCCGCCTGCATTGGACGTGTCGGCCGACGGCATGGTCAGGGTCCGGCCGAGGGCGTCGTAGCTGTAGCCGGTGTCGATGACACGGTTGGCGCTGTCGTACGTCCAATTGATGGTGCCGCTTGGGTTTTGGTCGGTGCATTCACCGGTGACGGGCCCGTAGATTGTCTTGCTGGTGCGGTTGGTGGCGTCGTCGAAGGTGTACTTGTGCATGGTGCACTGGCCGTTGATGGTTTGCGCGGCGTAGGTAAGGCGGCCGGCGGGTCGTATACGTAGCCGGTGCTGTAAAGGCTGTTGGAGTCGTAGCGGATCGAGCCGTCGAGGTCGGAGCCCGCCCACTCTGAGAAGAGGGTGCAGTTGTTGCTGCATCCGGCGGTGGCGAGGTATTCAATGCCGTAGGCCTGGCCGGCTTCGTCTCGATAGTGATTAATCGTGATGCCGTTGGGCCAGGTTTCGGTGGCGATGTTGCCGTCGGCGTCGTAGTTGGCAGTGAAGGCGCCAGCCTGGGCGTCATTGACGCCAGTGAGCAGCCCTCGACGTTCGGTGCCACCGTCGTAGGTATAGGTGCGCGTGGCTTTGCCGTCGTTTGTCGTAGCGGGCCGGTCGAGCACGTCGTAGGTAGTGGTGGAGGTGACGCCGTCGGCGTCGGTGTAGCTGGTCTGTCGGCCAAGGGTGTCGTAGCCCCGCAGCAGTTCAGCGGTTACCTGGTTGGCAATCAGCGATTGAGTGCGGATCGCTTGGCCGGTGCCCTGGTCATACACCGTCCGGGTGACAGGCACGGTTGCGCCAAGCCCGGTGGCCGCAGTGAGGGCGGTAGTGCTGACACGGCCTGCGGCGTCGTAGGTAACGGTGGTGGTACGCAGCGTCGAGGTAGCTTTTTCTGTGACGGTGCGGGGCTGGTTGTAGATGTCGTAGGTGGTAACGGTCGCCGGAATCGGAGCGCCGCTTCCGGGTTGTCCGCCGACATCAACGCGGCAGACGAGGTTGGCCCATTCGGCTCGGTCGTCGCACTCCGAGAACCCGGACCCGGTCCCCGCCCGGTAGTAGGTGGTCTTGCGAGTGGCGGCAGTGTTGGTGCTCGCCGCGCCCTCTGGTGTGGTCATGGATGTAGCAAGAGCCGTGGTGGCGTCGTAGGTGGTGGCGGTTACCAGGTTCAGTCCGTCCGGGTCGACGGTGCTGGAGATGGGCTGGCGCAGGTCCCAGTCGTAGCTGGTGGTGGATGTGATGCCTTCGACGTCGACCGGCGCGCCGTTGTTGATGTACTGCACGCTGGTCGTCGAGGTGGTGATCTGATTGAAGGGGTTGTCGGTAACTGGCGCGCCTTCCAGGGTAGTCGGTCTTTGGGTCTCGGCTAAGGGTGCCCGATGGTGTTCCTTCGCCGACTGGCCAATTTTGGCGGTCGTCGGGATGGATTTCAAACACTTGACTTTACGATTTCAGGTTAGGTTCCTAGGATGGTTTGCATGATGTGCTGCGGCGCAATATGGCGGGCCAAGCCGTTGAGGAGCCAGAGCGCTGACTAGCCGACGAGCGAAGTGCCAGAGCGGAGTCGTTCCGGTAGGCGCCCCACTGCCACGGCTCCTGGTCCGTGGAGCAGGACGCTGGCGATGACGGTGATCGTCATCGTGGCGAGGGCAATGGCGGCGAGCTCGCCTTCGGGGAGGTCGTTGAAGGCGAGCAGGCCGAAGACGATCGAGGTGGTGCCGCGCGGCCCCACGGCTCCCACGACGAGCCTTTCCCGCCAGGTCATCGTAGAGCCCAGCAGCGACAGCAGGATCGGCCCGACGCGGACGATGGTTAGCACGGCCAGGCAATAGACCGCCAGTTGCCAGCTGACGCCGTAGCGGACGGTCAGGACGACGGCGTTGCCGAGGTAGAACCACATGGCGATGGTGGCCATGGCGGCGGTGTCCTCGAGCAGCTGCAGGTCGGGCGTCTGGGTGCGTTGTTTGACGTGGTGGCGCGGCCGCACATGCCGCAGGTAGCGGAAGGCGATGCCGCAGACGAAGGCGGCTACGAAGCCGTTGCCGCTGATCGCCACGGTCGCGGTGTAGGCCAGCAGCGGGGCGGCCACCACGGTGATGCGCCGGGATTGGCCGGTGGTCCAGCCGTGCCGGTCGGCGAGGTTCATCAGCGCGGCGATCAGCAGGCCGAGTCCCGCCCCGGCCAGGATCGCCTTCACTGCGCTCGGGACCGCTGTGCCGAGCGCCTCCAGCGGGGTGTCGGCCGACGAGGAGGTGCCCGCGAGGATGAGCGCGAACAGGAAGACGGGTGACATGATGCCGTCGTTGTAGCCGCTCTCGACGTTGAGTAGTTCACGGACGCGGGCCGGGACGAGGCGGTCGCGGACCAGGGACTCGGCCGGGGCCAGGTCGATCGGCACGACGATGCAGGCGATCACCAGCAGGGCGGCCCAGGAAAGACTGGGCGGCAGCAGCACCCAGCCGATCAGCACGGCGAGCCCGAGGCTCAGGGGCATCGCGATCAGCAGGGCGCGGGCGGCCAGGCCCGGCTCGTCGCCGAAGAGCCGGCCGCCGCGGACCTCGGTGGCGTCGACGAAGAGCAGGACGGCCAGGATCACCTCGGCCACGTGCTGGGCCACTGTCGAGTTCACGGTGTCGACGTAGGCACTGGTGAAGATGGCCGTCACGATGCCCGCCACGACCATCACCAGGGGCGCGCGGACGTGCCACCGCTCCAGGCGGCCGGCGACGAGTGACCAGGCCCCGGTGACCGCCACGATCACCACGAGGCTCGCGATCATGAGTTCGAGCCTCGCATGCCTAGACGTGGCTCCGGGCGGAAGTTCGGCGACGGAGCAGGACGAACAGCGCCACGCCGGCCGCCGCCGCGCCCACGGCCACGGTCGAGACGCTGCCCAGGGCGCTTTCGAGTTGACGCCACGACGTCCCGGCGAAGTAGCCGCCGAGGACCACCGCCGTGGCCCACAGGGAGCCGCCGATCGCGTTGAAGAGCAGGAATTTGCGGTACGGCATGAGCGTCATCCCGGCCAGGGCTGGGACCAGGGCGCGCATCAGGCCGACCCAGCGGCCGGCGACCACCGCCCAGTTGCCGTGCTTGCGGGTGAAGGCCTCCGCTTTCGCCCAGCGCTTCTCGCCGATGAGGCGGCCGGGCCGGCTCGACTTGATGGCATCGCCGCCGAACCGGCCGATCTCGTAACCCGCGGAGTCCCCGAGGATCGCCGCGACGATGGCGATGCTCAGCAGGACTGGCAGGTCGAGGTGGCCGGTGCCGGCGAGGACGCCGCCGAGCAGTAGGGCGGCCTCGCCGGGGAAGACCAGGCCGACGAAGGCGGCCGACTCGACGAAGGCGAGCAGCCCGATGACGAGGTAGGCGAGCCAGGCGGGCGCGCTGGAGGCGAGGGTCAGCAGCTGGTTCATGACTTGGCTCCGGTCAGTTCGGCGTTCATCGCGGCGACGGTGACGCGGGGCAGGTGGCGGGCGGACGGGTAGCAGAGGTAGCGGGGCTGCCAGTCGGGCTGGAACTTGGCGTTGGCGCGGTAGAGCGACTCCAGCTGCCACACCCGCGAGGCGACCATCAGGGCGCGGTAGCCGATCCGGGTGAACGGGCCCGCGCCCAGCTGTTCGCCGCGGGCGAAGACCTCGCGCAGCACGGCGAAGTTCAGCGAGATCCGGGTGAGGCCGGCCGCCGCCGCGTGCTCGACGGCCGTGACGATCATGAGTTCGGTGAGGCCGTTGGGGGCGGTGCGGTCGCCGCGCATGAGGTCGAGCGACAGGCCGGTGCGGCCCCACGGGACGAAGTTCAGCACACCGCGCAGCCGCCCGGTGTCGTCGTGGCACAGCACTAGCAGGCAGTCACCGTCCTGCGGGTCGCCCAGCCGGGACAGGGCCATCGAATAGCCGCGCTCGGCCTTGCCGTCGCGCAGGGCGTCCGCGCACGCGATGACCTCGGCCAGCTCGGCGGGGGAGAGGTCGCGCTGGCGCACGATCCGGCAGCCGAAGCCGGCGCGGCGCATCCGGGCCACCGCCTGCCGCACCGCGCGCATGCTGCGCCCGTCGAGCGAGAACCCGGGCACGTCGAGGATTGCCTCGTCGCCGAGAGTCAAGACATCGAGACCCGCTTTGCTGTACGCCTTTGCGCCCACCGGGCCGCAGGCGATGACGGCCGGGGTCCAGCCGTGGCGGGCGCATTCGGCCCGCCAGGCGGCGATGGCCTGCGGCCATTCGGAGACGATGCCGATGGGGTCGCCCGAGGCGAGGCTGACCCCGTTGACCACGCGGTAGGCGACGGCCGCCTTGCCGGACGGCGCCCACACCAGCGTCTTGTCCCGGCGCAGCGCGAAATAGCCGAGCGAGTCGTCGTCGCCGTACCGCTCGATCGTCTCACGCAGCCGGGTCTCGTCGGCCGAAGCGGGCGCCGGCCCGGCGCTCGGCCGCAGCAGCAGAAGCACCACCGAGGCGAGCGCGAGCATGCCGAACGCGCCGGTCGCGTAGGTGACCGCGGCGTCGCCCAGCAGCGGGCCGTGCACACCGAGAAGGCCGAGCGCCACGTGCTCGATCCGGCGCACGGCCGACCCGCCGCCGTGCACCGCGACGAGCACGAGCCCGACCACGAACCCAGTCCCGAGAAACAACGCGGCGGCCCGCCACGCCCGCACGCGGTCACGGGGGTCGCCGCCGGCGGCGAACCGGTGCCGCTTGACGATCAGCAGCGCCGCGAGGGCGGCGGCCAGCACGGTGGGCACGATCAGGCCCTTCAGCGCATGCAGCGCCATGCTGAGCGTGGCCAGGGCTAGGGCCAGCTGCCACGCCCGGCGCTGGCCCCGCCGCAGTCCCGCCCCCAGGTAGATCAGCAGCACGCCGACCGCGGCGGTGGCCGCGCGGGCGGTGACCATGCCCGCGGTCGGCACGAGGTCGCTGAGCACGGCGAACCGGTGGTGCAGGGCCGGGGTCAGCGACGACAGCAGGTTGACCAGGCCGACGAACTGCACCGACCGCGCCGTCAGCGTCGTGGTCGAGATCTTCATGGCCTCGAAGGTAGGAGCGGCAACCTTAAGATTCGTTGAAAGTGGGGATGCGCACCCGCATGGCGGCGCCCTCGCGCAGATCGAGGACTTCCAGCGTGCCTCCGTGAGCGAGGGTGATCTCGCGGGCGATGGCCAGCCCGAGCCCGGTGCCGCCGCTGCCCCGCGACCGGCTGTCGTCCAGGCGGACGAACCGGTCGAAGACCCGCTCGCGGTTCTCCGGCGCGATCGGGGGACCGTCGTTGCCGACCACGATCTCCGCGAAGCCCCGGCCCGCGGTCAAACTGACGGTGACGGTGCTCCGGGCGTACCGAAGCGAATTGTCGGTCAGATTGCGCAGCACCCGCGCGAGCTGATCCCGGTCGCCGGAGACGCGCACGGGGTCGACGTTGCCCTGGATGTGCAGCTCGGGATGCTCGACGGTGATCCGGTCCCGCTCGGCGTAGACCAGATCGTCGAGGTCGACGTCCTCCCGGCGTACCGCAAGCTCCTGATCGTCGGACCGGGCGAGCAGCAGCAAGTCGTCGACCAGGCGCGACATCCGCGCGCTCTCCTGGTGGATGCGCCGCACCGAGCGGGCCGGTGCCTCGCCCAGCCCGGCCACCCCGGCCAGCAGGTCGGCGTTGGCGTGGATCGTGGTCAGCGGGCTGCGCAGCTCGTGGCTGGCGTCGGCCACGAAGCGCCGCTGCGCGCTCGCGGAGGCCTCGATCCGGTCGAGCATCGTGTTCATGGTCCGGGCCAGCGCGGCGATCTCGTCCTCGGCGAGCGGCACCGGCAGGCGGGCGTGCAGGTTGCTCGCGGTGATCGACGCCGCACGCCCGCGCATCGCCTCCACCGGTCGCAGCGTGCGCCCCACGAAGAAGAACACCGCCACACCGACCAGCGCGGCCAGCAGCGGCAGGCCCACGAGCAGTGCTGTCACGATGGCCCGGGTGCCGTAGCGCACCAGCTCCAGAGACACTGCGACCACGACGATCCGCTCACCCGACGGTGTTGAGACGCCGGTCGCCTGGATCCAGAAGTTCTGGGTCTTCTCGTACGCGTCGTGTCCCGCCGCCGGGCGCAGCGCCGACAACGGGGTGCTTGACGCGCCGGACCTCGCGACGACGGTGCCGGCCGTGTCCGTCACCTGGACGAGGCTGCCCCACGAGTCCTCGCGCAGCGCGAATCTGAGGGCGACCGCGTCACCGGAGGTGACGGCCGCCGCCACCTGGTCGGCCCGGTCGTCGGCGGCACTGCGCACGTCGTCGAGCAGCAGCCCTCGGGCGGTGACCAGCAGGATGCCGCCGGCGATGATCGAGGCGACGGCCACCACGACGCCGGCGGCCAGCGCGGAGCGCATCCGCACGCCGAGCCGCCGCCGTAACCTGAGGAAAAGGGGCATAGCGGTCACGCTAGCTCTTCAGCTGTTCTTCAGGTGCCGCCGCGCATTCTGAGCGGTCGGCAGGCGGGACGGGGGAGACGGCATGCGGGTGCTGGTGGTCGAGGACGAGGTCACGATGGCGGAGACGATCCGTGACGGGCTCACCGCGCAGGGGTTCACGGTCGACCTGGTCCACGACGGGGTGGACGGGCTGTGGACGGCCACCGAGAGCCCGCACGGCGCCTACGACGTGATCATGCTGGACATCATGCTGCCCGGGCTCAGCGGCTACGAGGTGTGCCGGCAGTTGCGCGGGCGCGGCGTCTGGACGCCCATCCTCATGCTCACCGCCAAGGACGGTGACTACGACCAGGCCGACGCGCTCGATCTCGGCGCCGACGACTACCTGGTGAAGCCGTTCGCGTTCGTCGTGCTGATCGCCCGGCTGCGCGCGCTGATCCGCCGCGGCGCGCCCGAACGCCCGGCCGTGCTCCGCTCGGGCGAGCTGACCCTCGACCCGGCCGAACGCCAGGTCCGCCTCGCGGGTCAGCCGGTCACGGTCACTCCCCGCGAGTTCGCCATGCTCGAGTTCCTGATGCGCCACCCCGGGCAGGCGATGACCAAGACCGCGATCCTGGAGAACGTGTGGGACGCCCACTTCGACGGCGATCCCAACATCGTGGAGGTCTACATCGGCTATCTGCGCAAGAAGATCGGCCGGGAGCGGATCGAGACCGTCCGCGGCGCCGGATATCGGGTGGCTGACCATGCGGCGGACGCTACGGACGCCGACCTGAAGAGCCGCTGAATTCAGGAAATTCTTAGGTTCGGCCGACCAGCATGGCTCCTCATGCACTCGGATGCCGGCCTGCCGCCCCTGCTGCGCGACCTCGCGCCGATCCTGGACGACTGGGGCTACATCGCCCTGTTCGTCATCATCTTCGTGGAGAGCTTCGGCCTGCCCACCCCCGGCCAGACCCTGATGGTGGCCGCGGCCATCTACTCGCATTGGGGCCAGCTCGACGTGTGGCTGGTCGCGGCCGTGGCTTTCGCGGCGGCGGTCTTGGGCGACAACCTTGGCTACTGGATCGGCGCCCGCGGCGGCCGACGCGCCGTGCACCGGTGGGGCCGTTACGTGTTCCTGACCCCGCCCCGATTCGCCAAGATAGAGGGGTTCTTCGCCCGGCGCGGCAGCTACGTGGTGGTGGTCGCGCGTTTCTTCGACGGTCTGCGCCAGTTCAACGGTGTCCTGGCCGGCATCACCGCGATGCCGTGGCGCCGCTTCCTGCTGCACAACACGATCGGCGCCGCCCTGTGGGTCGGCGTCTGGGTCTCGGCCGCATACTTCTTCGGCTCCCAACTCCTCCGGATCCTGGACCTGCCCTGGTGGATGATCGGCCTCGTCGTCGCGGGTGCGGGCGCCGCGGTCTGGCTGGGCGCCCGGCTCTTGCGCCGCCCCGCTCGTACGTGAAGCGGAAAACGCCGCCCGCAGTTCGCTCGACATGCGGAGGCGCTGTCGGCGTCCTGCTGATCTGATCGGCGATCACGGTTCGCAGCGGTGCGTCTCGACTCAGCGGACCTCGGCGATGGGTGCCGAGCAGGACACGAGCAGACGAAGCATCAGGTGGGCCGGTCATCCGAACCAGCCGAGGGATAAAGACGGTCGCGCCGACGAAACGGAACGTCACCGAGACGGAGCGGGGCCGGGTGCGGGCAGATATGGGAGGAGTCAGCTGTTGCCACCGGTTTGAGTCGAAGGCTGCACCAACGGCTTGCCGTCCGCGAAAACCCACCAAGGCGCCCAGTCCTCACCCCAGATGACGACATCGGCCGCGTAGCTCTCGCCAAGAAGACCGATAGGGGCGGCGCTGCCTATGACCCGGGCTGGCACCAGGGCCGCGGCGGCTACAGCGGCTGACTCGTCCACGCCGTACTGCTGAAGGAGGCGTAGCGCATCACGGAGAAAGATGGTGGATCCTGCGAGCGTGTCTGGCTCATCTCGCAGGCGCGACCGGCCATCCTTCACTTGCACCTCGAGCGAGCCGAGTCGGTAAGCACCGTCCCCGCAGCCCGTGGCGGCTACGGCGTCGGTGATCAAGGCGATGCGGCCGGCCGCGACGTGGAATAGCAGACGCACCAGCGAGCGATGGACGTGCTGGTCGTCCACAAGCAGCTCCATCACCAGGTGACCGTCCTCAATCGCGGCAGCCAACGGCCCCGGCTCGCGAGAAGGTAACTGCGGCATGGCGTTGAAGGCGTGGGGGAGGATCCGCGCGCCTCGACCGAACGCCTCACGGGTCTGTTCGACGGTAGCCTCGGTATGCCCGACCGCGGGTATCACCCCTGCTCGCGCGAGCTGGTCGGCGGCTTCCATCCGGCGATAGCGACCGCCACGATGGCCCGGATCGTGGCGATCGACATGGTTTTGGCGTTCACGGCCGGTCGGCGAACCGATGTTCGCGCGAGGCGGCTCCCCCCATCGGCTGCCGAAGGGACGGTTCGGCATTTGTGGGAATGACTGACTGTTAAGTCCGGTTCCTTTGTTTCTCGCTGTGGGCGGCCTCGGCCACCGCGGCCGTGAACTCGGTCGTGGAGGCCGCGCCGCCGAGGTCGCGGGTGCGCACCCCCGAGTGGACGACCGCTCGCACGCTCCGCTCTATGCGAGCGGCGGCCTCGCGCAGGCGGTTGTCGCCGTGTTTGGCGCTGAGCCAGTCGAGCAGCATCGCGCTGGAGAGCATCATGGCGATCGGGTTGGCGAGGTTGCGGCCGGCGATGTCGGGCGCCGACCCGTGCGCGGCCTGGGCCATGGCGTGGGTGTCGGAGGAGTTGAGCGATGGGGCGATGCCGAGGGAGCCGGCAATCTCTCCGGCGAGGTCGGAGAGGATGTCGCCGAACATGTTCTCGGTGACGATGACGTCGAAGGCGTCGGCGCGGCGCACGAGGTGGGCGGTCATGGCGTCGATGTGGAAGTCGTCGACGGTGATCTGCGGGTGGTCGCGGGCCACCTCGCGGCAGACGTCGCGGAACAGGCCGGTGGTCAGCTTCAGGACGTTGGCCTTGTGCACGATGGTGACCCGCTTGCGGCGGCGCGAGGCGAGCTCGAACGCGGTACGGGCGATGCGCTCGACGGCGTGTCGGGTGACGATGCCGAGCGATATGGCCACGTCGGGCGTCGGCATGAACTCGCCGGTGCCGGCGTAGGTGTTGCGGTCGGCGTAGAAGCCCTCGGTGTTCTCGCGGACGATGACCAGGTCGGCGCCGGGCACGATCGCGTTGCCGCCCTCGTACGCCTTGGCCGGGCGGATGTTGGCGTACAGATCGAAGTGTTTGCGGATGGCGCCGCTCGGGTTGAGCTCGGACCGGTGCGGTTCCGGATAGGCGGCGCTGTCATGCGGGCCGAGCAGCCAGCCGTCGAGCTCAGCGAGACCAGTCAAGGTCTCCGGGGGTACGGCGGCGCCGTGTGACCCGATCGCGGACAGGCCCATCGGCAGCTCGACCCACTCGACGGCATCGGGCAGCGCGGCGTCGACCACGGCGACGGCCGCGGGCACGATCTCCGGTCCGATGCCGTCGCCGAGCAGCACACCGAGACGGTAGCCAGTCATATGATCAGTCGCCTTTCACAGAGAAACAGCGGCAATCCTATTCAGCCGCTCTTCAGGTCTTGCGCCGTAGTTTCTCCTCCGTGCTGTTCGATCGAAGGAGATGACATGTTTCTCAAGAAGATGATGAACGCCTTCGGCCTCGGCGGGCCGACCATCGACACCGTTCTGGACGGTCCCGGGCAGCCCGGCTCACCGGTGACCGGCAGCGTCGAACTCGTGGGCGGTGGTTCGTCGGCCACTGTCGAGCACATCACGCTGGTCCTGGTCGCGGGCGATGACACCGAAATCTTCCGGACCATGGTGAGTGGGCCGGTTCCGCTGGGCGAGGACGAGCGAAAGGCGATCCCCTTCCAGATCGCTCTGCCATGGGAGATGCCCATCACCATCAGCGGTGCGGCACTGGGATTGCGCGCCGAGGCGGAAATCGACAATGCCACGGTCAAGGGCGACATCGGCATGCTTTCCGTTCAGCCCCTTCCCGTTCAGTGGCGGATCCTGGAGGCTTTCGGCACGCTCGGGTGGGCCCTCGAGGATGCCGGCATTCAATTCACGAAGGTCCCTTTCGCTCGGCCGGCGCTGCCGGTGCAGCAGGTCTTCGCGCTCAGGCCCGCACCCCAATATGCGAGCGAGGTCGGCGCGATCGAGCTGATCTTCAATGTGACATCGCAGAACGTCGAAGTTCTGGTGGGGTCCGGACAGCAAGGCTTTCCCGGCCGCTACGACCGTTACACCGTCGCCCACGCCGACGCGGACACCGTGGACTGGGCGCCGCAGGTGGACGGTTGGGTGCGTCAAGCCCTGGAGCACCGCGTGACGGCGATTCCCCTCTCCCGCGATCACGATGACGACAGCGGGCCCGGGATCGCCGGCACCGTCGCGGGTGTCGTGGGCGGTGTCGCGGCCGGCTACGTCGCCGGCGAGGTCCTGGACGACCTCTTCGATGATGACGATGACGACTGACAAGACGGCAGTTCAGCAATCGCCGCCGGGCTGGACGAGGACCGACTCGTGGGCGAATATCCCCGCCCGGGGCGCGGCCGCGGAGCCTCAGCTTGCCGGGATCCGGCCCGCCGTCCGAGGCCGGTGATGGCGGGCCCGGAGCGCCGCCCATACCTCGTCGACGTGCAGGCGGCGTGGCTGCGATGTCGTTGACCATCGACATGCCTTGTCCTGCGTGACCACGCTCGGCGAGTGGCCGCGCGGGTCGGGGTGGGCGGCGGCCCGCGGTCCCACGATGTCGTCACCGTCGGATTCGTGGTCAGCTTGCCTGTCCTGGCGTTGATGTTCGTTCCGGTGTTCTTCGTGGGCGGACATTGGGCCACGCTGGTCTGGCCGGCCGCAATCCTCACCGCTATCCCTGTGCGTCAGCGCAACAACGTCGTCTACGGCGTCGCGGTCACCCTGGCCCTGACCGGGCTGGTGCAGGACCTGCTGGCCGCCACCCCGCGCGGCTCGACACAGGGCTGGGCGGTACTCGGACTGCAAGCACCTGGAGCACGCCTATCCCGGAGTCAAACCGGCCGACTGGAACCAACGGCAGCAACACATCGAGGCCAGTCTCCGTGAGCACGGCCGTATGAAAGCACTCACGTCGATGCTCAGATCCTCACCGGCCGACGCCGGAGCTGAGCTCGGCAACGTGCCTGTCCAACTCTGATCATCGAAGGTTCTCTTGACCCGATTGGGCCGACCCGCATGCCGAAGGCCAAGCGGTGATCGCGGCATTGCCCGCGGGCGTGGGCGAGCTCCAGATGATCGAGGGCGCCGGGGCACTACCCGCACGACCAGTTCCCGGAGCAGATCGCAGCGCTGGTGCTGTCGTTCTTGCGAGCGAATATCAATGCCTGAGCCGCCGAAGGCCCGGGCCTTGCTGCTGCACGCGGTACTCCGCTCGCTGACAACGACTGATCATGCCCGGGCGAACTTGATCGTTCGAATTCTAAGCAAGTAAACTCGCCGGGTGAGCGATCCGTCCCCCGGCCTGAATTCGGAGCAGCTCGGCGCCTACTTCGCGTTGATGGAGGTGAGCAGCCTCCTGCAGTACGCGGTGGACGAGCACCTGCGCGCCGACGGTGACCTCAGCTACGTCCAGTTCCAGATCCTGGCCCGGCTGGTCGACGCTCCCGAGGGTCGGCTGCGGATGACCGACCTGGCCGACGGTGTGGTGTACAGCCGCAGCGGCCTGACCTACCAGGCCGGCCTGCTGGAGAAGCGCGGCCTGATCACCCGCGCGCCGTCGCCGGACGACGAGCGCAGCGTCATGGTCACGGTCACCGACGCGGGCCGCGATCTCATCGCGCACGTACTGCCGGGGCACGTGGAACGCGTACGGCAGCTGCTGTTCGACCCGATGAAGGGCCGCGACCTCGCCACCCTCAGCGGTGTGCTGGGCCGGGTCCGCGAACACATGCGGGCCACCCCGCCCCGCTCGGCCAAGCCCCGAGCCGGCCGCAACCGGGCCGAGTGAGGAGCGGCGGGATGGATCGGGCGTTGCTGGCCGACTTCCTGCGGGCCCGGCGCGACGCGCTGCGGCCGGAGGACGTCGGGCTGCCCGCGGGTTCTCGACGCCGTACCGGCGGGTTGCGCCGCGAGGAGGTCGCGGTGCTGGCCGGCATGTCGGCCGACTACTACAGCCGCCTCGAGCAGCAGCGGGGCCCGATGCCGTCCGAGCAGATGCTGGCCGCGCTGGCCCGCAGCCTCAAGCTCAGCCCGAGCGAACGCGATCACCTGTTCCACCTCGGCGGCCACTCGGCGCCGCGGCGGGCGTTACGGGACGAGCAGGCCAGCCCGGCCATGCGGCGGATCGTCGAGCGCATGTCGGACACGCCGGCGATCGTGCTCTCCCGGTTCGGCGAGGCGCTGCTGCAGACCCGGCCGGCGGTCGCCCTGCTGGGCGACTACACCAGCTTTCAAGGCATGGCCCGCTATCTGGTCTACCGCTGGTTCACCGATCCGGCGCAACGCGCCCTCTTCCCGCCGGAGGACCACGACATCCGGGGCCGGGTCTTCACCGCGGAGATCCGCGCGGCGTACACGGCCGACCCCACCGGAACGGCCGGCGAGATCGTCGACGCCCTGCTGTCCGTCAGTCCCGAGTTCGCCGAGGTCTGGCGGCGGCACGAGGTGGGCGTCGTCCATCACAACGATCTCAAGCGTTACCGCCACCCCGAGCAAGGCGAGCTGTGGCTGACCGCCCGGCGGCTGATCGACCCCGACGAAGGCCAGGAGCTGTTGGTCTACCTGGCCGAGCCCGGCTCACCGAGCGAGGAGAAGCTCCGGCGCCTGAGCGCCATGTGACGGTTATCCACGGACAAAAAGTCCGTGGATAACCGCGCCATTCACCTTGTTCCCGGTTCCCGCCACGCTGGACGGGCCGGAGAACGACAGGGGGTGAGGGCGATGGAGCAGGAACGGGTCGGACCGCTGCTGGCGCGTCTCGTTGAGCGGCTGCCGGATCGCCCGGCGATCGTGTTCTCGCGGTTCGGTGAGGTGCTGCTGCCGACTCGTCCCGCGGCGATCCTGCTCAGCGACCACCGCCTGGCCGAGGTGGGGGTCATGCCGGGCTCGCGCCTGCGGCGCTACCGGCACGCCCTTCTGGGTGAGCTGGAGCTGTACCGCCACGTCCTGGTCGATCCCGACGAGCGTCAGGTTCTGCTCTTCTTCACCACCGTGCCCGGCTCGGCGAGCGACGAGAAGCTCCGCCGACTGATGTAGCCCGGGTCACACCGATCCGCTATTGCTTCGAATTCGAAGCGCAGTATGGTCAAGATGTGCTTCGAAAACGAAGCAACTACGAGAGAGAAGGCTTCCGATGAAGGCAGTGCGATTCCACGAGTACGGTGACCCGGCCGTCCTGCGCTACGAGGACGCCGAGCGCCCCGTCCCGGCCGCCGGCCAGGTGCTGGTCCGGGTCGCCGGTACGTCGTTCAACGGCGTCGACGGCAACATCCGCGCCGGTTTCATGCGGGGCCCGATTCCGGTGACGCTGCCGCACACGCCCGGCATCGACGTCTCCGGCACGGTCGAGGAGCTGGGCGAGGGCGTGACCGCCGTTCAGGCCGGGGACCGGGTCGTCGGCTTTCTGCCGATGACCGGCGACGGCGCCGCCGCCGAGTACGTGCTGGCCCCGGCCGAGATCCTGGCCCCGGCGCCGGCGAGCATTCCCCTGGCCGACGCGGCCGCGCTGCCCACGGTGGGTCTGACCGCCTGGCAGGCGCTGTTCGACCACGCCAAGCTCACCGCCGGGCAGCGGGTGCTTATCAACGGCGCCCGCGGGGCGGTCGGCTCCTACGCCGTCCAGCTGGCCGAGAACGCCGGCGCCGAGGTCGTCGCCGTCAACGGCCCCCGCAGCGAGGACGGCCTGCGCACCATCGACGAGGTGACCGAGCCGGTCGACGTGGCGCTCAACCTGGCCCCGGTCGAGCCGGACCGGCTGACCGCGCTGGTCCGGCTGATCCGCGACGGCGGCGTCCTGGTCAACACGACGGTCTGGATGCCCGCGCCGTCCGACGAGGCCCGGGGCGTACGCGGCATCGACCTCTTCGTTCGCAGCGACGCCCGCCAGCTCGCGCACCTGGTGTCGCTGGTCGACGCGGGCGAGCTGCGGGTCGACGTGGCCGAGCGGGTGCCGCTGGCCGAGCTGGCCACCGTGCACGCCCGCGCCGCCGCCGGCGAGCTGTCCGGCAAGACCGTCATCGTCGCCTGAACCCCGAATCCGACAGGAGAGCTTTCGATGTCGTACGACAGAATCATCGCGGTGCTCGGCGCGACCGGCACGCAGGGCGGCGCGGTGGCGCGGGCGCTGCTGGCCGACGGCCAATTCGCCGTACGGGCGGTCACCCGCAGCGCCGGCTCCGCCAAGGCTGAGGCGCTGGCCCGGCTCGGCGCCCAGGTGGTGGAGGCCGACCTCGGCGACGAGGAGAGCCTGCGCCGGGCGTTCGAGGGCGCGTACGGCGCGTTCCTGGTCACGCCGTACTGGGAGCACCGCTCCCCCACCCGGGAACTGGCCGAAGTGGAGAACATCATCGCCGCGGCCAAGGCCGCCCGCCTCCAGCACGTCCTGTGGTCGACGCTCGAAGACACCCGGGAAGCGATCGGGGCCGGGGACGACCGGATGCCGGTCATCGGCGACGGCTACCGGGTGCCGCACTTCGACGTCAAAGGCGGCGACGCCGACGCGCTGTTCGCGAAGTCCGGGCTGCCCACCACGTACCTGCTGATGTCCTTCTACTGGGACAACCTGCTCGGCCTGGCCAAACCCCAACGCGACCCGGACGGCACGCTCGCCATGCACCTGCCGCTCGGCGACACACCCGTCGCCGGCGTCGCCTCGGAAGACATCGGCCAGCTGGCGCTGAACGTGCTGCGCCAGCCCGCGGAAACGATCGGCGCCACCATCCCGGTCGTCGGCGCCTACGCGACCGGCGAACAGATGGCGGCCGCGCTCGGCACCGTCCTCGGCGAGCCGGTGGCCTACCGCCCACCCACCCACGACCAGTTCCGCGGCTTCGGCTTCCCCGGAGCCGACGAGCTGGGCAACATGTTCCAGTACTACGCCGAGTTCCCCGACTCCTACCTCGGCCGCCGCGACCTCGATGCCGCACGCGCCTACAACCCCGACCCGCTCAGCCTCACCGACTTCCTGGCCGCCCACCGCGCCGAGCTCGAGGCCTGAACAAATCTCGTCACCACTGAAGGAGTTCGCGCTGATGATTCCGGACGACGATCCGACCCGCTCGCTCACCGTGGCAAACCCGGACGACCCGACCATCACCTACATCTCGCTCGTGGGCAACACCTACGGCATGTTGATCACCGGCGAACAGACCAACGGCCAGTACTGCCTGATCGATATGCGCGTGCCCGACGGCGGCGGCCCGCCCCCACACCGGCACGATTTCGAAGAAATGTTCATGATCCTTGAGGGCGAAATCGAATTCACCTTCCGCGGCGAGAAGCACACCGTACGAGCCGGAGACACGGTCAACATCCCGGCCAACGCCCCGCACAACTTCCGCAACGTCTCCGGCGCCCCGGCCCGCATGCTTTGCATGTGCACGCCCGCCGGCCAGGACGAATACTTCACGCGGATCGGCGACATCGTCGCCGGCCCGGACGCCCCACCGCCGCATCTCTCCGACGACGAACTCGCGGACCGTCGCCGGCGTGCGGGCGAACTAGCCTCGACCTACCGGAGCGAGTTCCTGTAAGAACTCCTAACTCAATCGGGTGCATGGCATGACCTGATATTTGATCGGACCGTTGTCGCTGACAAGAGGAAGCGCGACCCCCAGCCGTGGCTGGTCGACGACGACCTTTGGGCCCGCATCGAGCGACTGCTGCCCAAGCAGCCGCCGCGTTCGGGCCCTGGTCGCCGGCCGGTCGATGACCGCAAGTGTTGTGCGGCATCTTGTCTGTCCTGTTCACCGGCATCCGCTGGGAACGGCCGCCGAACGAGCTTGGCTGCTCTCGGCGGGTGCAGGGGTGAGGTTATGTGGTTCGGCTTGGCCGGCCTGCCGGCTGTGCCAGGCGGTCTCGTATTCGTCCGGGCTGAGGTAACCCAGCTCGCGTTGGATGCGGCGGGTGTTGTACCAGCCACCGATGTATTCGAAGATCGCGTTCTCGGCCTCGTCGCGGGTCCGCCACGACGTTCGGTAGACCAGTTCGATCTTCAGGGTTGACCAGAAGTTCTCCATCAGAGCGTTGTCGTAGGAGTCACCGACCGAGCCCATCGAGGGAAGGATTCCGTCGTCGCGTAAGCGTTGCGCGAAGCGGAACGACGTATAGTTCGAGCCCCTGTCCGAGTAGCGGATCAGTTCGCGGTCACGGACATCACGCGACCAGACTCCGTACTCGGGGGCGGCGAGGACCAGGTCGGTGCCACACCGGCTCGAGGTCTCCCCGTTACCTTTTTGATCGTCCCCGATGGGGACTGCTCGGTCGCTCGGTCCGGTATGGCTTAATGCCCCTGTCGTACGCATGATCCGGGGGGTGTTGTCGCCGGACCGGGTGGCGTCGGCGGACCGCTGATAGGGACCCGGCCACCGTTCGGGGTAGGTCTCTTCGTAACGTGGCTGCCGGCAGTCCGACGCTCTGACCCGCGGCCGAGCCCATGATGGACTCGCGGGGAGGCGAGGCGTACACGACGAGTACGGCGTGTTCCTGGGCCTGGACGTCGGCAAGAGCGATCACCATGCGGTCGCGCTGGACCCGGCGGGCAAGCGGCTGCACGACGCACCGCTGCCGAACACCGAGGCCGGGCCGCGCAAACTGTCCGACAAACTCGGCCGGCACGGCCGGATCCTGGCGGTGGTCGACCAGCCCGCCTCGATCGGCGCCCTGCCGGTCGCGGTCGCCCGGGCATGGGGGCATCAGGTCGGCTATCTGCCCGGTCTGGTCATGCGGCGGCTCGCCGACCTGCACCCGGGCACGGCCAAAACCGATGCCCGCGACGCCTACGTGATCGCCGATGCGGCACGCACGTTGCCTCACACGCTGCGCCGCATCGACGCCGGCGATGACACCCTCGCCGAGCTGGAGATGCTGGTCGGCTACGACGACGACCTCGCCGGCGAGTCACGCGCATCGCTGACCGGATCCGCGGACTGCTCACCCAGATCCACCCACCACTGGAACGCGTGCTCAGCCCGAAAGTGCAGCATCCCGCCGTCCTCGAAGCGCTGTCGCGGTGTGGTGGACCAGCCGGGCTGCGTAAAGCCGGCCGGTCGAAACTCGCCGAGATCGTCAAACCCCGGGCTCCGCGGATGGGCGTTCGCCTGGTTGAAGAGGTCTTCGCCGCCCTTGATGCTCAGACGTTGCCGGTGGTTACCGGACCAATGGCCCGATCAAGATCTCATCAGATCGCCGCTCAGTTCTTGAGTAAGTCATCCATGAGCTGATCGATGAGACTTTCCTCGTAAGCGGCGTAACCGGACTCGATCATCACCTCGTGCAGGTCTGGATCCCATGCAGTTGCAGGCAGGGCCGCCGTATCCAGTCGGGTCCGTCCGTGCGTCGGGCTGGTGAGGCTACTCAGGTAATCGGCCGCCTTCATCCGCCAGGGGACCGCCGAAGGAATGCCGGCGAGCAGGGAGGCCACGTGTTGCAGTCCGGCCTGATCGAAGTCGGCGCGGACGGCTACCTCCCAGCCGGCGTCGGCGAGCCCTCCAATGGCATCAATCTCCAGTGCGGACGGTGTGCCCACCGTGCACAGCAGCCGCACCGGTGCGCCGTTGCTGAGATCCGCGGCGGCGGTTACGACCGACGGATTCTCGGTGACAAACACCCGGACGCCGGATTGCGGGGCTTCGGGCCAGGCGCAGCGGGCCAGCTCGCGCGGCGGAATGGTGACGACCGTGCCGACGGGCAGGGACCAGCCGGCCGGGTGGATGCCGAGGGCGAGCAACCCGCCGGTGAGGTCGTCGCAGTCGATGCCGGCGGCGGCCCAGGCGGCACGCGGTGGCAGCCCGGCAGGGATGCGACCGGTCGCGGTGAGGATGGCCAGGACGAGTCCGGGCAGGGTGCCGTTGTCCAGCGCGTGTGGGAAGCCAGTGATGGAGTCGGCCAACCGCCGCCGGTCAAGCCGTCCACCAGATGCCGGTAAGGCGGCGATGGTAGCCGCGGCTTGGTCAACGATCTGTTCGGGGTTATCGGCGGCCAGCAGCCTTGCGGCCCAGCCGGCTCGGTGCAGCGCAGGCCAGAATTCGCGTTCGGTGTCGATGACATTGAGGGTGTGGTGTCGCAGGCGGTCGAGTGCGTCGCGGCGTTCGGCGTTGCCCCGGATCCGTTCGCCGAGGCTGCGGCCGGCGGTGTGGGCGGCGAGCATGCCGGGCGTCAGGCGCGGATCGTGAGCCTGCAGCCGGGCGGTGAGCGCGCTCAGATCCACTCTGATGGTTTGCCCGGCTCGCGGTGTACGGCCGCCCACCAGGCCGGTGACGGCGGCTCGTTGCGTGGCGTCGGCCGGGGCGGTTACCGCGGCGGTGCCGGTAACCAGGTCCTGGTCGCCGCGCCGGTCGCCGACGTCGGCGAGCCGTTGCCAGAGCCAGTCCAGGTTCTCACCGCGCAGGGCCGCGTCGTCGACGCCAGTGCAGTCGCGGGTGCACCAGGGACATCGCGACGTCATGCTGGGTCCTCGGGCAGCCGGTGGAGTCCGCGGACGAGCATCGGGAAGGCGACCACGGTGGTGTCGGGGCCGGCTTCGAGGTCCCAGGCGTCGATGCCGTCCCACGCGCCGGGTGCGCCGTCCCACAGGTAGCTGGTGCAGATCAGGTCGAGGTCGAGTTCGGCGAGGTAGCGGGCGAGGCCTTCACGGCCGCGTTCGTCGACCTCGGCGGGAACTTCGTCCAGGGCGGTCAGCCGCAGTCCGGTCGGGCCGAGCTGGTCGTAGTAGGCGGCGACGGCGGCGAGCATGGGGGCCAGGACGACGAGTCGGCGTTCGCCGCCGGACAGTCCGGTCTTGGAGGTCCAGCGGTGTGCTTGGCCGTCGGGGCGCACGATTTCGTAGGAGATGTCGAGCCACTGCCGGACGTCGATGGCATGGGTGAGTTGTTCGGCCATGGTCGCTCCGGGCGCTGCCGCGATGAGGGCTTGCAGGGCTTCGCCGACTTCGGTTTGTTCGGCGGCGGTGAGGGTGGTGCGGGTGCAGGCGAGGCGGTGCACGGTGGCTTCGGCGGCGGTGAGGTCCTTGGACAGGGAGCGGGCGATGCGGACGCCGACGCCGGAGGACGCGGAGGCGTTGCGCATTTTGCGGTTGACGGCCTGGACCCAGTCCTCGATGTGGACCCACGCGGTTCCGATGGCCAGGGGCAGGCGGCCGATCACGAAGTCGCGTAGTGCTGATTCCTCGGCGCGGTTGAGGGCTTGCTGGGCGCGGTCGCGTAGTTGTCGGCCGGCGTCGGCGGCGTCCGGCGGGGCGTAGCCGATGCTGTCGTGGGTGAGCAGGTAGGTGTCGAGGGTTTCGACGGTGTCGCCGGGGTCTAGGGTCCACAGGCCGGCCAGTTCGGTGCGGCACGTGTCGTAGCGTTCGCGGAGCAGACGTTGACTGATGGTGCGTTTCCCGGCGACGGCGGATCCGAGCGCATCGATCAGATCGTCTTGGTCCGGCCGGACTGACAGCAGCGCCGACACTCCGTTGACGTCGAGCAGGACGCGGAGCCGGCGCAGTGCTGCCGCCAAGGGCGGACCGGCGTCTTCGATGCGTTGTTCGGCCCGTCGTTTCTCGAAGCCGAGTTCGCGGACGAGATTGTCTGCTTCGGTCACGGCTTTCGCCGCAGCGCCCAGCCGTCCCTCGAGGTTGTCGCGGCGGCCTCTGGCTTCGGCATGCTGGGCCAGGGCGGTCGCGGCGTCGAGGCCGACCGCGCGGACCAAGGCTTGGTGCTCGGCGGCCAGCCGGGTGGCGCGCTCGACGATGACGGTGGCCTCAGCGTGCTGACGGTTCAGCCGTTCGTTGTTTTCGGTGTCCTCGGCGGCGGTGGCGGCGAGCCGGTCCAGCCGTGGCAGCACGCGTTCCTGGAGTTTTTTGGCCTTGGCGTCGAGTTCGCGGGCGCGGTGTTCGCCGTCGGCGCGCAGCTGTTGCAGCTCGATGATGCCGATCGGTAGATGGCGTGTCCGGGTTCGTTGTTCCCAGGCGAGGCGCAACGCTTCTGCGGTCTCGGTGAGCTGGGCGGCGAGTTCGGCCGCGGTGTCGGCGGCCTGGCGGGTTTCGGTGGCCCGAGTGGCGGCAGCGGCGCGGATCGCCTCGGCCCGGCTGGCGGCGGTGCTTTTCGGGAAGTCGCTGAGTGCCGCCTGCACGCGGCCGGCGTCGCCCCGGAGGCGTTGAGCGGTCTGGTGGTGTTCGGTGGCCTGTGCATCGAGGCCGGTCGCCTCGACGTCGAGGGCGTCGGCGCGGGCGAGGGCGGCGGCGCGCCGCTGGGCTGCGCCGACGTGCTCGGCGTTAGCCAGCTGCGGTGGCCGGCCTTGCAAGGGGCCGGCGGTGTAGGTGCCGTCGCGGCCGATGACCAGGCCGGCCGACGGTGTGCTGGTGTCGTGCAGGGCGACGCGGTGCAGTACCTGTTCAGCGATCCGGGCCTGGGGATGGTCCGGGTCGATGATCAGCACGCTGGCGAGGTTCGGGGTGACAGGTTCGCCGGTCGAATCGACTTGCCACCTGTCGGTTCGTACGTCGTCGGAGTGCAGTGCCGCGCCGAGCAAGCCGCTGGCGGCCAGGGCGGTCTCGATCAAAGCGCGCTCGGCGGGGCTGATGACGGCCGGGTGCCAGTCGACCGCGTCAGCGAAGGCGTGGCCGTCGGGTGCCGGACCGGCCCACTCGGGTCGGGGGACGGGCAGCAGCTTGCCTGCACGCAGGGTACGTGCTTCGGCGCGCAGTTCCTCGGCAGCCGTGGTCAGACGAGTCGCCTCCGTGCCGGCGAGCGTGGCGCGGTGCTTCAGGTCCGCAACGGCGGCTGCGCCGGCTTGTCGGACGGTGTGGGCGATGCCGTCGATGCCGGTGAGGATTTGGGCGGGTTCGTCGGCGCCGAGAAGGTCGGCGTCGTCGGGGTGCCATCCGGCGCCGACCAGGACTGCAAGTTCGTGATTGTCGGCGTACCAGGTGTCGATGGCATCGGCCAGGTCGCGCAGCGCCTGCTGCGCTTTCGCGGTTTCGGCGGACAGCTGCCGCTGAGCGGACTCGGCCGCCACCCGGGCGCGGGCGGCGACGGGCGCTTGCTCGGCGGCTTCGCGTTCGGCGTTATCGGTCTCGCGCCGGTCGGTCAGCGCGAGCCCGGCGTCGTTGCCGCTGCGGCGGTGACCGGTGGCGAGTTCGCGCCACAGGGCGGCGAGCGTCGCGGCTCGCGCCGGCTCGGCCCGGATGACGGCGGTCGGGCCGGCGTCGAGAGATGTCTCGTCGAGGTGGAAAGCCGCCCGTGGGGTGCTGGTGCAGGTCAGCAGCGGATGGTCTGGAGTGGCGCGGTTGTCGACGGCGGCGGCTTCGCCGACCAGGTCATTGAGGTCGGCGGTGATCTCGGCGGCCGTGGCCCGCAGGTTCTGCGCGCGGGACCTGCTTGCGGCCACCGACTCGGCGAACTTGGATCGTTCGGCGGCTGCGGCACGGTTTTCGGCGTCGACCCGTTTCTGCATGTCCGCGAGCCGACCGGCCGCCTGATAAGAGTCGGATTCCTCCAGCGCACGAATCCTCACGTCGAGCTCGTCGGCCTGACGTTTGAACTCTTTCTCCCCGGCCACCGCACGCTCGTGGTCCCCGATCGCTGCCTGCACGTTGCGGGCTACCCGGGCCAGGTTGCGTTCGGCGTCGCGGACGGCGCGCTGCGCCGACGTGGCGGCGGTGTGGGCGCCGCCGACGACGTCGATGACGTGTCCGGCCCACGCCTCGGCGAAACGTTCGAGTGCGGCGGCAGCGTCGCGGTCACGTTGGAACGCGGCCCGGGTCGCCTCGGACTCGGCGAGAGCCTCGGCGGTGGCCGTGACCACTTCATCCGATACACCGGGCAGCGCTTCCCGCAGCGCATCCGCGGCGGCCTTGGGGGACACGTCGCCGAGCAGGCTGGGATTGCGCACCGCACGCACCCGGTTGGCGAGTTCAATCAGCGGTCGGTCAGCGGTCCGCCAAATATGTGTCGCGAGGTGAGCGACGTAGGAGTCCTCGTCATCGAACACGGTGCCATCGGCTGCGGCGATGGTGTCGCCGAACTGCTCGTTCGACAGTGCCGCCCGGTTCGAGCCGTAAAGATCAAAGTCCTTCAGCGGTACGCCCGCAGCGGTGAACGGCATAACTCGGACCGCCGGTGAGCCGCTCTCGCTGAACAGCAGCCGCACACCGTAGGAGCGGACGCCGTCACCGCCCGGCGCTGCGAAGGTCAGCCAGAGATATCCGCAGCGGCGACGGTGACCGTCGGCGCCCTCACGCATCAGCAGTGCCAATGAAGTCGGCCGTGCTTTGCCGGCCGCCAGCCGCTGCGCGTTGAGGTCCAGCAGGTACGGCCAGAGGGCTTCCAGGGCGGTGGTCTTACCGGTGCCGTTCGGGCCGCGCAGCAACAGCCGTCCACTGGGTGCGGTCAGGAGCAGATCGCCGTAGCGCCACACGTTCGACAAGCCGGCGCCGACCAGCCGCCACCGGGTGGTGAATCGCTCCGGATGCCCGGCCGGGGCGATCAGGTCGTCGCCGAACAGCGACAGCTCGTCAGCCGAGGCCATGGGTGCCCTTGCGTGCTTGGTCGCGCCGTGGCTCGCGGGGCCGCTCCCAGCGGCCCGCCGGCGGGGCGAACCACCACATGCCGGTTTCGACACGCAGGAGGTTCACGCCGGCGAGCAGCGCCGCTACTTCGACTGCCAGCCCGGCCGGTGCGGCAACGTGTTCGGCGGCCCAGCCTTGCCCGGCGTATTTCGCGGCTAAGGTCGTCAGGTGGCGCAGCACGTCGTGGTCGGCGATGCCGCGCCAGCCGGGGCGTTCGGCAGCGACCATCCCGTCGGACTCGGCGAGGTCGCAGAGCAGCACCGCGGCGTGGGCGACGGTGCCGCCGCCGGGGAAGGGCCGGTCGCCCAACGCGTCGCGGGAGCGGAACGCGTCGGCCGGCACCACGAACGCGGCACCCTCGGCCCGGCGTTCCAGGTGCAGCCCGAAAGCCTCGGCCAAGGGCAGGCCATCGTCGCCGCGAACCCGGCGTGACAGCCAGTCGGCCTCGTCGGGGTCCAAGTCGATGGCGTAGACGGCGGTGTCGTCGACGAGTTTGCGGCGCATGCGCCGCGCCGGGTCGCTCTCCCGTGCGACCTGATGCAACCAGCCCGCCGGATCGGTGACCGGGTCGGCCGTACCGAAGTTCGCGATTACGTGCACCAGACGATGGTGGTGCACCGCCAGCAGCACCGGCGGGTCATCCTCGCGCAGCAGGAGGTTGAGGTCCCCGTCGAGGCTCTCCACGACGCCGCGCTGTTCCAGAAGCTTGACGGCGGCCAGGATCGCGTACCGCTGTGCCATGTCGTCGGCCGCCGAGATTTCAGCCTCGGCCGCCGCGCTGCGTGCGGCGGCGATCAGCTGTCCGATACTCACCCGCGGTGGCAGGGACTCGGCGGCGGCGACCAGCAGGAAGAACCATGAACTGCACAAGGGCGTAGGCCCGGTCGCGGCCCAGGCGTCACGGCGAACCGGGGGAGACTTCCGCAGCCGAACGAAGTCCCGCTCGACAACCAGGACCCAGCCCAGCCGACCGAGCACCTCGCGGATCGCGGCCTCGTTGCGGCGTACGGCTGCGATCCCCACGTCGTCGCGGCCGGCGACCAGCCACGGCTGGACCATGAGCTGCCGCAGCACCATCGCCGTCTCGGCAGCGGTCTCCGGGGCATCGGTCCGGCGTTGCCGCCACGCCTTCGCACCGGTCGTCATGCCGCCCCCGGAATCTGCTCGAGCCTGGCCGAGGCGCGGCGCGCCGGGTCAGGACGGGTCGGCTGGGGCGCGCTGACCCACTGGCCCGGCAGGTGAAAGACGGGAACACGCCCGGGGAGGATGACCCGCCAGGTCGGCGCGGCCAGTAACCCGTTGTCGAGACCGGTGTGGAACAGCGTGCAGGCGAGTCCATCGCGGGTGCCGGTCCGCCGGTCGTTCGTGCCGGGCACGAGCCCGGTCCGGACCGCGGTCATCAGCGCGGCCAAAGCCACCTGCGCGGCACGCACCGACAACACGCCGCCCGGCGCTCCGCTGAGGATCTCCTCGATCGCCGCCGCATGCTCGGCCATCCGCTGCTGCCGAGCCGCCTGCACCGCCGCCCGTGCGGCGGCGTCGTCGCGGGCCGCCGGGGCACGCCCGCGAGCGCCGGTGCGGCCGGTGGTACGCAGCAACTCGGGCAGCTCGACCAACGGGCCGGAACGCCATCCCGGGTTGGTGGACAGGTCGGCGTCGTCGGCTTCCCCGTACAGCTTGCGCCACGGATGATCCCCGGTGGCCGCTTGCAGGATCGCCGTGCCGTACCGGGGATCAAGGCACGCCTTGGCCAAGAGCAATGCCCGTGCCCGGCCTGTTGCGTACCCGGCTGAGCTGTGCAGACGGCGAAGGTTGGCGTGCATTCCGGGCAACGCGCGGACCAACCGCAACGCGAACCGGCTCGACCGTCCGGTGTGCGGGTCGCACCAGGCCGCCAGCCCGTCCCAGTCGGCGACCCGGCCACCCTTGGACGCGGTGAGCGCCCCGCGCTCAATCAGTGCCCGGGCCTGCGACTGAGCCACCGCGATCTCGGCGAGGACGCTGAAGTGCGGTCGCAGCAGCCGGTTCAGCACATCGTGGGCGCGTTGGGCGCCGCGTTCGAGCTCACCGGCGACGTGGGTGGCGTAGTCGACCAGCAATCCTTTGAGTTCCGCGGTCGCATCCCGGTCGAGGTCGAACCGGTCGGCCAGGCCGGACAGGCTGTCCTCCGCGCCGACCAGGGATGCGTCGAGATCGTCGTGGGCGGTGAACAGCCGCCCGATGAGCTCCGCGGCCTTGCCGTCATCGCGGCGGGGCAGGGCCAGCTCGTGGGCCAATTGTTCGATCGATTCGACGATCCGAGCCAGGCTCGGTAGCGGAATCTCCCGCATCGTCGGGGTCGCGGCCAGCACAGATGTGTAGAAGCGGTGCACTTGCCGGCCGGCCGGGGTGGCCGTCCACCGCCAGTTGCGCGCCAGAATGTCGGCATGCCGCCGGATCCTCGAAGGATCCGCTCGCCCGGTAGCCGCCGTCCAATCCTTCAGTTTGTCCAGTCGTGCCTGAACCACGCCCTCGGGCATGACCGGCCCATCGGCGGAGACCAAGAGCGCAACCTCGGCGGGGGTCAAGTCGGTCACCGACGACTCGAGTACCGACATGATCCGGATGTAGTCGTCCGAGCCTGGCGCCACCAGGTACGCCATCGCCCGCCGAGAGTCGGTGACCTCAACGTCAAAGTTCGGCGAATCGTCGCCGTCCGGACCGGTGACGTGTCTTGCCTTGGTCGCCAACTTGGTAGGCCCTCCCCAGACGCCTTGTCGGCACAGGACACGAGAGTAGCCGCAGTCTATGTCCTTACGTAACTGCACGCTCACCGGGTGTTCGCGCGGACTCGGCGAGCCCGCACGGTTCCGAAACCATGGCGAGGGCTCCGCCAAGCAGCGAGAGAACCACCTACCGTGGCCGACGATGTGCTGGAGTTCAGTCGGCCGTTGGTGGCGCTGAGTGCTGGTCGTCCGGGCGAGCCGAGGGCCTAGTCAAGATCGCAGGAGCCGAGTGCCAGGCATCGCCGTGGAGGTCCTTGATTGGTTGCTTGTGGCGGATCGGTGTGCGCCCATCTCCTCTCAGAGTTGTTCCACCAAGCCGGCGCTGGGCGCACACGGCCGATAGACCTGGCCAGGATCGGCTGGATCCGGCCGGCGCCCCGGCCGCGACGATAACTATTACAGTCGCATTCGTGAGCGCAGATCAGGGCCTTGTCCAGGTGTCCGATTCATTCGGCGTACGCCGTACCCGAGCCGGATCGATCCTCGCGGATGACGGGACGAACTATCAGGTCAAGTGGGACGACACCGATGAGGAAGAGCTTGTCCCACGGGGCGCCGGCGTTCACGTCGCGACGAGGGGTTCGCTGCGTTTCCTGGCTCTGTCCGACTCGCGGCTGTTTCACGCTGTCTTCGCCCAAGAGCCCCTCGCGGTGGTTCTCCACCTGCTGGCCGAGTCGCCGGTCCCGCTGAAGGTGCGAGAGATCCGGGAGCGTCTGGCCGAGCTGGGTCTCCGGAACGAGACCTGGGCCCGGCACGGGCCCCGCGCGCTGGCGGTTCTGCCCAAGTGGCCAAATGTCGCCAGACGGCAGAAGGGCGACATTCTGGCCTACGCCTGGGTGGGGGACGACCTTCCCGAACTCCCGTCGGAGGCCGAGCCTGAACCGGAGCCGGCACCTACGCCCGCGCCTGTGTCGAAGGCCGCCCCTTCTCCTGCCAAGCCGATCGCGGCTGCGACACCGGCCGAACCGGCGGTGCCGTCCGCCGAGCGCCTTCGGCGCCAGATGAGCGCCGCGCGGAGCCTCGGCGAGGTCGCTCGCCTGCTCACGCTCCCGAGAGAGTTCGTGGCCGAGTTGTCACCGGAGGTGGTCGCCTCCGCGCTCCGCCGGGTCGCCGCTGAGGACCGGCTGGTCGCGGGCTGGCTCGACGCCCTGACCGCCTCCGGGCCGATCGGTGCGCTGACCGAGGAACTGGCTACGGCCCGGGCGGCGAACGCCGCACTCCAGAGCCGGGTCGACGAACTGGAGGAGTGGTGGACGGCCCTTGAGCAGAGCACCGATCCGGGCGCCGCAAGCCGTCAGCCGGGTAGCTGAGGAGTTTCTGGTGCGCCGGCTCGGAAGTGCGCAGGTGGGGCGATCCGCACCGCCTTGTATCTTCCCTCGCTAGAACACGCCGATCTTTGTCCCCGCTGGCGCGATACGGAAGTCGCTGGAGACCTGTGCGATGCCAGCGCCGCTAGGGCGCCCGTGGCGCTGGCTGCCAGAAGGATGCCGCACCACGCCGGTCCAGCACGCCGGCACCGTGTGCTGGTCTGGTTCCGCTTACCGCGCCAGGGCCGCGAAAGTGTCGGCCACCCACTCGGCGATGAAGGTGCTGACGTGAGGGAGATGGTCGAGGCCGATGTGTTGGGTGGCGCCTTCCTCGGGGGTGAAGACTTCGAAAAGCTGAGCTTCCCCGCTCTGATGGAGCGGTGGTTACCTGCCTCCGGTTGGGGCAGGTTATCTGGCTCGGTTTGGGCGTGCCAGGCGGTCTCGTTAAAGAA
>NZ_BOMI01000211.1 GCF_016862115.1 Paractinoplanes deccanensis
ACCGAACTCCACGCCGGCCTGTAGGCCACGGCCCCGCCGATCGAGAGCGCGCCGCCGAGCCGGGGTAGGTGCCTTCTGCGAGCGCCGCGACGCTCGAGTCGCGGCCGGAGGCTGATCAGCTGGTCCCCGCATAGGTGCTCCGCCTGGCGCAGCCCCTGGTAGGCGCGGGGTGCGGGATTGCGGGCCGAGCCCTCGCGCCGCACAGGACACGGCCGGTAACCGCGAGTTGCGACTGCCCCATGGGCCGACAGAAGGCGGTCACGCGTGAGGCCCGGACCCCAGCGGCCCGGGCCTCACGCGCAGAGCTCACTGAGCGCCGGAAGCCCGCCAGTTCAGCTGCACCAACAGCTGCCGGGCCTGCTCGGCGACCTCCGCGTCGGCCGTGACCGCGTACTGGCCGGCCTGCAGCGAGCTGCGCGAGGCGAAGTCGCGCCGGCCGCCCGTGGCGGCGTGGGCGATGGCGCCGAAGATGGCGCCCCAGACCGCGCCGATCAGCAGGCCGCTCAGCACCACCGCGAACCAGTTGGAGTCGCTGAACAGGCCGAACAGCAGGCCGATGAAGAGGCCGAACCACGCGCCGCTCGCCGCGCCCGCGAGGGCCGCCCGGCCCACTGTCAGGCGGCCCAGCACGTTCTCGACCAGGCGCAGGTCGGTGCCGATGATGGCGGTGCGCTCCACCGGGAACTTGTTGTCCGACAGCAGGTCGACCGCCTGCTGGGCCTGCGCGTACTCCGGGAAGGTGCCGACCACCACGGTCGGCGTGGCGCCCGCGGCGACGTTCTGCGCGGGCAGGGTGGGCACCCCGGACGGGCCCGAAGGCACGCCACCGGCGGTGGGGTTGTCGGAACTGGACGGTGTGGTCACTTCGTGCCTCCTTTGACGGCGCCGGGTGAGGCCGTGAACCACACCCAGACGAGAAAAGCTCCGGCCGTGACGGCGGCGACGGCCGCCGAGCCGGACAAGAACGCGAACCGGCCGGGGATGTCGGCCAGCATGGCCACCGCGGCGAGGCCGAACGCCCCGGCGATCGCCGCCACGAGCCCGCCGAGGAACAGCGGGACCGTCGCGAGGCGGCTCGGGCGCTGCGTGACGCCGGGGCCGCGCAGCCGCCACAGGCGTACCAGGAAGACCGCGGCCGAACCCCAGGCCAGGGTGACCAGCAGGCCGCCGATCGTGTCGCTCGGGCGGTGCCACTCGGCCCAGACGGTCGCCACCGCGATCACCGTCACGTAGCCGAAGCCCACCAGGGCGATCGTCCCGCGCAGCGCCTGCGGCAGCACCAGGATCACGGCGAAGGCCACCGACGCGGCCGCCGCGGTGTGGCCGCTGGGGAACGAGTTCGGCATGCCGGTGCCGTCGAGGTCGGGCCGGGCGAGACCCGTCTTGAGCAGCTGGGTGGTGGCGTTCGCGCCGAGCACCAGCAGGGCGGCGCCCACGGCCAGGTCGGCCCGGCGGCGCAGGATCCCGAACGCGGCCGCGAACAGGCAGACGAGCACCAGGCTCACCAGGGTGGTGCCGTTGAGCGTCCGGTCGAGCACCTCCACCACGTGGGGATGCCCCACGTCGGCGCCGTGCATCGCGGCCGTGTCGACCCGCTGGCCCAGCGACGTGTGGAGGGCGGCGCGCCAGAGCGCCCAGAGGGCGGCCACGGCCAGCACGAGGGTGGCGATCGGCGCGACCAGGTGACCGGCGCCTCGGGTGTGCGGGTGGGTGTCGGGTGACGCGGGGGACGCCAGGGCCGTCATCGGCGGGGTGCCCTTCTCGAGTCGCGGTCAACGGCGGTACGCGCTTTTCCCAGCCACCCGGATTTTCAAGCGCGCGCCACACCGGTCACAACGTCACCTGCGGCACATTCTCGCCACAGCGGGCGGTCTCGGCAACGTTTCTGCACCCCGGAGCGCTCTCGGCCGGCAACGCTGCGCCGCCACCTTCGTACGGACGCCGACCGAAACGAAGGGGGACTTTTTTCATGAGGCAGTACACCCGCCGGCTTGCCGGACCGATGCTCGCGCTCGCCGTGGGGGCCGGCATGCTCGCCGTGCCCGGCGCGGCGCAAGCGGCTGGGGTGACGGCCACGGTCGACGTCCGCAGCTCGCTGAAGGTCCGTTCCGCGCCGTCTTTGGCCGCGAAGGTGGTCGGCTCGCTGCGTGACAACCAGAAGGTCACCGTCGTCTGCGCCGTGACCGGCCAGAGCGTACGAGGCTCGGTCCGCACCACCGCGCAGTGGGACAAGCTCGCCTCCGGCGGCTACGTCACGCACTCCTACCTGCGCGGCGGCGCCGTCACGAAGTGCGCCACCTCGTCGCCGCAGGCTTCGGCCGTCAAGACGAAGAAGCCCGCGCCGGTGAAGAAGACCGCCTACAAGGTCGGCACGGTCACGAGCGCCGACGGCAAGGTCAACATCCGGACCGCCCCGTCGACCACGGCGCCGGTGAAGCGCACGGTCGCCACCGGCACCAAGGTCAACGGCGTCTGCGGTGTCGCCGGCACCATGGTGAGCGGCACGGTCCGCGCGACCTCGCAGTGGAACCGGCTCTCCGACGGCTCGTACATCTCGCACGCGTACGTCGTCACGCCCACGCTGACCGCCTGCCCGGGCGCGGCGCCGGTCAAGCCGGTCACCACGGTCACCCCGGAGCAGTTCCTGGCGGCGGCGGTGCCGGGCGCGCAGCGCGGCTGGCGCGAGTACGGCGTTCCCGCCTCGGTCACGATCGCGCAGGCGATCCTGGAGTCGGGCTGGGGCAAGAGCGGCCTGGCGTCGGTCGACAAGAACTACTTCGGCATCAAGTGCCAGTCCGGGCGGTACGGGACGCTCGCCAACGGCTGCCACGACTACACGACGCAGGAGTGCACCAAGGCCGGCACGTGCTTCACCACGGTCGCCAGCTTCCGGACGTACGCCTCGATGGCGCACTCGTTCCGCGACCACGGCAACTTCCTGCGGGTGAACAGCCGGTACAAGCCCGCGTTCACCTACACCAAGGACGCCAACAAGTTCATCTGGAACGTGTGGAAGGCCGGCTACGCCACCGACCCGAACTACTACACCAAGATCACGACCCTGATGGCGCAGAAGAAGCTCTACCAGTACGACATCTGGAAGTGAGCTCGATTCGCCCCCGTCGGCCGAAGTCCGGTCGACGGGGGCGATTTGCGTTTTATGCTCACTTTTGTGGGGGAACGGCGGTGAAGCAACGGCCGGGGACGGCGGCGCCCTCGAGGGGCCTCGTGCTGGCTGTCTCCGTCGCGCTGGTCGGCCTGGTCATCTTCGGCCTGGTGTACGCGGGCATGCGCTCCGCGCAGGAGGAGACCGCCGACCGGGTCATGGACCAGCGCGCCGTGATGGCCCAGGCCGCCGTGCAGACCGAGACCGAGCGTTTCCGGGCCCTCACCGAGGCGACCGCCGCCGGCATCGGCACCGACGACGACCTGACCTGGGCCGACTTCGACGCCGCCACCGCGCCGCTCTCCTCGGCCGACCTGATCGGCGCGGCCTCCCTGGCGTACGTCGTGCCGGCCACCACCGCCCAGGTGCCCGCCGTGCAGAAGCTGTGGCGCGGGCGCGGCTCGGACGGCCTGGTGCTCAAGCCCGTGGGCACCGGCGAGCACTTCTTCTCGATCTTCACGCGCACGCTCAACGCGGCCGGCCCCGCCCTCAACGGACTCGACGTGTCGGCCGCGCCGGAGGCCGCCGCCGCGCTGGAGGACGCGCGCCGGATCGGGCAACCCAGCGTCTCCGACACGTACGTGCTGCTGCGCGACCGCAATCTGCCCGTCGCCGAGCAGCAGCACTCGTTCGTCTTCGCCGCGCCGGTCTGGAGCCGCTCGTCGTTCCCCAGCTTCCGCGGCTGGGTGGTGCTCGGCCTGCGCGGGCAGGACTTCCTCAGCGGCGTGCTCGCCACGGTCAGCCAGGGCCAGCTCGACGCCACTCTGCTCGCCGCCGACCGCGACGGCGACCGCCCGGTGGTCGCCGAATATCCGGTGGCCGGCGCCACCGACCTGGAACGGCGCAGCGACTTCCGGGTCGCCGACCGGCAGTGGACGCTGATCACCAAGGCCGACCCGCGGCTGCTGCCCGGCGCCACCAGCCACCTGCCGCTGATCGTGCTGCTCGGCGGGCTCGCCCTCACGCTGATCCTCTCGGGGCTCGTCTGGACGCTCGCCACCGGCCGGGCGCGGGCGCTGGCCCAGGTGGAGGAGGCCACCGCCGACCTGCGCACGGCCGAGGCGGAGAGCCGCCGCCAGGCGGGCCTGCTCGGCGCGATCATGAACAGCATCGGCGACGGCGTCGGCGTGGTCGACGAGAACGGCGCCTTCCTGCTGCACAATCCGGCGGCCAAGCAGCTCCTCGGCGGGATGGACGACGCGCAGAGCCCCGGCACCTGGCAGGAGCACTACGGGCTCTACCGGCCGGACGGGCGCACCCCGTTCCCGCTCGACGAGCTGCCGCTGATCCGGGCGCTGCGCGGCGAGTCGAGCGACGGCGTCGAGATGATGGTCCGCAACGAGCGGCGGCCCGAGGGCATCCTGGTCAGCGTCGACGGCCGGCCGCTGCACACCAGCGCCGGCCAGCGCGGGGCGGTCGCCGTCTTCCACGACATCACCGAGCTGCGCCGCTACGAGAACGACCTCGCGGTCTTCGCCGGCGTGGTGGCGCACGACCTCAAGGCGCCGCTCACCGTGATCCGCGGGCACTGCGAGGCGGCGGTCGAGGACCTCGCGGAGGTGCCGCCCTCGCCCGCGGCCGACGACGTGCGCGACGGCCTCCAGAAGATCGTGCGGGCGGTCGACCGGATGGCCGGGCTCATCGACACGCTGCTGGCCTACAGCACCGCCCGCAACGCGCCGCTGAACACCCGGCGGGTCGACCTCGGGGCGCTGCTCGCCGAGGTGATCCGCGACCGCACCGAGCACCTGCGGCCCGCCGACCGGCCGGACGTGTACGCCGGCCCGATGCCCGAGGTGCGCGCCGACCCGGCGATGCTGCGCCACGTCCTCGACAACCTCGTCGGCAACGCGCTCAAGTACGTCCGCCCGGGCGTCACCCCGCGCGTCGACGTGACCGGCGAGCAGGTGTCGCCGCGCTGGGCCCGCATCGACGTCGCCGACCGCGGCATCGGCATCCCGGACGAGGACAAGCCCCAGATCTTCGAGAGCTTCCACCGGGCCCGCACCGCCGCCGGATACGCCGGCACCGGCCTCGGCCTGGCCATCTGCAAGCGGATCGTCGAGCGCCACGGCGGCGAGATCGGCGTCGCGGACAACCCGGGCGGCGGCACCCGCTTCCACTTCACGATCCCCCTGGCGAGACCCGGATCGGCCGTACGAGATGAGGAGGAACCAGAGATGACCAGGACCGGCACGGACGACGAGGCCGCCACCAGGGCGGCGCTGGAGCGGGCGCTCGCGGAGCGGGCGGCGATGGAGAACTCCCGGCTGCCCGGCCTGGGGGCGCTGCCGTCCTCGGTGCCCTCGGGGCACGACCCGGCGGCGGTGCCGTTGCGGGCGCCGGTGCCCGAGCGGCCGCCGGCGACCGGGCCGAACGCGGAGTAGCGCTCGTCTCATGAACCGAAGGTGTCGCCGTCCGTTGTGCGGGGCAGGATGACTCCATGACGATTCCTGCCCTGCCGCTGCCCAAGGCGGCCGACGGCACACCGGTGGAGATGCCGCTGCTCGGCTTCGGCACCTGGCAGATCCGCGGCGACGAGGCCTACCAGTCCGTGCGCGACGCCCTCGAGGCCGGTTACCGGCACCTCGACACCGCCACGATGTACGGCAACGAGGCCGAGGTGGGCCGCGCGCTGCGCGAGTCCGGCGTGCCGCGCGACGAGATCTTCGTGACCACCAAGCTGCCCCCGGAGCGGGCCGGCAAGGAGCGCCAGACCATCGAGGCGAGCCTGCGCGCGCTCGGCGTCGACGCGGTCGACCTGTGGCTGATCCACTGGCCGCCGCACCGCGGCCGCTCGGTGAAGGTGTGGGAGCAGTTCGTCGCCGTCCGCGACGCCGGCCTGGCGCGCGCCATCGGCGTCAGCAACTACGGCGCCGACGAGATCGACGAGCTGAGCTCCGCGACCGGCGTGACGCCGGCGGTCAACCAGATCCGCTTCGGCCCCTCGCTGTACGACGCGGCGGTCGTGCGGGCGCACAAGGAGCGCGGCGTGGTGCTCGAGGGCTACTCGCCCTTCAAGACCACCAACCTCAACGACCCGGTCCTCACCAAGATCGCCTCAGCGCACGGCGTCGACACGGCCCGCGTGGTGCTGCGCTGGCACGTCCAGCACGAGATCGTCGTGATCCCCAAGTCGTCGACGCCCGAGCGGATCGCCCGCAACGCCGACATCGCCGGCTTCACGCTGACCGAGGAGGAGATGGCCGCCGTCGACAGCCTGGGGCGTTAATCACCAGGCGTTCGTGGCCTGATCCGCCTATTCTTGCTGCGCCATGTCGATAACACCCGCCCCGCCGGCCGTCGCCGAGCTGCGCAGCCGGATAGCCGAGCTCCTCCCGCACGACGAGCGGCGGCTGACGCGCCGGCTCGAGGGCACCCGCAAGATCAAGGACGAGGCGGCCCGCGCGGCCGTCCTCGCCGAGATCGCCTCCGACGCCGAGCGCGCCGCCGCACGCCTGAGCGCGCGGCTCGCCTCCGTACCGCCGATCACCTATCCCGAGTCGCTGCCGGTCAGCCGGCGCAAGGACGACATCGCCGAGGCCATCCGCGACCACCAGGTGGTCGTGGTGGCCGGCGAGACCGGCTCCGGCAAGACCACCCAGCTGCCCAAGATCTGCCTGGAGCTGGGCCGGGGCGTGCGCGGCCAGATCGGCCACACGCAGCCGCGGCGCATCGCGGCGCGCACCGTCGCCGAGCGCATCGCCGAGGAGGTCGGCCGGCCGCTGGGCAGCACCGTCGGCTACAAGGTGCGCTTCACCGACCAGGTCAGCGACGACACCATGGTCAAGGTGATGACGGACGGCATCCTGCTGGCCGAGATCCAGAACGACCGGATGCTGCGCCGCTACGACACGCTGATCATCGACGAGGCGCACGAGCGCAGCCTCAACATCGACTTCATCCTCGGCTACCTGCGCGAGCTGCTGCCCAAGCGCCCCGACCTCAAGCTGATCATCACGTCGGCGACGATCGAGACGGCCCGATTCGCGACGCACTTCGCCGACAAGGCGGGCAAGCCCGCGCCGGTCATCGAGGTGTCCGGCCGCACCTATCCCGTCGAGGTGCGTTATCGCCCGCTGGTGACGGTCGACGCCGAGGACGAGACCGAAGAGCCGATGGACCAGGTCGACGGCATCGCCGAGGCCGTCGACGAGCTGAGCCGCGAGGGCGACGGCGACATCCTGGTCTTCCTCTCCGGCGAGCGCGAGATCCGCGACACCGCCGACGCGCTCGGCAAGCGCAACCTGCGCAACACCGAGATCGTCCCGCTCTACGGCCGGCTCTCCGCCGCCGAGCAGCACAAGGTCTTCGAGCGCCACTCGCAGCGCCGCGTCGTGCTGGCGACCAACGTCGCCGAGACCTCGCTGACCGTCCCCGGCATCCGGTACGTGATCGACCCCGGCACCGCCCGCATCAGCCGCTACTCCAACCGGCTCAAGGTGCAGCGGCTGCCCATCGAGCCGGTCTCGCAGGCCAGCGCCAACCAGCGCAAGGGCCGCTGCGGGCGGGTCGCCGACGGCATCTGCATCCGGCTCTACTCCGAGGAGGACTTCCTCGGCCGGCCCGAGTTCACCGAGCCCGAGATCCTGCGGACCAACCTCGCGAGCGTCATCCTCCAGATGACCAATCTGGGCCTCGGCGACCTCGCGAAGTTCCCGTTCATCGACCCGCCGGACCGCCGCAACATCACCGACGGCGTCAAGCTGCTCGAGGAGCTGGGCGCGCTCGACGACCGCCGGCTCACCCCACTCGGCCGCCAGCTGGCCCAGCTCCCGGTCGACCCGCGGCTGGCCCGCATGGTCATCGAGGCCGACAAGCAGCAGTGCGTGGCCGAGGTCATGGTCATCGCGGCCGCCCTGTCCATCCAGGACCCGCGCGAGCGCCCCGCCGACAAACAGCAGCAGGCCGACGAAAAGCACGCCCGGTTCACCGACAAGGAATCGGACTTCTTCAGCTACCTCAACCTCTGGCGCTACCTGCGCGACAAACAGCAGGAGCTGTCCGGCAACCAGTTCCGCCGGCTGTGCAAGAGCGAGTTCCTCAACTACCTGCGCGTGCGCGAGTGGCAGGACATCTACGCCCAGCTGCGGCAGGTCGCCCGTACCCTCGGCCTGACCCTCGCCGAGGACCGCGAGGAGATCGCCGCAGGCCAGCACGTGCACACCGCGCTGCTCTCCGGCCTGCTCAGCCACATCGGGCTCAAGGACACCGACAAGCGCGAATACCTCGGCGCCCGCGGCGCCAAGTTCGCGATCTTCCCCGGATCGGCGCTGTTCAAGAAGCAGCCGCGCTGGGTGATGTCCGCCGAGCTCGTCGAGACCAGCCGCCTCTACGCCCGGGTCAACGCGCGCATCGAGCCGGAATGGGCCGAGAAGCTCGCCCCGCACCTGGTCAAGCGCAGCTACAGCGAGCCGCACTGGGAAAAGAAGCAGGGCGCCGTCATGGCGTACGAGAAGGTGACCCTCTACGGGCTGCCGATCGTGCCGCGGCGCAAGGTCGGGTACGCCAAGGTCGACCCGGTGGCGTCACGCGAGCTGTTCATCCGGCACGCGCTCGTCGAGGGCGACTGGGAGACCCACCACAAGTTCTACGCCGACAACGCGAAGCTGCTGGCCCAGATCGAGGAGATCGAGAACAGGGCCCGGCGTCGCGACATCGCTGTCGACGACGAGACCGTCTACGCGCTCTACGACGCGCGCATCCCCGCCGACGTGGTCTCGGCGCGCCACTTCGACGCGTGGTGGAAGAAGGCCCGCCGGGAGAACCCCGACCTGCTCACGTTCACCCGCGAGCTGCTGGTCAACGCGGGCCGCGACGGGGTCGACCCCAACGCCTATCCGGACGCCTGGCTGGCCAACGGGGTCAAGCTGCCGCTGTCGTACGAGTTCGAGCCGAACTCGTCCGCCGACGGCGTCACGGTCGAGGTGCCGCTGCCGCTGCTCAACAAGCTCGACCCGGAGGACTTCGGCTGGTCGGTGCCCGGCTTCCGCAAGGAGGTCGTGATCGCGCTGATCCGGGCCCTGCCCAAGGCGCTGCGCACCAACTTCGTGCCGGTGCCCGACTGGGCCGAGGCCGTGCTCGACCGGGTGCCGGCGCGGCGTGGCCCGCTGCCCGACGCCATCGGCAACGAGCTGCGCCGGCTCACCGGCACGATCGTGCCCCGCGACGCGTGGCGGCCCGACCAGGTGCCCGACCACCTGCGGGTCAACTTCCGGGTCGTCGACGAGCACGGCAAGGTGCTGGGGGAGGGGCGCGACCTCGAGGTCCTGCGCCGCAGCCTCGCGCCCAAGGTGCAGCAGACCATCTCCCGGGCGGCGGGCGACATCGAGCGCCGGGGCATCACCACCAACGACTTCGGGGTGCTGCCGCGCCGGGTGGCCCAGGTGCGCGGTGGCTACGAGGTCAACGTCTTCCCCGCGCTGGTCGACGAGGGCGACAGCGTCGCGATCAAGGTGTTCGAGACCGAGGCCGAGCAGCGTACGGCGATGACGGCCGGCACGCGCAAGCTGCTCCTGCTCACCCTCCCGCCGGCCGCGCGCTACCTCCAGGGGCGGCTGGACAACCGGGCGAAACTGGAGCTGTCGCGCGCCAACCCGTACCGATCAATTTCGGACTTGCTCGACGATTGCGCGGGCGCGGCGGTCGACCGGCTGGTGTCCGACGCGGGCGGGCCGGTCTGGTCCTCGGTCGAGTTCGCCTCACTGCGCGACACGGTGCGCCAGGACCTGGTCGACGCGGTCGCCAGCGTGGTGACCCAGGTGCAGGCGGTGCTCGGCACCGCCTACGACGTGGAACAGCGGCTGAAGTCCCTGCGCGACCCGGCGCTGCTGCCCGCGCTCGCGGACATCCGCCAGCAGCTCAAGGGGCTGGTGCACGCCGGGTTCGTGACCGAGACCGGCTGGAGGCAGCTGCACCACATGCCGCGCTACCTGCGGGGCATCGTCTACCGGCTGGACCGGCTGGGCAGCACCCTCGCCCGCGACCGGCAGCTGATGGCCCAGATCCACGAGATCGAGTCGGAGTACCGCGAGCTGCGGGCCGACCTGGGTGGCGCGGCGGTCGAGCAGCTCCGCGAGATCCGCTGGATGATCGAGGAACTGAGGATCAACTTCTTCGCCCAATCGTTGGGAACCGCCTATCCGATTTCGGACAAAAGGATCTTCAAGGCGATGGACCAGCTCCCCGCGTAGCAGGCGCGGAAGCGCTCGGGTGCCGTTCGGTTACCCCCCTGTCGCGGCGCCCGCCGAGGCCATAGGTTCTTCGCCATGACGAACGAATTCCTCGCCTTCGCCCCGATTTCCGCTCTTGTCCCGACCTCGCCGGCCGCCGGCACGCTCGACGAGATGATGGCTCGCGTGGGCGTCGACGGGATCGTCGCCGCGCTCGCCGACCCCGGCGTCCTCGCCCTCATCGACCAGCACGCGGCCGGGGTCCGCGACGCCCTGGCCGACGCGGACCGCGCCCCCGACGCGGACGGCCTCGCCGCCTACGCCCGCTCGATCGTCGCCGGTGCTCGCCGCATGGGCCGCACCCTGCCGTCCGCGGGCGCGGCCCCCGCCGCCACGGCCGACTGGCTCGCCGCCGAGTGGCACGTGCTGCGCCTGGTGGCGGTCTGTCGGATCGCCCTGGAGAACGAGGTTCTCTGAGGCTCCGTTGCTTCGAAGCCCGGCCGCTGCCAGCGGCCGGGCTTCGCCTTTCGGGGCCTGTGACGTGGCTTGCCGTAACCGGGGCGGCCAGGCGCGAGTCCCCCGGACGAGCTTGATCCATCGCCCGGACGGGCTCGCCCATCCGGGCGGGGGAATCGCGCCGAAACGCCGAATACGGTACTTTGCCGTTTTGCTGCCTATACGTGAAGTTATACGTATGAAAATGGCTCTCGCCCTTGTCGCGCTCGCCGGCCTCGCGGTGCCGGCGCCCGCACTGGCCGCCTCCGCGGTCCCCGCTGAGGCTCCGGCTCCCGGGGCGTCCACCCCGCCGGCCATCCTTCCCACCGCCCCTGTCGCCGTGCGCCCCGGCGGCGCCCCCGTCGCGACGGCCGCTCCGACGACCGCCGTCGCTCCCGCCGCGGGCCGCTCCGGTGTCTTGCCGCCCGCCGTCGCCGCCCCGGCCGCCGCGCCCGCCGCCGCTCAAGCCGTCGCCGCCGCTGCTGCCGCCGGGCCTGCTGCTGCCGGGCCTGCTGCTGCCGGGCCTGCTGCTGCCGGGCCTGCTGCTGCCGGGCCTGCTGCTGCCGGGCCTGCTGCCGCCGGGCCTGCTGCTGCCCGACCCGCTGCTGTTCGGCCCGCTGCCGCTGCGGCGGCGCCCGCGCTTGTCGCGCGCTACACCTTTGACGCCGGTGCGGTGAACGGGCGGGTCGCCGACACCTCCGGCCGCGGGCCCGCGCTGACCGTGCGCTCCGTCGACCAGGGCGTCATCCGCTTCGACGCCGGCACGCCCTCGGGGCGCTACCTGACCTTTCCGGCGGCCTGCTCCGGCACCGCCGCCACGTGCCCGCGCGGCCTGCTCGAGGCGCCCGACGACGCCGATCTCAACCCGGGCACCCGGATGTTCCGCTGGTCGGCCCGCATCCAGCTGACCAAGGCGCAGATCACCGGCTCCGCCAACATCATGCAGAAGGGCGTGGCGACCACCGCCAGCCAGTGGAAGATGCAGGTGGGCCGCACCAACGGCAAGGCGCAGTGCGTCGTCGTCGGCACCGGCTCCGCCACCGCCTACGTGGCCCGCTCCGCCGCCTCGGTGGCCGACGGCCAGTGGCACAAGGTCCTCTGCCAGCGCAACGGCTCCACGCTGTCCGTCTATGTCGACAACGTGGTGCGCGGCCAGACGACCATCCCGGCCACCCTCAACATCAGCAACCCGCTGCCGCTGCGCATCGGCGGCCCCAACTTCAACACCAAGACCGACATGTACCACGGCCGTCTCGACGACGTGTACGCCGAGCTCGGCTGAGCCGCGCGCCCACGGGCCGGGCGGCACGGCGCCGCCCGGCCCGTACCGTCAGATCACGCCCTTGGTGAGCAGGGCGTCCAGCTTGGCGTAGCCCTCGTTGACGCCGACCTCCATGCCGCTTTTGAGCCACGCGTCGCGGCCCGCGAAGCTGTCGACGAGCGACTGCGCGTGCAGGCGGGTGCGGCCGTCGCCGAGGTCCTCGAAGATCAGCGTCTCCAGGGCCACCCCGTCGGGCTCGCCCTCGTACGAGAAGGTCTGCACGATCCGGTCCGGCCGCACCTCGTGGAAGCAGCCGCGGAACCGGTACTCGTCGGTGCCCCGGGAGGCGACGTACCGCCAGGAGCCGCCGTTCCGCGCGTCCCAGTGGTCGATGTGCACCGTCATGGCCTCGGGCCCGACCCACTGCGCGAACAGCTCGGGATCGGTGTGCGCCCGGTAGAGCTGCTCCGGGGTGGCCGCGAAGTCGCGGGTGATCCGGACGATGGGCAGGTCCTTGTCGGCTTCGATCCGTGCCTCGTTCATCTCTGGTGCCCCTTCCGCTCCTGGTCTCTCGCCTCGTCCTTGTCTCTCATCGCCGCCAGCACCGCGTCGAGGCGCTGGTAGCGCGCCTCGGCCCGGCGGCGGTACTGCTCGATCCAGCCACCGACTGCGTCGAAGACATCGAGCTCCAGCCGCACGGACCGCGGCTGCGGCCCCGGCGGACGGCTCACCAGCCCGGCCTCCTCGAGCACCTTGAGGTGCTTGTAGACCGCCTGGAGCGACATCGTGTACGGCTCCGCGAGCTGATTGACCGTCGCGTCGCCGCCCGCCAGCCGAGCCACCATGTCCCGCCGGGTGGGGTCGGCCAGCGCGGCGAAAACCCGCGAGAGCCCGTCCGCCGTCATGCTCGCCCACTTTCAACTCATCGGTTGAAAGTAACCGTAGACCGTGTCGGTGCGCGAGTCAACCATCAGGTTGAAAGTGCAGGTTCAGGGGGTGGGCCGCAGCCCGTCCAGCACAATGGTCAGCAGACGGGACGCCCTCGCCTCGTGCTCGTGCGGGTGGGCCACGGTGAAGATGCCGATCAGGCTCGCGGCGATGTCCTCGGCGGTGACGTCGGCGCGGAGCTCGCCCGTCGCCCGGCCGGCGCCGAGGATCTCGTCGATGGCCGCGAACAGCTCGGCCTGCGTCCGGGAGTGGGCGATCTCGCCAGATTCGATCATGGCGAGCAGGGTGTCCAGCATGCCGTTCTTGGTGGCGATCCAGTCGCCGAACAGCTCCGCCCAGCGTCGTAGCGCGGCGCGCGGCGGCAGCTCGTCGAGCAGGTCGCGGGCGCCGTCGGTGAGCCGCGTGACTTGGTCGCGATAGACGGCGTCGACCAATGCCTCGCGGGTGGGGAAGTGCCGGTAGAGCGTGGCGATGCCGACCCCGGCCTCCTGGGCGATCGCCCGCATCGACGGCTCGGCGCCGGCCGACGCGAAGAGGCGGGTCGCCACGGCCAGCAACTGGTCGCGGTTGCGGGCCGCGTCCGACCGCGGCCTCCGGCTGTCTGCTTCCCTCGGCGCCAGGTGAAACGGAGCATATTCCGTTTCCGGTGCTCGACGCTCTGCCGGGAGGAAGCACGTGAGCATGCAAGCGGTAGCCCTGAGCCGGGCGGTCCAGTTCGTCGAGTCGTTCGGCGGCCCCGAGATGCTGACCGTCCGCGAGTTGCCCGTACCGCGGGCCGGAGCGGGGCAGGTCCGGGTGCGAGTCACCGCCGCCGGCCTGAACCCCATGGACTGGTTCATGACCTCCGGCGCCGCCACCGCCGCGCGGTTCGGCCTGCACCTGCCGTGCGGATTCGGCACCGACTACGCCGGAGTCGTGGACCAGGTCGGCGAGGGCGTGACCGAGTTCGCGGCGGGCGACCGGGTGTTCGGCGGCGCGATGTCCCGCGCGGTCGCCGACCACGTGCTCATCGACGTGGCCGGAACCATCGCGCGGGGCGGCGAGGCGCACCGTACCCCCGACGGCGTTGACGACCGCACCGCCGCCACCCTGACGATCGCGGGCCGCACGGCCGCCGCCGCCCTCGCCGTGGTCGACCCCGGCCCGGGCGACACGCTGCTCATCGGCGGGGCTGGAGGCGGGGTCGGCGTGTTCGCCGTCCAACTCGCCCGCCTGGCTGGCGCGCGCGTGATCGGCACCGGATCGGCGTCGTCGGCTGACGCCCTGAGCGCCCTCGGGGCCGAGCCGGTCACCTACGGCGAAGGCCTCGTCGACCGGGTCCGCGCCCTGGCTCCCGGCGGCGTCACCGCGGCCATCGACCTGCACGCCACAGACACGGCACAGGCGGCACGAGAACTGGGCGTCCCCGACAAGCGCATCACCACCATAGCCGCCCAGATCGACGGCATCACCCCGGCCAACGGCGCCGACGCCGCCCCCGGCGCCATCGAGGAGATCGCCGACCTGATCGCCGTGGGCCGGCTCCGAGTGCCAGTCGCGGCAACCTTCCCCGTCGCACAGATCCGCGCCGCGGTCGATCTACAGGCAGGCCGGCACGTGCACGGCAAGGTCGTCATCGACCTCTGAGCGGTAATTCCTCGGTCTTCTCGGCGCTGTCCGCCGACCCTCGGCCGCCGAGACGCCCCGCAGGCTGTTCGGCGCGTGCCGGCAGGTTCGTCTGTGCGTGGTTATCCGGTCTTTCGGCGGTGTCCGCTGACCTGGGCGGTCGGGAGGCGCCATCCAGGCGGGTCGGCGCGTGCATGGCAGGTTGTCATCGACATTGGTGCGTGGTTTTCCGGTCTTCTCGGCGCTGTCCGCCGACCTGGGCGGGCGGGAGGGAGGCGCCACCCAGGCGGGCCGGCACCCGCCCCGGGCGTGTGGTTGCGCCGCGCGAGATGGCCTGGCACCCACCGTGGGCATGCGGGCTGTGCGGCGCGAAACGGCCCGGCACCCCGTCGGGTGCCGGGCCGTTCGCCGACTGCTGCTCGGCTCGCCGGAGTCGTGAGTGCTTCCGGGAGGCGGCGCTGCCGGGGGAGGGGTGGCTCAGCTGCGCCGGAAGGCGTAGGAGCGCCCGGACCCCGCGCCGGCGGCCCGGCCGGAGCGCGAGCGGCCGGAGCGTTCCCGGGCCTCCTGGCGCGAGTCGCGGGCGCCGTGGTGCTCGGAGCCCTTGGCGGTGTCGCGACGACTGGCGGCCGCGCCCGCCGACGGCCCGAAGAGCCCGGCGGTCAGGTCACGCTCGGCGAGGTCGTCGAGATCGATGTGCACGGTGAAGGGTGAGCCGCTGGAAGGTTGGGCAGGCATAGGGGCCTCCTCGGTGGCCCGGCGCGCTGGGCGCCGGGCCGGGCAGTGCGAAACCGTGGGACGAGAGGGTGAACGCGCTCCGGGTGTCGGCGCTGAGGCGTCTCCACGGCGGACAACCCACCGGAACACCCGGAACCGAGCACGATCAACGGCATGTGCCCACCATCGACGGCGCCGGGCCCGGAAGCGGGCGACGGGCGGCCGGAAGGGGCTGGCCGGAGGAGGCATCAGATCATGCGCATCACGCTAGCGGCCCCGCCGCCCCCGCGCGAGCGAATTAATTGGCGCAATCCGAAGTGGACGCCGGCGCAGGCCGCGCGGATGGGGAGGGGGCGCGGATGGGGAGGGGGCGCGGATGGGGAGGGGGCGCGGATGGGGAGGGGGCGCGGATGGGGAAGGGGCGCGGATGCGGAAGGGCGCGGACAGGGCTGAGGACGCCGAGGCGGGGTGCGGTGGACCGGCGGCGGGAGGCGTTACTTCACCAGCTGGGCGCCGGCGTTGAGCATGGCGACCGCTGTGGGGAAGTCGTGCAGCTGGGCGCGGACCGCCTCGAGGCCCACCCGCAGGGCGACCGCCGGCACGCCGCGGGCTTCCAGGACGGCGGCGGTCCAGGTGACGAAGTCGGTGAAGATCTGGGTTTCGCTGAGGTACAGCGCCGAGGCGAGGAAGTCGACGATGTGGGTCATGTCCTCGGTCGTCGCGTCCATCTGGCGGGTGTTGTAGCCGCGCATGCGCGGATAGGTCCGCATCAGCGTGTCCATCGCCGTGCTGATCAGGGTGCCGCGGTGGCGGACGACGTGGGTGTATTCCTCGTCGCCCAGGAAGGCCGACAGCTGCGGGTCGGCGGAGTGCGGCGGCCAGTTGCGGGCCAGGCGCCGCACCGCCTCCTCGGCGCTCGCGGCCCAGGCGTCGGCGCCCAGGTGCTGGGCGTAGCGGCCGCCGGGGCCGAAGCCGCGGCCGCCGGCGATGACCGGGATGCCGGCCGAGCGGCAGGCCGTGATCGCGGCGTGGGCGCGCGGGAGGCGGGTGGCGATCATGCAGCTCAGGGCGACCGCGTCGGGGCCCGTCTGGTGCAGGTGGGAGACCAGGTGGGGGCCGGGCACGCTGGCGCCCAGGAAGTCGGTGCGCCAGCCGTCGAGGCGCAGCATCTCGCAGAGCAGGCGGACCGGCAGCGCGTGCCATTCGCCGTCGACGCAGGCGATCGTGATGCGGCCGCGGGTGGGCGGCACGGTGATGCGGGCCGCCACCGCCGCCAGCGCGCGCTCGCTGATGGCGGTCGCCGCGTGCTCGCGGGCCACCGACCACACGTTCTCGGCCCACAGCTCGCCCACGCGGGCCTGGGTGCGGGCGATCAGGTCCATCATGATGCGCTGCGGCTCGACACCCGCGTCGAGCAGCTCGTTGACCACCAGGATCGCGCCGTACTCGTCGCTGTCGCCGACCAGGCGCAGGTATTCCTCGGCGAGGCCGGGGTCGTCGATCGAGCGGAACGAGTGGGAGATCATGTGCGCTGCCTGACGCGCCGGTCACCTCGCCGCGCAGCGTCGATGGCGAACGGGGAGGCGTTGCGTGCCCCGGGCCGCAGGCTGAGCTGGGTGCGCGCGGGCGCTCGCACGGCCAGCATCGCGATGTCGTCGCGTGCGCCGCCGTGCACCCAGTCGGAGACGAGCTGCCGGATGCGCTCCACGGTCGCGGCGCCCGGCATGCCGCGGCACTCGGACAGCGCGTCGCGCAGCCGCGCCTCGCCGTACTCCTCGAAGCCCGAAGGGCCGCCGCGCGCCTCGGTCAGGCCGTCGCTGTAGAGCAGGCACAGCTCGCCCGGCGCCAGCTCCACGTCCGCGGGGTGCACGACGGTGCGGGCCACCGCGCCGATGAGCGTGCCGCTGGTGGGCACCTCCTCGACCGTGCCGTCGTTGCGCAGCACCAGCGGCGGCGGGTGGCCGCCGGTGGCCAGGGTGAGCCGCACCCGCCCGTGGTCGGCGCGGCTGACCGAGCCGACCACCATGGTGACGAACCGGTGTTGCCGGGCCGACTGCAGCAGCGCCTGGTTGAGCACCCGCAACATGTCGCCGGGCTGCGCGTCGACCAGGCGCAGCGCGCGCAGGGTCTGGCGCACCTTGCCGGTGAGCACCGCCGCCTCGGGTCCCTTGCCGCACACGTCGCCGAGCGCGATGACCGTGTCGGCGCTGTTCTCGGTCGGCCCGAAGACGTCGTAGAAGTCGCCGCCGATACGCAGCGCCTCCTTGGCGGCCTGGTAGGAGCCGACCAGCTCGATGCCGTCGGGCTGGGGCAGCTCGGGCGGCAGCAGGTCGGCCTGGAGCACCGCTGTCGTGTCGACCTGTTCGCGGTAGAGGCCCGCCGCCGAGATCGCGCCGCCCGCGCGGGCCGCGAAGATCCGGGCGAGCATCTCGTCCTCGGGGCTGAACTCGGCCTCCGCGCCGCGGCGGGCCAGGATCAGCGCGCCCGCGGGCTCGGCGTTGCCGGGCAGCGGCATCACCAGCAGCGCGCCGATCGGGCCGAAGCCCTCGGGGAGCAGCCAGGCGGGCGCCTGGGACGCGTCGAGCCACCGGCTGGGGATCGGCGGGAAGCCGCCCAGCACCTCGACCAGCCCCGGCATCTCGGGCAGCACGCTCTCACGCAGCCGGCCCTCCTCGACCGTGCCGCCGGCCACCAGGCGCACCCACGAGCTGTGCCGGCGGTTGACCGGCAGCACCACCATCGCCGCGTCGGCCATGTGGGCCACCGCCAGCTCGGCCGTGATGCGCAGGCATCGGCCCTGGTGGAGCGAGGCGGACAGGCGCCGCCCGGCCTCGGCGAGGAACGCCGTGCGGGCCCGCTCGGCCCGCAGCGCGTCGGCGCGCACCACCTCGTCGGTGCGGTCACGCAGGTACCACCCGTAGTGGTGGTCGCCGAGAGCTCGGCGATGCCCCTGGAGGTGGCGTCCCGCGTGCTCGTCGGTGAACGTGTCGTCACCGGCCTCGATCGCCCGGGCCAGGCCGGGCAGCGGCCCGTGTGCGGCGACGCCGCCGGCGGCCAGACCCGGGACCAGCGCCGAGGCAGCGGCGTTGACCAGCAAGATCTTGTCGTCGGCGGTACCGCACAGCAGTACCGCCTCGCTCGCCGCGTCGAGCGCGGCGCGAAGCAGGGCCGGTGCGGGTGTCTCGACTAGCCTGTCGCCGGCCGTGGCCGGCGATTGCGCTGTCATGGTCCCTCCCGTCTCTCCCCGCCGGACGCAATCACTGATTCAGAGCCTACGTGCTTTCGCCCGGGACGAGCGGGTGCGGGTTGGGCGGGACCGGCGTGTCAGTCGCCGAGGTCCACCACGATCGGGGCGTGGTCGGAAGGGCCCTTGCCCTTGCGCGCCTCGCGGTCCACCACGGCATCTGTCACCCGGCCGGCGATCGCGGGAGTGGCGTAGACGAGGTCGATCCGCATGCCCTTGTTCTGGTGGAACATTCCGGCACGGTAATCCCAATAGGTGAAGGGGTGATCGCCCTTCAGTGGTCGTCCGATCACATCACGTAGTCCGACGTCGCGGATGGCGGCCAGCGCCTCGCGCTCGGGCGGCGTGACGTGGGTGGATCCGCGGAACACGGCCGGATCCCACACGTCGGCGTCGGTCGGCGCGACGTTGAAATCGCCCGCCACGACCAGCGGGCCGGCGGCCACCTGGGGGACCAGAGCGTCGCGCAATGCGGCCAGCCACCGCAATTTGTACGCGTAATGCGGATCCTCGGGGGTGCGCCCGTTCGGCACGTAGACCGAGACGAAGCGGATCCCGTCGCAGAGGGCGCCGATGGCGCGCGCTTCCGGCTCGGGGTAGCCCGGTTCGCCGGGGAATCCGTGCTGGACGTCCTCGAGCCCGACCCGGGAGAGCAGGGCGACGCCGTTCCAGCGGCCCTGGCCGTACGCGGCGGTCCGGTAGCCGAGCTCGGCGACCTCGTCACTGGGGAACCCGTCGGCGGCCACCTTGGTCTCCTGGAGGCACAGCACGTCGGGCTTGGTGGTGTCGAGCCACTCCAGCAGGCGCGGCAGACGGGCCTTGACCGAGTTGACGTTCCACGTGGCGAAGCGCATCAGCCCAGACTGCTACATCCGGGGGCGTCGCGTGGGGCGGGGGCGGGCCGTGGCGGCGAGCAGGGCGGCGGCGAGGCCGGCCATGAGCACGAGCAGGACGACCACGAGGCCCGACATGTCGCTCCTTTGGTACTGATTCTGTGATCAAAACCTGACCCGAGTGTGATCCCCGTTACCACGACCCGGTCAGCGAATAATGCCCGAGCGGCGCCCGGACCGCCAGGGCTTCTTCAGGATTCAAGAGAACTGTGCAAAGACGCCGCGCCGTCGACGTGCCAGTGCGAGGCGAACTCCGCGGCCGGCACGGCGGGCCCCCAGAGCCAGCCCTGCCCGCGGGTCACGCCGATCGCGTCGAGCACGTCGCGCTGGAGCCGCGTCTCGACGCCCTCGGCGATCACGGTCAGCCCGAGCGCGTAGCTCATCGCCGTCACGGCCCGGACGATCTCGTCGTCCTCGGTGCTCTGGCCGAGCCCGGTGATGAACGAGCGATCGAGCTTCACCCCGGTGACGGGGAACCGCCGCAGGTAGGACAGCGACGAGAAGCCGGTGCCGAAGTCGTCGATCAGCAGCTGTACGCCGAGCTCGCGCAGCTCGAAGAGCACCCGTCCGGAGGTGCTGTCCGGGTCGACCAGCACCGACTCGGTCATCTCCAGCGCCACGCAGCGCGCCGGCACGCCGTGCTCCAGCAGCTCCGCCGAGACGATCAGCGGCAGTTCCCGGTCGGTCAGCTGGCGCGCCGACACGTTGATCGAGAGGTAGAAGTCGTCGCCGACCGTGCCGTCGCGGCGCCATTGCCCGAGCTGGCGCAGCGACTCCCGGCGCACGAGATCGCCGATGGCGCCGATCAGGCCGGCGTCCTCGGCGATCGGGATGAACACGGCCGGGGAGATCGCCCCGCGCTCCGGGTGGACCCAGCGCACCAGCGCCTCGGCGCCGACCGGCACCCCGGTCCGGACCCGGACGATCGGCTGGTACGCGACGTGCAGCTGCCTCTCGTCGATCGCCCTGCGCAGCGCCACCTCGAGCTCGATGCGCTCGCGCACCTCCTCGTGCATGGACGCGTCGAAGATCGTGGTGTGCCCGGGCCCCTCGGACTTGGCGCGGTACATCGCGGTGTCCGCGTCCCGCATCAGCGCCTCGGTGACCTGCGCGAACCGGCCGTACTCGACCGGCGCCGCCGAGGCGATGCCGACCGAGGCGGTGATGGTGACGTCGATGCCGCGGATCGAGAAGGGCCGGGTGAAGCAGTGGCTGATCTCGTCGGCCAGGCGCAGCGCCCCCTCGCGCTCGCCGAGGTAGGCCAGCGCGAACTCGTCGCCGCCGAGCGCGGCCACCGGGACCGCGGCGGGCGCGGCGGAGCGCAGCCGGCGGCTCAGCTCGATGACGAGCTGGTCGCCGGTGTCGTGGCCCCAGCTCTCGTTGACGTACTTGAAGCCGTCCAGGTCGAGCACGAACACCCAGACCCGCTGGAGGCCGCCGGGGGTGGCCCGGCCGAGCAGCCGTTCGATCTCCTCGCCGAGCATGAGGCGGTTGGGCAGCCCGGTCAGCGAGTCGTGCAGCGCCTGGTGCTCGGTGTGCAGCTGGGCCACCGTCTGCGCTCGTACCGCGAAGACCGCACGCACCAGCAGCAGCGCCGTGGCGAGCACGCCGGCCGTGGCGATGGTCACCCGCTCCCCGCGGGTCGGGGCGTCGATCACCACGAGCAGCACGAACGGGGTGATCGACGCGGGGGCGAGCACGGCGACGCGCCGCACCGACCAGGCCTGCACCGGTGGCCGCGCCGGGCGGCTCAGCTGCACCACCGAGGGGTGCAGGGCGGTGACCCCCATCAGGGCGTACGCCATCAGGAACGGCGCGTCGAGCAGCGGCGACGCGTACGTCCGGCCGGTCGTCCCGATGATCGCGTAGGCGGTGTCGCCGATGAAGAGCATGGTCAGCGAGCCGAGCAGAGTGATCAGGCTCGGCGGCCACTGCCGTGCGGTGAAGGTCAGGTTGACCACGAGCAGCAGCAGGATCACGTCGAAGAGCGGATAGAACGCGGCCAGCACGTTCTGCACCTGGTCGCGCTCCTGGATCTCGGCCGCGGGGGCCGCGAGCAGCAGCGCTGCGGCCAGCCCGCCGGCCAGGCAGAAGATGAGGCCGTCCAGCACGGCGTGCCGGTCGATGCTCACCCGCCAGCGCAGCAGGATGACGAGGAAGGTGGCCAGCATGATGTAGCCGGGGATGGTCGCCGCGTCGGCCAGCAGGGGCAGCGGCTGGTCCAGGCCCTCGACCATCGGCCGCACGAGCACGCCGACCAGGAAGCTGGACGCGGCGAGGGCCATCAGCCGCCACGCCACGCGCGGCTCCGCGCCGAAGCTGCGCGGGCCGGTGAAGCACGCCCAGACGGTGCCCAGGCCGATCGCGAGCAGGCACACGGCATTGACCACGGAGTCGAGGTTCGCCGTGTACGCGGCCGTCGCCGCCAGCCCGGCCACTCCGAAGAGCCGCCATTTCTCGGTCATCACTCACCATTTCGGTACGCGTGCGACCGGGCTGAGCGGTTTTACCTGGCCAGGGCGTTGCCCATCTGGGCAGTGCCGCGCGGCACGCGCTGGGCCGGCAGCGGGCGGCCGTGCGGGAAGACGGTGGGGCAGGCGGCGTGGTGCAGGACCTCGCGGGCGACCGAGCCGATCAGGCCGGCCCCGTCCGAGCCGCGGTGCCCGAGGACCAGCATCCGGGCGTGGCAGGACTGGCGTACCAGGGTGGGGCCGGGCGCCCCGCTGAGCAGGTGGGTCTCGTGATCGCCGAGCTCGGGGACGGCCCGCACGGCCCGGTCGAGCACCTCCGCTCCGGGGCCGCCCGCGGCGGTGTGGGCGACGTGGGCGACGTGGACGGGCACCTGATGGCGTACCGCCTCGGTCGCGGCGTGCTTGAGCGCGACGAGAGAGTGCGTGGATCCGTCGACGGCGACCAGGATCGGGCCGGCCGGAGGCCGTGGCCCGCGGGCCACCATGACCGGGCACCAGGCCCGGGAGACCGCCTGGACCAGCACCGACATCTCGGGCAGCCAGGGGGTCGTGGCGAGGTCGTCGTCGCCGACGACCAGCAGCTCGGCGGTCCTGCCCAGGCGCAGCAGCACCCGATCGGGCAGCCCGTCGACGAGTTGTCCCGTCACGCGCACCCCGGGTGTGGAACGCTGGGCGGTGGCGATCGCCTCGTCGACAACCCGCGAGGCGGCCCGGCGGGCCCGGTCGTAGTCGAGGTTCGCGGGGAGCCGCGCATTGGGCCAGGTGAACGCGTGCACGATTCGCAATTCGCGGCCGCGCGAGAGGGCTTCGCGCGCCGCCAGGCGCACGGCGGCCAGGCCGGCCGACGTGCCGGTGACACCTACGACGACGGGCGACGGACTCGGACGACGCATCAGGTTGCACCTCCGGGTTCTGATACCAACCATTATCTATGCAAGAGCGCCACTCTTCGTGATCAATCCCTCAGCAGGAGGCCACCTGATGACCCATTCAGGTTGAGGGTTTACGGTAAACGACAAAATTCGTGGGACATCTGCCGGTGAAGTGAGGGAAATACATGACGGATGTCAAGCTCGACCATCCTGGCGGGCAGCTGTCGATGCCGGTTCGTGAGGCTGTCGAGGGCCCGGGTGGCATCGACGTCAGCGCCCTCCTCAAGGAGACCGGCTATGTGACCCTCGACCAGGGTTTCGTCAACACCGCCTCCACCACGTCGGCGATCACCTACATCGACGGTGACGCCGGCATCCTCCGCTACCGCGGCTTCCCGATCGAGCAGCTGGCGGAGAAGTCCACCTTCCTCGAGGTCTCCTACCTGCTGATGAAGGACGAGTTGCCGACGCCGCAGCAGCTCAAGGACTTCGGCGACAAGATCCGGGTGCACACGCTCCTGCAGGAGGAGATGCGCGCCTTCTTCTCCGGCTTCCCGCGCGACGCGCACCCGATGGCGGTGCTCTCCTCCGCGGTGACCGCGCTGTCGACCTTCTACCAGGACGCGCTCGACCCGCTCGACGCCGAGCAGGTCGAGATCTCCGGCATCCGTCTGATGGCGAAGCTTCCGACCATCGCGGCGTACGCGTACAAGAAGTCCATCGGCCACCCGCTGCCGTACCCGGACAACTCCCTCGACTACGTCGAGAACTTCCTCCGGATGACCTTCGGTCTGCCCACCGTCCAGTACGACGTCGACCCCAAGGTCGCCAAGATCCTGGACATGCTCTTCATCCTGCACGCCGACCACGAGCAGAACTGCTCCACGTCGACCGTGCGCCTGGTCGGCTCGGCGCAGGCCAACCTCTTCGCCTCGGTCTCGGCCGGCATCAACGCCCTCTCCGGCCCGCTGCACGGCGGCGCCAACGCGGCGGTGCTCGAGATGCTCGAGCAGATCCGCAAGGACGGCGGCGACGTCAACTCGTTCGTCACCCGGGTGAAGAACAAGGAAAAGGGCGTCAAGCTCATGGGCTTCGGCCACCGGGTCTACAAGAACTACGACCCGCGCGCCGCCATCGTCAAGAAGGCCGCCCAGGAGATGCTCTCCACGCTCGACAAGCCCGACCCGCTGCTCGAGATCGCGTTCCAGCTCGAGGAGATCGCGCTCAACGACGACTACTTCGTCTCGCGCAAGCTCTACCCGAACGTCGACTTCTACACCGGCCTCATCTACAAGGCCATGGGCTTCCCCACCAAGATGTTCACGGTGCTGTTCGCGCTGGGCCGCCTGCCCGGCTGGATCGCCCAGTGGACCGAGATGATGAACGACCCGGCCAACAAGATCGGCCGCCCGCGCCAGCTCTACACGGGCTCGCCCGAGCGCGAGTTCGTCCCGATCGACAAGCGCTGACCGGTCGTACGAAATCACGACGCCCCGCCGGATCTCCGGCGGGGCGTTTTCGTACCATCGGGGCATGGAGACGTTGGAGTTTCAAGCCGAAGCTCGGCAGTTGTTGCAGCTGATGGTCCACTCGATCTATTCGAACAAGGACATCTTCCTGCGTGAGCTGATCTCGAACGCCTCGGACGCGCTGGACAAGCTGCGCCTGGCCACCCTGCAGGACGGTCTCGAGGCGGACGCCTCCGACCTGCACATCGAGATCGAGGCCGACAAGGAGGCGCGCACGCTGACCGTGCGCGACAACGGCATCGGCATGACCCGCGACGAGGTCGTCGAGCTGATCGGCACCATCGCCAAGTCGGGCACCGCGGAGCTGCTGCGCAAGCTCAAGGAGGCCAAGGAGAGCCCCGAACTGATCGGCCAGTTCGGCGTCGGCTTCTATTCGACCTTCATGGTCGCCGACCGGGTCACGCTGGTGACGCGCAAGGCCGGCACCGAGGGGCACGGCACCCGCTGGGAGTCTGCGGGGGAGGGCACCTACACGATCGACGAGGCGCCGGACGCCCCGGTCGGCACGAGCGTCACCGTCCACCTGCGCCCCAAGGACGAGGAGGACGCGCTCTACGACTACACCGACGAGTGGAAGATCCGGGAGATCGTCAAGAAGTACTCGGACTTCATCTCGTTCCCGATCAAGATGGGCGACGAGACGCTCAACTCCATGAAGGCTCTCTGGGCGCGGCCGCGCTCCGAGGTGTCCGACGAGGAGTACCACGAGTTCTACAAGCACATCAGCCACGACTGGACCGAGCCGCTCGAGATCATCAACATGCGGGCGGAGGGCACCTTCGAGTACGAGGCGCTGCTGTTCATCCCGTCGCGCGCCCCGTTCGACCTGTTCCAGCGCGACTCCAGCCGGGGCCTGCAGCTGTACGTCAAGCGCGTCTTCATCATGGACGACAGCCGTGAGCTGATCCCCGACTACCTGCGCTTCGTCAAGGGCGTGGTGGACGCGGCCGACCTGTCGCTGAACATCTCCCGCGAGATCCTCCAGCAGGACCGGCACATCCAGATGATCCGCCGCCGGCTGGTCAAGAAGGTGCTGTCCACCATCAAGGACCTCCTCAACAACAACCCCGAGAAGTACGCGACGTTCTGGCGCGAGTTCGGCCGGGCGGTCAAGGAGGGCCTGCTCAACGACCAGGACAACCAGAAGGCGATCCTGGACGTGGCGACGTTCGCGTCGACCGCCTCGCAGGAGCCGACGACCCTCGCCGCCTACATCGAGCGGATGAAGGAGGGCCAGGAGGAGATCTACTTCCTGACCGGCGAGTCGCGCTCGCAGGTGGAGAACTCCCCGCACATGGAGGCGTTCCGCGAGCAGGGCTACGAGGTGCTGATCCTCACCGACCCGGTCGACGAGATCTGGGTCGAGGCGGTCCCCGACTACGACGGCAAGAAGCTCCAGTCGATCGCGCGCGGCTCGGTCGACCTGCCCTCCACCACCTCCGCCGAGGACGAGAGCACGGGCGACTTCGACCCGCTGCTCGGCTACCTCAAGGAGCGCCTGGCGGAGCAGGTCAAGGACGTCCGCCTGTCGCACCGCCTCACGACGTCGGCGGCGTGCCTGGTCAGCGACGCCGACGACATCACGCCCACGCTCGAGAAGATGTACCGGGCGATGGGGCAGGAGGGCCCGCGGGTCAAGCGGATCCTCGAACTGAACCCGAACCACCCGCTGGTCAGCGGCCTGCGCGCGGCCCACGAGCGCGACGCCGCCGACGAGGCCCTGCCCGAGACCGCCGAGCTGCTGTACGGCACCGCCCTGCTGGCCGAGGGCGGCGACCTGGACGACCCGGCCCGCTTCGCGAAGCTCCTCGCGGACCGGCTCGCCCGCACGGTCTAGGTGCCCGAGTCGCCGGGGTGCGCGTCGCGTGCCCCGGCGATCGCCTTCCACTCGCCCGGCCGCAGCGGGAACGGGTTGCCGCCCGCCGGCATCCGCATGATCAGCGCGTCGCGGAAGCGCTCGTCGGCCCTGAGCTCGGCCCGCGGGATCGCCCGCCATCGGTCGAACCGGACGCCCACCGCCGTCCCGCCGGGGCTCTCGTGCGGCCCCTCGACGATCGTCCCGAGCGCGGCCACGCCGCCGGACCGCCCACTGTGCCACAGCGCGACGTCGTCACCGGCGCGGACCCGATCGCGGTAGCGCCGGATCAGCCAGTCACCGTCACCGCAGTGACCGCGCGCCGGATCGTGCTGGAGGAGCCAGTGCGCCATCAGGTGGCCAGTTCCCGGACGAACACGCCGACGTTGCGGAACACCTCCGCGATCCCGTCGCCGATCCCCTGAGCGATGTCCGACGCGGGGCCCGGATTCGTGCCGATGTAAAAGATCACCAGGATGAGCACGATCCAGCCGAGGGCCTTCTTCATCAGCTCGGCTCCCTTCCCGCGGCCTCAATACATGATCGTGGCACGTCACCGCACGTATTTCCCGCACCTCCACCCGGGCGCGTCCCGATCACCATACTTGACAGTCGCTATGAAGTGAGAGCTACTGTCAAAACATGGTTACTTCCACTTCTCGTTGGTATGCGCTCGCCGCGCTGGCGTTGTGCACCCTGGCGGTCGGGCTGGACACCACCGTGCTCAGCGTCGCGCTGCCCACGCTCGCCCGTGATCTGTCCGCCTCGACCGGTGATCTCCAGTGGTTCACGACCGCGTACCTGCTGGTCCTCGCCGCGGCGCTGCTGCCGGCCGGCATGCTCGGTGACCGGCTCGGCCGCAAGCGGATGCTGATCGGGGCGCTCCTGCTCTTCGGCGCGGCCTCGGTGGCCTGCGCGTACGCCCAGAGCTCCGCACAGCTCATCGCCGCGCGCGCCGTGCTGGGCCTCGGCGCCGCGGTGATCATGCCGCTCGCCGGGGCGGTGCTCACCGTGCTCTTCGACGCGTCGTCCCGGTCGCGCGCCATGTCGATCTGGGTGACGGCGAGCGCGCTCGGCATCCCGCTCGGCCCGCTGCTCGGCGGCTGGCTGCTGGACAACTTCTGGTGGGGCTCGGTCTTCCTGATCAACGTGCCCGTGGTGCTCCTCGGCGTGATCGCGCTGGCCCTGTGGATGCCGGAGTCGCGCGGCGCCGCCGGGCGGGTGGACGCGCTCGGCATCGTCGCGTCCACCGCCGGGCTCGTCGGCATGACGTACGGGATCATCTCGGTCGGCTCACGCGGCTGGTCCGACGGCCGCTCCCTGTCCACGATCGCGGCCGGCCTGGTGCTGCTGGCCGGTTTCGTGCTGTGGCAGCGCCGGACGTCGTCCCCGCTGGTCGATCTGCGCCTGTTCTCCTCGCGGGCGTTCACCGGAGGCGCCGTGCTGGCGACGATCGGCAGCTTCGCGATGCTCGGTCTCCTGTTCACGTTGCCGCAGTTCTTCTCGGCGGTGGGCGGCCACGACGCGTTCGGCTCCGGCCTGAGGCTGTTGCCCGTGATCGGCGGCCTGGTCATCGGCGCCCGCGCCGCCGACAAGCTCCGCTCCCGCTTCGCCACGCGCACGGTGATCGCGGCCGGCCTGCTGCTGATCGCGGCCGGCTCCTTCCTCGGCATGCGCACCGAGGTGCACACCCCGTACGGCTATCTCGCCCTGTGGATCACGCTCGCCGGCCTCGGCCTGGGCCTGACGATGCCGCCCTCCCTGGACGCCGCCCTCGGCGCCCTCCCCACCGACCGCAGCGGCGTGGGCAACGCCGTCCTCCAGGCCACCCGCCAGGTCGGCGGCGCGATCGGCGTGGCCGTGCTCGGCACCGTGGTCAACTCCGGCTACCGTTCCGGCCTCCCACTCGAGGCCCCTTCGGTGGTACGCGAGAGCGTCTCCTCCGGCGCCGAGGTCGCCACCCGCCTGGGCGACGGCCGGTTGCTCGCGTCCGTCCAGCAGGCCTTCACCCACGGCATGTCCCTGTCCCTGCTGGTGGCCGGCGTGATCGCCGCCCTGGGTGCGGCCCTCGCCGTGGCCGTCATGCCGCGCCGGACCCCCGCGCCGCCCGCCGAGGCGCTCGAGCCCGCTTTGGCAGAATCGGGTCTATGACGCCGCCTTCCCCCGCCACCTCGTCCCCGGCCGCCGGTGCCGGCAGCGCTACCGCTGCCGGTGCGGGCCCGGTGGCCGGCGACCGGAGCTCTCGCCCCGCGCTCGGGCTGCGCGAGCGCAAGAAGCTGCGGACCCGGGCGGCGATCCGGGAGGCCGCGATGCGCCTGTTCGAGGAGCAGGGCTACGCGGCCACCACGGTCGAGCAGATCGCGGAGGCCGCCGAGGTCTCGCCGAGCACGTTCTTCCGCTACTTCCCGACCAAGGAGGACGTGGTCCTCACCGACGACTACGACCCCCTGGTCGTCGACGCCATCCGTGCCCAGCCCGCCGGGATGCCCGCCGTCGAGGCCGTGCTCCAGGGCATGCGCGCGGTCTTCGCCAACCTCTCCGACGGCGAGTGGGCCGCCGAGCGCCGCCGGCAGAGCCTGATCCGCGCCGTCCCCGAGCTCCAGGTCCGCCAGCAGCAGGAGATGATCGCCGCCGTCGACATGCTCGCCGCCGTGATCGCCGAGCGCGAGGGGCGGCCCCCCGCCGACGAGGACGCCCGGGTCCTCGCCGGCGCCCTGGTCGGCATCATCCTGGCCATCCTCGCTCCCGGGTTGACGAGCAGCTTCGACCCCGCCACCTTCGACCGGCTCGAACGCGCCCTGGGCACCCTGAAGGCCCAGCTCGGCTCTTACTGAGTCAGGGCCAGAGCAGGGTGCGGGTCCAGCCGCCGGGGCCGCGGGTGTAGCGGAGGCGGGTGTGTTTGCGCTGCTTGTCGGCCTGCCAGAACTCGACCTCCTCGGCGGCCACGGTGTAGAGGGTCCACTCCGGGACGACGAAGGCGGGGTCGGCGGCTATGCGGCGGCCTGCCTCGGTGACGGCGCGGTCCAGGGTGGCGCGGTCGGTGAGAGGCCGGCTCTGGCACCCCAGGGAGGCCTCGGCGCGGGAGCCTTCGGGGCGTGCCAGGAAGTCGGCGGCGCTGGTGGCCGCGGGCTCGGGGTGGGCGTGACCGCGCACCCGGATCTGGCGTCCCTGGAGTGACCAGTAGAAGGTGAGAGCCACGGCCGAGTCGCGGGCGAGCTCCTGGCCCTTGGGGCTCGCGGCGTGGGCGGCGAACTGCCAGCCGGACTCGCCGACGTTCTTGAGGATGAGGACCCGGGCGTGGGGGCCGGCGGTCGACAGAGTCATGGCATGCGGCTCGCGGACTCCGGCGTCGACGGCGGCCATCAGCCACTCCACGAAAAGGGTGTGCGGCTGGGGAGGGGCGGCCGCGGGGTCGAAGGACGGCAGGTCGCCGGCGAAGACGGGGAGCCGGCGCAGGTAGTCGCGCATCATGGACGGCCCACGATCAGGCGGAGCGAGCCGGTGAAGTGGGGCTGGGTGCGCAGGTGGCCGTAGCGCTCGTCCCAGCGGCCGGAAGCCAGGTCGGCGCGCAGGGCCTCGACCGCTCGGGTGGTAGCGGCGGGTGCGACGAAACCCCACGCGGACTGGGCGGCGCGGACGCGCGGGTCGAGGAAGCGCTCGGGGCGGGCGTAGAACGCCTCGGTGAAACCGTCGGTGCAGTCGATCGGGACGGGGACCTCGACGACCTCGGCCGGGGAGGTGGGAGAGCTCACCACGCGGGCGATCGTGGCGATGGCGGGGAAGCGGCGGCGCTCGGCGGCGATCAGCTCGGGGACGTAGTCGGCCAGCCAGAAGCGGTCCAGGGCGTCGCCGTCGAAGGTCAGGACGACCACCGGGCCGCGGGCCACCCGGCGGAGCGAGGCCAGGCCGCGCACGGGGTCGGGCCACTGGTGGACGGTGACCGTGGCCATGACGGCGTCGAAGGAGTCGTCGTCGAACGGCAGGCTCTCGGCCACGGCGTCGACGGCGGGGGCCGCGGTGGGCGGGCGCTGGGCGCGCATCCGGGCGGAGGGCTCGACCGCGAGGACGTACCGGTCGGTGGGCTCGTAGGAACCGGCTCCGGCGCCGACGTTCAGCACGGTGCGGGCGTCGCCCAGGGACTCGTGGATGAGGGCGGCGATGCGGGGGTCAGGGCGGCGCTGTGCCGCGTACCCCTCGCCTGTGGTCTCGTAGTCGACGTCGCCGGGACGTGTTCGGATCATGAGGGGGACGCTAAACCCGCACCCCGGGGTCCGGGTCAAGTCGCGCGGCGCCGCTGAGTGAGCCAGCGCATGACGTCGAGCGCGTGCGAGGCCGGGTCGGGAATCGGGTGGAAGACGTGCTCGACACGGTCCTCGTCGACCACGAGGGTCAGGCGTTGGTACAGGGTCAGGTCGCCGGCCGTGAGGGTGGGCAGGCCCGCGGCGGCGAGGCTGAGCCGGGGGTCGGGGATGAGCGGGTACGGCAGGCGCAGCCGGTGCACGAGCTCGCGCTGATAGCCGGTCGACTGGGCGGAAAGGCCGTACACCCGGGCGGCGCCGGCGGCGAGCAGCTCCGCGTGGTGGTCGCGCAGCCAGATGGCCTGGTCGGTGCTGCCGCGGGCGCCGTGGATCTCGAGCAGGCCGCGGGGCAGGTCGACGCCGGGGCGGCCGGTGAGCGGATAGACGAAGACGACGGTGCGGCCGGGACCGAGCGCGCGCAGGTCGACGAGGCTGCCGTCGCTGGCGAAGAAGGTGAGCTCGGGCAGCGGCCGGCCGACCAGGGCGAGCGGGCTGCCGCCCTCGGCGGGGCCGCCGGTGACCACCTGGCGCGCCGCGGCGTCGATGCGGGCGTCGAGGGCCTCGCGCTGGGCGGTCAGCTCGCCGATGCGCCGCTGGAGGCTGGTGACGGTGCTGCGGAAGGTGGCGATCGCGGCGGCGCACACGTCGTCGCCGTTCGCGATCGACTCGACGAACGGGCGGGTCTCCTCGACGGAGAGGCCCAGCGCCATGAGCTCGCGGATCTGGGCGACCTGGCGCACCGCGACCGGCTCGTACTCCCGGTAGCCGTTGCTCAGCCGCCGCGGCACGACCAGGCCCGCCGCCTCGTAGTAGCGCAGGGCCCGCACGGTCGTGCCCGTGCGGCGCGCAAGCTCACCGACCCTCACGCGCAGACCCTAAACCCACACCCTTGGGTACGGGTCAAGCGGCGCGATGAGGTCGGGGGAGCGCCGCGGGCGCGGGTCGAAGCGCCGGCGGGTGCGGCGCGGGCGTGGTCAGGGTGGCGGGTGCGGCGCGGGCGTGGTCAGGGTGGCGGGTGCGGCGCGGGCGCGGTTCGGGTGGCGGGTGCGGCGCGGGCGCGGTCAGGGTGGCGGCCGCGGCGCGGGTCAGGCGGCGCTCGCCGGATTGCGGTGCGACAACGTGGCGAGGGACTCCCGGGCGGACCGTTCCGCCGTCAGGACCCGCTCGGTGATCTCGGGGCGCAGGCCGGGCTCGCCGGCCGCGACGTCGTACGCCTCCCGGAGGGTCGCCACCAGCAGCGCGAGCCGCCTCGCCGCCAGCATGGGGTCGGCGGGATCGCGCCGCAGGGTCTCGGTGCCGGCCTCGACGGCGGCCAGTGCTTCCTCAAGATGGCGGCTCGCGGCGCGGTTGCGCACCAGCAGCGCGGCGGCCAGCCCGAGCAGGCTGCCGAGCACGGTCTGCACGAGGCGGTCGCCGATCAGGTCGAGCGGCGGTGTCTTGTGGCCGAGCTCGCCGACCAGCAGGGCGAGCGGGGTGATGGCCAGCATCGCCAGCCCGTAGTTGCGGATGACCAGCAGCTCGGCGATCACCTGGGCCAGCAGGATGCCCGCGACCAGCACCCATTCGCCGCCGGGCACCGAGACGGCCGCGCCGGCGATGAGCAGGCCGAGGACGGTGCCGCCGGCGCGCTGGATGGCCTTCTGCAGCGACAGGCGCAACGAGGCGGTCTGCAGGACGGCGACCGCCGAGACCGCTGCCCAGTACGGATGGCTGAGGCCGGTGAGGTGCACCAGCACCCCGGCCGCGGCCCCGGCGATCAGGGCGCCGATCGCCACGCGGGTGGCGGCGGGCCAGAGCGGACGGCGCGGGGTGCGCGGCCCGGGAGCGGGAAGGTCGCGCAGGAGCAGGGCGGCGAGGCGGCGCTCGGCGATCCGGGCGCTCTCGGCGGGGGTGGCGGTGAGCCGGGGGACCGGGCCGCGGGGTTTGACCTGGGCGGCCAGCGCCCGCAGCTCGGCGGCCGCCTCGGCGGTGTGGCCGTGCACGCCGCTGAGCTCGGTCTCGGCGTGCGCCACGAGAACTTCCTCGGCCCGAAGCTCGGCCGAGGGCCCGGCTGCGGACAGCCCGGCGGTGGAGGGCCCGGCGGTGGAGGGCCCGGCGGTGGAGGGCCCGGCGGTGGAGGGCGGCGCGGTGCCGGATGGGGAGGAGCGCCCCGCCACCGCGCGCCACGCCTTGTCCACCGCGAGAGCAGCCTGCTGCCGCGCCTGGAGCCCGGCGGCGCCCGAGGGAGCGGCGTGCAGATTGGCCGCCGCCCGCAGCGCCCGGGCCACCGCCAGCCGCCGGGGAGCGTCCGGCGCCACCAGCGCACCCGACATCACGATCAGCCAGGCCACCGCGGCCGCCCCCGCCGTCAGGGCCGCGTTGCGGGGAACCGACGCGGCCGTGGCCGGCAGCGCCCCCGCGACCGCCGCCGCGAAGGTGAACATGAGCCCGGCCGGCGGGCCCACCCCGTACCGGTTGCACAGCAGCGTCGCCGCGGCGCCGATCAGCGCGATCACCGCCACGCCGACGATCTCCGGATGCGGCGTGAGGGCGGCCAGGGTGCCCAGGGTCACGCAGGCGACCAGCCCGGCCGCGCTCGCCGCCACGATCACGGCGCGCCGCCGGTACGGCTCGTCCCGGCCGTAGAGGGCGGTGAACGCGCCGAACGTGGCGACGCCCGCCCACGACGTACGCCCGGCGGCGACCAGGACGACCAGCGGGACCGCCACCGCGAGGCCCGCGCGCAGCGCGAACGCCCACGCCGCGTCGGCCGGGCGGACCCGCACCGCGGCGCGCACGTCGTGCGGCACGAAACGGCGGTTCATCAGGTAAGACATTACCCAGCCAAGATTGAATACTCCTCGCGTTGGGTAACGCGCCGGAATGATCACCCTCGCCGCCGACGCCATCACGGACGCCGGAACCGGTCAGCTGGTTCTCGCCGCAGTCCTCGGGATCGTCGTTGTCGTTCTTCTCATCGCCTGGGCCAAGTGGCATCCGTTCCTCGCGCTGATCCTGGGCTCCGGGGTCCTGGGCATCGTCGCCGGCGCGTCGGCGGGCGACACCATCGACTCGTTCACCAGCGGGCTCGGCAGCACCACCGGCAGCGTCGGCGTGCTCATCGCGCTGGGCGCCATGATCGGCGCGCTGCTCGCCGACTCGGGCGGCGCCGACGGCATCGTGAACCGCATCGTCAACAGCGTCACCGGATCGGCGCTGCCGTGGGCGATGGCCGGCGTGGCCGCGCTGATCGGCCTGCCGCTGTTCTTCGAGGTCGGCGTGGTGCTGTTGGTGCCGATCGTGCTGCTGGTGGCCCGGCGCACCGACATCGGCCTGCTGCGCATCGGCATCCCGGCGCTGGCGGGCCTCTCCGTGCTGCACGGCCTGGTGCCGCCGCACCCGGGCCCGCTGGTCGCCATCGCCAACCTGAACGCCGACCTCGGCCTGACCCTGCTCTTCGGCCTGATCTGCGCGATCCCGACGGTCATCGTCGCGGGCCCGGTCTTCGGCAACTGGATCGCGAAGCGGGTGCCGCTGGCGCTGCCCGCGATGGCCGGCGCCGCGGTGGGCGCCAAGGGCGGATCAGGTGGCCAGGACTTCCCGGACCACGACGACCTGGGCGACGTGGTGGACGAGCACGCTCCGCCGCGGCCGACCCGCAACCCGGGCTTCTGGCCCGCCGTGCTGACCGTGCTGGTGCCGATCGTCCTCATGCTGGCCCGGGCCGTCGCCGAGCTCACCCTCGACGAGGGCTCCGGCGTGCGCGGCGCGCTGGAGACCATCGGCGAGCCGATCGTCGCGCTGCTCGCCGGCGTGCTCATCGCGATGTACACGCTGGGCAAGCGCGCCGGCTTCAACCGCCAGCAGACGTCGGCAGTGGTGGGCGGCGCCCTGCCGCCGGTCGCCGGCATCCTGCTGATCGTCGCCGCGGGCGGCGGCTTCAAGCAGGTGCTGGTCGACGCCGGCGTGGGCAACGTGGTGGCGGACGCCGCTCAGGACGCCAACATCAACGCGCTGCTGCTGGGCTGGCTCGTCGCGGTCGGCATCCGGGTGGCGACCGGCTCGGCGACGGTCGCGACGATCACCGCGGCCGGCATCGTGGCACCGCTCGCCGCCACGCTCGACAAGCCGGAGGTGGCGCTGCTGGCGCTCGCCATCGGCAGCGGCTCGCTCTTCTTCTCGCACGTCAACGACGCCGGCTTCTGGCTGGTCAAGGAGTATTTCGGGATGACCGTCGGCCAGACCATCAAGACCTGGTCGGTGATGGAGACGATCATCTCGGTGGTGGGCTTCGCCTGCGTGATGATCCTCAGCGTCTTTGT
>NZ_BOMI01000212.1 GCF_016862115.1 Paractinoplanes deccanensis
ATGTCGACGTCCTCACGCAACCGGCGATTCTCCCGACGCAGTTGCGCGAGCTCGGCACGCTCGTCCGAGGTCAGCCCGTCGGTGCGGGTGCCGGTGTCGAGTTCGGCCTGCTTGACCCACTGCCGCACCGCGGTCTCGGTCAGATCGAAATCCTTCGCGACCTGCCCGACCGTGCGGTCACCACGCTGACACAACTCGACGATCTCGGCCTTGAATTCCGGCGTGAAAGACCGACGAGGCCGTGCCCGCTTCTTGCCCATGTTCTCCATGATGATGGACATCCTCCCGGAGACCCCAAGTCCCCTGATCTCGGATGTCCGTCAAAACGGGGTAGGCCCAGAGGACGTCGCTGCCCACGATTGCTGAGGCAGGCCGTAGTTGCGTCCGCTAACCTCGACTAAGGCGTGTTTCAGAAGTCGTGGGGCCGGTGAAGGTCACGGTGTGGCGGTGATCGATAACTGACGAGGTCTCCGGTAAATGGTTCAGCGACCAAGCTGGAACTTCATACCGGAGACCTCGTGGCCACCTTAAGCCACCAAGGCAGCGAGGTCATCACTCCTGCCACGTTGAGGGCTTCTCAGAACCGTGCCATGAGTAACGAAAGCAGCCTCGTCACCTCTTGTTACCCGATTGGCATCATAGGCGAACGCCATCGCGGCACCGCCGACGACGAAAGTCCCATAAATGCCCGTCAAAGCGCTCACACCGTAGCCGTGCACCGGACGCAGTTCGGCGAAGCCGTTTCGTTGCCGCAGCTTGTACACCACGGACATATGAATATCCGATCCCGCGTCGCGCATGGAGCAGCGAGCAGGTCAATACCGTAGCGGCGGTCGATCCGATCGCCGTCTGGGAACTCGATCATCGGCCCAGCCGTTACCAGGACTGGGTAGGTTCGACGGCACGATGCGCAGGAGCGACTTTCCCACGCGGCATCACAATCTCCGCACGTAGCCCGGAAACCGCTGCCACCGCGAGGTTCCAATGCCCTTTCCGGTCGCGCGGGTGATGAGCCGCACCGTGGGCAGCGAGTCAGATCCAATGTGTCGGCGACTGCACGCTCGATGCCCTGCCAAAGCGTTTCCATCTCGGCCACATTGCTGCCGCGCCCGCGGAACCGCGCAGTCTCGTGCCGATTCGCCCACACGAAGGTTTCGGCGGCGGCCCGCTCGTGAGGCGCCGGGATACGGATCACCGCGACGCCGGCGGGTACGCGGACCAGCCAGTCCCATTTGGCGGCCAGTTCGGCAGCTAACGCCGCGCCGCATGGCACCGTGTGTGGATAGCTGGTCAGACGTGGCTGCTCGACCAGCCAGCGCACCGTGCGAGCGAGCCGGATCACGCTGTCGATCTCCAGTGGAGACACCGGCATGGGCCACAGCATCAAGTCACGGTGCTGCGGCGCGGGGGTGCCAGGTGACTCGTACGTCCTCAGTCGAACGGCCTCAGGCAGCTTCTGGCGCTCCTCCTGAGTACCGGGGTACAACACCAGCGTGGGCAGCTCGGGCGCCGCGGCAATGAGAGCGTCCAACTGGGTTGACACCGTGTCGGCGTTGCCGGACGCGCTCAACGCGTGCGGAAGTGCAACGATGCGCATCACCGGCGCTGAGTCCTGTTCGAGGAGCAGAACTCCCGACCCGGTACTCGGCCGCAGCGTCATGGTGGTCCCGCCGATCGAATAGGTGACGGGCTCACCTACTCGCACCGGAGTCACCGCTACGGCGCCCAGCTCGTCGAATGCCCGGACAACCAAGACCCAACAGAATCCGTCAAACCCAGCGACCCAGCGCTCGGCCTGCTTCATCAACGCGTTTGCCGATTGGTCGGCACCGCGCGAGGTCACCAGCTCCCGCCACAACTCGGCCACATGTCGGTAACGATCCTCACTGGCCAGGAGATTGGTCGAGCGCAGCGCGCTTCCCAGTGCGGCCCGCCGATTGACACCTGCCCAGACCGGCGAGGACCGCAGCGCCATGACAGCCGTACGCAATAGTTCCACCTCGGCCAAGCGCAATCGCGCCAGCTCCTGCCAATCCTCTCGGTCGAAGAGCTCTCCGACCAGGCTCCACAGCCGCAAACCGGACTTCCAATGCCGTCCGGCGATGTCGTCGATGTAGTGCTCGATACCGCTGAACATGCTTTCTATGCCACGGATCTGAGCCGCACGCCCGGCAAGATAGCGTGACGACTCGTCGACCAAACGAGCGGCGAGCCGATTCTCATACAAGTCGACCTCCACCTCGCGCTCAGGGCTCAGCATCCGGTCCGGGCGGACACCGTCCGGACGCAGCGCCGCCCAGTCCTCGCTGTGCGCGGCGAGCCGGACGATCGAGGGCGGCGTAACGGTGCGCATCCGTGCCACCGGCACCAGGCGATTGGTGGAGCGCAGCCGGGCCGCCGGCCGGAAACAGACTGCTCGCAGATACGGCAGATGCTCTTCGATCGCCGCTTCGAGCGGCTGCTGCCGCAACGTTCCCCAGGCTGCCTGGTCGTCGACCAAGGGTGATACGTCGATCAGCTCGCTCAAGGGTGCGCCGCGGGCGGCAAGGTCCGCGACGCGTTCACCGATAGCGACGACCGCTTCCCTGGTGACTATGTCCGGCACAATGCCGTCAAGGTCTGTGAACTTACGGCCAGATCGATCCGGGGCGACATAGCGCCCGAGCATGGGCAATACCTCGTCGACCGGTACCAAGCGGTCCGTGATCCGGTCAACGACAAGGTCCGTGGGCACTACGCCTGACCCAGGTCTCGGATGAGTGCCTCGATGACAGAGCGGGAGCGCATGGGCGGCATGTCGCTACCCGGCAGCCTCGACCAGCGCGATTCGAGATCGTCCCGCAACTTCTTGAGCTCATCGGCCCGGATTTCGTACCGGCCGTGCAGCTTGCGCAGAATCTTGGTCGCGATCAGATGATCGGTCGCCTCGCCAACCGTTCCGCCCGCCGCAACCACCACGGGTACATACCGCGCGATGTGCTTGTTCAAGCGGCTTCCCCACGAAATGCGGAAGTCATCGGCCAGCCTGCCGGCCAGCTGGTTGGTCAGAAACGTTCGCGCATCGGCCGCCGCATCCCGGTGCTTGGCTTCTGCCGCATTGAAGGCGTGGGTCAATGCCTGGAAACTCAGAGGGGGGAGTGGCTCCTGCGGCGGGACGTCGAACGGGTGCGGACTGGTCGGCAGCTCGATGACGTGGGCACGATCGTAGGTCTTGTCAGCGAAGGACACTGTGGTTTCGTCGTGGTTGGCCGTACCGACGAAGAACGCCGACCGTGGCACCGGCAGCAGCCTGCCCTCACGAAGCAACCTCGGCGAAGGCGACACGGCCGCGCTCATCAGCACGAGATCTGGTGTGGCAGTCCTGTTCACATCACGTTCCAGCGCGGAGAGCACGTCATTGAAGTACTGCTCGGGATGCGAGAGATTCATCTCGTCCAGCACAATGAAGTAAGGCTGGTCGGCAAAGGCTGGGCATTGGGCACGATACAGCGCTTTCGTGAACTCGGATTCGTAGAAGCGGCGCTCGAAGGCGTTGTAATAGCCCATCAAGTCCTGCGGTGTACGCCAATCCGCTCCCACCGACACCACTGCCGACCCGGCGCCGATGGCTTCCGCAAAACGCTGCGGCAACTGAGTCTTGCCGATGCCGCTGATTCCTTGCAGCAGATGAAGCTGGCTGGTAGCCAGGCCGGCCAGAAATGAGCGCAGGTCAACCTCCTCGTAGAAGAGGTGATGTTGCTGCCGGATGAGGGCGCGAACTCGGCTGACCAGCTCGGGCAGGGGCGGCACATCTTCCGCCAGGTCGGATGGCCGATCCGCATGGATGGCATCCATCTCGGTGCACATCGGCAGCGGTGAGGTACCTTCACGCCGCGCCACCAGCCCCTGCCACTTTCGTTCCTCTTCCTCGATCATGTCGCGATACGCGCGGACTTCCGCCTCCAATGCCTCCTTGCCGACGGCCATCCGTTCCAGTGCTGTCGCTGTGATCTGGTGTGCGGAGAGCTGGCGCTGCAACCGTTCGTTGTCCGCCGCATAGACGACACAACGGTCACGAAGCCGACGGGCTTCCTCCTCGAGCGCGCTGAGCTGCAGCTCCTTCTCCGCCGGGGCGGTCAACCGCAGCCGCTTGAGCTCCGCGCTGTCGGCCCGAAGCCGGTCGATCTCGTCGCGTACCTCGTCCGGGTCACGGTCGTCCATCGCCCGCCGCAGCCGCTCGAACTCGGCAATCTGCCGGCCCTGCCGCTCGGCATCGTCGCGAGCTGCCTCGTACAACCGGCGGAGGTGATCCGCTTGCAGCCTCATGTCCTCGGTAGCTGCGGTGACGGCCAGTTTGGTCCTGTCGTCGTATAGCTCCCTCACGTCCTGAAGGTCTTCCTCCCGGATCTGGAGTTCGCCTTCCCATCTGCGCAGCCGCTGCCGCTCCGCTCGTACAGCCGCTCGGTCCTCATCCAGCGCGGCGCGCTCACGAGCCAGTTCCTCCTGCAGCCGCTCCCTCTGCCGGGTCAGCTCGTCGTCGAGTTCCCGCCGCGCGGCGTCAAAGCGACTCCGGGCCGCGGACAGCTCGGCCCGCGCGTCCGCGATCAACTCCTCCTTGTCCCGTTCCTGCCGCGCCCGAAGAGCGTTCTCGTCCTCCAGCAGTCTGCGATCACGCTCGTCGATGGCTTCGATGCGGGAGGCCAACGCCGCCCTGTCGTTGACCAGACGAGCCTCCCATTCGCCGAGCTTGAGGGTGCTCTCGTCCACCTTCGCCGCACGCTCTTCGAGCTCCGTTTCACGCCGCCTCAGACGCGCCGACGCCTCCTGATATGCCCTGCGAACAGCGACGGCCTGCCGCAACTGCTCGGCCAGCTCAATCGGGTCTGGCTCAGAATCGACCACTGTCGAGTCCGACACGTCGTCCGGGCCAAGCTCCGCCTGGGCGTCCGCGAAGAGGGCTGCTACCTGCTCGGCTGCCAGCTGGTCAGTCTTGGCCCGCGGTTGTCTCGGCGGCGTAGCGGACCGCCTCTGGTTCGTCTGCCTCTTGGGCTTGCCGCGCGCCATCAGACCGGGGTCCTTTCGGTAGGTGTTTCGGGTGTCAGCAGCAGGCCGCGAACGGCTCCGGCCGCAGCCTCCCGGCACCAGGCCGTGTCGTGCGGATTCGTCGCATCCCGCCCGGCGTGCGCCGCCCGATTACGCAAGTCGTTCAGGGTCCTCAGGGTGACCGGCAAGTCGGGCTCCGTCGCTGCCAATTCGCGAAGCGGATGGCTGTTCTGACCGGCCGCGGCAAGTACGGACAGCGGCAACATAGCCTTCACGAAGCTCTTACTCGGATTTCCATTCGCTTTCTGCAGTTCCCGCTTGTCCACTTCGACATAGAGCGAAGCCACACTATGGAAGCCAAGGCCTTGGGCGGCCTTCTCCAGCATCGCGCGGCGCATCAGCGGAGCGGCACCCGCAAAACTCTGCAGGGTGTCTGGATGCAGCGGAAATAGGACGAGCATCCGGCGCAGGAGGATCTCGTACAGGCGGAGTGCGGTGTGCGCGACCCGCTCGATGGCCTCGTCACGCTCCGGGGACTGCATCGCGAGATCCAGCTCGAGCATCAGCCCGAAGGCATCCCGGTCGCCGCGGATCTCGGGTCCGAACTCGTCCGCGAGCCGGCGTTCCAACACACCGCGCAGCTCCATGTCGGCCTGCCGGTACCGATCACGGGCACCGGCCAGCTGGGCGGAGATCCGCCCCTTGATCTCCTCGTCGAGCGCGCCGTCCTCCCGTCCGAACCGATACACCAGGGAATGGAACAGATCGCTCGTCCCTAGTCCGAACGGATCGTGAGCGATCAACGCATCCACGGTCTCGCTGTCCTCACCGACAACCTGCAGGAATCCGAGCAGAAAGACGGCCTCGGGCTCCGACAGGAAAGCGACCCGGCTCAGCTCGGGAAAGTGGTCGGCGATGGTGCCTGCGCCGTTCTCCACCAGCCCTGCCGGCACGGCGGCCGGCGCCAGTCCGACCTCTCGCTCATAGTCACGCACCCGGCTGACCCGCCGAGCGACACGGTCGGCGCTGGCCGCCTCGACCACACGGGCCGCCGTGGGCCGTTGCGGCGGGCGGTCCGGCGGCAAGATCCGGCGGGCATCAGTCCGGTCGGACCGGCCGGGCGTGCCGAGCTGAAGCTCGGCACCACCTGGGTCGTTACGCAGGACGTATGCCTCGCGCAGCTGATCTACCGTACGTGGCCAGAGGTCGCCGGTGAAAGGATCCATGAAGACATAGCAGACCTGCCACTCGGCCGACTGCACCGACGTTCCGGTCCGGAGCGCTTGCTGACCCTTCTCGGTCAAGTCGTGACGACGGGTCAGGTTCCCGTCCGAGACAGCACGATCGAGAATGTGCGCGCACAGCGTCGCTTTCAGTCCGACCAGCTCGCCGATGCGGTCCGGTTGCCGAATACCCGCCTGGCAGAGGGCGAGGGTGACCCGCTGGAAGAGATCAAGGCCGCGTTGCTCCAGAACCGGCGCCGTGACGCGGTAAGCCCAGGCAGGCCAGAGCAGGCACAGACGGGAATTGTGGGACGGCGATCGCAGATCGTACCGCAATATGCGAGCACGCGACCAATCAGGGCTGGAAGAGTCCATGCGGCCCACCCCTCTCGCACATGTCGAGAAAGTCGGTCAACGGGGCCACGGCCGACGGCGCTTGGCCGGCCCTGAACATCGCCGCCGCACCGACCGTGATGAGCAGGCGCTTCTGCCGGCTCATCGCCACACACAATCGGTTCCGTAAGGTCAAGTGGCCGTAGCGCCGAGCCACCCAGCGCCGATAGCGCCCGTCGTCGGCCGCCGGGGCCGTCTCCGATCGAGGTCGGCATCGAGTAGTGGACAGCAGGACGACATCGAATTCCCGGCCCTGGAACGCGTCCACAGTGCCGACTGCCAGCCTGTCCATGCGGCGCCCGGCGCTGTCGTACCGCAACCGGTCGACCAGCTCAAACGTGCTGCCGTTGGCCACCAGAAGCTTGCGTGCGGCGAGTTGGCGTCGGATCTCCTCGACCTGGGCGCTGTAGAACGCGATGACCCCCACGGTCAGATACGGCGCCTCCTCCAGGAGCCGGTCCACTTCCGCCGCAAGCACGGATGCCTCGGCCGGACGTGCCTTGCTCCGGTCGCCCACCTCCTGGCCAACCTGCGGCGGGACATCGAGCCAAGCAGCGACAGCGTTGTCATACCGCTCGATACCGTGAGTGAAGGCCGTGTCGGGCCGGGCTGAGCTCAGGCCGCCTTCATAGAAGTTGCGGCTTACGAACTCGCCCAAGATCCGATGCATGCGGAACTGGGTATCCAGAGTCACGACACGAGGTACGGGCACGCCCGGGCGGTCCAGGCTCGTGAACAGGCGCTCGAACAGGCTCTCCGACAACAACCCGCGCATATCCGGTTCGAACTCGCGTTCCACGTCGGGTTCGAGCATCTGCGGGAGCTGATTGTGATCGCCGACGAACACGATACGGCGGCTGGCATGGATCAGCGGAATCATGAGGTCGAGCGGATTGGCGCGAGCCGCCTCGTCGACGATCACGGTGTCGAAAACAACCTCGTCGACCCGTGACTCTCCTTTCGCGTCGGCCATTGTCGGCGACGCGACCTGCTGACAGGTCGCCGCGTAGGAGGCCGTGTACTCGCGAAGCGTCCATTGCACAGCGCCCGGATCGCCGTCGATCGCTTCCCGATATTCCAGCAAGGCGAGGGCAACACCGTCGCCGGGCGTCCGGCTCACGCGATCGGCAAGGGCGTCGACGACCTCCTCGAGAATCGCTCGCAGATCAGGGTCGACAGTGGGGAGGAGCGCGGGACCGTCCGGGCGGCTGAGCAATTCAAGCAATTCCCGTCGAGCCTCGGCCAGCTCGGCCAGAAAGGGTGGTGACCCCGGCTCGTTCCAGTCGGCCGCACGTCTCAACAGTTCCAGCGTCGACGGCGGCACCTGCATGTCGTCCAGCGCGAGCAAGCGACGCAGTGCTTTGGCGACCCGCGACTGGCCACCGTCCTCGAACGATTCCTGGACGTACGGGATTCCTCGTACGGCCCGAATCGTCAGCTGTTCGAGCTCGGACCCGGATGCAGGCGAGGGTCGCATTGCGGGCGCCGCCAATCGGTCGCGGATCCGATCGGCCAGGCGGCCCGGCAGGAATGCCTCAGCGACGGTCAACAGGTCGCGCAGCATCTCAACGGTTCCGGCGTTGTCCGTCGGCGCCAGCAGGTAACCAGCAGCTGCCGCAGTGGCGCGACGGAGTGCAATCGTGGCGGGACCCGTGCTGTTCTGGGCAAGACGCTCGTCGAGCCGCGTTGCCGTCTCCTCCTGCCAGCGGTCGATCTGAACGGTAGTGCCACGACCGGTCCGGTCGACCTTGTTCGCCGGCAGTCCGAAGACCACCGAACGGTCGACCAGCTCATCCACCGCGGCGTGCTGATAACTCGTCAGCAACATCGACCCCCGCAACCGCGCGTACTCACGGCCGGACTCCGCGAGCCGCTGCTGGAGAGCTGCGATGACCTGTGTCTTGCCGGTGCCCGGCGGGCCTTGAATGATCGCGATGTCCGGTGTGTTGAGCGCGACGTCCAGTGCCCGGCGCTGCCGTGGAGTCGGCTGCCCTCCGTTGAAGCACTCCCAGGCGGCGACCGACTCGGGCTCGATGCGCTTGTGGGTCAGCGGCGCGGGCACCGGCTGCCCTTCCAACAAGGCGAGAAGACGAGGGATCCGGGTCTGACCGTGCAGAATGCGGTCGAATGCCTCCCGGCGCCGAAGCAGCCGGCGCCGATCGCCGCGGAAAGACAGGTACAGGAAGCCTGTCGCGGGTGGCCGGACTGCCACCTTTCCCGGTCCAGACCCGCGACGGTCGAACATCCGCATATCGATCGTCGACGTCTCGAGGTTCACGGCGACCACCTCACCGGCCACTGCGTCTTTGTCGAGTGCGTAGTCGAGCAGTCCCCAAGACTGGTCGTCGGCTATCGCCTCGTGCAGCAACGCGCCAGGCAAAGCCGCTGCCGCCTCGAGTTCGGGCGCATCATCCGACGCCACTCGGTCGAGGAGGGAGACTCTGCCGCCGGACGGGACCGCAACGAAGAAGCGCATGACGCCGTCGGCCCGAGGATGGACCTTGTCATAGGTTAGGTATCCGGCGTCGCGGACGGTGCGATGCGTCCACCAGCTTTCCTTGCGGTTGTACGAGTTCCACATGGCCAAGAAGCCCTCGCCCGAGGCGAGCCGGGCAAGATGCTGCCTCATCTCCTCCCGCAGTTGCGTGGCTTGCGTCTCATCGGTGAAGGTGACAGGGCGGTGAATCAGCTTCAGCGGCCCTTGAGCGGCGTCGTACGCGCGCAGTACCACGCGGCTGAGCATCGTCCGGCCCGTCGCCGTGCTGACGTCGGCGGCCACGCCACGTCCGTGCACCCGGAATGCCACCGGTTCCTGTGAACTCGCCCGAGGGCCGGCCGAGATGACGAGTCGCTGCGGGCTACCCGGCGGCGAGCCCGGCAGAGGCGGCATAACAAGCCTTTCGGTGAGCCAGTTCAGCGCCCAATCCGGCGACCGGCGGCCATGCCGATCCCCCGCCGCCCGGCGGACACTGGCGAGTTCCTTGTCCCCAACGCCGATGGCGATAGACGAACCGCTGGGTCCGACCTCGTAGGTGTAGACGTTGAGGTCGAGCCGCGGCCAGCGCGAATTGCTGGTGTCGAGATCGAGGTACAGAACAACCGCCACCCGCTCTTGGGTGTGGGACAGCAGGCGCTGTAGCGTCTGCTCGTCATCCTCGGTGAGCCCGCTGGCCGGACCACGGGCCTCACCTATCTCGATCACCGCCTCTGGTCCGCTGGCGCTTCGGGTCAGGATCGCTTCGGTCTCGTCGATCCGCACCTCCGGCGGATCGGTACGCAACTCCCAAGACAGCGAGACGAACGTCGCAGCTCCGGGTAGCGGATCGAGCTGCCGCTGCCTCGGCCGCGAAGTCTGCCCTCCGTCGCCGCTGTCATCCGATCTGCGGCGCGGCTGCCGCGGGCGGGCGCCGCGCTGGTTACCGCCACTGGCGGTCGGCCCGTTCATCGGTTGTCCTTCCGGACGAGTCGGCTGAACCGCAGAACCCGGTGGGGCTCATGGGCCGGGCCGAAATGCAGCTCCCAGCCCGATCGACGATTGAACATCGGAATGGTGGCGTCGTGTCCCACGGCAATCGCCATCCGCGGACCACCGCCGACACCGACCAGCCAGACGGGACGATCCCAGCGGTTGGTCACCGTGAGCCGGTCGTTGTGGTCGTACCAAAGATCGACAACCGATTGCTCCAACTCGTCCACGGCAGCCACGGCCGTCCGGGCCGAGACCGGCGTGACGACCTGCCTCTGCACCAACAGAGCCCGCCTGGTCTCCGCGAACATCGGTTTGCCTGCTTCGAGACCGACCTGAGTCAGCAGTTGAGCGAAAAGTGCCGGCGGTGGCGCTACACCACACCACGGGCAGGTCGCCCTGGAGCCGAAGTAGGTGCCGTGGCACTCAGGACATGCAAGGGTCAGATCGGCTGCTTCGTAGAGCTTTGTGCGCCATTCAGCGACCGTCGGACGCGCGGTGGGTTCGGCTACCCCGGCCTCAAAAGCGCGCGCTGCGAGCGTCCTCAGGCCCGGGGTCAGGACCACGTCTCGGGCCAGTCCGAATCTGGAGCGGTTGCTCGGCTGAGTGCTGTGCTCGATCCACGGCAGCTCGCCCGCGAACGCTTTGTCCTCCAGGTCAGGTTCACCGTCGTAGACCTTGTCGCCGATAAACGGGTGGACGACCGTCAGCAACTCGAAAGCCATGACCGCGAAGGCATAGGCGTCACTCAGACTCGACACGCCCAGTCTGCCGGCCAGAACTTCCGGCGCCGAGTACCCGCGCGTGGCGTAGGCGTTGCCTCGCACCTCGGACATGACCGCCACGTTGTCCACATCAATCAGATACACCTGCTCGTGGTCCAAAGGTTCGGAGACCATCACGTTGACCGGTGACGGATCGCCGTAGCACAGCCCCCGGCCGTGCAACCCGGCCAGGGCGGACGCGGTCCGGCCGAGCAGCCGCAGCCGGCGCCGCAACCCACCTGTCTCCGTATACCAGGGCACCAATGCAGTACGCCCGGTCGGCGCGAACAATTGCCGGAGCGCCACCATGTCGGCCAGCATGACCATGGTGTATCCGAGATGGGGAGGACTCAGCAGTGCCAGCGGCCGGGCGATCGGTAGGTCGCCCAGGTCGAGCAAGCGCAGAGTGCGCAGCTGGGCCGCCAATCGCTCAGCCGCTCTCTGGTCGCGGCTGTGCAGGAGCTTGACGGCTAATCGCCCGCCACCGGCCTCCCACACCTCGCCTTGTCCCCCGGCTCCGATCCGGCGAGTCAGCTCAATCGCCTGGTCGTCCTCGGTACGCACGACGACCTGGAGTCCAGCAGTGTTCCAGATAGGCCGGTCTGCCCGCACAGTTCGCAACTCCCCAACAGCGGTTCATCAGTTCATGAAGTCGAGCAGATCGTCATTCGTCACGCGCCCGCTGCGTACCTGAGTGGTAACCGTGGCCGTCACCCAGTCGAAATAGCGCGGCAGTTCGTGGACATCCTCGGCCCGGCCGACTTTGACCTGCGGATTGGCGATGAACTGTTCGAGAACATCAAACGCCTCGGCGTCCATGTCTTGTCCTACGCCGACCGCGAGCCGTAGCGCTCGGCCACCTTTATCCGAGGTGAGGAGCCGACTCAGCGCGGCCCGCCACTCATCCGTCGGCACGCCGTCGGAGACGAGAACCACCGTCGGCCGGAAAGCGCGACGCGGCACGACCGATTCGTCCACTAGAAGCCCCGTGACCAGGTCCAACGCAGCACCGAGCGGCGTCCGGCCAGATGCCCGCATGTCATCCCAGCGCACGTCGGAGGCCGGCACCAAGGGGTGGTGCAGCGTCGCGTCGCTTCCGCCGAACGTGACCACGCCCGCCCAGATCTCACCCCGCAGGGAATCCTCGTCGGCGAAGGCACGAATCATCGTCGCGACACTCCGGTTCAGTACGTCGATCTTGCCGTCGTTCGCCATGCTGCCGCTGACATCCGCGAGAATCAGCACCGGAAGTGGCCGCGGCCGCTGGAACATTGCCTGATCAGACGTCGAACCGTCCACGATTCCTCCGAGATCAAATAGGACTCATGCTGGCGGAGCACTACAGAATGCTGGGGCAGCACCCAGCAAGTCAATAAGGCGATCGGAGGAAATCCATTTAGCTGCTCGCCTCTCCGCTCCAGGAAGACGGGCCAGACCCCGGCGCCCAGGAATATGGCCGCTAGGTCTGGATGAAGCGTGTCGGTTCGCGCAGCACGTCGGCTGCGCCCGCCAGATCGGCCAGCCGGCTGGCCAACGTGGCCATCGCCAGCCGCTCGGGCAACGCCTCGCTGAACTTGAGCCCGTCGAGTGCCTTCTTGTTCACCTCGGGCAGGCACAGCCGCTGATCAGCGTCCGCCACCAACGCCATCCACTCGTCCCTAGTGAGATCCTTCCGCAGGCGGATCTGACTGTCATCGAAGCGTTGGACCGGATCAACGACCTCTGCCATGGTGGCAGCCAACGTGGCGTTGGCACGGAAACCGGCCCAGGTCCACCAACGCAGGTCGTCGCCATGCCGATCTCGGACGATGACACTGCCTCCCGGATGAACGAACGAGGATCGCTCTTCCCGTTCCTGTGCGAGGCGCTCGACCGCCCGGCGGGTGAGGTTGACCGGCGGGTCAGCCCCGAGGAGAACCTCGCGCACGGCCCGGCTCAACTCGAAACCGCGGCCGGCCCACCCGCCGGTCGTCCAGCGGGCCTTTCCGCCGCCGTCTGCGGGTTCGACGAAGCAGCGGCGGCGGCGCCAGTCGATGTAGGTCACTCGCCAGCTCCGCCCGTTGAGGAGCAGCCGGCGATCCCCCTGCACCTCCTCAGTGAGCAGCGCTGGATCGATGCGGCCCAAATCCTCGCGGCCGACCAGAACGGTGAATTCCGGGGCGCCGGTGAACACCGCCGTCATGCCCATGAAGTGACGGTGCCCGAAACGCCGCTCCGCTTCCGGACCGATGTGGAGCATGCCGCTGTCGCGGTCGAGATAGCCCTGATCAACCAGGTGACGAATGATGGGGTCGGCGCTACGACCGAACGGGTCGAGGCCGTTCCACCACCGCGGCCAGGTCCGATCTCCAACCTGATGCTCCTGCAGACAGAGCGCCAACAGCTGCTGAGCGACGATGTGCCGCGGCTCAGGCGGAGCAATAACCGGCTCGACCCACCCCCGACCCCAGAGCAGCAGCAGAGCCGCGGCCTCCAGCAAGGCATCTCCGGTACGGGCGAGGAAGAGGCAGTTGCGGATGCTGCCGGGCCGCCGTCCCGTACGCCCAATTCGCTGCAAGAAGGACGCCACGGTCGAAGGCGCGTCGATCTGGATCACCCGGTCGAGGTCACCGACGTCGATGCCCAACTCGAGTGTGCTGGTCGAGACGATGACGCAGTCACGCGCCTCCGCGAACGCCTCTTCCGACCGCCGCCTCTCGTCGGCGGAGAGCGATGCGTGTGACAGGAACGTGGTGATGCCGTGGCTTCTCAGGAGACTTCCGAGTTCCTCGACGGCCTGCCGCGACTCGCAGAAGACCAGCCTCTTCTCACCGGCGTGCAGAGCGGCGAGCACCGTGGCGGCATTTTGTAGGGAGCCGACGAAATCCAGCTCGACCTCACCCGGCGGCGGAGCGCCCGCGGCACTGGGGACTGGTACATCGGGCGCGATAACGTGTCCGGATCGGGTCCCGGCGCCGGCGCCTTGCAACCACGTCAGCAGGCGATCCGGGTTTCCCACTGTCGCCGACAGCCCGATCCGCTGCACGGGGTGGCCGATCAGATGGGTCAGGCGTTCCAGCACGGCGAGAAGATGCCAGCCGCGATCGTCGCCCGCGAACGCGTGTACCTCGTCGACCACAACGGCCCGTAGTCCGCTGAAGAATGCCCGGTGGTCGACGTTGCGGCTGACCAACATCGACTCGAGTGATTCCGGCGTGGTCAGCAGCACGTCCGGGCGGCCCGCCAGGATGGCTCGCCGGCGCGTCGAGGTGACGTCGCCGTGCCAGATCGCGGCCCGCCGTCCCAGCCAGTCCGCGTAGCGCTCCAATCGCGGCAGCAGATTGTTCAACAATGCCTTGAGCGGACAGAGGTACAGCACCGACGTGCCGGACCAACCTTCGGCCGCCATCCTCGACAGAAGTGGAAAGGCGGCAGCTTCGGTCTTGCCTCCGGCGGTCGGAGCGAGCAGGAGGGCGTCGTTACCCGCCAGCAGCGGTTGCACCGCAGCCTCCTGCAAGGGCCGCAGACCCGGCCATTGCAGCGTGTTGACGATGTGGTGCAGCACCACCGGGTGCAGCAGATCGGTGGTGCTCAAAGGTCGAGGGCGATGTCGTCGGCGCTTGCGGCGTTGCGTTCCACGTCGGTCATCTCAGCTGCCGACATGGTCGGCGCGTAGTGCTGGCGCGGGTCAAAATCGGGGAATTGATCGACCCGGTCCAGAACATCGCCTACGAGCTTCTTGAGGTACAGCCGAGGCACGATGCCGACTTTCCCACCAAGGCCGCCCGCGACAGCGCGAGCCAACTGGTCGAGGTACGCATCATCCACCGTTGCTTGGACGCGGGCGGGCGCGGAGGAGCCGACCGCGTAAAGGTCGCGGACGCGTGTGCCCAACTGGATTAGCGATTCGAGGGTGAACCCGGGAAGGCGGATCTGCACGGCTCGGGGGTTGTCGAACCTCGGATCGGTGCCGAAGTCGACGGCGAGCCGTTGCGCCAACGGGGCCAGACGCTGCACGCCCTGCTGTCCGTCGTAGAACGCGGGCGTGCCGGTGATGACGAGGTAGAGCCCGGGGAACCGGCCCGAGTTCACCTCGTCGATCAGCTGCCGCAGCGCGTTCAGGGCCTTGTCACGGACGTCACCACGTACGCGTTGCAGGGTCTCGACCTCGTCCAGCACGAGCACCAGGCCCGGGTGACCGGCGTCGCGCAGGACTGTAAGCAGCCCTTGCAGGAAGGCCATGCCGCCGAAGTGGTCGAGTTCCCCGCGAATGCCGGCGGCTCGCTTTGCCGAGGCCGCCACCTGCGGTTGCCCCGCCATCCAGGCAGCCAGGCCATCCGCGACGGCGGCATCACCCGAACTCAAGGCGGCCCGGTAGCCACGCAAGGCGAGCGCAAACAATGGCGAGTGTTTGCTGACGTGGGCAAGCCGCTGTTCGAGGAGCCGATCCACCGCCGCGCCGACATCGGCCTCCGCGTTCGGATCAGCGTCGAGCGCGTCGGATTCCAGAGTGAACAGCCATGAGTCGAGAACGCCCCGGAACGCGCTCGGCGGCATCGAGGCGGTCCGAAGGGACTCCGTCACGCGCCGGTATACGGTCTCGAGCCGGTGCAGCGGCGTCTGGGTCTCGGAGATCTGCACTTCCGCGGCGGCAAACCCGGCACGCAGTGCCCGCTCGGCCAGATGCCGGGTGAAGAAGGTCTTTCCGGCGCCGTACTCGCCGCGCACCGCTTTGAACACGGCGCCACCGGAAGCGACCGCGTCGAGCTCTTCGTCGATCGCGGGGGAAAACCGATCGAGGCCGACCGCGAGCAGATCGAGACCGCTTTCGGGTACGGTACCGCGGCGCAGCGCGCTGATCACCTCGCGGCGGCGCCGGTGGGAGACGTCGGGCGTCATGGATGCACCTCGAACTGCTCGGTCAGCAGTTTGAGGTCGAGTGTCACCGTGCCGGTGGCCGGTTCGGCCGACAGTACGGCGTATCCCTCGACGTTGAGCAGTTGCTGAGCTTGCGTGAGGGCGCCCCGGAGCCTGGTCTGGGCGACGCCGAGTGCTTGGGCCGCAGGGGTGGGCGCCAGCCGGTTGGCCGGTGCGTTCGCCAGCGCGTCGACGATGCCGACGATCTGATCGTCGGTGACGATGAGCCGGCCGGTGATCTTGCGCTGCGCCTTGTACACGGGGCTGGTCACGACGGCGCGGCCGACCGTAACGGCAGGTTGCTCGGTGACCGCCGGGCTCAGGTCGAACAACGTGGGGCCCGTCTGGCGGTCGGTACGGCTCTTGGCCGTTGTGGGCTTCGGGCCCGCCGTTGGCATCGCCGGTGGTGCGCTAGCGGCAGCCGTTAGCCACCAAGTGGGTTCCTGCGGTGGCAACAGCGCCAGCTCGGCCGGGTTGCTGGCTTCGTCTGGCACGAGAACGGCGATGGGGACCACTACCTCGGCGGCGCTCGCTCCCCCGTGATAGCCGGCCTTGAGCGGCCCGTACCGGAGGGTTTCGTCGACGGCGAGGACTGCTTGATGGTCGTCAGTGAGCACGCGTGGGCCGCTGACCTCGACCTCGTCGTCCCCGACGGGAGCGGTGGCCGAACGCGAGCGGGCACTCGAAATCTGGGGGTACGGACGTTGCGTGCCTTGCCGTCGCTCGACGACGTGACCGTGGTCGGAGGTCACTACGACAGTCCGCCCGGCAGCGGCAGCCCGGGCGAGCAGCGGTTCGAGATGTTTCACGGCGTCGGCGGTCCACACCGTGCCCGCCGGGTCGCTGCGCTCGAGGGCATCGTCGATCGTGTTGAGGACGACAGTCACCAGTGAAAGGTCGCGGTCGTCGATGGCACCGCCCACGTCGGGGCTGACTGACCAGCCGGCCACGGTGGTGTCGACGGCCTTCTTGTGGAATAGCCGCGCAGAGATCTTCCCGACCTTGGCGGTGATCTCGGCGTATCCCTGCCGTTCCTCGGGCTGCTGCCCGCTTGTGAGGCGGCCCGAGAGTAGGGACGCGCGGCTCACCTCGGTAACCGATGGAAGTACGGCGAGCGCTCCCGCCCTGCGGAACTTGTCCGCTCCGGGCAGGACCGCCTCAAGCCAGCCGAGTCGCGCTGTCGCGTCGGCGAGGATCTCGGTGGCAACCGCGGCACTCATGCCGTCGAGGACGAGCAGAAGCACCGGAACCTTGCGGGCGAGCGGCATGACCGCGCCGGGCAGCACCTGCTCCAGGTACCAGAGGATGCCCCCAGCGGATGGCAACCCGCGACCGGAAGGTGCGGGTGCCGAGGCCAGCGCCTGTGCGAAGTGCCGTTCCTGCGCGCGTCGACGGGTTTGAGCCGCCGTGACGACGGCATGCAGGGCAGTCGACAGGCTGGGATCATCGATGCCACCGAACGCGTCGTTGATCGCTGCGTCGGCCCATGCCGCGTTGTCGAGGTAGTCACGCGCGTGCACGGCGAGCGGGCCGGCATCGAGCGCGTTCGCGTCGGAGAGCCAGCGGACGAGTCGTACCGCGGCCTCGAAGGGAACCCGCAGCGGCGTTGTTGCGCCGAGTCGATGGGACCGGACGGCCGCCCACGCACTCTCGACCACTTCTGGATTGTCGACCCGTCCGGATGGAGACACTGCCCGCCGGAGAGCATCGGCAAGGGCTGCAAGACGGGCCCGCAAGCCGCCGGTCAGCAGTTCGGAGTAGCGGGCCAGCGGTTCGGCCTGCAGCTTGGTGAGGATCGCATCGGCCCGGTCGAGGCAGCGCGCGACATCGTCGTCGGCGCGCCGATCGTGGACCAGGTCGGACAGCAGGGAATCGGCTGCTTGTCCGAGCGCGGCCAGCGCGACAGGCGAAGGCTTGAAGTCACCCCACCGCGGTTCGAGGCGAACGAGAGCAAGTTGCGCCTGGTGTGCCGTCGCCGCGTCATATCCATCCGCGGTCAGAAGCCGCAGGACGAGACCGAGCGGTACGACATCGGATAGTTCGCCCCGAGAGAGCAACGCCCGGATCGGGCCGGCGGCGGACCCCGCGCGCTGAGCAATCCAGTCGAGTGTCGTATCCGCAAGAAGGTCACCGACGCTTCTGCGAAGAGTGCCGAGTGCGGCAACGCTCTGAGCTGCGATCGACCAGCGCAGGACGCCGAGGACGTCGGTGGTGTCCGTATCGAAGCCGAGATGGATGGCGGCGACGGCGCCGAGCGCGTGATGTCGGGTCAGCACCCCGGCCGGAGCGGCCGGCCATCCCGCCACCGGAGTGGCCGCGACCAGGGCGGTGGCCAGCTCGCGGTTGTTCGGACGACTGGTCAACGCCGGATCGATCCCGGTAGCGGCGAACCGGGTCCGCACCGCCTCCCACGGGTCCGGGCTGCGCAACCGCTGCCAGACGAAGTGGGCGAGGACACCCGCGCCCAGGTCCTCGTCGTCGCGATCGGTGACGATGACGAGCCAGTCACCGTCGCGGTGGTCTCCGAGCAACTCCCGGGCGGCCAACGCCGACTCGGCGGCCCGGATCCGCACCGTCTGGCCCTGGTGCGGCAGGTCTGCGGTGATCGCCCGGTCGGGGATGCCACGGATGCCAATGACACCGGTGCGGTAGTTCTTGGCGCGGGCCTCGTCCACGATGGCGAGCACCATCGAGGTGCTCACCTGCGTTGCGGCCATGGCGACGGTCACGGCAGCGCTCTCCACGTCACCTCGACGACGGCGTCGGGGTTCTCCTCCAAAAACGCGCTCAGCTGCTTGATGACGCCGCTGTTCTCGGCGCCTCGCGGCCGGTTGGCGTGCCCTTCCTTGATGCCGGGCTTCGGCTTCGGGGCCGGGGGCAATGGAGTAGGAGCCGGCGGAGCGCCAGCGGCCAGCCACGTGAAAATCCCGTTCTCGCAGGCGGCCAGTGCTCGCGTGATGGGGACGGGCAGCTCGTTCTGCTCCAGGGCCGAGCACAACTCGTTGACGATGGCGGCGGCCTCCGTCGCGCGGCTTCCTTCACCCTTCATCGCATCACGCAGCGGTTCCAGCCGGTCCCAGTGGAAGCCGGTGAGCGCCCGCTCCACCGTCTCGGCCGAGGCCAGCGACTTGCCCGCGGCGACCGGTGTGGCATCCCCCAGGCTCGCCTTGGCCAGCGCCTGGACCAGCTTGAGGCCGTCGAGGTGACGCAGTTGCTGGATCAATGCGGAACTGGCCTTCGCGGTCCGCAGCCGGTTGCCGTCGGCGATCTCCAAGCGGCGGTACGCGGTCTCGACCGCGGCGACCAGGCCCGGCGCCGCCCTGGACAGTTCCGACGCCTTGGTGGTGACCTGAGCGACGAAGTCGGCCACGGCGGGCGCGGTCAGGTAGGTCGCGGCCGTGACGCCGAGCATCGCGCCGGCCACGGTTCGCGCCGCTTCCCATTCATCGGCGGAGGGGAGTTCCTGTGTACGCAGCTCCATCACCGGGCTTAATGAACCCGGTTCCGGCACGACCGGCAGGGCGGTCCCCTGCTGGAACCATGCCCGCTGGCGCAGCGCCGCCCAGGCGATGATCACCAGGTCGGCCACTTCGTCGCGCAGGCCGTGGGCGGGCGAGACGTCCCGGATCCAGCGTCGCAGTTCCGCCACGGTCACCGGCCCGTCGGCCGGTTTGCCCTCCTCGAGCGCCCGGCGCCCGAGCGCGCGCTCGATCTCTTGGCCCCACGGAGTGAACCGGTCGTCGCCCAGCAGGTAGTGCATCTCGGTGGCCTTGCCGACGCCGAGCGGCTCCGCGATCCTTCGCACCACCGCCGCGTCGGCCTCGAGCTCCACCCGCTTCTCGCTGTCCGCGACCGTCAGCGCGACGTAGCGAGCGACGGCCTTGAGGTCGCGTACCCTGACCTCGACGTCGCCCGGCTCGAACACCGGATGCGCGGGGTAGATCGCTTTGAACGCCTGATCGAGCAGGTTCCCGAAAGCCTGACCGAGGGTGGCTCCGACCGGATTGGCCGGGGCAAAACGACGCTCGAACGAGAACAGCGTCCGCTCGTGCGACGCGTCCTCCAGCAGGACACCCGGGCGCGGCGAAGCAGCGCCGTACGCCTGTTGAACGGCGTCCTCGAGGCTGCGCCGCAGCGTGTTGCGCTGCGATTCCAGGATCGACCGGGCCAGGGCACGATCGGCCTCGTTGAGGTGGTCGGCGTGACCCTGCCAGCGCTCGGTGCTGCCGTCGAGCAGCCAGTTGAGGATGACCAGCCGACGCAGCTCGCGGATCTTTTCCTCAGACAGGAATCGCGGCAACCACACGACCGTGCGCTCCTGCACGCCCCGGGCCACCATCTCGTCCAGCCGCTGCAGATCCTCGGCCGTGGAGTGACCCGGGTCGTCGAACGGGTGGTCGACGACGATGCGCCACGTGTCCGGGGCCGCCCGGAAGTGGTCGTCGGACAGCCAGCTGCGATCGCGGACGTTGCCGAAGAGCACATCGACCTTGCGCTTCGAGCCGCGCCAGATGAAGTCGTACGGGTAGGCGCCCTGCAGGTCCTGCGACGCCAGCGTGACCCCGAGGCTCTCGCTGACCAGGTCCTTCAGCAGCTCACGTCGTCGGCCCTCGTTGTCCTCCGCCTTGGCCCGCTCCACGATCGACTCGTAGTCGACGTCGGACAGCTGCACCCGGATCGTCGGGTTCCGGTCGTCGCCGTCCAGGTGAATCTCCGGGATGTCCCGGGCCCACGTGCGCACCTTGGACAACACCACCTGCGCTTCGCCGCCCGGCAGCGGCGACACGATCGACCCGTGATTCAGCGACGCCAGCCGGGCCGCGGTCAACGCCATCAGAGCCGGCACCTTCGGCGCGACGGCCGACAGCAGAAGGGTCTTGGCCAACCGATCATCCGTACGGAATCCCGGGGGACTTTTTTCCGGCTCCTCCCGCAACGTCCGCTCGTCGATGCCATGCATGCCGAGCAGCAACGGCCGCAGCTTGTCCGTGTAGAGCTTGTTGGCCGAACGGAAGAGGGCGGCCGCCTCGGCATCCAGCGCTTGGCCGGTCTGCCCCTGCACGATCAGATCGAAAGAATCACCGACCGGAATGATCTGGTCGATGGTCAGGGTGTCCCGACGGTCGACCAGCATCTGCTGCATGACCTTGAGCGCGGTCCGTTCCCGCTGCATGACACTGGCCAGGCTGCGCAGCGTCGACACCAACGCCGGCGAGAACGGGTAGGTCAGCCGGAACGCTTTCTCATCCGATCCGCGGTGCCGCTCGTCGGTGTTCACCCCGTCGAGCAGCACGTCCCAGACGGCCGGCCGCCGGTCGATCGCACCGAACGCAGCCTCCAGCACTGCGGCCGCCGCCACGTCCTTCGGCTGCAGCAGACGACGATTCGCCACGTACGGGAGGTTGTCGTCGCCGAGCGGGATGACGCCGAACCGGCCCTCTTGGTGCCGGAAGGCACGGTCCAACGCGTCCTGCTCGGCGCCGCTCGCCCCGGAGTCCGCGAACCAGCGGCGCAGATCCATCTGCCGGGCCACGAAGGAGATCAGCGGAATGGGCCGCCCACCGATCGAGGACTCGACCAGCTTGGTGAGCTTCTGCGACTCGCGGCGGAAAAACTCGCGGTCTTGCACCGAGAACGCAAGCCACAGCACCAGCTCGTCGAGGAACAGAACTACAGCGTCGTACCCGAGACTCTTGGCATGCGTCGAGATCGCCGCCAGGCCGGTGTCCAGGTCGACGTACTCAGCCTGCTGCGTGTACGACCGGAAGTACGTGTCGACGAGCGCCGATACCAACTTCTGCCGACTCGGACTCGCCGCCGATGCCGCCCGCGCCTCGGCGAACCGGAGAGCATCCCACTCCCCCGCACCCAGCACCGCCGCCCACGGGTCGGCCGCGCCGCCGCCCTGGGAATCGCCGTTGAGGCCGGCGAAGAACTGCTGGTCACCGAGCTGCTCCCGGTAGCGCTCGGCGTCGTCGAGAAGAGCATCAGATTTGTGTACGGCGGGAAGCGGCGCGCCCGGATGACGTTCGGCGACCTGACGGATGTACCCCTGAAAGAGCGCCTCCTCCATGGTCCGCGCACCAAGCATGTGGAACGCGAGCGGCAGGATCTTCCGATCGGCAAGCACGGGGTCATGCCGCGCCACCACCGAGTGCAGCTCAGGTTTGTCCCGGGCCGCGGGCTCATGCTGGAGGAGAGCGTGGAGCACAGCCATGAAGTGCGACTTACCGGATCCGAACGAGCCGGTCAGGAACGAACCACGGCTCGTCCCGGAGGTGATGCCCTCGGCTACCAGGCCCATGGCTGCGTCGAACGCCTCGACCAGCGCATCGGTGACGACGTACTCGTCGAGCGTGCGCTGAACCGCGCTGTGCCCCACCGAATCGGTCAGGCGCAGAACGTAATCCTCGGCGCCCGCACGCTCGTCGATGCGGATGACGTCGCGAAGCGGGGTACTCACGCCTTCTCCTCAAACTGCGTCAACATGACGGTCACCCCTTCGGCCGCCGCCCGCGCCCAGCCGCCGGCGGCCTCCAGGCACCAAGCTGTTCGGGCGTCATTCCCACCTGATGAGCACGGCTGCGCAACTGCTCGTCCAGGTAGTCCGCCAGGTTGAGCTGATAGGTGTCGTCGGTTTCGTCGTGCCACTGCCGAACCCAGGGCTGAAGCTCCGCGAGCCCGGCAACCAGCGGCACAAGCCTATCGTCGGTCCAGCCTTCGGCCTCGCGCTCGGCGATGACTACGTTCAGCGCGAGTGCCTGCTGCGCGTGATCCCAGCCGGCCCATCCCAGCAACTGAGTCGGGTCGGTCTCCCGCCCGGCATCCGGATAGAGAATGAACCGCTCCTTGGGTACGTCGAGCTTGCCCCGATGCTGCCACCAGGACTGCTTCCGGAAGTCCGCGGTCGTGTACTTCGGCGGCACCGGAATCTCGCCGACCTTTTCGCCTTTGTCCTCGCGGCGTTGCAGCTCCCAGGTGTGCTCCCACGCCTCACGCTTACGAAGACCCGAGTCCTTCAGCCGGTATGCAGCCAGGAAGGGCACACTCTCCGTCTCGAGCAGCGCGGAGAGCTGTTGCGTAACCGACCGATCCTTACGGCCATCCCAGAGTTGAAGCACGGACACAACGTCGGCGTCGCGGGTCACGACATCAGCAAGCTGAGCAACAGAGCGTGCGGTCGGCCGCCCCTGCGCATCGAACCAGTACGAGCGCGCCTCGAGACGATCGAGCAGCCACGCCCGCAACGCCTTCTCAACCCGCTTCTCCCACGGCTCGGATGCCCACCGGCGCTTGTACTCCGGACGCTCCAGCAGGTTGATGAACTTGTTCGACTCGATCAGATCAAGCCGTCGCTGCACCAGTTCACGATACTGTTGTGGCCAGTGCGCTGGGATTTCCGTGATCGGAATCGACCCATGCCGGGCAAACCACTGTGTCGACTCCGTACCCGACGCAACCTTGCGAGCAAGTGCAATCTCGAAGGCCCGCTCGCCCAGCCGCAGTCCCGGAGCTTCCTCCGCGAAGCTCAGATCTTCCTCGATAATCCCGAACGAGCGATATACTTCCCAGTCCAATTCCTCCTGCTCAGCGGCCAGCCGAGCCTCCATCGCCGTGATGGCTTCTCGTAGAGCCTGAGCATTCGTTTCAGAAGGAGGTTCCGAGGCTGCGCCCATGGTCGAATCAAATGTGGCGGCGAGATTCCGAGCACAATCGTCAAGCACCCGCGACCTTGAATTTGGCAACTTATCCGGAAGCGGGAAGTCTTTCAGAGTCGTTCCCGTAAACTCATAGAACTCTTCCCAGGCGTCATGCATGAATCCGCCAGTGCCAGATTGACTGCCCTTACTGTGACAGTTCTGCTTGAGCCAGAAGCAGGCCGTTGAGGAGTTCAGCACTCCGAGCAGCGCGAGGTGATCGTCCTCCGTAGCCCCCTCCGGCAACTTGATCACCGGCGCCGACCGGTTGAAGACCTTCCCACCCCGATCCAACACAAAGTGATTATGCGTAGCCACAAAAGCAAAGGCAATGGAAAGAGGCCGCTGAAACCGCTGCGGGAAGAACATGGAGTGGTCGAACCAGCGTAGACCACGCTCCACCTTGGTCAGACCAAAATCGAGCTGAGTCTCGAGCGAACGTCTAGTGCGCCAAAGGTGCCTCATCGCCGCAGAACTCAGGTGTTTGGGACTTCCGGCCTGATCATTAGGAAGAATCGTGACATTCGCAGGCGTTAAGCCATAATCGCGAACCTCCTCTCCGAGGACAACCGGAACCACATCGGGTCCCAACCGCAGAACCCTTGCCGATTCGACGGGTACGAAAAATGCCTCATCGTTTCCGGTGTGAGTCGTGCGACCGATCGTCTCAACCTTCGCGGCTAGACTTGCCTGTGAGGAGTTCTCGATTTGAGCCGACAAACCTGCAGCAGCACCGCCACTCAAGCTCCACGGATGCCTCGCAAATACTTTGCGCTTCAAGCCCGCAATGGATACGAAGTCCCCATCGAATTCCGACTTACCGATGTTCGACACAATCTCTTGCCAGACAAGACCATCCGCTGGAACCTCCGGCTGACCCGGCTCGCCACGAATTCCCAGCACGGCCTTGATCGTGTCGGTAGCTGGAGCCTGCCGCCTACCGACCAGAACGAGCGTTGGCGTCCCGTGACCTGGAATGAATGCGCCGGAGGTGTCGACCACCAGCCGCATATCCTGGCGGCTGAGAAATTCCTCAATCAGCCGGGAACCGAACTCGCGTTTCATGAAGGAGTTCGACGTAATCTGACCTGTCCAGCCGGCTGGACGGTCACCGACTCCCGCCCTTGCCAACTGGAAGAACCGTTCCATGAACGGGACCGTCAAGGCATAGGTTCCCTTGCACGTCGGGTAGAGCTCGCGGTAGGCTGCGTTCAGCTTTTTGTCTTTGACGGTGATGTATGGCGGGTTACCCACCACGACGTCGTACCTGCCCGGCTCCAGGATCGAACGCAGTGCTGCAAGATCCTCGGACGAGTAGGCGAACCCGCTGAGACCTGCGTCGTAGTCCTCCACGCCAGGCAATTCCAGCGCTAGCTGCGTCCGCCCGTGCAGCAACGAGTCACCTGCCGCGACGTGGAACTGGAATGCGGGAGCCTGCTCCAGAGATCGCAGGTCGACCGCCTGGAGCGCGGCGAGCATGAGACGGAAGCGGGCGATGGCGACGGCGAACGGGTTCAGGTCGACGCCATGGATGGCATTCAGTGTCTCTTGTACCCGCGCCTGGACCTCCATACCTGGCGCGTGCGCGGCCCAGCGATCGTTGAGCCGCCGGAAGGCACCCAGCAGGAAGTGGCCCGATCCGCAGGTGGGGTCGATGAGCTTGAAGCCTTCGAGCGGCCGCTCGGCGAGTGCCGGCTCCATCGTCTGGTCGAGGATGAACTCCTCGACGAACTCGGGCGTCTGCAGCAGCGCGAACGTCTTCTTGGCATACTCGGAAAGGTCTTGGTAAAGGTCACCAAGGAAGCGGGTAGACAGGTCGGGATCGGCGAGGTCCCAGACGAGGTCGCCGTCTGCGGTGCGCTCGCGCCAGAAGGCAACCAGCTTCTTGGCCGCCTGACCCGATGGCGACACCGTCCACAGCGGCGAGTGCGATTCGACCAGGTCCTGGGTCGCCTTCGTGTTTCGCAGATACTCGACTGCTTGGAGAACCCATTCCCGATCGGTGTCCTCGGGGTGGGCGCGGAAGTAGGCGAGCTCCGCGTCCAGCGCCTCCTGCCGGCGGTCGGCCGGTCCGGCGATCCACACCGGCTTGAGCAGGCGGTTGTCCTCGCAGAAGCGTACGAAGACCGTGGTCAGCACCCACGCGACCGCCGCCTGCGTCACGCGGTCGTCGCGCCACTCCTGCCAGGACATGGCCGTCCGCTCGCGGCTTACCGCGCGCTTCCACTCGATGTCCCACGCCTTCGCCACGTCCGGCTGCGAGGCGACGCGTTCGCGGAGGTCGTCCTCCAGGTCGAGGACCACCTTCTTGAGCGCTGCCGTCAACCCCGTCGAGACCGCCATTGCCTACTGCTCCTTCTCGGTAGCTGCGCTGAGGGCAGCCGTACTGTCGATCCACTCGTTGTCGAGGTTGACGAACTGGTTGGGTGCGGCGAGCGGAACCGGTCGACCGTCGACCACCGGGCCGTGGTTGCCGTTGAGCTGCGGCACCAGCAGCCACACCGCACGCCTGCGCGGGGCGGCCAGGTCGGTCCAGCGGGTGAGCAGCGCCATGTTGTCGTACCGGGCCAGAGGTGAAGCATCGGTGAGCAGCACCGGCGCGTCCTCCCGGCCGGCGGCGAGCGCCCGTTCGACGGTGGCCTCGACCTCGGGCCACGACCGGCGTACCAGCTCCTCCAAGCCGCGGCGGGGACGGCTCGACTCCCGTTCCGCATCGGCCGCCCGTACAAGGTCCCATGGCATGTTGGCCGCGGCCGCCGCCGAGCGCAGCGCGTCTAGCAGTGCGCCGGTCAGGTCGACCACCGTCCCTCCGAAGTGGGCTTCCACGGCATCCAGCAGGCGGCCTTGACGGTCGGCTCGGACACCGAGGGCCAGGAACGACCGGCTTCCGATCGACGTCTCCAGCCGGGCACCCAACGCGCCCGTGGCGCCCACCGGGGAGGTGGTCGCGGCGAGGCTGGTGGACGAGCGGGATTCAAGCCCGGTGGTGGCCGCACCGGTCTGTAACGCCCGGTAGACGCGTAGCCGGTCGTCGAACGTGAGGCCGAGACCCGCGTCGTTGACCAAGCTGTCGAGGGCTGGTCGCTGCGGAAGGCTCGACACGGCAGGGAAACGAACTCGTACGCGCTCGCGGATCTCGTCCGGGGTGAGCTGCTGACCGCCGAAGTCCGCGAACGTCTGGGCCAGCGCCGCGACCGTCGTGAGGTCGCGGTGGTGCAGGTCGCCGGCGCCGGACGCGGCTGCATGGGTGGAGGCGGCCGCGGCCAGGGTGACGCGGCGCAGCGGTTCGCGCAGCGCGGCCGGCCAACCCTCTTCGATGGGGACGGCGGCATCGAGCCGGGCCCGCACCCGCTGAGCCGGGATGACCCCGTTCGCCGGGTCGCCGGTTGCGCTGACCAGGCGGTCGGCCTCGGCGGCCAGCGACTCGGCGACGTCGCACCACGTCTGATCCTCGGCCAGCAGCGTGACAACGCCGCCGCGCCGGCGAAGCCAGACAGCCGACTGGGACCCGTCGGCCTTATTCATGGCTTTGCGGCGCTCGAGCGCGAAGCGGAGCAGGCCACGGGCCAGGCGTTCGTCTGGGTGGCTGTCGGGCGCGAGCGTTTCCAGGACCGTACGGGTCAGTTCGGCGACGGTGGCGACGGAGCCGAGCTCGGTCAGGCGGGCGGAGACCGCTGCGGCCAGCCGGTCGAGCAGGGCACGCGCTTCCTGGTCGCCGGCCCATCGTTCCTGCAGGGCCGCAAGAACCTGCGTGATGCGGGCTTGCTGCACCGGCTCGTCGAGGTTCGCGCCCAGCTGGGCGTGGGTCGCAAAGGCGTCGAGCTTCGTGTCGATTCCGAAGACGAGGCGGACGACGCCGCCGCGGGACGGCGAGCGCGGTGTGGCGACGACACTCAGCAGGAGGTCTGCGGCTGCCCCGGGAGTCAGCGTGGGACCGGTCCGTACCGTCGGGCGGACGTCCGAGCCGAGCCTGGCTTTCCACTCCTTGATACGCGAGGTGATCTGCAGGCGGGTGGAGTTCTTGACACCCTGTAAGCGGGACAGTCGAACCGGATCGACGGTCAGCAGCTCGCCGACGGTTTCGACGGCGTACGGCTCCAGCGCCGACAGCGCTCGGCCGGTCAGGCCGGACGAACGCAACGGCGTGGTCAGCGTCGCCTGCGCCGCCAGCTGGTCGTACGTCTCATCCGGCTCCGTCGTGGCGTCCTGCGCAAAGATCGTCAGCCAGGCGGTCCGCATGCCCTCGGCGGTGTGGTGCCGCGCCCCGGCGTCGCTGGCCAGCGCCTTGCGGAAGAAGGCGACGAGGCCGTCGGCCAGCGAAGGGTCGAACATCTCCGGCGTGATGGTCGCCTCGTCGGGAATGCTTCCCGGATCGCCCTGGCCGTCGCCGTAGACCGGCACGCTGCCGGTCGCCATCTCGAACAGGACGACTGCGGCGGCGTACCGTTCGGCGGCCGAGTCGTACCGGTCTCGCGTGCCGGTGAGGAACGGGTCGAGGTACGGCGGCGTGCCGGCGTGGGTGGCGGAGGCTGCGGCGCGCGTCAGAGAGAAGTCGAACAGGATCAGGTGCTTCGTACGGTCGCCGCGGCTCTCCCGTACGCCCAGGTTGGAAGGCTTGATGTCGCGGTGATCGATTCCGGCTTTGTCCAGGGCGACGAGGCTGTCGAGCAGGTCGGTGCCGTAACGGTCCAGAAGGTCGATCGACAGCCGCGAGCGTGCTCGCAGCGCTGCGGTCAGAGTCTCCGGGCCGGCGCTCTCGAGCAGCAGCGCCTGCCGTCCCCCGACGACGAGCCGTCCCGGTGGAAGAACCTTGACGATGCGGGGAGCGTCGAGCCGCCGCAGCGCCTCCACCTCGTCGTCGAGTCGGGCAGCGGCGGAATCGTTGAGGGCGACCTTGAGTACGCACTCCGTCTCGCCGTCGGCGAGCAGGTCCTGCACGAGCAGACCCACCGCGGTCGAGCCTTGTCCGAGACGTCGGATCAGCTTGAACCGCCCGTCGAAGACGGTGCCGGGCGCGGTGGCTTCGAGCGGGTCGGTCTCGTCGCTCGCGATCGTCGCGTCACGTTCGGCCGCGGCGAGCTGGGACAGGAAGGTGGTGACGTCGGCCGTCCGCCGGCTGGGCGCCGGATCGGTCGCCTTGAGCACCAGCGACCGCAGCGTCGACGGGACCTGCGGCAACTCGATGGCCAGGTCGAGGCCCTGCTGTTCGCGCAGCCGCTGTTTCAGGGCTCCTCGGCTCGATGCCGGCGACCGCCCGGTCAACAGGTAAAAGGTGAGGGCACCCAGGCCGAAGACATCCAGCCGTACGCGATCGGCGCCCGCGCTCCAGGTGCCCTCCGGCGCGCCGAACACCTCGGCCGCGCCGGATCCTTGATCGGCTAGGGCGACACCGACCAGCGAGGTCACGCCCTCGACGGTGCCGCTCGACGCCGAAGCGCTCTGGACGCTGCCGGAACTCTGCCAGTCACCGACCCGAACCTTTACGTCGCTGTGCGTGCCGGGAACCGGGCGCACCCAGACCGCCGGGGGGATCAGGCCACGGTGGACGACCCGGTTGTTGTGGGCGTACTGCAAAGCCTCGCCGATCTGCCGGATCATCGACAGTTGCGTGGCCAGCGAAACGCCTTGCTCCTGACCGGCCAGCCACAGGTCGAGCCGCTGCCACTGCTGGTCGTACGGGTAGACCAGTCCGATGCCGAGCTCGGACTCGACCAGGTCCCGCGGGCGCAGCAGCCCGTCGTGCTGCAGCCGAGACATGACGCGGAACTCGTGTTCGGCGATCTGCCGGGCCGCGCCGCGCTCCTGCTGACTCGCCGTCGGCGACAGCACGCGGAACCGGATGCGGGCCTGGTCCTGCTGGACCACTCGGTGGTAGGCGAGCCAGTCCTGCCAGCCCTCGTCGGAGTCGATGGCCTGGTCCTTGATGACCCACGAGCCGGCTTCGCGTTCGCGTCGCTGCACTAGGCCGATGCGTTCCAGCAGCTTGACCAGGATGTGCTCCTGGTTCGGGCCGATCGCCCGCCGTCCCGCGGGTTCGAGGACAAGCTCGGAGATTCCGGTGAGGTGGCTTTCCGCGACCCGATTGTCGAGACCGTACAGGTTGATGGTGCTCGACGGGCTGAGCAGGCACCTCAGGTCGGGGTGATGGAGAAACACCGCTTCCTGTACGAATGGAACGACGTCGCGGTCATCGGCAATCTGCACACTCTGCTCTTGTGCCCAGAGCCGCAGCTCCTCCCTCAACTTGCTGGCGAAGTACTGCGCTTTACGCCGAGCCAGCTTGAGCGGCGAGTCCTCCGGCCGTCGGCCGTCACGAGCCCAGCGCTGATCGTCGCCTCGAAGTGTGCCGGAGTAGTACTTGAGCTCGATGAGGTGCAGCTGCTTGCGGCCGAGTAGAAGGAGGTCGACCTCATGCCACCGGCCGCGCGAGTCGCGGAACTCGAAGTTCGACCAGGCGCGAAACGGCGTCTCGTCCGGCATGATCGCTCGGATTAGCGCCAGGCCCTCGGCCTCGTGCGGAAACTGTGACGGCGAGACCTCGATCCACCGGTCCTGCCCGTCCGCTACCACCGTTCGCCTCCTACCCGCCGGCCTGGTTTGTCCCCGAACCTACCGCTCCGGCCGCAGCAGCATAGCCGCCTGCCTGCTGAGAGTTCCCGTGTCCTACCAGCAAGTCGCCGTCGCCATGAGAGATGTACGTTCGTTGGCGTGCTCTGACCCGATCGGCCTTGGCGAACCAGACACTTAGCTGATCAGCCAAGCGGGCACTCAGGGGAGCTTGCCCTCGGCCGGAGCCAATCGGACTTGGTTTCGGAGCCCAGTAGTGACGGGCGGTTGGAGAGGCATCCGCGCCATGAGGTCGGGGGTAACCCCCACTCAGCTCTTCCGCCTGGTCGGGACTGGCACGCCAGGCGACCATGGCCGCCGCAGGACTGACGCTGCTACAGTCGAGGTGCGGAAGGCCTACGGGCCGCCCGCACTGCCTTAGGGCCCGCTAGCCAATGCGGGCCCTTCGTGCATCTACGCTAAGTCACGGCCCCAGGACTGCTGTTGCCCGTTCACCGCGGGAAACCAGCAGAGCTGGTGCACCACTCGCGGCTTCAGCCGTTTCCACATGCCGATCTTGGCCCTTCGCGCGCGTGCGTCGGTTTCCTGGTGCGTGAACGTTCGGCGGTAGAGGAAGGCCACCACGTCGACCGCCTGGACGAGTCTGCTTGCCTGGCTGGGCGCGAAATGCAACGTATCGACGATACGGGTGAGCCGCCGGTTTCGGTAACCACTCGTGCCGGCTTCCCTGTACGTGAAGAAGTCGGCACGGTGCTTCGCCTGACCATCCACCTCGTCTGCGATCACGAGCGCATAGTCGTCAAACGCAGTGGCGCATTCATCGACCCGTTCCAAGAGATGCTTCAACACCACGGAGTGCGGAGCCTCAGGGACTGCGTACCGAGCTTTCTGGCCGATCACGTCCATGCCGCGAGCAATGATACGAACCGGCTGCGCCGCCACCGCCTCCACGACGTCGTCGAAGACGCCGATTCGCGCCCGAGGTGGGACGCCCTTCCACGACTTCGCTGCGTGGAAGATCTCATGCCCGTGCAATTCGACTTCGGGACCCGCGGGCAGGCCATAGGCACGTACGGCGTCCGCGGCAACTTGATCAAACTGCGCGGTCAGCGCCGCCGCGGCCGGCCCGTCGAGCAGCAGAGCCGCCATCGTGTACCAGTCATCAGTAAAGGACTCGTCAACGTAGGTGAGAAGCACTGCGTCCTACCCCCGCAGGAGTACTGACGCGGATCGAGCGGTAAGCACTCTTCCTCCAAGGACGTCGCCCGGGCAGACGACAGCCGAGTCCAATGTCGACCCCCACCGTAGACCGAAGCCATCGGAATGGACCACTCGCGGCAAGGCGTAGACCCGCGGCCCCTCGCACGAGCGGATCAGCGGACACGCGCTGGCAGCAGCCGTCCTCCGTCGCACCTGCGAAGTGGCCAAGCGCGGTGAGTGCAAAAGCGAACTAACGGACATGGAGGTCACGGCCAAGAATGGTCATGTCCGCTAACGGCTTGAATGCGGCCACGGCGAGCCGTGGCCCGTGACCACGCCCGCGACCACAAGATCCACTAAACAGTACTGCTCGAACGATGTGCGTCCATAGAAAAAGCCGAGGACTCGCGTTCTCATCGGCGGCTGGAAAGTCTGTCGGCGTAACAGGATTTGAACCTGCAACCCCTTCACCCACAGCATTTAGGAGGCCCAGCGACGTGCTAACAAACGTTTTTCCAGGTCGCTGGAAAGTATACTCGGCCGAGTAAAGGTGTCGCTGCCAGCCACCTCCAGCTTCTCCCATCACAACGACCCTACCTGCGGCTTCACCGAGACGGGTCCCCTCAAACTTGCTCTCCAACTCGGCACCGCAGTCGCTCAGCAGGCCGATCCGGAACCCCGGCCGCCGGAGTTCCGCCAGGATGCCGAGCGCGTGATGCTGCGGCTTGCGGAGGCGGGCATGACCGCTCCGGTGATGCCCGAGCGCGACGGGGAGCTAGGCGGATGACGGGTTCGCTCCGCAGGAAAGCGCCATCGCCCTCGGCGTGCTCTCCGTCCCCCGCCGTGGACCCCGATGGTGCGCTCGCCGAAGCTCCCGGCCAGCGCCTCCCAGACCCGAGGCCGGCAGCCGCCGAGCAGCTCGCCAGTGCGGTGCGCGAGGGGCTCGCGATACTCCTCAGCGCCAGGGTCGGTCAGCGTGCCGAAGTAGCCGAAGATCACCGCGCGCATGGCCCACACACGGACGCGCCGGAGACCCATCGTGGTGCGAGGGCCTCCGGCGAGGCGATTCCGTGCGGTGAATCAGGATCCGCGAAGGATCAGGTTGCCGCTGTCCGCGGCGCCGCTCCGCGAGCCGCTTATTTCGCTGGCGCGTTTTGCGGCGCCGCATTCCCCGCGGCCCTGTCCGCTGGCGTTTCGTTCAAACCCAGACCACGCAGGATGTTATCGCGATTCGCGTTTCCGCGCAGCGCGGTCAACGAATTCAAGCGGACCAGCAAAGTC
>NZ_BOMI01000213.1 GCF_016862115.1 Paractinoplanes deccanensis
GGCCCACACGGTCGGCCGTCGCGTTCGGATTGCCCGGACTGAAACCCAGCGCCGGCACCAAAGCGTTGATGTTACCGGAGCCGGCTCCGGCGTTCCCCGTCGCTCCGCTCGCGGCCGCGTCACCGGATCCTGTGGCGGCGGCCCTATCCGCTGGCGTTTCGTTCAAACCCAGACCACGCAGGATGTTATCGCGATTCGCGTTTCCACGCAGCGCGGTCAACGAATTCAAGCGGACCAGCAAAGTCGTGGAAGATGCCGGGCATTTCAAGTCCTGGATCGCCGACAGGGTCTTTTCGAAACGTTGGATGCGGCTTTCAAGGTCCGTTCCGCTCGGAAAGCTCGCATTCTTGAGCGCTACCTGCGCGTTCACTTGGGCTTGAGCAGGCGGGCAGCGACCGGGAACATTTACCCCGGTAGGGCCCACGCGGTCGGCCGTCGCGTTCGGATTGCCCGGACTGAAACCCAGCGCCGGCACCAAAGCGTTGATGTTACCGGAGCCGGCTCCGGCGCTGCCCTGTTCGGCGGCCTGGCTCATCCCCGTGCCGACCGCGAGCGCCGAGCCGAGCAGCGCTGCGGCGGCACCTCCCATCACCAGCTTGCGCGTCCGGCTGCCGACTCCGCGTCGATACATGCACGGCCCCTCTTCATCTCGGTACTGCTTGTGCCGAGATATACGAGCAATGATGTGGCAGCAGTTCATGACGCAGAGCAAGCGTTCCTTAAAGA
>NZ_BOMI01000214.1 GCF_016862115.1 Paractinoplanes deccanensis
ACGGGCCTGAACAGAGAAGAAGGCCGGGGCGGGGCCTACGATCCGGGCATGGGGGCCGGATTCAAGGTGCGTGTCGCTCGGGCCGAGGACGCCGCGCGGATGGCGCGCGTCAATGTCCGCTGCTGGCGGGAGACCTATCGGGGGCGCATGCGCGACGAGGTCCTCGATGATCCTGGGCTCGTCACTGCCAGGGAGCGGTTCTGGACTGTGGCGTTGACGGACGAACGGTATCGGGACAATCGCGTTGCCGTGGCCGAGCGGGACGGGGAGATGATCGGCATTGCCATGTCGGGGCCGCCCCTGGATGCGGAGCCGGCCTGGGCGTGGCAGTTGTACGTGCTCTATGTGCATGCCGCTGAACACGGTACGGGTGCGGGGCGGGCACTTCTCGAAGCTGTCGTCGAGCCCGGTGAGGCGGTGGCGCTGTGGGTGGCCGACCCCAATCCGCGCGCGCAGGCGTTCTATCGCAAGCACGGCTTTGTGCCCGACGGCACGGCCCAGGGCGACGACGGCGTGCGTGAGATCCGCATGGTCCGCGACGCCCGGCACGGCCCGTAGCCGCACCGAGCACGCCGGCACCGAGCATGCCCGCACCGGGTCGGATCGCGGTGCGGAGCCAGGTCTAGCCGTGCCGGGGCGGCCCGGGCTGGGCGGTGCGGTGCCGCGCCGGCTCGGGGCTAGTTGTTGGCGGCCTCGACCAGGGCGTCGACGTGCTCCTGGGAGAAGGGGCTGCCGGGGAACATGCCCATGCGGTTGAGGGGGAGGCCGCCCAGCAGCTGGAGCATGCCGGGGTCGGTGGCCTGGGCGGTGATGCCACCGGCGGAGGCGGCGTCGGCGAAGGCCTTCGTCAAAAGCTCGGCGCCGCGTGGGTCGGCGAACCACTCGGCGATGGTGGAGTCGGCGGTCAAGGGCCAGCGGGCGCCCTCGTCCTCGGAGATGGTGGCCAGGACGGCGCCGCGCAGGTCGCGGGACGAGGCTCCGACGACGAAGTGGTATTCGCCGCCCTCGACGATCCAGCGGGACAGGCGCTCGTCCCAGTAGGCCAGGTCCTCGCGGGGGATTTGCAGGGTGACCGTCTCGGTGGCGCCGGCCGCGATCGGGACGTTGGCGAAGGCCTTCAGCTCGCGGGGGGCTCGGCGGACCCGGGAGCCGATGACCTCCATGTAGACCTGCACCACCTCGCGGCCGTCGCGGTCGCCGGTGTTCGTCACGTCGACGGTGATCTCGACGCCCTTGTCGGTGACCGATGCGGTCGGCATGCCGTACTCGAAAGAGGTGTAGGACAGGCCGAAGCCGAACGGATAGGACACCTCCTGCTCGCGGGCGTCGAAACCGCGGTAGCCCACGTGCAGGCCCTCGCCGTAGCGGACGTGGCCGGCCTCGCCGGGGAAGTCGAAGAACGACGGGTGGTCGGCCAGCTTGAGCGGGATCGTCTCGGTGAGGCGGCCCGACGGGTTGACCCGGCCGAACAGCACATCCGCGACCGCGCCGCCGCCGGCCTGGCCGAGCAGCCACGCCTCGACGAGGCCGGGCACCGCGGCGTCCCAGGGGCTGGTGCGCACGACCGCGCCGTTCGACAGGATGACGATCGTGCGGTTGTTGGCGGCTGCCACCCGTTCGACCAGAGCGAGATGTGCGGCCGGCAGGTCGAGGCCGTCGCGGTCGGCGCCCTCGGTCTCCTGCTTGGAGCCGACGAAGACCAGCGCCACGTCCGCGTTCGACGCCGCCGTGACGGCCTCGGCGAGCAGCGCCTCGTCGACCGCGTTGTCGTCGGCGGCGTACCCCTGGGCGAAAGTGACCGCGGCGGACGTGGACGCGGTGATCTCGGTGAGCGCGTCGTCGAGACGGGTCGGGGTGATCTGGGAGCTGCCGCCGCCCTGGTAGCGGGGGGTGCGCGCGTATTCGCCGAGCACGGCGATCGACTGGCCGGAGGTGAGCGGAAGGACGGCGCCGTCGTTCTTGAGCAGCACGATGCCCCGGGCGGCGATCTCGCGGGCCAGCGCGTGGTGCGCCGCGGCGTCGTACCCCTCGGTGGTCTCCAGCGTCGACCTGGCCACCAGCGCGGCCACCCGGTCGGCCGAGGTGGTGAGGTCGGCGGGGTCGAGCGAGCCATCGCGCACGGCGGTGACGAGCGCGGCGTCGCCCGCCTCGTCGGGGCCGGGCATCGTGAGATCGAGGCCGGCGTGCACGGCGGCCACCCGGTCGACGACGGCGCCCCAGTCGGAGACGACCAGGCCCTCGAAACCCCACTCGCCGCGCAGCACGTCGGTGAGCAGCCACCTGTTCTGCGAGGCGTGCACGCCGTTGATGCGGTTGTAGGAGCACATCACCGTCCACGGCTGCGAGCGAGTCACCACCCGCTGGAAGGCGCGCAGGTAGATCTCGCGCAGCGTGCGCTCGTCGACGTCGGCGCTGATCGTCATGCGGTTGGTCTCCTGGCTGTTCACCGCGAAGTGCTTCAGCGAGGCGCCGACGCCGCGGCTCTGCAGGCCGAGCACCCACTCGGTGGCCATCACGCCGCTGATCAGCGGGTCCTCGGAGAAGTACTCGAAGTTGCGCCCGCCGAGGGGAGTGCGCTTGATGTTGATGCCAGGACCGAGCAGCACCTGTACGCCCATCGCGCGGCACTCGTCGCCGAGGGCCTCGCCCATGCGGCGCAGCAGCTGCGGGTCCCAGGTCGAGCCTGAGGTGACGGCGGGCGGGAAGCAGGTGGCGGGGCGGCCGGTGAGCATGTCCTCGTCCGAGCTCTGCATGCGCACGCCGTGGGGACCGTCGGTGAGCGTGATCTGCGGGACTCCGCCGGCCGCCGTGGACGTCCAGAAGGCGCTGCCGCTGGTGATGGCGGCCTGATCGGTGAGTTCCACGATTGTCCCTTCGGTGGCTTCTACCCGGACAAGTCTCCCAAGAAGGGGGACGGGGCGAGGGTTACTGAGTACCTACTAGGTAGAAGGTAGTCGTAGGATCTTGGGAGGACAAGGGAGAGACATGGAGCAGCCATACCGGCGGGACCGGGCGCGGCTGCCGGCGGCCGAGCGCCGCCGGCAGATCATCGAGGTCACCACGCGGCTCATCGCCGAGCACGGCTTCTGGGGCCTGTCGATGCAGGACGTGGCGGACGGGTGCGGGCTGACCGTGCCGGGACTGCTGCATCACGTGGGCACGAAGGAGGGCCTGCTCGTCGCCGTCCTGGAGGAACGCGATAAATCGGATATGTCCGAGATAGCGGGCACGGAGGGGATGAGCGGGCTGGCCGGCGGGCCGGCCGCGAAGGCAAGTGAGGGCCCGGGCGAGGAGGTGGGCGGGCCGGCGGCAAAGGCAAGTGAGGACCCGGGCAAGGAGGTGGGTGGGCCGGCCGCAAAGGCAAATGCGGGGCCGCGGGGAGAGGGGGCCGGCGGGCCCGGCGCGGGGGAGCCGAACGGCGCTGCGGGACGGCTGCGGGAGCTCTGCGCGGCGATCGTGCGGCGCAACGTGCGGCAACCGGAGATCGTGCGGCTGTTCGCGGTGCTGGAGGCGGAGTCGCTGGCGCCCGGGCATCCGGCGCACGAGTACTTCCGGCGGCGCGAGCGGCGTACCGTGGCCGCCTTTGCTGATCTCGTAGAGGGGGATCAGGCGCTTGCGCGGCAGGTCGTCGCGCTGATGGACGGCCTGCAGATGCAGTGGCTCCGGGAACCGGCGACCGTCGATCTCGTCGCGGCGTGGGACGCGGCGGCGGAGCGGATCTTTCGGGAGAAGGAGATCTCCTGAGGACTCTTGACATCACGTCGTGAATAACGGCATCTAGGCGTATGCCCCGCACCGTGGCGAGGGTCCGGTCGACCGCCGCGGCGCAGGCCCGGCGTGACACGTGGACCTGGGAGGCGACGATGCGTATCAGCGACATTCTCCGAGTCAAGGGCGATCGCGTGGTGACGGTGTCACCCGACGCGGACGTGACGGAGCTCCTCACCGTCCTCGCCGAACACAAGATCGGCGCGGCCGTCGTGTCGCGCGAGGGCGGCTCCGTCGAGGGCATCGTCAGTGAGCGCGACGTGGTGCGGGCACTTGCCGCTCGCGGGGCCGCCGTGCTCACGGAGCCGGTGGCGTCGATCGCGACCGCACAGGTACGCTCGGTCACCCGAACGGCCCTCGTGGAGGACGTCGAGCGGTTGATGACCGAGCGGCGCTTCCGCCACGTACCGGTGATCGAGGACGGTGCCCTGCACGGCGTGGTCAGCATCGGCGACGTCGTGAAGTTCCGCATCGACGAGCTCGAGGCCGAGCGCAGCAGCCTCGCCGGCTACATCACCGGTGAACGCACCTGATCAGTAATCGAGAAGCGCGGAGCCCCCGGCCGCCACTACCGTGACCGCCATGGAGTTGGAGACGAGATGAGCCCCGCGAAGCACGCCGCGGACAGTCATGACCTGATCCGTGTGCACGGCGCGCGTGCCAACAACCTCAAGGACGTCAGCGTCGAGCTGCCGAAACGCCGCCTGACGGTGTTCACCGGCGTCTCCGGCTCGGGCAAGAGCTCGCTGGTGTTCGGCACGATCGCGGCCGAGTCCCGCCGGTTGATCAACGAGACGTACAGCGCCTTCCTGCAGGCCTTCATGCCGTCGCAGGCCCGTCCCGACGTGGACGTGCTCGACGGCCTGACCACGGCGATCATCGTCGATCAGGAACGGCTGGGCGCCGACCCCCGCTCCACGGTCGGCACGGCCACCGACGCCAACGCCATGTTGCGCATCCTGTTCAGCCGCCTCGGTAAGCCCTACGTCGGCTCGCCACAGGCGTTCTCGTTCAACGTCGCCTCCATCTCCGGCGGCGGGGCCGTCACCTTCGAAAAGGGCGGCCAGACCGTCAAGGAGCGGCGCACCTTCAGCATCACCGGCGGCATGTGCCCGCGCTGCGAGGGCCGCGGCTCGATCAACGACATCGACCTCACCGCCCTCTACGACGAGAACAAGTCGCTCAACGAGGGCGCGATCACGATCCCCGGCTACACGATGGAGGGCTGGTACGGCCGAATCTTCCGCGGCGTCGGCTACTTCGACCCGGACAAGCCGATCAAGAAGTACACCAAGAAGGAGCTCGCCGACCTCCTCCACCGCGAGCCGACCAAAGTCAAGATCGACGGCATCAACCTCACGTACGCGGGCCTCATCCCCTCGATCCAGAAGTCGTTCCTGTCCAAGGACATCGACGCGCTCCAGCCGCACATCCGCGCCTTCGTCGAGCGGGCGGCCACCTTCACCGCCTGCCCCGAGTGTGGCGGCACCCGGCTCAGCGAGGCGGCCCGCTCCTCGAAGATCAAAGGCATCAGCATCGCCGACGCCTGCGCGATGCAGATCAGCGACCTCGCCGAGTGGGTGCGCGGCCTCGACGAGCCGTCGGTCGCGCCGCTGCTCGACAAGCTGAGCCACACGCTCGACTCGTTCGTCGGCATCGGCCTGGGCTACCTGTCGCTCGAGCGGCCCTCGGGCACGCTCTCCGGCGGCGAGGCCCAGCGCACCAAGATGATCCGCCACCTCGGCTCCAGCCTCACCGACGTCACGTACGTCTTCGACGAGCCGACGATCGGCCTGCACCCGCACGACATCCAGCGCATGAACGAGCTGCTGCTCCAGCTGCGCGACAAGGGCAACACCGTGCTCGTGGTCGAGCACAAGCCCGAGGCGATCGTCATCGCCGACCACGTCGTCGACCTCGGTCCCGGCGCCGGCTCGGCGGGCGGCGAGATCGTCTTCGAGGGTACGGTCGCCGGCCTGCGCAAGTCGGGCACCCTCACGGGCCGGCACCTCGACGATCGGGCGTCGCTCAAGGAGTCGGTGCGCAATTCCCAGGACTCCTTGGCCGTACGGGGTGCGGCGCTGCACAACCTGCAGAACGTCGACGTGGACATCCCGCTCGGCGTGCTCGTGGTCGTCACCGGCGTGGCCGGCTCGGGCAAGAGCTCGCTGATCCACGGCTCGGTGTCGCCGCGCGAGGGTGTCGTCACGATCGACCAGAGCGCGATCCGTGGCTCCCGGCGGAGCAACCCGGCCACCTACACGGGTCTGCTCGAGCCGATCCGCAAGGCGTTCGCCAAGGCCAACGGCGTCAAGCCGGCCCTGTTCAGCGCCAACTCCGAGGGCGCCTGCCCCAACTGCAAGGGCAACGGCGTCGTCTACACCGACCTGGGCGTGATGGACACGGTCGCCACGCCCTGCGAGGTGTGCGAGGGCAAGCGGTTCGAGGCGTCGGTGCTCGACTACAAGCTCGGCGGCCGCGACATCAGCGAGGTGCTCGCGATGTCGGTGAAGGAGGCCGAGGAGTTCTTCCGCGAGGGCGACGCGAAGATCCCGGCGGCCCACAAGATCCTCGAACGCCTGGTGGACGTCGGCCTCGGCTACCTGAGCCTGGGCCAGCCGCTCACCACGCTCTCCGGCGGCGAGCGGCAGCGTCTCAAGCTCGCCACGCACATGGGCGAGAAGGGCGACGTCTACATCCTCGACGAGCCGACCACGGGCCTGCACCTGGCCGACGTCGAGCAGCTGCTGGGCCTGCTGGACCGCCTGGTCGACTCCGGCAAGTCGGTGATCGTCGTCGAGCACCACCAGGCCGTCATGGCCCACGCCGACTGGATCATCGACCTGGGCCCCGGCGCCGGCCACGACGGCGGCCGGATCGTCTTCGAGGGCACGCCGGAGGAGCTGGTGAAGGCCCGCTCCACCCTGACCGGCCAGCACCTGGCCGACTACGTGGGCGCCTGAGCTCCCGCCGGTCCGGCTGCCCGGGGCCGCCTGCCCCCTTGCCGGGCCGGCTAGCTAGTTGCGGGCCGCGGCCCGGTCGAGCACGTCGTCGGCCGGGCAGCGGCCGCGCATCACGTAACGCTCGGTGAACTCGGCGACGGCGTCCCGCAGCTCGCGGCTCTCGCCGCGCCGGCCCAGGGCGCCGTAGGCGGTGACGAAGCACTCGCGCGCGGCGGTCGCCAGCACGGGGTCGGTGAGGGCGTCGCGCGCGGCGCGCTCCCAGAGCCCCGGCTCGGCCGCGAGCGGAGCGGTGATCCCGGCTGCGGCCGCGGCGGCGCGCGGGTCGTCGAGCAGCACGCTGGTGACCGCCACGACGACCTGCCAGCCGTCGCCGGGCTGCCGGTCCGCGACGTCGATCTCCAGATGCCCGCGCGCGGCGACCGGTGGCCGCAGCGCGTCCACGTGCTCGGCCAGATCGGCCAGCCGGGGGCGCTCGCCGGAGCGCGCCCGCTCGCGGAAGGTCCGCCCGTCCCGCCCCGCCGCGTCCAGCACAAAGGACGCCCAGGCCCGCCGAGGATCGGCGGCGGCGGGCAGCACCGGCAGCTCTCGGTGTCGTGCCTGGCGGACGCTGCGCCACCCGCTGGGCTCGCCGCCGAGCAGCGGCGAGTTGGCGAAGGCCGCGGCCAGGACGGGCGCGAGCGTGTGCGCCAGGGTCCACCGCCCCGCCAGCCCGAGCGGCCCGGCCGCGTCGAGACCCGCCTCCAGCGCGACCCGGACACCGCCCGCGCCGGCGCGCGGTGAGCAGGGGGACTGTGAGCAGTGGGTCTGCGCCGCTGCCAGGTCGTCTCTCATGCGCGCGAGGCTCGCCGCGAGGCCCGGGGAGGGTGGGCCGCTGACGGTGGCGAGGTGGGGGGATCGGGGGTCGAGGAAGCCGTGGCGCAGTGGCACCCGCTGGGCGGGGGCCGCCGTGACGGGAAGGTCGAGGGTGGCGCCGACGAAGCCGGGGGTGGCCGGATCGAAGGCGTGGGCGGCGATGAGCAGCTCGGCGGTCTGCTCCGTCAGGGTCGTCACGGTGCCTCGCTCGGGTCGGGAATCCGAGGAGCATATCAATCCTATCTGCGTGATAGGCATTGGCCGAACGGCCCGAACGGGCGGATTACGCCGGGTCGTCCTGGACCGGCTTGGTGATGGGCTCCTTGCTCGGCTTCGGCGTTGTCAGGAAGACCAGCGCGAAGACCAGGGCCACCACGGCGAGCGGGATGCCGGCGAACAGCAGAAGATCAAGCACGACCGCAACCGTACGCCCGGCCTCCGGTCAGACGGTGAAGCGGTCCACCGCCGTCCGCAGGCGCTCCGCCAGGGTGTTGACCGCGCCGGCCGCCTGCGTGGCCTCGCCGACGGCCTCGCGGCTGGTCGCGGTGCTGCGGGCGACACCGTCGATGCCGCGGGCGATGTCGGTCGCGCCCTCGGCCGCCTCGCTGACCCCGCGGTTCATCTCGGCCGTCGTGGCGCTCTGCTCCTCGACCGCCGACGCGATGGTGGTCTGGTAGTCGCTGATCTGCTGGATGATCTGGCTGATGCCGTCGATCGCGGCGACCGCCTCGCCGGTGTCCGCCTGGATCGCCGTGATCCGCTGCGAGATCTCCTCGGTCGCGCGGGCGGTCTCCTGCGCCAGGTCCTTGACCTCCGAGGCCACCACCGCGAAGCCCTTGCCCAGCTCGCCGGCGCGGGCCGCCTCGATCGTCGCGTTCAGGGCCAGCAGGTTGGTCTGCGCCGCGATCGCCTGGATCGTGCCGATCACGCTGCCGATCTCGGCCGACGACTCGCCGAGACGGTTGATGGTGGCGCTGGTGTCGCGGGCCGCCGTCACCGCCGACGAGGCCACACCGGCCGCGTCCGCCGCGTTGCGGGAGATCTCGGAGATCGACGCGCCCATCTCCTCGGCGCCGGCCGCTACCGTCTGCACGTTGCCGCTCACCCCGCCGGCCGTGCCCGCGACCATGTCGGCCTGCTCGTACGCGCTCTGCACCGCCCCGTCGATCTGCCCGCTGACCCGGTAGAGCGTGTCCGCCGCGGCCGCCAGCTCGCGGGCGTCCTGGCCGATGCCGGTCACCGTCTGCCGCAGCCCCTCGGCCGCCGCGTCCGTCGCGCGCGCCATGTCGCCGACCTCGTCGCCGGAGCTGTCGCCCACCCGCACCGAAAGATCGCCGCCGGCGAGACCGCGCAGCGCGACCACCACCTGCGACAGCGGGTTGACCACGCTGCGGGTGACCATGAGCACCAGCAGCACCGCCGCGACCACCGCGAGGGCGAAGCCGATGAGCATCGTCGTGCGGGCCGCGGCCGCGTCGCTCTGCGCGTCGGTCGCCGTCGCCTCGGCCCGCGCCGTCACCGATTGGACCAGGCTGTCGGTCAGCTCGACGATCTTGAAGTAGATCTCGTAGCCGGGACCGAGGATGATCGCGTTGCCGCCCGCGACGTCGTTCTTGGCGAACGCGGCCACGATCTTGTCGTCGGCCTCCCAGTACTGGCTCCACTGCTCGGTGATCTGGTCGTAGATCTCCTTCTCGCCGCTGGTCATCGCGCCGGTCGACATGGACGCCACCAGCTCGGTGATCTTCTCCTTGTCGGCCAGGAAGCCCGCGCGGTTGTCCGTGGTCGGCTTGACCGCGGTGGCGTAGCCGAGCCGGTAGACGTCCCAGGCATACGCGATCTGCCAGCCGGAGATGTCGCCGTTGTAGAACTTCTGCTCGTCCACCTGATGCATCAGGCGCTGGAGCGTGCGCATCTTCTCGGCCGACTCGGACTGCTCGTGCAGCGCGACCACACCGATCACCACCACCACGCCGAGCAACACCATCACCAGGGTGAAACAGGCGGCGAGCCTGCTCCGCAAGCGCAAACGGCGTACGAACGTCACAAAGGCCCGTTCGGCAGGAGCCGTCGCCGCCTGAGCGCGCCGTTTTCGTCAAGTCGCGCCGGTCGGGGCCGATGGGTCATTGGTGAGGTACACCGCGGTGGAGCTGTCCGGCCTCGAGGTCGGTGACGAGCTCGGCCGAGGCGCTTCCACCACCGTCCACCGGGCGGTCAGGCAGGGGCAGCCGTACGCCCTCAAGCGTCCCGCCAAGGCCGCGCCCGACATGATCGCCGGGTTCCGGCGCGAGGCCGCGCTGCTGGCCTGCGTCGACGACGCCGCCGTGACCCGGGTGCACGCCGTCGGCCTGCTCGACGGCGTGCCCGCCCTGGTGCTCGAGTACATCCCCGGTGGCCCGCTCGCCGACCAGCTCGCCGCCGGCCCGCTCGGCCCCGAGCGCGCCGTGGAGATCGCCGCCCAGCTCGCCCGCGGTCTCGCCGCCGCGCACCGGGTCGGCCTGGTGCACCGCGACGTGAAGCCCGGCAACATCATCCTGGTCCCCGGCCGTCCCGCCCGCCTGATCGACTTCGGCCTGGCGCTGCTCGGCCCCGAGGGGGAGGAGGGCGAGGACCGCGCGGTCGGCACGTTCCTGTACGCCTCCCCGGAGCAGTCCGGCATGCTCAAGCGCCCGGTCGACGGCCGCTCCGACCTCTACTCGCTCGGCGTGGTGCTCTTCGAATGCCTCACCGGGCGGCTGCCGTTCGAGGCGGGCGACGTCGGCGAGCTGCTGCGGATGCACCTGGTCGCCCCGGTGCCCGACCTGGCCGCCACCGACGGCGTCCCGCCCGAGCTCGCCGCCGTGGTCTCCCGGCTGCTCGCCAAGGACCCCGACGACCGCTACCCGGACGCCGCCGCGCTCCTCGCCGACCTGCGCCGCTGCCCCGGCGGGGAGGCGGCCGAGCTGCCCGTGGCCGGCCGCTGGCCGTTGTGCGGCCGCGACGCCGAGCGCGAGGCCCTCGCCGCCCGCTGGGAACGCGCCCGCGCCGGGCACGGCGGCGTGGTGATGATCCGCGGTGCGTCCGGGTCGGGCCGCAGCCGCCTCGCCGAGGAGGCGACCGTGCCGGCCGCCGGCTTCCCCGTGCTGCGCGCCGCCGGCCAGCCCGACGCGGCCGGGCCGCTCGCCGCGCTCCGGGCGGCCGTCGACGGCTACCTCCAGTCGCTGCGGTGGCTGCCCGCGCCGGAGCGCGCCGCCGCCGAGGGCCAGTTGCGCGCCGCCGCGGCCGCCTCCGGAGCGGCGCTGCTGTCGCGGCTCTCGCCGCGCCTGGCCGAGCTGATCGGCGACACCGGCGGCGGCGAGGAGGCCGGCATCGCGGCCGTGGTGGCGTTCCTCGGCGACCTGGCCCGCCGCAGCGGCGGCCTCCTGCTGCTGCTCGACGACGCGGAATGGCTCGACGCGGGCACCCGCGAGGTGCTCGCCCGGCTCACGCCCGAGCTGCCGTCGCTGCCGCTGCTGGTGGTGCTCACCGGCCAGGACGGCAGGCACGCGCAGGCGGACCTCGTGCTCACCTGCTCGCCGCTGGCCAGGGAGGCGGTCGACGAGCTGGTCGCCTCCCGGCTGCCCGGCGCCACGGTCACCGCCGAGCTGACCCGGCACGTCGCCGACCGCACCGGCGGTTCGCCGATGGCCGTCGTCGCGTACCTCTGGCGGCTGATCGACGCGGGTCTGCTCAGCCCGCTGTGGGGCGTGTGGCGCCTCGACGAGGCCGGCGCCGCCGAGCTGCCGGCCGCCGACGACGTGCGCGCGCTGCTCGCCTCCCGCCTCGACGGCCTGCCCGACGCCGGCCGTGAGGTGCTGGTGCTGGCGGCGCTCGCCGGTCCCCGCTTCCGCACCGAGACGCTGCCGGGCGAGCCCGAGCGGGTGGTGGCCGCGGTCGCCGACGCCGTCGAGCGGCGCATCGTGCAGGCCGAGGGCGGTGGCTGGTACGCCTTCATGCACCCGCTGCTGCGCGACGCGCTGCTGGCCGGCCTGCCCGTGCGGGAGCTGCACGCCGCGCTGGCCGCCAAACGCGAGAGCCTGCCCGAGCGGCTGCGCGACCCCGGGCACGAGTACGCGCTCGCGCGCCACCACCGCGAGGCCGGCGACCTGGTGCCGCAGGCGAGACGGCGGGCCAGCGCGCTCGCCGCCGGCCTGCGCGCCCTCGAGGACCTGGCCGCCGACGAGGCGATCGGCTACCTGGAGGACGCGGCGCCCGGCCTGCCCGAGGCCCTGCACCCGCTCGCGGTGGCCTACCTGCGGGCCGGGCGGTTCACCGACTGCGGGGCGACGATCGCCCGGGCGCTGGCGGCCGAGACCGGCCGGGACGCCCGGGTCCGGTTGCTGATCACCGAGGTCGAGCTGCACCACACCGTGTGGGCCGACGACAAGGCGCTGGAGGCGGCCGGGCGGGCGCTCGCGGAGCTGGGCCGGCCGCTGCCCCGGGTCGCGCCGACCCTCGCGATCGCGGCCGCCGGCGCGCTCGTCCGGCGTACCCCCTGGGGTCATGGAAGCGCGAGGGGCCGCCGGCGTGAGGAACTCGCCCTGCTGGCGGCGGTCCTGGACGCCGGGGGTTTCGCCGCGGCGGTGGGACTTCGCCTGCGCGAGGCGGGGATGCTGGCGATGCGGGCCGTGTACGCGGTGAACCGGCTCGGCGCCGGCCCGGAGTACGTGCGGATCTACGGGCTGCTGGGCTACGTGGCGTACGTGGTCGGGCTGCCCGGGACGGCCGCGCGATGCCTCGACCGGGCGGCCCGCGTGGCGTCCGCGCTGCACGATCCGGCGCTGGTCGCGTACGTGGAATGGCTGCGCGGCTGCGGGCTGCTGTTCGGCGCCCGGGACGACGGCAGCGCCTGGATGGCCTCGATCGCCCGGCACCGCCGCTGGTACGGCCCGGCGCAGCTGCTGCCCGGGCACGCCACGCTCGGCCTGCGCCTGCTGCTGCGCGGGTATGTGCAGGAGGCACGCGCCGAATACGAGCGCGGGCTCGCCGTGCTGGCCGACCCGGCGACGGCCAACGGCACCTCGTTCAGCATGCTCGGGGTGATGATCCCGGCGATGGAGGGCCGGCCGGGTGAGGCGGCGAAGGCGCTCGCCGCGCTGCGCGCCACGGACTCGTACTCGCCGGTGCAGCGCGCCAACATCCTGGTCGCCGCCGCCTGCGCGGCCGTCGAGGAGGGCGAGTTCGGTCCCGCGTTCGATGCGCTGATCGGCGAGTTCAAGGCTCTCGGTCTGCGCGACCGCGATCTGATGACGCAGCACAAGCTCATCTATACCTTCCAGTCGCACGGCCGGATGGCGCAGATGCGGCTCGACCCCGGCCCGGCCCGCCTCGCGGCGGCCCGCGCGGCGGTCGCCGACCTGCGCCGCGTCCGCAAGTACTCGCCGATCCTCGAGTCCGGCTACCTCATCGGCGAGGCGGCCCTGGCCGTCTTCGAGGGCGACAACGCCCGCGCGATCGACTGGTGCGACAAGGCGGAACGGGTGGCCCGCACGGCCGACGCGCCGCTGATCCACTTCGAGGTGGCGCGCTTCCGGGCTCGCGCCTTCCGGGCGCTCGGCCAGGACAACGAGGCGGAACGCCAGGCGCGGCACGCCATGGCCCTGGCCACGCAGTACGGCTGGGACCAGCGCCGCCGCCAGGCCCGCGCCGAGTTCGGGGTGGAGCGCGGAGGCACGGCCCGGGTCACGGCGGTCGACCACCGGGCGGGCGGTCGCCGGCTGGACGTCCTCCAGCAGGTGGCGGCCGCCGCGGCGAACATCCTCGACCCGGTCGAGCTGGCCCGCGTCACCCTCGACGAGCTGCTGCGCATCCTGGGCGCGGAACGGGCGCTGTTCTTCCTGCTCGACGACGCGGGGGAGCCGGTGCCGTACGCGGGCTGCGCCGAGACCCCGTACGCCTCGACCCTGGTGCGCCGCGTCGCGGCGTCGGGTGAAGCGCTCGTGCTGAGCGGCACGGACGAGGGCGCCGCGCACGGTTCCCGCAGCGCGGTGCAGCACGGCCTGCGCAGCATCCTGGTGGTGCCGGTCCGCTTCAAGGGCACCACGCTCGGCGTGATCTACATGGACAGCCGCATGGCGCGCGGCGTCTTCACCTCGGACGACATCGACGTGCTGACCGCGGTGAGCAGCCACCTGGCGGTGTCGCTGGAGACGGCCCGCTCGGCGCAGCTGCACCTGGCCGTGCAGACGGCCCGGCGGCAGCAGGCGTTCGCGGAGACGTTGCGGGCGTCGCTGTCGGAGCTGAGCAGCATTCACGATCCGGGGTTGCTGTTGCGCCGGCTCTTCACGACGCTGCACACCCAGACCGGCGCCACAGCCTCCCACCTGATCGTCGAAGGCGAGGTGATCGCGGTGGCGCCGCCCTCCCACCCCGTGTCTCCCCTGGGCGTACCGGACATATCAGAGACGTCGCTCCTGCCGGGCGGTGAGCTCGCCGTGCCGCTCCAGTGCCGCACCGGCCGGGCCGGTGTCGTGCTGCTGAGCGGCGCGGCCTTCGACGACTCCGCCGTGCAGCTCGCCTCGGCGCTCGCCACCCAGGGCATGACCGCCTACGACAACGCGTGGCTGTTCAGCCGCGTCCAGGAGCTCGCCACCACCGACGAGCTGACCGGCCAGCACAACCGCCGCCACTTCCACGCCCTCGCCGGCACCCTGGTCGACGTCGCCACCCGGTCCGCGCACCCGCTCGCCGCCGCCATGCTCGACATCGACAAGTTCAAGGCCATCAACGACACGTACGGCCACGCCGTCGGCGACGAGGTCATCCGCGCGGTCGCCAGCCGCGTCCACGACAGCATCCGGGTCTCCGACGTGCTCGGCCGCTACGGGGGCGAGGAGTTCGCCGTCGTCCTGCCCGACCACGCCGACGCCCCCGGCCTCGCCGAGCGCATGCGCCGCGCCGTTGCGGACACGCCCGTTCCCACCGCCGCCGGCCCCATTCCGGTGACCATCAGCGTCGGCCTGGCCCAGCTCGCCGCTGGGGAAAGCCTCGACCAGATCCTTGCGCGTGCGGATCACGCGCTCTACCGGGCCAAGGACGCTGGGCGTAACCGCGTGGCGCTCTCCTGACCTGAGCGGTACAACTGCCTGATGCGCCCGGTGAGCCGGTCGCGGCGCCGAACATGCCGGTTTCGGGCGGCTTTGCGGGCGTTGTGCTGGGTGTGGGGCGGGGCTTTGCGGGCGTCGTGCTGGGTGTGGGTGGCTTTGCGAGCGCGGTGCTGGGTGTGGGTGGCTTTGCGAGCGCTGTGCCGGGTCTGGGGTGGCTTTGCGGGCATCGGGGTGGCTTTGTCGGCGCCGTGACGGCGGTGGGGCGATCACTGAGGAGCCGTGGCATGGTCAACGAGCGGCAGGCCGAGCGCTGGAACGGCGAGTCCGCGCGCCGGTGGCTGGCCTCGCGGGAGCGGCACGCGGCCGTCCGGGAGCGGCTCCTCCCGCACCTCTACCGGGCGGCGGCCGTGCGGCCCGGTGAGCGTGTCCTCGACGTGGGCTGCGGGTGCGGGGACACGAGCGTCGCGTTGGCCCGGACGGCGCGCGAGGTGGTGGGGATCGACATCTCCGAGCCGCTGCTGCGGGAGGCGCGGCGCGCGGAGGCCGGCAATGTGCGCTTCGTGCGCGGAGACGCCCAAGTGGACCCGCTGGGCGCGTTCGACGTGGTGGTGAGCAGCTTCGGCGTGATGTTCTTCGACGATCCCGTAGCCGCGTTCCGCAACCTGCGCCGCACGGGCGGCCGGCTCGCCTTCCTGTGCTGGCAGGACGCGCTCGTCAACGAGGTCTTCGCGCTCCCGCTGCGCGCGCTGGGCGCCCCACCGGCCGAGGACCCGTTCGCGGATCCGGTGTGGATCAGGCAGACGCTGACATCGGCGGGTTACCACGGGGTACGCGTGCAGGCGCTCCACGAGCCGGCGCGCCTCGGCGACGACGTGGCGGACGTGACGGCGTACGCCATGGAAAGCACCCTGGTCCGCGATCTGGCCGCCGGCAACGCTCGGGCACGCTCGCTGATCGAGGCCGCGTTCGCCGAAAGGCAGCGTCCGGACGGCGTGTGGATAGAGGCGGCGGCGTACCTGGTCACGGCGCCCCGCCAGGGGCGAGATGCGGGCGGCTGGTCGGCGCCTATTCGCGGCGGGCCGCGGGGCGCCACGGGGCGAGGCAGTGCTCGATCAGGGCCAGCTGGCGGGCGGGGGCGGTGAGCGGCGTGCCCATCACCGCGTGGACCTGCTGGCCGATGGCAAGCGACAGCAGCAGGTCGACGATGCCGTCCACCGGCGTGCCGCGGACCAGGTCGCCGTCCTCGACCGCCTCGTGCAGGTGGGTGCGCAGGCGCCCGCCCCACAGCTCGCTGACGTCGGCCTCGCCGGCGGAGAGCTTGTCGTTGGCCGCCAGCCGGCCCCAGAAGCCGACCACCACCTGGGCCTCGTCGAGGGTCTCCTTCTCCAGCGGCAGGATCTCGCGCATCATCGCGTCCAGTGCCGCCAGCCCTCGGCGGCCCGTCGAGGCGCCCGCTATCCGCTCGTTCGTGCGCTCGAAGACCCGCTGATAGGCCGCGGCGGTCACCGCGTCGAACCCGTCGAAGTAATGCCAGAGGGCCCCCGTGCCCACGCCGAGCTCGGCCGCGATGGCGCGGCTCGTCGCCGCGGGCAGGCCCTTGCGGGCGACCACCGACAGGAACGCCTCGACAATGTCACTGCGGCGCTGGTCGTGGTCGACGATCTTGGGCAACGAACTGCTCTCCTCGATGTGTCGCGTCGGGGCAACGGGGAAGGCCCGCATTCCCGAATCGAGGCAGGTTACACGGATCCGTCGTTTTCGAGCACTCGCTCAATGATGTGTGCCGTGGCACACTGTCGCCCATGATCCAGCCCCGCGGCGCCGGCCGCCCACAAGCGGCCGCCGAGCGCGCGATTGCAGGCGAGTCGTCGGCCGCCGAGCGCGCGATTGCAGGCGAGCTGGCGGCTGCCGGGCGTGCGGTTGTAGGTGAGTTGTCGGTCGTCGGGCGTGCGGTTGTAGGTGAGTTGTCGGTCGTCGGGCATGCCCTTGCAGGTGAGCCGTCGGTCGTCGGGCGTGCGATTGCGGGCGAGCCGCAGGTCGGCGGGCACCCGCGATGACGGACCGGCCGTGCGTCCATGGCCACCCACGATGGCGGCGCGGGCCGTGGATCTGTGGGCATGCGCGACGGCGGGGTGGGCTGTGCGTTCGTGGCCACGCACTATGACGGACCGGGGCCTGTGTTGGCGGGCACGCGACGACGAGCCGGCCGTGGGTTCGGGGCCACGGACGGGAAGTGGGCCGTGGGTTCGCGGGCGCCCGCTATGACGGGAGCGCCCGCCTGGGCGGCCCGCGCCGCGGCGGTGCTCGGTGTGCTGGGCGCGGTCTGGCATCTCGCCCTCGCGGGTCACCATGCGGGTCACGGCCTCGTGCTCTCCGCCGGCCTGCTTTTGTTGTCGATCGTCTGCGCCCGCTGCGGTGTCCATCTGTGGCGCCGGCCCAGCGATGGCGCCGCCTGGCGGGACCTTGTCGTGCTGGCCATCGTGATGACAGCTATGCACGCGGCAGCGGGCGGTTTCACTCCGCTCGCCGTGGCCGTGCCGGCCGCCCAGGTGGGTCTCGCCCTGACAGCCTTGGTCACGTCTCGCAAAGCGGCTTCGCGTCTCGGTCGTTCCCCGGTGAACGCACGTCTGCATGAGCCGGTCGCCGGTGAATAGACCGATGCACGAGCTGGCTCGCCTGTGGATAACGCCTGTACGGATGGGTTCGTCTGTGGACCATCGTGAATAGTCGTGCACCACAACGTCGGCGCTTGAATCGGTCTATGCGTGCGTCAGGAAGAGCGGCGCAGGGCGGGAGCGATGACCGCCGTCGCGAGCCCGGCCACGGCAATCGCGACCGTGGTCGACGTGGCCTCGGCCAGCACTCCCAGCACCAGCGGGCCGACGCCTTGCAGCGCCATCAGGCCCGTCGAGTGCAGGGCGAACAGCTGGCCTCGGCGGTCCGGTGGCGCGGCCTCCAGGAATGCTCGTTGCACGCCCAAGCCGTAGGCGTATCCCGTGCCCGCCAGCACCAATAGCGCCACGACGATCGGGAGCGGCGGGGCGGCAAGCAGCGCGATCAACGGCACGCCGAGCACGAGCACGAACGCTGCGGCGTACCGCTCACGCAGGCTCGGACGCAGGAACCGCCCCACCACGAAGTTGCCCAGCAGCATGCCGACGGCCGGTGCGCCCATGAGGATCGCGCCCGCGCCCGCCGGGAAGCCGCGCCCCGCGCCGTAGGCCACCAGCAGTGCCTCGGCGCCGGCCACCAGGGCGGAGGGTACCCATTGCACCAGCAGCAGGCGCCGGATCGTCCGGTCGGAAAGAAGCGCGATAGTGCCCGCCCAGCTGTCGCGGACCGTACCCGGTCGATCGACCGCTCCCTCGGGACGAGCGGAGGCGGGAAGGTCGTCTCTGGCCGCCGCCGGATGGTCCGGGTCCGGAATACGGGCATGGGCGCCCGGCTCGGGGGCGGTGGGCTCGCGGTCGGTCGGTGCTGGCGAGCTGACCGGTGCTGAGGGCTCGGGGGCGGTGGGCGCCGGGAGGCCCAAGCGGGCGGCGGCTGCGGCGATGGCGAAGCAAACCGCGGCCACGAGCAGGGCCGGGCGGGCTCCGACCGCGGCGACCGCGACGCCGCCAGCGGCCAAGCCGAGCAGCTGGGCGGCCGATGATGACATGTTCGACACGGCGCGGCCCAGGACGTAGGCGTCGCCGGTCAGGCGTTCGGCGATGACACGGGCGGCCGCGCCCGCGAAGATCGGTGTGCCGCAGGCGACCAGCGCCACCAACAGCAGGCTTGCGGCGACCGGGAGGTGGGCCAGGCCGAGCAGTGCGGCCAGGGCGGCCTCCACCACGTACCCGATGGTGATGAGTCGTCGCGGCGGAAGGCGGTCGGTGAGCGAGCCCAGGAGCAGGCCGCCGGCGAACTGCGGCAGGAAGCCGGCGGCGAAGGCGAGCGCGCTCAACAGCGGCGAGCCGGTGCCCGCGTAGACCAGCACGGAGAGCGCGAAGATCTGCAGCGAGGTGGCGCCGATCGCGAGGGTCCGCGCGACGAACAGGGCGCGGAAGGACGGCTCCGCGAACACCTCGCGGTAGGTGGCCGGGCGGTCGACGACAGTCATGCCATGAGCCTGCGGCCACCCGCGTAGCGCGGCGAGTGTTTCGCTCAGGGACGTAAGGTCGGGTGGTGAGACGATTCCTGGTCGGCACCGAGGACCTGTTGCGGACGCGGTTCGCGCCCTCGCCGGCCTTCGACCTGCATCAACTTATTCACGCGCTCGCGGGGCCGCATAGGCAAGGCGTGCCGGCCGCCTGGCTCGAACGGCTGCGGCCGCGTTTCGAGCGGTTGTGCGACGCGCCCGCGATGCAGGCGATCCTCACGCTGCGGCTGCCCCGCTCCGGGGCCACGTTCCTCACGCCGCCGCCGCGGCGTCACGGCCAGACGATCGAGGACGACCTGCTGGCGCTTCGTGGTGCGCCGATTCAGGCCGTACGAGAAGAAGTCGCGTTCTATGTCGCCCGGCGCCCCGACGCGACACCGGCGGCGCGCGAGGTCCTCGCGGCGGCGGACGTGGTGGAGCGGCTGGCCGTCCAGCTGGAAGAGGCGTGGGCGGTCCTGCTCGCGGACGACTGGCCCCGCCTGCGCCTGCTCTGCGAGCGCGACATCGTGCACCGCTCCGGCGAGCTGAGCCGCTCGGGCTGGGAGGCCGCCCTCTCCGGGCTGCACCCGAAGGTCCGCTGGCGCGACGGCGGCATAGATCTAGTCGGCCGCTCGGGTGGCATGACTAGGCTCGACGGCGAGGGGCTGCTGCTCGTCCCGTCGGTGTTCGTGTGGCCCGACATCGCCGTCTACGCCGACGCGCCCTGGCCCAAGGCGATCGTGTACCCGGCACGCGGCGTCGGCACCCTGCTCGAACACGGCCCACCCCAGCCCCCGGACCACCTGTCGGCGCTCATCGGCCGGTCACGCGCGCTGCTCCTCGTCACCCTCGCCGAGCCCGCCGGCACCAGCCAGCTGGCCCGCGCGTACGGCATGGCGGTGGGCGCCGTCGGCGACCACCTGGCCGTGCTGCACCGGGCCGGCCTGGTCGAACGAGCCCGCGACGGGCGCACGGTCCTCTACCGGCGCACGGAGCTTGGCGACGCCCTCGCCGGCTAGGCCAATGCCGCGAAGGTGGGTGGCGCTCTCGCTGCTCAGGCGAGGACCTGCGTGAGCCACTCCTCGAGTCGTCGCTGGGCGAGTGTGTCGCTGATGTCGAGGCCGCAGTCGCGCCACGGTGTGGCGACCTTGGCCGGGGTGGGCAAGTAGCCGACGATGTCCATGACGGTCCAGTAGCGATCCTCGTCGATCGGCCCGCCTGACCGTCGGCGACAAGCGGTCATGAAGCGGGTGGCGGCGTCAGCATCGTGCAGCATCGCCAGATACGTCGCCGCGTGCGATACGTCGAGCCATGCCGGGCCCCACGATGTCTCGACCCAGTCGACCACGCCGCTGATCTGATCGTGTTGCCACAGCACATTTCCGAGATGAATATCCCTATGCAGGAACGTACCCCGGTATGTCGGCGCCGGCTGCTCCAGGAGCCGAAACGCGCGCTCCCACAACAGTGGCTGTGCCGTCCATCGTGGAACTGTTCGCTTGGCCGGGATCGCCCACGAACTGGAAGTCCGCGGCCTCTCGTCGACCCAGTGGGATCTCGGCCAGCAGTCGTGCCAGCCCGTCCAGCACCTCGGCCGCCGCGGAATCGAGTCGTAGCCGCCCGGGTAGCCACGACATAAGATGGGCCGGCGCGCCGGCCTCGTCGCCGGCCGGATCGGCCCCGAGACTCCGTGGCGCCGGGATCGCTGTGGCCGCGAGCCTTCTCTGGGTCGCGGCCTCACGATGCAAGAGCTCTTCGCTGTACGTGCGCCACGGCTCCTTCGTCATGAGCCGCAGCACTGTACGCTCGCCGTCCTCCGATTCGAGCCGCACCACGGTGGACGTTCCCAACGAGTGCGAGGTGACCGCGACGGTGGCTCGGCTGCGCATGCTCGCGGAGAAGCTGGACGATTATCTGGCTTCGCCGGCGGACGGCTGACTCAGGTCGCCGCCAGCTTCGCTCGCAGGGGCTCCGCGCTCGGATGGTCCAGCTCGTCGAGGACGGTCAGCGCGTGCCGCCACGCCTCGTGGGCAGCTCGCGTGTCTCCGGCCGCGAGGTGTGCGTCGCCCAGGTGGCTGGTGGTGTCGGCCTCCTGGTAACGGTCGCCGAGCTCGGTGAAGAGGGCGACCGCCTGCTGGTAGCAGTCGACGGCCTCGGGGTGCCGGCCGAGCCGGTGATGGATGTAGCCGAGGCTGTCCCAGGCGTGCGCCTGACCGTACCGGTCGCCGAGGTCCTCCAGCAGGGTGAGCGCGCGGCGGCAGGAGACCAGGGCGCCGGGCAGCTCGCCCAGCAGCGCCTGATACCAGCCGACCGAGCTGAGGGCTACGGCCTGGCCGATCCGGTGGCCGGCGGCCTCGAACAGCTCCAGGGCGCGGCGTGCGTGCGGGAGGGCGTGGCCGGGGCGGTCCCTCCGGTCCTCCACGGCCGCCAAGCCGTTGTACGCGAAGGCCTGACCCGTCGTGTCGCCGGCCGGGGCGCTGACGCCGAGCGCCTTCCGGAGCGCCGTCTCGGCGTCGTCGAAGCGGTTCAGGCCCAGGCACGCGGTGGACACGTGCCGGTGGGCGCGGGCAAGCGTGGGTGCGTCCGCGTCGCGGGCGGCGGCCACCGCCAGCCGGGCGGCGGTCTCCAGGTCGTGCCAGTAGCCCTGCCAGTCGAGGAACGTCACGAGGGTGACGGTCAGCTGCCACGCCGCGGTCTCGAAGCCGCCCTCGGCGGCGTGCCGGACGGCGGCCAGCAGGGCCGGCCGCTCCGCCTCGAACCAGTCCAGGGCTTCCTGCTCCTTCACCGGCGGGTCCAGGACGACCCCGGACCGTGGGCTGCCGAGGTCGAGCGTGCCCTGTGCCGGATCGAGCAGCATGGTCGCGGCGTGGGCGGTGTGCACGTAGTGATCGAGCAGCCGGGACATCGTGGTGTGCCGCTGCTCGCCGGTCTCCTCCGCCGCCGCGAGCTCGGCGGCGTAGACGCGCAGCAGGTCGTGGAAGGTGTACCGGCCGGGCGCCCGCTCGACGAGCATGTTCGCCCGTACCAGCTCGACGAGGTCGCGCCGCACCTCGGGCACCGGGCGTCCGGCGAAGCTGGCGGCCGCGGCGGCCGAGACGCCCGGGTCGGGATGCGTGCCGAGCAGCCGGAACAGCCGGGCCGCCGAGGTGCTCAGCGCCGCGTACGACCAGGAGAACACCGTCCCGAGCCGGGTCGGCGCGTCGCCGGCGTCCAGCGCGTCGAGACGTTGCCCGGCGTCGGTCAACTCGGCGGCGAGTGCCGTCAGGGGAAATCCGCTGTGCCGGGCTCGCGCGGCGGCGATGGCCAGGGCCAGGGGGAGTCCGGCGCAGGCGGTGACGATCGCCGTCGCGGCGGCCGGCTCGGCGGTGACGCGCTCCTCGCCGAGCCGGTGCGTGAGCAGCTCGAGGGCCTCGCCGGGAGACAGCGCGCCGAGACCGGCCGGGTGGGCGCCGTGGGTGGCCAGCAGGGGCACGAGCTGATCGCGGCTGGTGACCAGGGCCAGGGCCGTCGAGGTCACCGGCAGCAGGTCGCGCACCTGGTCGGCGTCGCGGGCGTTGTCGAGCAGGATCAGCACGCGCTTTCCGTCGAGCAGGCTGCGGTAGAGCCCCACCTGCGCCTGGATCGTGGAGGGCACCCGGGCGGGCGGTACGCCCAACGCGTTCAGGAAGCCGCGAAGGGCCTGACCGGGTTCGAGCGCTCTCCCGCGCGGGTCGAAACCGCGAAGGTCGACGTACAGCTGGCCGTCGGGGAAGCGGGGCGCGGCGGCGCGCGCCCAGTGCACCGCGAACGTGGTCTTGCCGACCCCGGCCGTGCCCGAGATCGCGACGATCACCGCCGTGCCCGTCTCCCGCGGCAGCGCGTCGAGCTGCGCCAGCTGATCGCCGCGGCCCGCGAACCCGGCCACGTCGGCCGGCAGCTGGGCGGGCACGACGGATGCGGCCTCCTGCTGCCGCAGGATGGTCCGCTGCAGCGTCTGGAGCTCGGGGCTCGGGTCGACGCCGAGCTCCTCGCGGAGCCTCTCGCGGATCTCGGTGTACCGCTCCAGCGCCTCGGTGGGACGCCCGGCCAGGTGCAGCGCGCGGATCAGCTCGGCGCTCAGCGGCTCGGCCAGCGGGTTCTCCGCCGCCAGCTCGGACAGCCGGCCGGACACCACGCCGGGGTTGCCCGCCGCGATCTCGGCGCGAGCCCAGGCCAGCATCAGGTCGAGGTGGTCCTGCCGCCAGCTGTGGCGCATCCGGTCGGCCCACGGGCCGCCGATCCCGGTCAGCGGTTCCCCCCGCCACAGCGTGGCCGCCTCGCGGAGCAGGGTCACCCGCTCGCCGGTGGAGCAGCCGTCGCGGCGGCTGCGCCCGAGCAGATCCCGCATCCGGTGCAGGTCGACGCGGCCGGGGTCGGTGTCGAGCAGGTAGCCGCCCGACCGGCGCGCCAGCGTCGCCTGGCCGCCGGCCTCCTCCAGGGCTCGCCGCACCCGGGTGACGTGCGCGTGCAGCGACCGCCGCGCCGTCGGTGGCGGTGTCTCGCCCCAGAGCCGGTCGATCAGCACGTCGGTGGCGACGGCTCGCCCGGCGTCGGCCGCGAGCACGGCCAGCACGGCGCGCTGCCGCGGCTGGCCCACCTCCACACGCCGGTCGCCGACCCACGCCTCGACCGGCCCCAGCAGCCGAAACTCGATCACGTGACCCCCGAGGGCATCGACTCACAACAATCCCACAACACCGTCGGCTCAATTTATCGGTACGGCGCCAACCGCCGCCGCATCGAGAAATCCGGGGAGATGACATGCGCAGAACATCGATTCGTACGGTCCTGACAGTGGCGTTCGTGGCAGCGATGGCCGCTCTGGCGCCCGGGGGAGTGGCCGTCGCCGCCCCGGCCGAGCCGCCCGCGTTCTGCGCGGTGCTCGCGCAGCCCGCGGCGCAGCGGAACGACGGTTTTCCCGAGATGGCGTGCTCGGGCAAGTCCGCGGCCGCGGCCAAGGCGGGTCTCCGCACCGCCGCGGCGTCCCGGCTGCTGATGACCTACTACTCCGACGCCGGCTGGAAGGGCAGATCGCTGAACGTGTACGGCGCGTACGGCATCTGCGACGGCGACGGGTACGAGTTCAACCTGGACAGCTACTGGAGCACGAACATCTCGGCGATCCGGGGCTACCAGCAATGCAACGGCGTCGGGGTGTGGGGAAGGACCGTCGGGTACGGCCACACCGCGCTCTCGTGGAGCTTCGGCGCGACCGTGTGGAACGACAACGTGCGCAGGGTCTGGGTGCACTGCATCACGTACGTCTGCTGACCCGATGTCATCGTCGCCGGCGACGGGGGCTGGCGGAGATTCATTAGGGTGAGCGGATGGACTTGGAGTTCGCGGGGGAGATCTGGTTCTGGCGGGGGCCGGCGCCGTGGCACTTCGTCACCGTGCCCGAGGACCAGTGTGTGGAGATCGAGGCCGCGTCGTCGCTGGTGAGCTACGGGTGGGGGATGATCCCGGTGACGGCGCGGATCGGGGCGACGGGGTGGACGACGTCGCTGTGGCCGAAGGACGGGCGGTACATCGTACCGATCAAGACTGATGTCCGGAGGCGGGAGAGGCTCGACGTGGGGGAGACCGTCACTGTGCGGCTGACGATCGGGGCCGGACCGGCGGCACACAGCCGCTGAGCACGCCGATCACCTGGTCGCGGGTGAGGGCGGGGCCGAGATCGGCGTTGCGCGGGCAGGCGCGCAGGCCGTCGATGACCAGGCGCAGATAGCGGTCGTACGCCCCGGCGGGCGCGCCGGCGAGATCGCTGACCATGGTGAAGATGATGGGTACGTCGGTGGCCTCGAAGTCGGTGCGCAGGGTGCCCTCGTCCTTCGCGCGGGCGACGAGCTCGGTGATCACGGTCTCCAGGCGGTCGCCGGAGTCGGGGAAGCGCTTCTTCATGCCGAGGCTGAGCATCACGTCGCGCAGCCCGCGGTCCTCGGCGTGGGTGTGGCACGCGTAGACCATGAACCGGGTCAGGCCGTCCCACGCGCTCGGCTCGGCGAGGCACTGCTCGGCGACCGCGACGACGCCCTCGATGCGGTCGGCGAAAATGGCCTCGACCAGGGCTTCCTTGGTGGGGAAGCGGCGGTAGACGGTGCCCACGCCGACGCCGGCGTGATGGGCGACGTCGTCCAGCGTGGCGGCGAACCCGCGCGTCGCGAACACCTCCCGGGCGGCCGCGACGATGCGCTCCCGGTTGCGCTGGGCGTCCCGCCGCAGCGGGCGGGAGGCGGTGGCTGGCATGTGGCCAAGCGTACATCTAAACGGAGGGAACTTCTCAACTTCCGTTGCTACGCTGCGTTATGTGGAGGGGCAACCTCAACTTACGTTTCCGGAAGGCACTCGATGACCACCGCCGTTGATCAACTCGAAACACGCGACACGAGGACCACGGGGCGCTGGTGGGCGCTCGTGGTCCTCGCGCTCGCACAGCTGATGGTGGTGCTCGACGCCACGATCGTGAACATCGCGCTGCCCACCGCGCAGGCCGACCTGGGCTTCTCCGACGCCGACCGGCAGTGGGTCGTCACCGCGTACGCCCTCGCCTTCGGCAGCCTGCTGCTGCTCGGCGGGCGCCTGGCCGACTTCATCGGGCGCAAGCGGATGTTCCTGATCGGCCTGATCGGCTTCGCGCTGGCGTCGGCCCTCGGCGGCGCCGCGCAGAACCTCGAGCTGCTGATCATCGCCCGGGCGCTGCAGGGCGCGTTCGGCGCGGCCCTCGCCCCCGCGGCGCTGTCGCTGCTGTCCACGACGTTCACCGAGCCCGCCGAGCGCGGCAAGGCGTTCGGCATCTTCGGCGCCATCTCCGGCGCCGGCGGCGGTATCGGCCTGCTGCTGGGCGGCGTGCTGACCGAGTACGCATCGTGGCGCTGGTGCCTCTACGTCAACCTCGTGATCGCGGCGCTGGCCGTGGTCGGCGCCTCGCTCAAGCTCAAGGACGAGCCGGTCGCCCGGCACGGCAAGCTCGATCTGGTCGGCACGGTCACGGCCGTCGTGGGCCTGGTCGCCCTGGTGTACGGCCTCGCGAACGCGGAGACCGACGGCTGGACGGCCGGCTGGACCCTCGGCCCGATCATCGTCGGTGTGCTCGTGCTGATCGCCTTCGTTCTCGTCGAGCGCCGCGTCGCCAACCCGCTGCTGCCGCTGCGCGTCGTGCTCGACCGCAACCGCGGCGGCTCGTACGCCTCGATCGCCATCGCGGGCGCCGGCATGTTCGGCATCTTTCTGTTCCTGACGTACTACCTGACCGCGGTGCTGGCGTTCACGCCGGTCGAGACCGGCCTCGCGTTCCTGCCGATGCTCGGCGCGATCATGCTGACCGCCACCACGGCCGGCTCGATCCTCACCCCGAAGATCGGCCCGCGCCCGCTGGTGCCGCTCGGCGCCCTGGTCGCGGCGGTCGGCATGGTGCTGCTGACCAGGCTGGACCTCGACTCCACGTACGCCTCCGGCGTCCTGCCCGGCCTCATCGTGGTCGGCCTGGGCCTGGGCCTCGTCTTCGCGCCCACCCAGAACGCCGCCACCTCCGGCGTCGAGCACCGCGACGCCGGCGTCGCCTCGGCAATGATCAACACGGTCCAGCAGATCGGCGGTTCCATCGGCACGGCGCTGCTGAGCTCGTTCGCCGCCACCGCCGCCACCAACTACGCGTCCTCCCACGCGCCGTCGCCGACGCTCGCCGCCGAGGCCGCGCTCCAGAGCTACCACACGGTCTTCTGGTGGTCGGCCGGCTTCTTCCTGCTGGCCGGCATCGTCGCCGCGGTCCTGTTCCGCACGGGGCCGCTCGACGTGGACCCGGACGCCCCGCCGGCCATGGCCCACTGACGTTCTGGCGGAACACGGATCCCGGTCGCGGTTCGCGGCCGGGATCCCGCCTTTCACAGCACGAACCAGTAGTTGACCGTGGGGCCCTGGTCGGCGAGGCCGGCGCCCTCCGACTCGTAGAGGGTGCGGGCGGCCGTGTTGTGCTCGCCGGTGGTCAGGAACATCGTGGTGGCGCCGCGGTCGCGGCCGGCTCGCATGAAGGCGCGCAGCAGGGCGCGGCCGACGCCCCGGCGGCGGTGGGCGGGCGCCACCTCCAGGTTGTGCAGGTAGAGCATGGTGGCGCCGTCGGGGCGGGGCAGCAGGTAGCCCCAGCACCAGCCCTGCACGTCTGGACCGTTGCCGGCCACGAAGGCGAGCGTGCCTGGAGCCTCGACGAAAGCGGCGCCGGCCGGCTCGCGGCCGAAACACCGGGCCGCTTCGTCGAGGACGGCCAGGGTGGACGGCGTGATGCGGACGATCACGCGCTCGGGCGCCAGCCGTCCGGCGGGTCCTCGCCGGTGCGGCCGTCGATCGCCTCGCGCAGCAGGTCGGCGTGGCCGGTGTGGCGGGCGTACTCCTCGAGCAGGTCGTAGACGAAGCGGCGCAAGGTCGGGGTCCGGCCGTCCGGCCAGGGGCGTGGGCAGGGCTGGTCGAGGCCGCCTTCGGCCAGGGCCGCGGTGAGGCGGGCGCGGCCGCGGGCCACGGCCGCGTCGTAGAGGGCGTACAGGTCGGCGGGTTTGTCGTCGGCGGCCGAGGCGAAATCCCAGTCGGCGTTGTCGTCCCAGGGCGCGCTGTCCCAGGGCGCCGGCAGGGGCTCGCCGTAGAACTTGCCGGCGATCTGGTAGTCCTCGACCAGCGCCAGGTGCTTGAGCAGGCCGCCCAGGGTGAGCGTGGACGGCGGCAGGCGCCGGCTCAGGCCGTCGGCGTCGAGGCCGTCGGCCTTGTAGCGGAAGGTCCAGCGCATCCGGTCGAGCGCGCCGACCAGATGCTCGGTCTCGGTGCCGGCGATCGGGGGTTCCCACGGAGTCTCGGTCATGACTGGCACGCTAGACCCGGTTCCGGACGATCTCTGTCCGGAACCT
>NZ_BOMI01000215.1 GCF_016862115.1 Paractinoplanes deccanensis
CGCACCCCCGGCCCTCCACCGTCAACCGCAACCAAGCCCAGCCCACCCAGCCGCCCCAGAAAAGGAAAAGCCGGCGCCCCCCAAAAAATGGGGGAACGCCGGCCAAAAACCTCAGGCAGCCGCGCTCTTGAGATCCTGAGCCCGGTCAGTGCTCTCCCAGAGCAGCTCCGGGATCTCCCGCCCGAAGTGCCCGTACGCAGCGGTCTGCTGGTAGATCGGCCGCAGCAGGTCGAGGTCGCGGATGATGGCGGCCGGGCGGAGGTCGAAGACCTCGTTGATGGCCTTCTCGATCCGCTCCACCGGCACATTTTCCGTGCCGAACGTCTCGACGAACAGGGACACCGGGTGGGCCTTGCCGATCGCGTACGCCACCTGGGTCTCGCAGCGCTCCGCCAGCCCGGCCGCTACCACGTTCTTGGCGACCCAGCGCATCGCGTACGCCGCCGAGCGGTCCACCTTGGACGGGTCCTTGCCCGAGAAGGCGCCGCCGCCGTGGCGCGCGTAGCCGCCGTACGTGTCGACGATGATTTTGCGGCCGGTCAGGCCGGCGTCGCCCATGGGGCCGCCGATCTCGAAGCGGCCGGTCGGGTTGACGAGCAGGCGGTAGCCCTCGGTGTCGAGGCCCAGCCCCTCGAGCTCGGGACCGATCACGTGCTCGCGGATGTCGGGCGTGAGCAGCGACTCGAGCGAGATGTCGGCCGCGTGCTGCGACGAGACGACCACCGTGTTGAGGCGTACCGGCTTGAGGCCGTCGTACTCGATGGTGACCTGGGTCTTGCCGTCCGGGCGAAGGTACGGGATGGTGCCGTCCTTGCGGGCCTTGGACAGGCGCCGGGCGAGCCGGTGGGCCAGGGCGATCGGCAGCGGCATCAGCTCGGGGGTCTCCGAGCAGGCGAAGCCGAACATCATGCCCTGGTCGCCCGCGCCCTGGGCGTCGAGCACGTGCTCGCTGTCGCCCTCACGGAGCTCGATCGCGCTGTCGACACCCTGGGCGATGTCGGGCGACTGGGAGCCGATCGACACGCTGACGCCGCAGGAGGCGCCGTCGAAGCCCTTCTTGGACGAGTCGTACCCGATCTTCAGGATGGTGTCGCGCACGATGCTGGGGATGTCGGCGTACGCCTGGGTGGTGACCTCACCCGCCACGTGCACCTGGCCAGTCGTGATCAACGTTTCCACCGCGACCCGGCTGCGGGGGTCCTGCCGGAGCAGGGCGTCGAGAATACCGTCGCTGATCTGGTCAGCGATCTTGTCCGGGTGGCCTTCCGTGACCGACTCGGAGGTGAACAGGCGGCGTGCCACGGTGCTCCTCAGAATTGTCGAATACAACGTAACCGGGAAGTGTAGTCACCGCGCCTGAGCCGTTCGACTGCTGCCCACCGGGCCATCCAGAAGGACGGCGACGCGGTCCAAAATCATATCGGCCACATCGTCTTTGGGGAGTTCGGCGTGACTCACCGTGCTCCCGTCAGCACCCAGCAGCGTGACCTCATTGTGGTCGGCACCGAACACGCGGTCCACTCCCACCTCGTTAACGACGATCAGGTCGGCACGTTTCTTGATCAACTTAGCCCGCGCGTTCTCCAGCGCATCGTGCGTCTCGGCCGCGAAAGCCACCAGGACCTGCCCCGGCCGCTTCGCCGCGCCCAGCTCGGCGGCGATGTCCGGATTGGTGGTCAGCTCGATCGGCGCCGGCGTACCGCTGTCCGTCTTTTTGATTTTCTCGGCCGCGACGGTGACCGGCCGGAAGTCCGCCGGCGCCGCCGCCATCACGACCGCGTCCGCCTCGACGGCCGCCTTCACGGTCGCCGCGCGCAGCTCCTCGGTGGTACCCACCCTGATCACGTCGACACCCGCGGGCTCCGGCAACGTCACGTTCGCCGCGATCAGCGTCGTCCGCGCGCCCCGCGCCACGGCCGCCTTCGCCAGCGCGTACCCCTGCTTGCCCGACGATCGGTTGCCGAGGAACCGCACCGGATCGAGCGGCTCGCGCGTCCCGCCGGCCGTCACGACCACATGCCGCCCCGCGAGATCACGATCAAGACCTCGCTTGTGTACGCGCAGCGCGAGCTCGAAGATGCCGGAGGGCTCGGGGAGCCGCCCCTTGCCGGTGTCCTTGCCGGTGAGGCGCCCGACCGCGGGCTCGATCACCACGGCTCCGCGGGCACGCAGCGTGGCCACGTTCGCGCGCGTCGCCGGGTTCTCCCACATCTCGGTATGCATGGCCGGCGCGTACACGACCGGGCACGTCGCCGTGAGAAGCGTGTTGGTCAGCAGATCGTCGGCGATGCCGTGCGCCGCCTTGGCGAGCAGATCGGCCGTCGCCGGGGCGACCACGACGAGCTGCGCGGCCCGCCCGATCCGCACGTGCGGCACCTCGTGCACGTCGTCCCACACCTCGGTGGCGACCGGCTTGCCGGAGAGCGCGGCCCAGGTCGGCGCGCCGACGAACCGAAGCGCCGACGCGGTGGGCACGACCCGCACGGAATGCCCCGACTCCGTGAAGAGGCGAAGCAGCTCACACGCCTTGTAGGCGGCGATGCCGCCGCCGACTCCGAGCACGACTTCCGTCACCGCGACCCCCGAACAAAGAACCAGCCAGCCAGGGCCCGCCCTCCCAAGGGGGAACCCCCGTCGATCATTCTGACGGACGCGCGCTTGATCGTGCCGAGCGCCTGTGGATAACCCGGCCGGCGAACGGCGAGCCCACCCCACGAGCGAGCGCCCTGTGGACAACCGCCCGGCAAGCGGCCCGCCCACCCCACGGACGAACGGCCTCCGCACAACCCGCCCCGGCAAGCGGCCCGCCCACCCCGACGGGCAAGCGGCCTGCGGAGACAACCCGCCCAGCAAGCGGCCCACCCACCCCAACGCGGACAACCGCCCGGCAAGCCAACGACCTGCGGACAGCCGCCGACTCCAACACAGCCGGCCGCCACGGAACCGAGCCGAAAACGCAGCGATCCCGCGGCCCAGGCGGGACGCGGGATCGTCGTGGGCGGCCGGAGGCCGCGAAGTCCGGGTGAGCCGAACCGCTTACGGGTTGTCGGTCGCCTCGGCCGTCAGCAGGCCGGCGTTGATCTCACGCATGGCGATCGAGAGCGGCTTCTCCTGCGGGGTGGTCTCGACCAGCGGGCCCACGTATTCGAGGAGGCCCTCACCGAGCTGGCTGTAGTAGGCGTTGACCTGGCGGGCACGCTTGGCCGCGAAGATCACCAGCGAGTACTTCGACGAGGTCTTGTCGAGGAGCTCGTCGATCGGCGGGTTGGTGATGCCTTCGGGGTTCGCGATGGTTCCCACAGTTGTTCAATCCTTAATGCTCTGGGGCTTGCGCGGGCGTCAGGTATGACGAACCGAGCAATCCTACCAGCTCGTCCGCGGCCCGCTCGACGAAGTCGTTGACGACGGTGCGGTCGAACTCTTTCTCGGCGGCGAGCTCCTCGTCCGCGTGCTTCAGCCGGCGGCGGATCGTCTCCTCGTCGTCGGTGCCGCGGCCGACCAGGCGCCGCCGCAGCTCCTCGACGCTCGGGGGCGCGAGGAAGACCAGCTGCGCGTCGGGCATCGAGGCGCGCACCTGGCGCGCGCCCTGCAGGTCGATCTTGAGCAGGACCGGCTGGCCCTGGCTCAGCCAGCCCTCGACCTGGGCCCGGGGCGTGCCGTAGAGGTTGCCGGCGAACTCCGCCCACTCCAACAGCTGACCGCCATCGATCAGCCGCTGGAACTCCTGGCGGGTCACGAAATGGTAGTGCTCGCCGTCGGTCTCGTAGTCGCGCTTCTTCCGGGTCGTCACGGACACGGACAGCTTGATCCAAGGCGAGCGCGCCCGGATCAGCTCGATCACGCTGTCCTTGCCGACCCCGCTGGGGCCGGAGAGGACGGTGAGGCGGGCTGCCGGGCGCGCGTCGTCATCCATGCTCACAAGGCTCATTCAACACGAGCCCATGAGTCAGTTCGCAGCGAACTCCCCCAGGAGGGCCTTGCGCTGCTGGTCGCCGAGACCGCGAAGCCGGCGGCTGTCAGCGATCTTCAGCTTCTCCATGATCTGCGTCGCGCGGATCTTGCCGATGCCCGGCAGTGCCTGAAGCACGGCCGAGACCTTCAGCTTGCCGACGACCTCGTCCTCCTCCGCGCGGTCCAGCACGGCGGCGAGGGTGGTCTTGCCAGACTTGAGCTGTTCCTTCAGCTCAGCCCGAGCCTTGCGAACTTCCGCGGCCTTCTCAAGCGCTGCAGCGCGCTGCTCGGGGCTCAGTGACGGGAGCGGCACCAGTTCTCCTCAGGTCCCTATCGCGGCGGTAGGTCAATACCGGCGCTTCTGTGAAACGTGGTGTGCCTGGGAACCAAAGGGGCATGTGGTTCCCTGGCGCCGGGAAAACTAGCGGTCAACGGCGCTTTCGGCAACGTGGGGGTACCCCCGCACCCGCTGTCCACGTCCCTGGTAAGCAGGGGCCTTTTCACCCGAGCGCAGCTGCGCACTCGTCTGCGGCGCGCTCTGCTGCTACACGCAGCTCGGCCACTCCGGGTCCCGCCGCCAAAACTTCCCGTGAGTACGACGGCAGCACGTTACGCAGGCTTTCCCCGAAGACGGCGCGCAGGTCGGAGGGGGTCGCACCCTGGGCGCCGAGGCCCGGAGCGAGCAGCGGACCGTTCACCCGGGACAGGTCGTGACCGGTCTCCCCGATCGTCGCGCCGATCACGAGCCCGTAGCTTCCGAGGGGCTCCGCACCCGCGTTGAGCTGGGAAATCTCCTCGATCATCGTTTGCGCGACGGTCTTGCCGCCGGCGCCGACGGCGTGCTGGACCGACGGTCCCTCCGGATTGGACGTGAGCCCGAGGACGAAGACGCCGCCGCCGTTCGCGGCCGCGACGTCGAGTGCCGGCTGCAACGACCCGAAACCGAGATAGGGACTCACAGTAATCGCGTCGGCACGCAGAGAACTGGCTGGATCGAGGTACGCGGAGGCGTACGCGGCCATGGTCGAACCGATGTCGCCGCGCTTCACGTCGAGCAGGACGAGCGCCCCGGCCTCCCGAGACTGTCGGATAGTTGACTCAAGAATGCCGATGCCACGTGACCCAAATCTCTCAAAAAAGGCCGACTGCGGCTTCAGCACGGCCACCCGATCGGCCAGGGCCTCGACCACCGTACGGGCGAAGCGCTCCAGGCCGGCCACGTCGTCGCTCAGTCCCCACTTGGCGAGCAGGGCGGCGTGCGGATCGATCCCGACGCATAGCCGGCCGCGCTTCTCGGTCGCCTCGACGAGGCGCTTGCCGAAGGTCTCCATGTCGTCTTCCCTCTTCCGTGTCGGGTGGCCGCCAGCGCGACGGCGGCCGGTGCAGTAATGCGGCCCGCGATCGCGGCCGCTGGGACAATTCGGACGTCGGGCCGGCGGAGCAAATCGGGCGCCGGACCCGAGGGTGGCCGGCCGGGCAAGCGGCGCCGGGCCCGCCGAGATCGGTGGTGTGTTCTGCACCGCAGGGCAACCGGCTCAGCCCGCGGAGACCGCCGCGGCGACGCCCGCCGTGATCCGGGCGACGTCGCCGGGGTCCGTGACGTAGGGCGGCATCGTGTAGATCAGATCGCGGAACGGCCGCAGCCACACCCCCTCGGCGACCGCCGCCGCCGTGGCCGGCCCGATGTCCACGTCGTGATCGAGCTGCACCACGCCGATCGCCCCGAGGACCCGGACGTCCGCGACGCCAGGCCGCCCGCGCAACGGCCTCAGACCGTCTCTGAGACCGTTTTCGATCAGCCGTACCCGATCATGCCAGGACCCGTCCCGCAGGAGCCTCAGCGAGGCGCTGGCGACCGCGCAGGCGAGCGGATTGCCCATGAACGTCGGCCCGTGCATGAGCCCGCCGCCCGGCCCCGACGAGATCGCCTCGGCGACCGCCGTCGTGCAAAGCGCCGCCGCGAGTGTCAGGTAGCCACCCGTGAGCGCCTTGCCCACGCACAGGATGTCGGGCGCCACCCCGGCGTGCTCCGCCGCGAAGAGCCTGCCCGTCCTGCCGAACCCGGTCGCGATCTCATCGAAGATCAGCAAGATGCCGTACGCGGCGGTCGCCTCGCGGAGCACCCGCAGGTACTCCGGATGGTGGAACCGCATCCCGCCCGCGCCCTGCACCACCGGCTCCACAATCACCGCGGCGATCTCGTCCGCGTGCCGCTCGACCATCGCGACCAGCGAGGCCGCGTAGTCCTCGTCGTACTCGGCCGGCGGCGCCTCCGCGAAGACCTGGGCGGGCAGCACTCCCGTCCAGATCGAGTGCATGCCGCCCTCGGGGTCGCACACGCTCATCGGGTGGAACGTGTCGCCGTGGTAGCCGCCCCGCCAGGTCGCCAGCCTGCGCCGCCCCGGGCGGCCGAGCGCTAGCTGCGCCTGGAGCGCCATCTTGATCGCGACCTCGACGCCGACCGACCCGGAGTCGCAGAGGAAGACGTGCTCCAGCCCGTCCGGCGCCAGCTCGACGAGCGTGGTCGCGAGCTCGATGGCCGGCTCGTGGGTGAGCCCGCCGAACATCACGTGGCTCATCCGCCGCGACTGCTCCACGAGCGCCGCGTCCAGCGCGGGATGCCGATAACCATGGATCGCCGCCCACCACGACGACATCCCGTCCACGAGTTCTCGCCCATCGGCAAGCTTCAGCCGTACGCCGGAAGCACTCTCGACGAGATACGGCTCGGCCCGCCCCGGCATCGGCCCGTACGGATGCCAGACATGCGCCCGATCGAGCCCCAGAAGCCGCCCCGCCGCGCCCGCCGAGAAAGAGCCGGCGTGGGAGGTCCCGCCGAGCTCGTCTGCCGGGGTGGGGATGGCACGGACGGCCGGCCCAGAAGCCGCG
>NZ_BOMI01000216.1 GCF_016862115.1 Paractinoplanes deccanensis
CCCGCCGCTGAGGGGACTGCGCCCGCCGGGGAAGAGACCGCGCCCGCCGCTGAGGGGACTGCGCCCGCCGGGGAAGAGACGCCCGTTCCGCCGGCCGGGGACGGGGCGCCGTCCGCGGCCGGAGGGAACGGGGTCCCGGTCATCGCGCCGCGGGTGGTGCGGTCGCCCTGGCCGCCGCCCGCACCAGGGCCGGCCCTCGGTAGATGAACCCGCTGTAGAGCTGCACCAGCGTGGCGCCCGCGTCGAGCAGGCGGGAGGCGTCGCCGGCCTCCATGATCCCGCCCACCCCGATGATCGGCAGGCGGCCGCCGGTCTCGGTGTGGACGAAGTGGACCACCTTGCGGGCCTTCTCGGTGAGCGGGCGTCCCGAGAGCCCACCGGCCTCCGCCGCGCGGGGCTGATCGCCCTCGGCGAGACCGTCGCGCGCGAGCGTCGTGTTCGTGGCGATCACCCCGGCCGCGCCGTGGCTGAGGCAGACCTCGAGCAGCTCGGCGATCGCCGGCTCGGTCAGGTCGGGCGCGATCTTCACGAGCACCGGCTTGGGGCCGACCAGCGCGCTCAGCAGGTCGGCGATCGCCGACTTGTCCTGGAGCGTGCGCAGGCCCGGCGTGTTCGGCGACGAGACGTTGACCGCGATGTAGTCCGCGTACGGGTGGAGCAGCCGGTGCGACGTCAGGTAGTCGTCGACCGCCTCCTCCAGCGGGGTGACCTTGCTCTTGCCCAGCGAGACGCCGAGCGGCACCCCGATCGGCCCGAGCGCGGCCAGCCGCGACGCCAGCGCGGCCGCTCCCGCGTTGTTGAAGCCCATCCGGTTGATGATCGCTTCACTGTCCCGGAGGCGGAACAGGCGCGGCTTGTCGTTGCCGGGCTGCGCCTTCGCCGTGACCGTGCCCACCTCGACGAAGCCGAAGCCGAGCGCCGGCCACGCCGGAAGCGCGATGCCGTTCTTGTCCATCCCCGCGGCCAGCCCGACCGCGTTGGGGAAGCGGACGCCGAACGCCTCGACCGGCGCGCTCGTCGCGTACCGGGCCCGCATCAGCGCCCGGACCGGCGCCGGGAGCCCGGCGAGGCGGTGCAGCGTGAACTCGTGCGCCGCCTCCGCGTCGCCACCGCCCAGCCGGAACAGGACCGGCCGGACGGTGGACTCGAACAAGGTCACTTCTCGCCGCCGGCGGGAACGGCGACGCCCCGCAGGGCGGCGTGCAGCTCCTGGAGCGGGCGCACGGTCATGTCGCCGCGCATCAGCGCCTCGATGCCCATGACCGCGGCCGCCGCGCCCGGCACCGTGGTGATGCTCGGGATGTCCGCGGTGACCGCGGCGCTGCGGATCTCGTACCCGTCGGAGCGGGCCGACGCGCCGGAGCCCTGCGGGGTGTTGATGATCATCGCGATCTCGCCGGACTGGATCAGCGACACCGCGTTCTGGCCCGGGCTCTCGAAGTGCTTCGGCACGATCTCGCAGACGATGCCGTAGCGGCGCAGCACCTCGCCCGTGCCGGCCGTCGTGACGATCGTGAAGCCGAGGTCGGCGAGCCGCTTGATCGGGAAGATCATCGCCCGCTTGTCCCGGTTCGCCACCGACACGAAGATCTTGCCGGCGGTCGGCAGCGACCCGTACGCCGCGGCCTGCGACTTGGCGAACGCCTGGCCGAAGCCGGCGTCGATGCCCATGACCTCACCGGTCGACTTCATCTCGGGACCGAGCAGGCTGTCGACGCCCTTGCCGGCCGGGGTGCGGAACCGCTTGAACGGCAGCACCGCCTCCTTGATGGCGATCGGCGCGTTCGCCGGCACCGTGCCGCCGTCGCCCTCGGGCAGCAGGATGCCCTCGGCCCGCAGCTCGCCGATGGTGGCGCCCAGCATGATCCGGGCGGCCGCCTTGGCCAGCGGCACCGCTGTCGCCTTGGAGACGAACGGCACGGTCCGCGACGCGCGCGGGTTGGCCTCGAGCACGTAGAGCACGTCGTCCTTGAGCGCGTACTGCACGTTGAGCAGGCCGCGCACCCCGACACCGCGGGCGATCGCCTCGGTGTAGCGGCGCACCTCGGCCAGGTGCGAGCCCGCGAGGGTGATCGGCGGCAGCGAGCAGGACGAGTCGCCGGAGTGGATGCCGGCCTCCTCGATGTGCTCCATCACGCCGCCGATGTAGACCTCGCCGTTCGCGTCGCAGAGCGCGTCCACGTCGATCTCGACGGCGTCGTCGAGGAACCGGTCGACCAGCACCGGGTGGTCCGGCGAGATCTCGGTGGCCCGCTCGATGTAGCCGCGCAGCGTCGGCTCGTCGTAGACGATCTCCATGCCGCGGCCGCCCAGCACGTAGGACGGGCGGACCAGCACCGGGTAGCCGATCGCGTCGGCGATCTCCTTGGCCTCCTCGAAGCTGGTGGCCGTGCCGTGGTCGGGCGAGCGCAGGCCGGCCTTGGCCAGCACCGCGCCGAACAGGCCGCGGTCCTCGGCCAGGTCGATCGACTTGGGCGAGGTGCCGACGATCGGCACGCCCGCCGCCTCGAGCCGGTTGGCGAGGCCGAGCGGGGTCTGCCCGCCGAGCTGCACGATCACGCCGATCACGCCGGGGCCGCCGGCGGCCTTGCCCGAGCTGTCCTCGGCGTGGAAGACCTCGAGGACGTCCTCGAAGGTGAGCGGCTCGAAGTAGAGCCGGTCGGCGGTGTCGTAGTCGGTGGAGACCGTCTCGGGGTTGCAGTTGACCATGACAGTCTCGAAGTTGACCCCGCGCAGCGCCATGACCGCGTGCACGCAGGAGTAGTCGAACTCGATGCCCTGGCCGATGCGGTTGGGCCCGGAGCCGAGGATCAGCACCTTGGGCCGGTCGGAGGGCGCCACCTCGGTCTCCTCGTCGTACGAGGAGTAGTGGTACGGCGTGTTCGCCTCGAACTCGGCAGCGCAGGTGTCGACGGTCTTGTAGACCGGCCGGATGCCGAGCCGGTGCCGCAGCGTGCGGACGCCGTCCTCGCCGGCCAGCTCGGGCCGCAGGGCCGCGAGCTGCTTGTCCGAGACGCCGGAGCGCTTGGCGCGGCGCAGCAGCTCGCCGTCGAGCACCGGAGCGTCGATGATCTCCTGGCGCAGGTCGACCAGCGCCTTGATCTCGTCGAGGAACCACGGGTCGATGCCGCCGCTGGCCTCGTGCACCTGCTCGACCGTCGCGCCGAGCCGCAGCGCGCGCTCCACGGTGTAGAGACGGCCGTCGTGCGGGACGCGCAATTCGCTCAGCACGGACGCGAGGTCGGCGGAGGTGGGATCGGGTTTGGTCCAGAAGCCCGCCGCCGACGTCTCCATCGACCGCATCGCCTTGTTCAGCGCCTCGGCGAAGTTGCGGCCCAGCGACATGGCCTCGCCGACCGACTTCATCGTGGTGGTCAGCTCGGGGTCGGCGCCGGGGAACTTCTCGAACGCGAACCGCGGGATCTTCACCACCACGTAGTCGAGCGCGGGCTCGAAGGCGGCCGGCGTCTTGAGCGTGATGTCGTTCGGGATCTCGTCGAGCGTGTAGCCGATGGCGAGCTTCGCCGCGATCTTCGCGATCGGGAAGCCGGTCGCCTTGGAGGCGAGCGCCGACGAGCGCGAGACCCGCGGGTTCATCTCGATCACGACGAGACGGCCGTCCCGCGGGTTGATCGCGAACTGGATGTTGCAGCCGCCGGTGTCGACGCCGACCTCGCGCAGCACGGCGATGCCGAGGTCGCGCAGCTTCTGGTACTCGCGGTCGGTCAGCGTCATCGCGGGCGCGACGGTGACCGAGTCGCCGGTGTGCACGCCCATCGGGTCGAGGTTCTCGATCGAGCAGACGACCACCACGTTGTCGTGCTTGTCGCGCATCAGCTCAAGCTCGTACTCCTTCCAGCCGAGCACGCTCTCCTCGATGAGCACCTCGTGCACCGGGGAGGCCGCGAGGCCGGCGCCGGCGATGCGCTCCAGGTCCTCGTCGGTGTGCGCCATGCCGGAGCCGAGACCGCCCATGGTGAACGAGGGGCGGATGACGACCGGCAGGCCGAGCTCGGCGACGGTCTCCTTGACCTCGTCCATCGAGTGGCAGACCCGCGAGCGCGGGGTGTCGCCGCCGGCCTTCGCCACGATCTCCTTGAACAGCTGGCGGTCCTCGCCGCGGCGGATCGCGTCGACGTCGGCGCCGATCAGCTCGACGCCGTACTTCTCCAGGACGCCGCTCTCGTGCAGGGCGATCGCGGTGTTGAGCGCGGTCTGGCCGCCGAGGGTGGGCAGGATCGCGTCGGGGCGCTCCTTGGCGATGACCAGCTCGACGAACTCGGGAGTGATCGGCTCGACGTACGTGGCGTCGGCGTACTCCGGGTCGGTCATGATCGTGGCCGGGTTGGAGTTGACCAGCGAGACGCGGATGCCCTCGGCCCGCAGCACCCGGCACGCCTGGGTGCCGGAGTAGTCGAACTCGCAGGCCTGGCCGATGACGATCGGGCCGGAGCCGATCACCATCACGTGCTTGAGATCTTCACGCTTCGGCATAAGAGTCAGCCCTTCTTCTCGACCAACTCGACGAAGCGATCGAACAGGTAGTCCGCATCGTGGGGACCTGCCGCAGCCTCGGGGTGGTACTGAACGGTGAACGCGGGGACCTCGATGCCCCGCAGGCCCTCGACCACGTTGTCGTTGAGGCAGACGTGTGACACCTCGACGGCGCCGAAGTCGGTGTCGATGACCTTGTTGAGCGGGGCGTCGACGGCGAAGCCGTGGTTGTGGCTGGTCACCTCGACCTTGCCGGTCGTCTTGTCGAGCACCGGCTGGTTGATGCCGCGGTGGCCGTAGCCGAGCTTGTAGGTGCCGAAGCCGAGCGCGCGGCCGAGAATCTGACTGCCGAAGCAGATGCCGAACAGCGGCTTCTCACGGCGCATCACCTCGCGAGCCAGGGCCACGGGGCCGTCCGCCGTGGCCGGGTCACCCGGGCCGGGCGAGAAGAACACCGCGTCGGGGCTGACCGCGAGCAGGTCCTCGATGGAGGACGAGGCCGGAAAGACGTGCGTGGTGACACCGCGTTCGGCGAGCCGCCGCGTGACGTTGCGCTTGATGCCCAGGTCGAGCCCCGCGACGGTGTAGCGGTGCTCCCCGACCGCGGAAACCGTGTAGCGCGACGGGGTGGACACCTCGGCGGAAAGGGAAGCACCGACCATTTCCGGCGCGGAACGGACTCGGTCGAGAAGCGACGCCGGATCGAGGTCGACCGACGAGACGCCGACCCGCATGGCTCCACGGGAGCGCAGGTGGCGGGTCAGAGCGCGGGTGTCGACCCCGCTGATCCCGACGATGCCCTCGGCGGCGAGCCGCTCGCCGAGGTCGCCGGTGGAGCGCCAGTTGGAGGGCCGCCGGGCCGGGTCGCGCACGACATAGCCGGCCACCCAGATCTTCGAGGACTCGTCGTCCTCCTCGTTGACCCCGGTGTTGCCGATCTGCGGCGCGGTCTGCACCACGACCTGCTTGTGGTACGAGGGGTCGGTCAGCGTCTCCTGATAGCCCGTCATGGCCGTGGTGAAGACGGCCTCGCCGAACGTCTCCCCGACCGCGCCGTAGGCCTCGCCGGTGAAACTGCGCCCGTCTTCCAGGACCAGAATTGCTTTTGTCACTTAACAGCCTTCCCATCGAGGACCGTAGGAACTCCCCGGAGGAACGTCGCCACGATGCGACCCGGCAGGGTGGTGCCCGCGTACGGTGTGTTGCGGCTGCGGCTCGCCAGCTCGGCCGGGTCGACGACCCGGCGGGCGGACGGGTCCACCAGCGTGAGGTTGGCCGGGCTGCCGACGCTCAGGTCGGTGCCGTGGCCGGTGAGACCCGCGATGCGCGCGGGAGTCCGGGACATGCGGTCGGCGATGAGGTCCCACCGCTCGCCCAGCACGGAGAGCACGACCGGCAGCGCCGTCTCGAGCCCCACCATGCCGGGCCGGGCGTACGCCCACTCGCACTCCTTGTCCTCCACCGCGTGCGGCGCGTGGTCGGTCGCCACCACGTCGATGACGCCCTCGACGAGCGCCTCGCGCAGCGCGTGCACGTCGGACGCCGTACGCAGCGGGGGGTTGACCTTGTAGACCGGGTTGTAGGAGGCCGCGAGCTCGTCGGTGAGCAGCAGGTGGTGCGGCGTGACCTCGGCGGTCACCCGCACGCCCCGGGCCTTGGCCTGGCGCAGCACCTCGACGGACCCGGCCGTCGAGACGTGGCAGACGTGCAGGCGGCTGCCGACGTGCTCGGCGAGGAGCACGTCGCGGGCGATGATCGCCTCCTCGGCGACGGCCGGCCAGCCGGTGAGGCCGAGGCGGGTGCTGACCTCGCCCTCGTGCATCTGCGCGCCCTCGGTGAGGCGCGGCTCCTCGGCGTGCTGCGCGATGATGCCGTCGAACGCCTTCACGTATTCGAGGGCGCGGCGCATGAGGCGCGGGTCGGCGACGCAGAAGCCGTCGTCCGAGAAGATCCGCACATGCGCCGCCGAGGTGGCCATCGCGCCCAGCTCGGCGAGCTGCTTGCCGGCGAGCCCGACGGTGACGGCGCCGATCGGCTGCACGTCGACCATGCCGGCCTCGCGGCCCAGGCGCCAGACCTGCTCGACCACGCCCGCGGTGTCGGCGACCGGCGACGTGTTGGCCATCGCGCAGACCGCCGTGTAGCCACCGAGCGCGGCGGCGCGGGAGCCGGTCTCGACGGTCTCGGCGTCCTCGCGGCCGGGCTCGCGCAGGTGGGTGTGCAGGTCGACCAGGCCGGGCAGCGCGACGAGCCCCGAAGCGTCGATCACCTCGGCGGACGAGTCCGCGGTGCCCGAGATGTGGCCGTCGACAAGCGCCAGGTCGGTCGGCGCGGCCCCCAGAACGGAAACCCCGCGCAGCAGGTACGAGCTCACGCCTTGCCCCCAAGCAGCAGATAGAGAACCGCCATGCGGGCGCTGACCCCGTTGGCGACCTGTTCGACGATGGTGGAGCGGGACGAGTCGGCCACCTCGGGGGTGATCTCCATGCCCCGGTTCATCGGGCCGGGGTGCATGACGATCGCGTGCTCCGGCAGCCGCCGCATGCGCGGGCCGTCGAGACCGTAGCGGCGGCTGTACTCCCGCGCGGAGGGGAAGTACGAGTCCTGCATGCGCTCGGTCTGCACGCGAAGCATCATCACGACGTCCATCTCGGGGAGGACGCTATCGAGGTCGTACGACACTTTCGTCGTCTTCGACAGCGCCGCCGCGATGTCCACCGGGATGAGGGTGGGCGGGCCGACCAAGGTCACTTCGGCGCCGAGGGTCGTGAGCAGCAGGACGTTCGATCGCGCGACGCGACTGTGAAGCACGTCACCCACGATGGCGACCTTGAGCCCGTCGATGCGGCCGAGCCGCGAGCGCATCGTGTACGCGTCGAGCAGCGCCTGGGTCGGGTGCTCGTGCGTACCGTCGCCGGCATTGACCACGGACCCGTCGACCCACTGCGCGAGCCGGTGCGGCGCGCCCGAGGCCGGGTGGCGGATCACCACCGCGTCGGCGCCCATGGCCTGCAGCGTCAGCGCGGTGTCCTTGAGGCTCTCGCCCTTCGACACGCTGGAGCCCTTGGCCGAGAAGTTGATGACGTCCGCGGAGAGGCGCTTCGCGGCCGCCTCGAACGAGATCCGCGTGCGCGTCGAGTCCTCGTAGAAGAGGTTCACCACCGTGCGGCCCCGCAGCGTCGGCAGCTTCTTGACCTCGCGGCCGGCCAGGGCGGCCATCTCGCCGGCGGTGTCCAGGATCAGGGTGGCGGTGGCCGCGTCCAGATCGGCGGCCGAACGGAGATGCTTGATCACTTGTCGCTCCCCGTCAGTCGTACCTCGTCGAGGCCGTCCGTCTCGGAGAGTGAGACCCGGACGCTCTCGGACAGAGAAGTCGGAATGTTCTTGCCGACGTAGTCGGCGCGGATCGGCAGCTGCCGGTGCCCCCGGTCGACCAGCACGGCGAGCTGCACCGAGCTGGGCCGGCCGACGTCGTTGAGGGCGTCCAGCGCGGCGCGCACCGTGCGGCCGCTGAACAGCACGTCGTCGACGAGGATGACCCGCCGGCCGTCGATGCCCCCGCCGGGCAGCTCGGTCTTGCCGAGCGCGCGGGTGGCGTGCAGCCGCAGGTCGTCGCGGTAGAGGGTGATGTCGAGCGAGCCGACGGGCACGTCGATGCCCTCGAACGCGTGAATGCGGGCGGCCAGCCGCTGCGCGAGCGGCACCCCGCGAGTGGGAATCCCGAGCAGGACGGTGGCGGTGGCGCCGGACGTCTTCTCCAGGATCTGATGAGCGACCCGGTCGACGACCCGGTGCAGGTCGGACGCGCTCAAGATGATCTTGGTGGTCGTGTCGGCACGTGGCTGTGCCACGGCGGACCTCCTTCCCCGCCTCACGGGACGGGTCGTTAAAGGAAGTTGTGTGACAACCCCGACAAGTCACCCCGGACGAGGTCGCCACAATGGCTGACGCTACGTTACCAGTGGACGCGGCGTTGACCATGGTGACGTGCCCGACCCCGGCGATCCGGCGGACGCTGGACTTTCCGGCAAAATGGCGGCAAGTCCCCCGTGGGCCACGCGACTCATCGGTAACCAACACTTGACCGGAAGTCGCAAACTCCGTACCGTCACGCTGCGTAGCGATCGCGGAGGAAGAACCCTCCGCGGCATGCACAGTGGGAGTGTTCCGAATGCCGTCTGAGTACGCCAAGTCGTTGGGCGCCCGCCTGCGTTCCATCCGCCAGCAGCAGGGTCTCTCCCTGCAGGGCGTGGAGGAGAAGTCGAACGGCCGCTGGAAGGCCGTCGTGGTGGGATCGTACGAGCGCGGCGACCGCGCGGTCACCGTCTCGCGTCTCGCCGAACTCGCGGACTTCTACCGCGTTCCCGTCTCGGAGCTGCTGCCCGACGGCAGCGGGGTCCGCCTCGAGGCCACCAACAAGATCGTGCTGGACCTCGAGAAGCTCTACGACACCACCGGCGAGGACCTCGCCTACGTCGCCCGGTACGCCCGGGCCATCCAGCAGCAGCGCGGCGACTACAACGGCCGCGTGCTCTCCATCCGCGCCGACGACCTGCGCGCCCTCGCCATCGTCTACGACATCTCCCCCTCGGGCCTCATCGAGCGCCTCACCGAGCAGGGTGTCCTCGTGGCCGACCCGCGGGCGTTCTTCGCCAGCTGACACCACCGCCTTTCGCCAACTGAAACGTTCCGCCTTCCGCAGAGGGCCCGTATTTCAGCAGGTGAAAAGCGCACCAGGCCGGTCTCCCCGCCGGCCGCACCACCCCCTTCCCCCGCCTCGGCTCCCCGAGCCCCACACGCCAAAAGGCCCGTGCGTCCGGCACGGGCTTTTTCGCATCCAGGGGGTACGCCCGCACGGGCACCCAACCGCAGGGCCCCGGCCCCCGCGGCTCGGCGCGGCCCCCTGCCGCCCCAGGCCATAGCGCGCCTTTCGCGCCACTGCTCACAAGACCTGGTAGTAGCGCACCAACGGCAGCCCCGTGAACCCCGCCTTCTCGTAGGCCGCCCGCGCCGGCCCGTGCCCGGGGTCGCCCCCGGTGGAGACGCTGGCCAGGTCGATGCCCGCCTCCCGCATGTGCCGCAGGGCGCGCTCGATCAGCGCGCTCGCGATGCCGCGCCGCTGCTCGCCGGGGTCGACAGCGATCATCTCGATCTCGGCCGAATCGGGCTCCGAGTGGGACGCGTCATGGTGAACGACAGCCACAAATCCGACAGGACGCCCCTGATCCTCGGCCACCCAGGTGGTGGCGGCGAGGTCCCGGCAGGTCTGCGCGACGGCCTCGGCCTGCGCCTTCTCCCAGTCGGGGTAGAGCCGGTGGAACACCCGCGCGCCGAGCACCTGCTCGAACGAGGCGAAGACCGGCGCCCACGCGCGCACCGAGAACTCCACCACGGCCGAGATGTCCGAGTCGTTCAGCGAACGGATGGAGAGCGCCATGGAGTCACCCTCGCATCCCCGTCCAGCGATTTTGCTCCCGCGCTCGCTCACGGGTGCCGAACCGGGGCACATCGGGCCGTGATGACCACGAGCCGTGATGTCGGCCGTTTTGATCGTGCGTGAGGGCATGCGAAAAGCCCCGGGCTCCGGGGAGCTCGGGGCTTTTGTGACGGGCGTCAGCGAGTCGCGAACTCCGCGATGCGGCCGAGGATGCCGTTGAGGAAGCGCGGACTGTCGTCGGTGGACATCTCCTTGGCCAGCTCGACGGCCTCGGTGATGGCGACCGGGTCGTCGATCTCGGGCACGTAGAGCAGCTCGTAGACGGCGATCCGGGCCAGGTTGCGGTCGACGACCGGCATGCGCTCGAGGGTCCAGCCCTCGGCGTAGCTGGCGATCAGCTCGTCGATGCGGTCGAGGTGGGACGCGACGCCCTCGACCAGGCCGACGGCGTAGTCGAGGTGTTGCGGGTGCGGCTTGGCGATGCGCTCCAGGTACGTCGCGAGCACCTGTCGCGGCGGCAGGTCACGCAGATCGGCCTCGTACAGCACGTCGAGGGCCCGCTTGCGGGCCTTGCGGCGCGCCGGCGTCTGCGTCGAGCGAGGGGCTTCCGCCATGATCAGGAACGACCGAGGTAACGGCCGTCGCGGGTGTCGACCTTGATCTTCTCGCCGGTGGTGATGAAGAGCGGGACGTTCACGGTCGCGCCGGTCTCGACGGTCGCCGGCTTGGTGCCGCCCGTCGAGCGGTCGCCCTGCAGGCCCGGCTCGGTGTAGGTGACCTCGAGGAAGACGCTGGTCGGCAGCTCGATGTAGAGCGGGACGCCCTCGTGCAGCGCGACGGTCGCCTCGGCCTCGGGCAGCAGGTAGTTGGACGCCTCGCCCACGGTGCCGCCGGGCACGGTGATCTGGTCGAAGGTGTCCAGGTCCATGAAGACGAAGTCCTCGCCGTCCTGGTAGAGGTACTGCATCGTGCGCTTGTCGACCGTGGCGGTCTCGACCTTGGTGCCCGCGTTGAAGGTCTTGTCGACGACCTTGCCGGACAGCACGTTCTTGAGCGTGGTGCGCACGAACGCCCCACCCTTACCCGGCTTCACGTGCTGGAACTCCACGACGGACCAGAGGTCGCCGTCGAGGTTGAGCACCAGGCCGTTCTTCAGGTCGTTCGTGGTAGCCATGTTTTCTCTAGAGCCCTGTCTGCCTTGAAATCTGTCGGTGACCGACCGAGTTTACCGGCGCGAACGCCTAACCGGCGAATCGGGCCAGGTGCTCCAGGGCGAGCCGGTAGCCATCGACTCCGAGGCCCGCGATCACTCCGGCGGCAACGGCCGAAATGACCGAATGATGGCGGAATTCCTCGCGTGTGTGAATATTCGAGATGTGCACCTCGATGAGCCGTCCGCGCAGTTGGGCGGCGGCGTCCCGGATCGCGATGTTGTAGTGCGACCAGGCCGCCGGGTTGAGCACCACGTCCGCGCCCTCGTCCGCGGCCTGGTGCAGCCACTTGATCATCTCGAACTCGGCGTCGGTCTGGCGCACCTCGGCCCGCACGCCCAGCCGCTCGGCCGTCTCCAGGCAGAGCTTCTCGAGATCGGCGTAGGTGGTGTGGCCGTAGACCGACGGCTCCCGGGTGCCCAGCCGCCCGAGGTTCGGCCCGTTGAGTACGTAGATCATCGCGCCACCTCCGCGTACGCCCGCTCGAGCAGGCTCTCGTCGGGCCCGGTCAGGATGCCCGGCTTGGCCAGGCCGTCGAGCACCACGAAACGCAGCGTCGCCGCCCGCGCCTTCTTGTCGACGCGCATGGCGCTCAGCAACTCGGGCCACGCGCCCGCCTCGTACGACGTCGGCAGCCCCACCCTGTCGAGCACGGCCCGGTGCCGGCGGGCGGTCTCGTCGTCCAGCCGGCCGGCCAGCCGCGCGAGCTCGGCGGCGAAGATCAGCCCGACCGCCACCGCGTGACCGTGCTTCCAGCCGTACCGCTCACGCTTCTCGATCGCGTGACCCAGCGTGTGCCCGTAGTTGAGGATCTCGCGCAACCCCGACTCCTTGAGGTCGACGCCGACGACCTCGGCCTTGACGCGGATCGCCCGCTCGACCAGCTCGCGCAGCACCGGCCCGTCGATCTCGCCGCCCTCGACCAGGTCGAGGATGACCGGATCGGCGATGAACCCGCACTTGATCACCTCGGCGAGCCCGGCCACGAGGTCGTCGGCGGGCAGGGTCTCCAGCGCGTCGAGGTCGCAGAGCACCCCCGCGGGCGGATGGAAGGCGCCCACCAGGTTCTTGCCGGCGGCGATGTTCACGCCGGTCTTGCCGCCCACCGCCGCGTCGACCATGCCGAGCAGCGAGGTCGAGCACGGCACCCACCGCACCCCGCGCAGCCAGCTCGCCGCGACGAAGCCGGCGAGGTCGGTGACCGCTCCCCCGCCGACGCCGATCACCACGTCGGTACGGGTGAAGTTGTGCGCGCCGAGCTCGTCCCAGCACCGCGCCGCCACCTCGACCGTCTTGCCCCGCTCGGCGTCGGGCACCTCGACGAGCAGCGCCTTCACCCCGGCCGCCGCGGCCACCCGCTCCGCCCGCTCGCGCAGCGGCGCCGAGAAGAGCACCGCGGCCCGCGCGGCCCCCTCGATCAGCGAGGGCAGCTCCGCGGACAGGCCGCGACCCACCAGGACGTCGTACGGACGGTCACCGGCCACCTGAATACGTGTCACCACGGCGCAAACCCTAGTCGCGGGCTCCGGCGGCAACGCACCCCATGGCAGCCGTTCCACCACCCGGAATGGGGTTATATCTTTCTACCCCCACACGGGTTATACCTGAGGCATGCCGAAAATCAACGTGTACCTCCCCGACGACCTGGCCGACTCCGTACGGGAAAGCGGCATCCCCGTCTCGGCGATCTGCCAGCGCGCCCTGGAGCAGGCCGTGCAGCGCGTCGCCGCCATCCGCGACGCCACCGCCACCGACCTCGACCCCGCCGCCCTCGCCGAGCGCCTGCCCAGCTTCACCGCCCGCCTGGTCACCGTGCTGTCGCTGGCCGCCCGGCGCGGCGACCCGGTGACCACCGGCGACCTGCTGCACGGCATCCTCGCCGAGGGCGACAACCTGGCCCTGCAAATCCTCGCCGCGATGGACATCCCCCCGTCCACCCTCACCGCGCCCGAGGCGGCCGAGCCCACCAGCGACGCCACCGGCCGGCGCTTCAGCCGGCCCGCCGCGATCACCCTGGAGCTCGCCGTCGGCGAGGCGATCGGCCTGGGCCACAACTACGTCGGCTGCGAGCACCTGCTCATCGCCCTGACCGCCGAGCCCGACGGCGCGGCCGGCGAGACCCTGCGCGCGCGGGGCGCCGACGCCCGGGCCACCCGCCGCGCCGTCAGCGCCGCCCTCGCCGGCTACGCCCACCTGCGCGCGAACGTCGCCCCGGCCAAGGTGCCGGACCTGCTCGCGGCCGTCCGGGCGGAGATCGCTCCCCTCATCGAGCGCATCGAGCGCCTGGAGAGCCGCGTCGACTGAAGACGATCGGCCTGCCGGCGACCGTCAGGGTGCGGTCGCCGGATCGCCGAGCAGCCGGGCGACCTCGGCCGCGATCTCGGCCGGCTCCCGGCCGTCGGTCGCCACCGTGTGGGTCGCCACCTCGGCGTACAGCGGGCGCCTTTGATCGAGAAGGAACTTGAGCGTCGCCCGCGGGTTCAGGTTGAGCAGCGGCCGGCCCGCGCCCAGGCCGACCCGCTTGACCGCGTCGCTGAGCTCCACCGACAGGTAGACAACGGTGTGCTCGGTGAGCAGCTTACGGGTGCCGTCGTGCAGGATCGCGCCGCCGCCCAGCGCCAGCACCCCGTCGAAGCCGGAGAGGGCCGAGGCGATCACGTCGCGTTCGAGCGCGCGGAAAGCCTCCTCGCCGTCATCGATGAAGATCTCCGGGATCGGCTTGCCCGCGCGCTCCTCGATGATCGTGTCCGCGTCGGCGAACGGCACGTCGAGCAGCTCGGCCACCGCGGCGCCGATCGTGGACTTGCCGGCGCCCGGCGCCCCGACGAAGACGGCCCGCGGCGCCATCAGCGGATGACCAGGCTTTCCCGGTAGCCGGCCAGGTTGCGGCGGATCTCGGCGACCGAGTCACCGCCGAACTTCTCGACGGCGGCCTCGGCCAGCGTCAACGCCACCATCGCCTCGGCCACCACGCCACCGGCGGGCACGGCACAGACGTCCGACCGCTGGTTGATCGCGGTCGCGGGCTCGCCCGTGGTCACGTCGACCGTCTGCAGCGCCCGGTTGAGCGACGAGATCGGCTTGAGCGCGGCCCGCACCCGCAGCGGCTCGCCGTTGGTGATGCCACCCTCGAGCCCACCGGCCCGGTCGGTGACCCGGCGAACCCCGTCCGCCGTCGGGATGATCTCGTCGTGCGCGACGGACCCGCGCGAACGAGCCTGCGTGAACCCGTCGCCGATCTCGACGCCCTTCACGGACTGGATCGACATGAGCGCGGCGGCCAGCCGGGCGTCGAGCTTGCGGTCCCACTGCACGTGGGTGCCGAGGCCGGGCGGCACACCGTACGCCAGAACCTCGACGATGCCACCCAGCGTGTCGGCGTCCTTCTTGGCCGCGTCGACCTCGGCGACCATGCGCGCGCTCGCCTCGGGGTCGAGGCAGCGCAACGGGTCGGCGTCGATGCGGTCGGCGTCCTCGGGCGTCGGCACGAGCCCCACCTTGGCGGCCACCGACCCGAGCTCGATGACATGCGAGACGATCTCGATGCCGAGCGCCTGCTTGATCAAAGCCTTGGCGACCACCCCGACGGCCACCCGCGCGGCGGTCTCACGAGCACTGGCCCGCTCGAGAATGGGCCGAGCATCGGTGTGCCCGTACTTCTGCATCCCGGCAAGATCGGCATGCCCGGGCCGCGGCCGCGTCAGAGGCGCGTTGCGAGCCTGCGTCGCCAGCTCCTCCGGATCAACCGGGTCGGCCGCCATGACCGTCTGCCACTTGGGCCACTCGGAGTTGCCCACCCGGATCGCCACCGGGCTCCCCAGCGTCAGCCCATGGCGAATCCCGCCGATGACCTCGATCTCGTCCTGCTCGAACTGCATCCGCGCCCCCCGGCCATAGCCAAGACGGCGGCGCGCGAGATCGCGACCGATCTCCGCACTCGTCACTTCCACCCCAGCGGGAACACCCTCAAGGAGCGCAACGAGCGCCGGTCCGTGCGATTCACCTGCGGTAAGCCAGCGCAACACGGCTCACAGTCTGACACGCGCCGCGCACGGACCGCCGCTCACCCACCACCATCCCGCCAGCCGGACACCCACGGCGCTCCGCCGCCGCCCGTCACCGTCGTCCCTAGCGGTCGCGCCTCGCCGTCACCCCTCGTTGGGCGCGCCCCACCGTCGCCGGTTGGCCGTGCCCCACCGCCGCCGCTGGTTGGTCGTGCCCCGCCGCCGCTGGTTGGTCGTGCCCCGCCGCCGCTGGTCGGTCGTGCCCCGCCATCGCCGCTCGTTGGCCGTGCCCCGCCGCCGCCGCTGGTCGGTCGTGCCCCGCCATCGCCGCTCGTTGGCCGCGCCCCGCCGCCGCCGCTCGTTGGTCGTG
>NZ_BOMI01000217.1 GCF_016862115.1 Paractinoplanes deccanensis
GGACCTTCGCCGGGCGCGCGGTGCTGGTCACCGCCGCGACGGCGGTCGTGTCGGTCATCGTCACCGCGCTGGTCGCGCTTCCCATCGCCGTACGCTCCGCGAACAGCGCCGCCGCCGCGGACCTCTCGGAGAAGTCGGCGCTCGCCGTCGAACTGCTCGCCGGCGAGCGGGCGGCCGCCCGGACCCGGATCGTCAACCGCCTGCGCGACGACGGCATCGCCGTCTACCTGGTCCGGCGTGGCACCGCCGACCGGCCCGGCCTGCCCCCGCGCGTGGTGCGGCAGATCGCGGCCGGGCAGACCGTCGACACCCGCGGCATCGTCGGCGGCGAGACCGTGCTCATCTCCGGGCGGCCGCTCGCCGGCAACGACGCCGGTGTGGTGCTCACCCGCCGGGCCGGGTCCGGCACCGCCGGGCGCGTCCTGAGTGGAGTATGGTTCGCCCTGCTGGCCGGCCTCGTGGGCGGGGTCGGCGCCGGCGCGCTGCTGGCCCACTTCGTCACCCGCCCGCTGCGGCAGGCCGCGCTGGCCGCGAAGCAGCTCTCGGCCGGCGACCGCTCCGTGCGCCTGGCCGTCCGCCCGCCCGCCGAGGCCGCCGAGCTCGCCACCGCCCTCAACCAGCTCGGCGCCGCCCTCCAGCGCAGCGAGGGCCGCGAGCGCGAGTTCCTGCTCTCGGTCTCGCACGAGTTGCGCACCCCGCTCGCCACCATCCGGGGCTACGCCGAGGCGCTCGCCGACGGCGTGGTCACCGGCGAGAGCGCCGGCCGCACCATGCTCGCCGAGGCGGACCGGCTCGACCGGCTCATCTCCGACCTGCTCGTGCTCTCCCGCCTCGAGGCGGCCGACCTGCCCGTCCATCTGGTGCCGGTCGACCTGGCCGACCTCGTGGGCTCGGCGGCCGAGGCGTGGGCGCCGCGCTTCGGCCCGGCCCTGACGACCGAGCTGCCGGACGGGCCGGTCATGGTGAGCACCGACCCGGGCCGCCTCCGCCAGGTGATCGACGGCCTCTGCGAGAACGCGCTGCGGGTGATCCCGGACGGCGCGCCGCTCGTGCTGGCCGTGCACGGCACCGCGGTGGAGATCCGGGACGGCGGCCCGGGCTTCACCGACGAGGACCTGGCGGTCGCCTTCCAGCGCGGCGCCCTCCAGCAGCGCTACCGCCACGAGCGCAAGACCGGCAGCGGCCTCGGCCTGGCCCTCGCCGCCCGCCTCGTCGAGCGCCTGGGCGGCACGATCGAGGCCGCCCACGCCCCCGAGGGCGGTGCGCTGTTCCGCATCACCCTGCCCTCCGGCGAGCTTTACACAACCCGAACATCGGCCTGACGCGGCTCTCGCGCGGCCGAGCGAGAGTCGGCGCCATGACTCGTTCCCGTATCACTGTCGCGATCGCCGGGCTGGGGCTCGCCGGGCTGCTGGCCCTGACGGGCTGCGGCGCGCCGGCGGCGGCCGCGGATGTCGCCGATGAGACGTACGCCCTGACCGCCGTGGGGATGGACGCCCCCGAGCCGTCGCCCTCGCCCAGCGAGAAGGCGAAGGGCAAGCACAAAGCCGCCCGCGCCTACCTGCGCAAGAACACCCTGCACGGCGAGATCGTCGTGCAGGGCAAGGACGGCACCCGCACGGTCGTGGTCCAGCGGGGCACCGTCACCGCGACCGCCGACGGCACCCTCACCGTCAAGTCCACCGACGGCTTCACCCAGACCTGGACCGAGGACGAGAACGTCACCGTCCGTGGCGACCTGAAGACCGGCGCCGAGGTCGGCGTCGCGGGCCGCAAGGAGGCCGGCAAGCCCATCGCCCACCTCGTCGTCGTCAAGAAGAAGTAGCCCTCCCGAATTCGCGTGAGCCCGCGACGTCACCCATTCATGCATGTGCAGCTTTCGATTGAGCTTCCTACGCTGCCGGCATGCCAACCGTCCTGCTCCGGGCGCTGGCCGGCACCACAGTGGCCACGCTCCTGGCGGCCGCCGTGGTGACGCCGGCCCACGCCGCCCTTCCCACCCTGGCCGTGGGCGCAACGACCTCCGCCGGCGACACCGTCGGCAGTGGCAACACCTGCGCCGGATTTCTCGACGAACGGGCCAACCTCGGAGATCTGGGGATCCGGCGGGTGTTCGCCTCGGCCGGTCAGCTGCCGCCGTCCGACGCCGTCAGCTGCCACACCACGTACGGGGCGACGCTCTGGTTCTCGTTCAAGACCTCCTGCACGCCGGTCGCCGTGGCCGCCGGCGGCTGTGACACCGAGATCCAGAACATCGCCGCGGCCATGCCGGCCGGCAGCTTCCTCACGTACTTCCACGAACCCGAGGACGACATGACCGGGACGCAGTTCGTGGCCGCCTTCAGCCGGGTCTACGTGGTCGCCAAGGCGGTCAACGCCGCGGTCACGATCGCGCCGATCCACATGTCCTACCAATGGCGGCCCGGCTCTGCGGGGGTGACCAACAACGGGACCGGCGGCGACCGGGAGGTCCGGGACTGGATCGTGCCGGCGGCCTACGCCGACGCCTACGGCCTCGACCTCTACTGGCAGGCCAGCACCCGCGGCAGTGAGCCCGACGACCCGGTCAGCGTCGGCAACGACCCGCGCATGCTCCGCTGGTACAACGCCTTCTCCGCCGCCGGCCGCCCGCTCACCCTGCCCGAGTGGGGCATCGACGACGACCAGGGCGTGCGCGCCTCCCGCGGCCCGGCCATCCGGGCCTCGCGCTCCTGGCTCACCGCCCGCGGCTTCCGGGTCATCGCCTACTGGCAGATGGACAACTGGTACCTCGGCGCCGGCGCGGTCCCGGCCGGCGGCTATCCCGACCCGGACGGTGTCGCCGCCTATCAGGAGCTCGTAGCAGCGGCGTGAGAAAAACGCAGCGCAAAAGAAAACGAACGGCGGCCCGCTGAAACCAGTCGGGCCGCCGTTCGCGGAATGTGTGGGTCAGAGCGGCCGGATGTTCGCCGCCTGGAGACCCTTCTGGCCCTGGGTGACCTCGAACTCGACCCGCTGGTTCTCGTCGAGGCTGCGGAAACCGCTCGTCGCGATCGCCGAGAAATGGGCGAAGAGGTCGGCGCCGCCGTCATCGGGGGTGATGAAGCCGAAACCCTTGTCGCCGTTGAACCACTTCACGGTGCCGGTAGCCATGTCTGCTCCTTCGCAGGCTGTGGGGGCTCGCACTGTGCGGGCCCCGTACGCCGCCGCGTTGATCACCCGCGCCGGAAACGACACGAAAAACGAAAAAGCGCCCGCGGGTCTCAGATAACCCATCAGGCGCCGAAAACGTCTACGGAAATCAAAACTGCAACGAAGCCAACCTAGCACAGATGCCGCCGGCCGCACACCCCGGCGTCGCCACGCCCGCCGGCTCGGCAGCGAATTCGACCGGTGGGAGCAGGCGAGTGGGGGGTCGAGCCGTAGCGGATCAGGAGATGCCCAGGGTGCTCTCCCGGGCGATCAGCCGGTGCTCGGCCCGCAGCTCGACGCCGGGCACCGGTTCGGTGCTGGTGATGCGCTTGATCAGGCGCTCGACGGCCAGTTGCGCGATGGCCTTCTTGTCCGGCTGGATCGTGCTGATCGTGGGGCTGCTGTAGCGGCCGTCCTCGATGTCGTCGTAGCCGATGATCGCCACGTCCTCGGGCACGCGCAGGCCGCGCTGGTGCAGGGTGTGGATGGCGCCCGAGGCGACCAGGTCGCTGTAGCAGAAGACCGCGTCCGGCGGGTCGGCGTGGTCCAGCAGCGCCGCCATCGCGGTCGCGCCGTCGGCGCGGTTGAACCGGGCCGTGCTGATGATGAGGGACTCGTCGACCGGGCGGCCGTGCGCCGCGTGCGCGGCCCGGAAGCCCTGGGTGCGCAACTGTGCCGCCTCGCCGGTCGGGTAGGGCTGATCGCCGATGGCCGCGATCCGCCGGCGGCCGAGCGAGAACAGGTGCGTCACCGCGTCCGTGGACGCGGCGACGTCGTCGATGCCCACGTGGTCGAACGTGCCGTCGGAGACGCGCTCGCCGAGCACCACGAGGGGCAGGTCGGGGTCTCGTACGGCCAGATCCTCCTGGGAGAGGCCGAGCGGGCTGAAGATCATGCCGTCGAAGAGGAAGCGGCGTGACCCGCGCCCGATGAGCTCGCCCTCGTGCTCGCGGTCGCCGTCGGTCTGGTCGACCAGCACGTTGTAGCCGAGCTTGCGGGCCGCCGGGATGATGCCCTGGAGCAGCTCGGCGAAGTACGGCGTGTCCAGATAGGGCACCACGACGACGATCTGGCCGGAGCGCCCGGTCGCGAGGTTGCGGGCGAGCACGTTGGGCCGGTACCCGAGCTGGGCGATGGCCCGCTCGACCTTCTCGCGGGTGGCGTCGGTGACGCGCGCGTAGCCGTTGACCACGTTCGACACCGTGCGCGGCGAGACGCCGGCCAGGTCAGCCACATCACGCAGCGTAGTTTCGCGCATCGAGCCCCCTCGGATTTTCACAAGAATATTTCCGGGACGTTGCCTCTTGCCAGAGCCGAACGGCCGGGGCATAGTCCTTTGCAGCGCTGCAAACGCAATCTACATCACATTTTCGTCCTCGAGTGGTGTACTCCCCCGCCCCTCGGCTCCCACCCCATAACGCACGCCGACATGACAGTCGGTGATATCGGCGTGCGGTCAAGGAGGCCAGGAACCATGCGCTACACCAAGAGAATCGCGGCCACCGCCCTGTGCTTCGCCCTGACGGCGAGCGCCGCCGCCTGCGGTGGCGGCGACGACAGCGGCAGCGGCGGCACCGCCGCGAAGCCGACCAACTGCACCAACAAGATCGTCAATGAGGCCGCGCCCCGGGTCCTCGTCTGGGCCTGGTACCCGAACATGGCCAAGGTCGTCGACAACTTCAACAACCAGCACACCGACGTCCAGGTGTGCTGGACCAACGCCGGCCAGGGCCAGCCCGAGTACGAGAAGTTCCAGACCGCCATCGCGGCGAAGAAGGGCGCACCCGACGTCATCATGCTGGAGGCCGACCAGCTCGTCGGCTTCGAGATCCAGGACGCGCTGGTCGACCTCGTGCCCTACGGCGCCAACGACGTGAAGAAGAACTTCAGCGAGGGCGCCTGGAAGGACGTCTCGCAGGGCGACAAGGTCTTCGCCGCGCCCGTCGACGGCGGCCCGATGGCCCTGATCTACCGCACCGACATCTTCGCCAAGTACGGCGTCAAACCCCCCAAGACCTGGCAGGAGTACGCGGAGTCGGCCGCGAAGGTGAAGGCCGCCGGCGGCCCGGTCTTCGGCGACTTCGGCAGCAACGTCCCCGCCGTCACCACGGCGCTGATGATCCAGAAGGGCGCGCAGCCCTTCGTCTACGACCTGGCCGACAAGCAGAACATCACCATCAAGCTCGACGACCAGGCCACCAAGGACGTGCTGAGCTTCTGGGGCGACCTCGCCAAGAAGGGCCTGGTCGGCAAGGAGGACCAGTTCACCACCGACTACATCTCCGGCATGGTCGGCGGCAAGTACGCGACGTACGTCTCGGCCGCCTGGGCGCCCGGCTACCTGACCGGCGCCGGCGTGGGCAACGGCAAGGAGAAGGGCAAGTTCGCGGTCGCGCCGCTGCCGCAGTGGGACCCGGCCAACCCGGTGAGCGTCAACTGGGGCGGCTCGGCCTTCGCGGTCACCAGCCAGGCCGCCGACAAGGCGAACGCGGCCAAGGTCGCCCTCGGCCTCTACGCCGACGAGGCGTCGCTCACCGACGGCTGGAAGACGCAGACGATCTTCCCGCTCAACCAGAGCGTGCTGAAGTCCGGCGAGTTCGTCAACGCGAAGGTCGACTTCTTCAACGGGCAGACGGCCAACAAGGACATCTACGTCCCGGCCGAGAACGCGTACAAGGGAGCGACCTACAGCCCGTTCACCGTCTACTACTACGCCCAGCTCCAGGCCCAGATCGTGAAGATCAACGAGGGCAAGACGACCGGCGAGCAGGCGGCCACCGACCTGCACAACACGATCGTCGCCTACGCCAAGAGCCAGGGCTTCACGGTGAAGTAGAGATGACCCAGTTACAGACAGCACCGCGTGCCGGCGTACGCGAACAGACAACGCCGAGAAAGAAGCGCAAGCGGATCGCGGGATGGCTGTTCATCCTGCCGTTCCTGGTGGTGTTCCTGGCCTTCCTGGTCGCGCCGCTGCTCTACGCGGGATATCTGAGCCTGTGGACGAAGGGGCTCGCGACCGGCACGACGTTCGCGGGCTTCGACAACTACACGCGAGCCTTCGAGGACCCGTCGTTCCGCAAGGGGCTCTGGTTCGTGCTGCGGTTCAGCCTCGTGGTGATCCCGCTCCAGATCGTCGTGGCGCTGGTCGCCGCGCTCGTGCTCGACGAGGTGACCGGCCGGCTGGCGCGCTTCTCACGGCTGGTCATCTTCCTGCCGTACGCGATCCCGGCCGTGCTCGGCGCGCTCATGTGGGGCTTCCTCTACAGCCCGAGCTTCGGCCCGATCGAGCAGATCGCCACCGCGTTCGACGTGCGCGCGCCGTTCCTGCTCAGCCAGGGCAACATCTTCTACGGCCTGCTCAACGTGGTCACCTGGCAGTGGTCCGGCTACTACATGATCATCATCTACGCGGCGCTGCGCAGCATCGACTCGTCCGTCTACGAGGCGGCCCGCATCGACGGGGCGAGCGCCCGGCAGATCGCCCTGCGCATCAAGGTGCCGATGGTCTCGTCGGCGCTCGTGCTGATCCTGATCTTCTCGCTCATCGGCACCCTGCAGTTCTTCACCGAGCCGCAGATCCTCGCGCCGATCGCGAACGGGTCGGTGACGCCCGACTTCACGCCGAACATCTACGCGTTCAACCTGGCGTTCCGCTACGCGCAGTTCAACTACGCCTCGGCGATCTCGTTCTCGCTCGGCTTCGTGGTCTTCCTGGCGGTGGGCATCTTCATGTTCGCCACCCGCAAGAAGGGGAGCATCTTCACGTGACCAGACCCCGGCACCTCTGGGCGAAGCTGCTGCTGCTGGCGATGGTGTGCTACTTCCTCGTACCCGTGTGGTGGCTGGTGGTGGCCAGCACGAAGAACGCCGAGGGCCTGTTCTCGGGCAAGGGCGCGCTGTGGTTCGCGGGCGGCTTCCACCTCGTCGACAACCTCCGTGACCTGTTCACCTTCAACAACGGCGAATACCTGCGCTGGCTGGGCAACTCCGCGCTGTACGCCTTCGCCGGCGGCATCGGCTGCACGGTCGTCTCGGTGCTGGCCGGCTACGGCTTCGCGAAGTTCCGCTTCCGCGGCCGCAACCTGGTCTTCGCCGCGGTGCTCGGCTCGGTGATGGTGCCGCTGACCGCGCTGGTGATCCCCACCTTCGTGCTCATGTCGAACGTGGGGCTCACCGACACGATCTGGGCGGTCATCCTGCCGTCGCTGCTGAGCCCGTTCGCCGTCTATCTCATGCGGGTCTATGCCTCGGCGTCCGTCCCCGACGAGCTGCTCGACGCGGCCCGCATCGACGGCGCCGGCGAGCTGCGCACCTTCTGGCAGGTCGCGCTGCCGCTCATGCGGCCGGGCGTGGTCACCGTCCTGCTGCTGTCGGTCGTCTCGACCTGGAACAACTTCTTCCTGCCGCTCACCATGCTGTCCAGCTCGAAGCTCTACCCGCTCACCGTCGGCATCGGCCTGTGGGAGCAGCTGGCGAGCTCCAACAACGGCGGCGGCCAGTCCCTGTGGAACCTGATCATCGTAGGGTCGCTGGTGTCGATCGTCCCGCTGATCGTCGCCTTCCTCACCCTGCAGAAATACTGGCAAGGCGGTCTCGCCGTCGGCAGCCTCAAGTAAAGGAACCCTCTTGCTCAACGCCTCGCTCCACCTCGACCCGGCCCGCATCGTGGCCCCGGTGTCGCGCCGCACCTTCGGCTCGTTCGTCGAGCACATGGGCCGGTGCGTCTACGGCGGCATCTACGAGCCGGCGCACCCCTGCGCCGACGCCGACGGCTTCCGCTCCGACGTGCTCGCCCTGGTGCGGGAGATGGGCGTCTCGCTCGTCCGCTACCCGGGCGGCAACTTCGTCTCCGGCTACCGCTGGGAGGACGGCATCGGCCCGGCCGCCGGCCGCCCGGTGCGCCGCGACCTCGCCTGGCACAGCCTCGAGACCAACGAGGTCGGCGTCGACGAGTTCATGCGCTGGGCCGGCAAGGCGGGCGTCGAGGTGATGTATGCCCTCAACCTCGGCACCCGCGGCGTCCAGGAGGCGCTCGACGTCCACGAGTACCTCAACCATCCCGACCGCACGCGCCTGGCGGAGCTGCGCCGCGCGAACGGAGCCGAGAAGCCGTACGGCATCAGCATGTTCTGTCTCGGCAACGAGATGGACGGCCCGTGGCAGACGGGACACAAGACCGCTCGCGAGTACGGGCGGCTGGCCGCCGAGACGGCGCGCGCGCTGCGGGCCGCGCAACCCGAGGCGGAGCTCATCGCGTGCGGCAGCTCCAGCTCGTCGATGCCCACCTTCGGCGCCTGGGAGGCCGAGGTGCTCGAGCTCGCGTACGACCAGGTCGACTACATCTCGGCGCACGCCTACTACGAGCCGCTGGACGGCGACCTCGACTCGTTCCTGGCGTCCGCCGTCGACATGGACCACTTCATCGACAGCGTGGTGGCCACCGCGGACAGCGTCGGCGCCCGGCTGAAGTCGAAGAAGCGCATCAACATCTCGTTCGACGAGTGGAACGTCTGGTACCTGAGCCGCTACGAGGCCTCGCGCTCGGCGATCACCGAGTGGGAGGTGGCGCCCCGCGTCATCGAGGACAGCTACAACGTCGCCGACGCGGTCGTGGTGGGCAGCCTGCTCATCGCGCTGCTGCGCCACAGCGACCGGGTCACCGCCGCCTGCCAGGCCCAGCTGGTCAACGTCATCGCCCCGATCCGCAGCGAGCCCGGCGGCGCCGCCTGGCGGCAGACCACGTTCCACCCGTTCGCCCTGACGTCCCGCCTGTCGCGCGGCGACGTCCTCGACGTCCAGATCGATTCCCCCGTGTACGAGACCGCGCGCTTCGGTGCGGTGCCGGTCGTCGACGCCGTGGCGACCCACGACGACGGCGCCCTGTCGGTCTTCGTGGTCAACCGCCACCGGACTGAGAGCGTGTCGTTCACGTTCCCCGCGGCCGGCCCGGTGACCGAGGCGTGGGTGCTCGGCGACGACGACCTGACCGCCACGAACACCCAGGACGCGCCGGACCGGATCACCCCGCGCCCGCTCGACGTGGCGGCCGGGGACGGCACCGTGCGCGTGACGCTGCCGCCCGTGTCGTGGAGCGCCATCCGCCTGGGCTGACGTCATGTGTATCCCGGCGGGTCGCGGCGCCCCATCCCGGCATGCGACCCGCACCGACTCTCGTGCTGGCGGCCCTGCTCCTGGCGGGGCCGTCAGCGGCCTGCGACTCACGTGACGGCACCCCGGCGCCGGCCGCCGCCCCGCCCACGACGGCGGCGGCTCCCCCGGTGGGCGGCGACGACCAGCCCGGCGTGCGCGACGTGGTCCGCGTCGCGCTCACCGAGAAGCAGAAGAAGGAGATCGTCAAGGCCTGCTCGGACGCCCAGGAGATCACCGCCGACGACAAGTGCCGCGAGGCCCTGCCGTACAAGCTCGCGCCCGAGACGATCGCGCCCGGCGGCGAGACCTGCGGCGAGCACGACTACTGCATGATCCTCGATCGGGTGTCCGGCCAGATCGTCGTGGCCGCCAAGGACGCCGAGGTGCTGCGGCTGCCCGCGCCGGAGCCGGTCATCGACGGCATCGCCTCGGAGCCGCCCTCGCCGGCGCCACCCTCGCCGTCGGACTCGTCGGCGCCCGGCAGCGCGGAGCCGACGGGACAGCCGGAGCCCACGGACGAGCCGCAGCCCACCGACGAGCCGGAGCCCGGCGCTCCCACGGCCGATGCCACCTGAGGACGGCGGCGGCCCGGCCCTCGGGCGGATCGTCGAGCTCGGCCTCCAGGTGCTGGCGCCGGTCACGGCGCTCACCGGGGTGCTCTACTACTTCGGCTACATCCGCTACCAGGAGTTCTTCGCCCACTTCGGGGTCGACCTGACCAGCGCCGGCATCACCCGCGCCGGATTCGTGGTGGGCAGCGCCCGGGTCGCCTTCGGCCCCCTGGCGGCCGCCCTGCTCGTCGCCCTCGCGGCCCTGGCCGGCCACTACGCGCTGACGCCCCGGCTCACCCGGGCCGGCGGGCGCCCGCTCGCCGCCCTCGGCGCCTGCGCCCTCGTCCTCGCCGCCGTCGCGGGAGCCGGGCTCGTGGGGCTGCCGCTCGGCACCGCGCTGCTGCCGCCCGCCGCGCTGATCGGAGCGGCGCTGCTGGCCGGCTACCTGTCGCACCTCGCCGGCCGCCGGGGCGTGCCCGAGCCGCTGCGCGAGACGTTCGACCGCACCCGGACGGCCCGGATCGTGCTGCTCACCGCGACGCTGACGGTGGCCGTCTTCTGGGCCGTCTCCACCTATGCCCGCGAGCGCGGACGCGAGGCGGCCGAGGCGTTCGAGCGCTCCCTGCCGTTGCAGGCCCGGGCCGTCGTCTACAGCCGCGAGCGGCTCTTCATCACCGGGCCCGGCGTCGAGGTCCAGCAGCTGACCGGCCCCGGCGCGAAGTACGGCTACCGCTACAGCGGCCTGCGGGTGCTCACCCACACGGCCGACCGCTGGCTGCTGGTGCCGCCTGTCTGGGACCCCGGCACGTCGACCGTCGTGGTGCTACCCGACATGGCCGAGGAGATCCGCGTCGACCTGGCGCCCTGAGCGCGCCCACGTGCCTTTGCCCTCCCTCTTGGCCGCGTACATGGCGAGGTCGGCGTCGCGCAGCAGCGAGTCGGCGTCGTGGTCGCGGGTGGCGCAGGCGATGCCGATGCTGGCATTCGCGCGCACGGTGATGTCGTCGAACGGGATGGGGTCGGCGAGCTCGCGCAGGATGCGCTGCGACGTGTGCTCCGCGCCCTCGGCGTCGCACTCGCGCAGCAGCACGGCGAACTCGTCCCCGCCGAGGCGGGCCACCACGTCGCCCGGGCGCACGCAGGCGGTCAGCTTCGCGCCCACGCCGGCCAGCAGGACGTCGCCGGCGGCGTGGCCGTGCGTGTCGTTGACCGCCTTGAACCCGTCCAGGTCGATGAGCAGCAGCGAGGTCGGCTCCGCCGGTCCGGTGCGCAGGGCGGTGCCCACCTGTTCGTGGAAGTGGGTGCGGTTGGCCAGGCCGGTCAGCCCGTCGTGCAGGGCCTGGTGGCGCAGCCGGGTCTCGTGCTCACGCAGCTGGTCGATCAGGCGGTTGTTGTCGTGGAACGCGGCGAGCTGGCGGCAGACGACCAGCGCCACGATGACGCCGAGGCCGGCCATCGCACCCCACAGGCGCGGGTGCGGGCCGTGCGGCGTCTCGACGACGACGGTGGTGAAGGCGACGGCGATCGATCCGTACGGCAGCAGGCTGTACGACCGCCGCCGGCGCGCGCCGAACGCCGTGCTCCGGCCGAACCGGGCCACGTCCTCCTGGAGACGCGCGCCGAGCCCGATCAGCAGCGACGGCAGCAGCCGGACCACGAACACGTACGCGGGCAGCGTGCCGTCCGCGCCCGGCTCCAGGAAGAAGCCGACGCTGTTCAGCGCCGCCGCGACGATCATCGGCACGGCGGCGGCCTTGTGCATCGGCGCGTTGCCGCTGAGCACCAGCTTCACCGCGGCGAAGCACGAGGTGAGGATGACGCAGCCGGCGGCCAGCGTGGCGGCGACGTGCTCGTTCTGCTCGGGGCCGATCGCGAAGCAGTACGCCACGACCGCCCCGCCGACCAGCACGGTCGACGAGTCGAGCCAGAACGCCACCTTCTCGCGACGCGAACTGCCCGGCATCGGGTGCAGCAGCATCGCCACGATGATCGCCCCGACCCCCACGGCGAACAGGATCCCCTGCACGGCCCCGCCGCCGGTCGTCTTCTGACCGTGGCCCGTGAGGGCGACGACCGCCTGGGTCGTGTCGCCGGCCGTGAAGAGGACCCCCGCCACCGTCATCACCAGCCAGAAGCGCCGGACCGCGCCGGTGGCCATGCGGTGCACCCGCCAGGCCGAGTACGCGAGCAGCGCGTCGAGCGGTGGCTGGAGCGCCCAGAACACGCGCACCTGGTCGTTGGCCTGGTCGAGCGACCAGAGCAGCCCCGCGCCGGCCAGCGTCCACAGCACGGCGGTCACCAGCAGCGGATCGCGGCGGATCGCGTGCGCCAGCGTGGACAGCACAGACCTTTCGCGCATCACCTTGTCGCTGGGGATCACCTTGTCGTCTTCGGCCGCGAGCGCGCCGATCTGAGCGTCCTCTGCTCCCACTTCAACGTATATCGGAGGTGGGATCTTGCCGCAAGACCCGGGTGGGCGCGCAGAATCCTCCCCGTGACGAGCTATGTCGTACCACTCGAAGAACTCGGCCGGGCCCAGGTGGCGACCGCCGGAGGCAAGGGCGCCCATCTGGGTGAGCTCGCCCGCATCGACGGCGTGCGGGTGCCGCCCGGCTTCTGCGTGACGACCGCCGCGTTCGAGCGGGTCATGGCGGCCACGCCGGCGATCCACGACCGGCTCGAACGGCTGGCGGCGGCCGGGCCGGACGCGGTCCCCACGCTCGCCGGGGAACTGCGCCACATCGTGAGCGCCGTCGCCGTACCGGACGATCTGGCCGCGGAGATCACCGGGCCGATCGTGGCGAACGCCGCCTACGCCGTGCGGTCGAGCGCGACGGCGGAGGACTCGGCGACGGCCTCCTTCGCCGGCCAGCACGACACCTATCTCAACGTGGTGGGCGAGGAGGCGATCCTCGACCACGTGCGCCGCTGCTGGGCCTCGCTCTTCGCCGAGCGGGCGGTCACCTACCGGCTGCGCAACGGCGTCGATCACCGGACGGTGACGATGGCCGTCGTCGTGCAGCGCATGATCTTCCCGCGCGCCGCCGGCATCATGTTCACCGCCGACCCGGTCACCGGCAACCGCCGCACCACCTCCATCGACGCCGGTTTCGGCCTGGGCGAGGCGCTGGTCTCCGGCCTCGTGCACGCGGACGTCTACCGGGTGCGCGACGGCGCGGTCACCGACCGGGCGATCGGCACGAAGAAGCTCGCCGTCGTCGCCTCCCCCGCGGGCGGCACCGAGCACCGCGAGATCGAGCCGGAACGCCAGGGCCTTCCCGTCCTGACCGACGCCGAGATCGTCCGGCTGGAGCGGCTCGGCCGGCACGTCGAGGCCCACTTCGGCAGCCCGCAGGACATCGAATGGTGCCTGGACGACGAGGGGTTCGCGATCGTGCAGAGCCGGCCGATCACCACCCTGTTCCCGATCCCGGCCGCCGCCGACGGCGAGTGGCACGTCTACGTCTCCGTCGGCCACCAGCAGATGATGACCGAGGCGATGAAGCCGCTCGGCCTGTCGGTCTGGAAGGCGACGTCACCGGGCCACATGACCGACGCGGGCGGCCGCCTCTTCGTCGACGTCACCGCGCGCCTGGGCCCCGACCTGATCGCCACGCTGGGCCGCTCCGACCCCCTGATCGGCGACGCCCTGCGCACCGTCACCGGCCTGACAACGCCCGCCCCGGCTCCGCAGCCGGCGGCCTCGTCCCCCGCCCCGCAGCCGGCGGCCTCGTCCCCCGCCCCGCAGCCGGCGGCCTCGTCCCCTGCCCCGGAGCCGATCGAGGCGGATCCGGGGCTCGTCGCCGAGCTGATCGCCGAACGCGAAGCGTCCCTCGCCGCCCTCAAATCGGATATTTCGGGAAAGAGCGGGACGGCGTTGATCGACTTCGTGGTGGCCGACCTCGGGCGGATCCGGGACATCCTCTTCGAGCCCCGCAACATGCAGGTGATCATGGCGGGGATGGAGGCCGCCGGGTGGCTCAACGACCACCTGCGCGACTGGCTCGGCGAGAAGAGCGCCGCCGACGCGCTCGCCCAGTCCGCCCCGCACAACGTCACCTCCGAGATGGGCCTCGCGCTGCTGGACGTCGCTGACGTGCTCCGCCCGTACCCCCAGGTCGTCGCCTTTCTCCAGGACGGCGGCGAGCTCGGCGAGCTGCCCGGGCTGCCCGGCGGGCGGGCGGCGCGCGACGCGATCGAGGGCTACCTCACCTCGTACGGCATGCGCTGTGTCGGCGAGATCGACATCACCCGCCCTCGATGGAGCGAGCAGCCCGCCACGCTCCTGCCGATGATCCTCGGGGCCGTCCGGACGGCCGAGCCCGGCGAGCGCGCCCGCCGTTTCGAGCAGGGCCTGCGCGAGGCCCACCGCAAGGAGCAGGAGATCCTGGCCCGCCTCCGCGACCTGCCCGGCGACGGCGCGGCGAAGGCCGCCGAGACCAAGCGGATGATCGACCGGCTCCGCACCTTCGCCGGCTACCGCGAATACCCGAAGTACCACCTGGTCAGCCGCTATCTGGTCTACAAGACGGCGCTGCTGGCGGAGGCTCGGCGCCTGACCCGCTCCGGCGTGCTCCGGGACCCGGAGGACATCTACTTCCTCACCCTGGAGGAGCTTTCCGAGGTCGTACGCACGCAGCGCGCCGACGCCGAGCTCCTCCGCGACCGCGAGGAGGCGTTCCGGGCGTACGAAACCCTCACCCCGCCCCGCGTCCTCACCTCCGACGGCGAGGCCGTCACCGGCAGCTACCACCGCGACGACCTGCCCGCCGGCACGCTGGCCGGCCTGCCCGTCTCGGCCGGCATCGTGGAGGGCCGCGCCCGCGTGGTGCACGACCCGGCCGTAGCCGACCTGGAGCCCGGCGACATCCTGGTCACCGCCTACACCGACCCGAGCTGGACGCCGGCCTTCGTCACCGTCGCCGGCCTGGTCACCGAGGTCGGCGGCCTGATGACGCACGGCGCCGTGATCGCCCGCGAGTACGGCCTGCCCGCCGTCGTCGGCGTCGAGAACGCCACCCGCCTCATCCGCGACGGCCAGCGCATCCGCGTCCACGGCACCGACGGTTACGTCTCCCCCATCTCCTAGGCGCAGGCCATGCACCGGCGGGCGAACGGCCGCACCTCCAGCCGTTCCCCGCCGATCGGCTTGCCGCAGCGCTCGCAGGCGCCGTACGTGCCCTCGTCGAGCCGCCGCAGCGCGTCGCCGACCTCGGCGATCCGCTCGCGTGCCGCCGCCAGCAGCGCGGTCAGCTGTGCCCGCTCGAACCCGATCGTGGCGCCCTCCGGATCGTGCTCGTCGTCGGCGTTCGAGTCGCGCGACGCGTCGAACAGCGCCTCCAGGTCGCGCGCCAGCGTCGCCGCCTCGGCCTCGGCGCTCGCCCGCAGCCGCACCAGCTCGTCCCGGATCATCCCCGCAGCCTACGGCCCGCAGGCCGCCGCGCGGCCGAGCAGCAGCGCCCGCTCGCGCTCGTTGCGGGTCAGCGACGCCGCCCGCTCGAACTCCGCCCGCGCCTCGTCGCGCCGGCCCAGCCTGACCAGGAAATCGCCGCGCACGCTCGGCAGCAGGTGGTAGTCGCGCAGGACCGCGAAGGCGGTCAGCTGGTCGAGCAGCGCGAGCCCGCTCTCCGGCCCGTACGCCATGGACAGCGCCACGGCCCGGTTCAGCTCCACCACCGGCGACGGCGCCGCCGCGGCCAACAGCTCGTACAGCCCGGCGATGCGCTCCCAGTCGGTGTCCGCGAAGCGGCGCGCCCGCGCGTGGCAGGCCGCGATGGCCGCCTGCAACACGTACGGACCGGGATCGTCCCCGGCCAGCGCCTCGGCCCGCTCCAGCGCGGCCAGCCCCCGGCGGATCAGCACCCGGTCCCAGCGGGCCCTGTTCTGGTCGGCGAGCAGGATCGGCTCGCCGTCCGGGCCGGTGCGGGCCGCCGACCGGGACGCCTGGATCTCCATCAGCGCGACCAGGCCGTGCACCTCGGGCTCGCGCGGGGCCAGCCGGGCCAGGACCCGGCCCAGCCGCAGCGCGTCCTCGCACAGCGCCGGCCGCATCCAGTCGTCCCCGGCGGTGGCCGAGTAACCCTCGTTGAAGATCACATAGACGACCTCCAGGACGGACGACAGCCGCGCGGCCAGCTCGGCACCCCGCGGCACCTCGAACGGCACCCGTGCGTCCGCCAGGGTCTTCTTGGCCCGCACGATCCGCTGCGCCACGGTCGCCTCCGGCACCAGGAAGGCCCGGGCGATCTCGCCGGTGGTCAGGCCGCCGAGCAGCCGCAGGGTCAGCGCGACGCGGGCCTCCGTCGACAGCACCGGGTGACACGCCACGAACATCAGCCGCAGCAGGTCGTCCCCGATGCCGTCGTCCTCGGCGACCGTCACGCCGACATCCGGGCCGAACTCCGGCAGACCCCGGCCGATCTCCTCCAGCTTGCGCCGGAAGGTCTCGTTGCGCCGGATCCGGTCGACGGCCCGGCGCTTGGCGGTGGTCATCAGCCACGCGCCCGGATTGCCCGGCACCCCCTCGGACGGCCACTGCTCCAGCGCCGCGACCAGCGCGTCCTGCGCCAGCTCCTCGGCCACGCCGACATCGCGGACCAGCCTGGCCAGCCCCGCGAGGAGCCGCGGCGCCTCGATCCGCCAGACCGCCTCGATCGCGCGATGGGTGTCGGTGGGCACGCCCGCAAACTACGCCGACCGGTACGCCGGGTCAGCATCCGCCTCCCGCCGCGCCACGGCCTCCCGCTGCTCGGCGCTCAGCTCCTCACCGAAGTCCTCGGCCGTGTACAGCCGCCGGATCTCGATGTTGGTCGGCTCCCCCGCCGTCTTCTGGATCGGGCAGCGCTTGAACCACTCGACACACTCCTCGAGCGACTTCATCTCCACCAGGTAGAAGCCGGCGATGAGCTCCTTGGTCTCGGTGAACGGCCCGTCGATGACGGTCTTCCGCTCGCCGTCGAAGTAGATGCGGACCCCCGTCGAGCTGGGCCCGATGCCCTCGGCGGCCAGAAGCACACCGGCATCGACCAGTTCCTCGATGAACGCCCCCATCGTCTCGAAATCCTCGGCGCTGGGCAGCACACCGGCCTCGCTCGCCGCGGTGGCCTTGGTGATCACCATGAACCGCATCGCTGTCTCCTCATGTCAGGGCGCCATCTCACGTACGCGCTCTCCCCTACGCGTCGTGCGAACGGCCGCCCGTTCGACACCCTGCCAGAAGTTTTTTTCGTCGCGCGCCACCCGCACGGCTGCGATCACCGGTCTCCGAGGGGCGGTTCCCTTGTCACCGTAGCTTTCGGAAGAACGTCCGGACGTCGCCGGCCAGCAGGTCGGGTGCTTCCATGGCGAGGAAGTGGCCGCCCTCGCCGAGCTCGGTCCAGTGCACGATGTGGTGGTCGCGCTCGGCCCAGGGCCGGATCGAGTTGTCCTGACCGGACACGAGGACACCGGTGGGCACGGTCCCGCGCCGTTCCTGCTCGTCGTCTCCCCGGTCGTCGTCGCCTTGTGCGATGGCGGAGAACTCTTCGTAGTAGATCTGAGCGGCGGAGACGGCGGTGCCGGTCAGCCAGTAGATCGACACGTCGGTGAGGATGCGGTCGCGGCTGATGCTGTCCTCCGGCAGCCCCTCTCGCGGGTCGGTGTCCTCCTTGAACTTCTCCACGATCCAGGCGAGCTGGCCGACCGGGGAGTCGGTCAGCGCGTAGCCGACGGTCTGCGGGCGTTTGCTGTTGCACCGCAGGTAGCCGTCGTTGAAGTCCAGCATTCGCTGCCAGCGCCGCCGTTCGGTCTCGTTGAGGCCGTCCGTCTCCCCGTCGGCTCCGGTCGGCGGGGTGACCAGTGCGGCGAGGTGGACGCCGATGACCCGCTCCGGGTCTCGCCTGCCCACCTTGAAACCGACCCAGGCGCCCCAGTCGTAGCCCTGTACGCCGTACCGCTCGTATCCGAGCCGGGCCATCAGTGTCACGAGGATCCCGGCCATCCGGTCCGCGTTCATTCCCGGCCCGGCCAGGGGTGTGGAGAACCCGAATCCCGGCAGCGACGGGATCACCAGGTGGAAGGCGTCGGCCGGGTCGCCGCCGTGGTTGCGGGGATCGGACAGCGGCCCGATGACGTCGAGGAAGTCCACCACTCCTCCGGGCCAGCCGTGCACCAGGAGCAGCGGCGTGGCGTCCGGCTCGGGCGAGGGCACGTGCAGGAAGTGCAGGTTCTGCCCGTCGATGGTGGCCAGGTGCTGCGGGTGCTGGTTGAGCGCCGCCTCCTGTGCCCGCCAGTCGAAGCCGGTGCGCCAGTACTCGGCGATCTCCCGCAGGTAGCCGGCGGGAACGCCACGGCTCCAGCCGACACCGGGCAGCTCTTGCGGCCACCGGGTGTTGGCCAGGCGGGACTTCAGGTCGTCGAGCTGCGACTGCGGGATGTCGATGCGGAACGGGTGGAGGCCGTGCTGGCTGTTCGTCATGCGGCCACGCTAGGAACCGATCAGGACAGTTCCCGTCCTAAGCCTCGGCATCGACGGCTGATCACTGCGGCTGGGGCTTCGCCTTCTGCGGGTAGAAGGTCTCGTTGCGGGCGAGCATCGCGACGAACTCGCGGATCTTGCGTTCCCGGGTCTCGGCTCGCTTGACGGCGTTCAGGCGGTAGATGAGCGCGAAGCGGTTGGCCTTGGTCAGGACGTCGAACATGGCCTGGGCGGCCGGCTCGTCGGCGATCGCGGCCAGCAGGTCGGCGGGGACCTCGGCCTCCGAGGGCGGGGCGTAGGCGGCTGCCCAGCGCCCGTCCGCCTTCGCCGCCTCGACCGCGGCGACGCCGGCGGGGTGCATGCGGCCGTCGGCCTCCAGGCGGGCGACGTGCGCGACGTTGCGCTGCGACCAGGTGCTGCGGGCGCGGCGCGGGGTGTAGCGGATCCACGAACTGCCCTCGTCGCGTCTGCGGGCCTGGCCGTCGATCCAGCCGAAGCACAGCGCCTCGTCGACCGCCTGCTGCCACGTCAGGGTGGTGACGGTGCCACCCTTCTTCGTCAGGGCCAGCCACACGCCCGGCGAGGTGGCGTGATTGTCGAGCAGCCACGCGCGCAGCGCCTGCGCGTCCGCGACGATCAGTTCCTCCAGCTCCGCGTTCCCCATGGAGGCAGGCTAGCCGGAGGGCGCCTCAGATGCGGGCCCCGGAGGGCGCCTCACATGCGGGCTCGCAGGACGTCGATCTCGCAGCCCGGCGCGGACGGGTCGAAGCCGTGCTCGGTCAGCCAGCGGATCGCGAGCAGGCTGCGCAGCGACCACCAGGCGCGGATGACGTCCCGGTCGGCGTCGGCGCCGTAGCCGGCGAGGAGGTCGTCGAGGCGCTCCTCGTGTCCCAGCGTCAGGGTGGCCAGGTCGAAGAGGGCGTCGCCGCGGCTCGCCTCGGACCAGTCGATGACGCCGGTGAGCTCGTCGCCGTCGACGAAGACGTGGGTGATCTGGAAGTCGCCGTGGATGAAGGCCGGGGTCCACGGCCGCAGCGCGGCCTCGGCGATCCGGCGGTTGCGGGTGACCAGGTCGGCGGGGAGCACGCCGTTGCCGATCAGCCAGGCGCATTCGGTCTCGAGCTCCGCGGCGAACTGGCCGGCGCTGCGGCCGGGCCAGGGCGGCAGCGGCTGCTCGTGCAGCTTGCGCGCGGCGGCACCGGCGGCGGCCCACGCCGCGGGCGACGCGTCCGACGGCTCGCCGAGGCGGCCAAGCGCCTTGCCGGGCAGGGCGGCCAGCGCCAGCACGGGCGGTTTGCGCCACAGCACCTGAGGCGTGGGGATCGGCACCCTCTCCATCGCCGCCACCTCGACGTCGGTGTACGCCTGATTGCCGTCGATCTTGAGGAACACGTCGCCGACGCGCAGGGTCGCGCGCTGCCGATGGGCGACGACGACCTCCACGTTCTCCACGCCGGTCATCATCGTGGGCCGCCCGCCGGCCGTCACCGCATTTACCGGGGACGCGACCAGGGATCGTCCCTGGGGCCGGCGGGCCGCGACGGCGGAAAGCTGGGGTCATGTGGTCATCCGAGGATGCGGCGGTTCTCGCCGCGCGGCAGTCGCTGGTGCTGAGCGTGGGCGCGAGCAGCGGCGAGAGCGTCGAGCTGGGCATGGTCGTCGTGGACGGCGACCTGTACGTACGGGCGTTCCGCGGGCGCCGTTCGGGCTGGTTCCGGGCCGCCCTGGCCGACCCGCGCGGCCGCATCACGGCCGGCCCGATCGAGCGGGACGTGCGCCTGTCGGCGGGGCCCGGACCGGCCGAGGCGCTCGACGCGGCCTACCGCGCGAAGTACGGCGCCAACGCCGGCCTCGTCACCGGCCCGCGGGCCCACGAGGCCACGTTGCGCCTCGACCCGGGCTGGTGAGCCCAGGTCTTCGGATGGCGCATCGCGGCAGCTGGGCTCAGTCGCGCAGTTCCGCCAGGGTGGCACCGGCGACGATGCGGGCGATGTTGCCGCGGTTGTCGCTGTGGGCCAACCGCTGGGCAAGGGCGTCGAGGTCGTCGATGTCG
>NZ_BOMI01000218.1 GCF_016862115.1 Paractinoplanes deccanensis
CGCCGTTGCAGTACTAGACGTGGATTCGCGCCGCCGCCGCGCGCCGCGGCCTTGGAGACACCTGGCCTGTTTGGCTGTGGGCGAGGAACCCCCGTTACGCCCTCGTTCGATAGGTCCGCCACGCCGCCCGGAGGGAGCCCGGCAGCGTGCTGATCACCGCCCGCATCTCCCGCGAGCGGCTGCTGATCAGTGAGTCCATGTCCTGGCACAATGCCCTCAACAACGGGCCGGTCTTCACCCCGGGAACCAGCGACGAAGAAGTCGCCGCCTGCTACGCCCGCCTCGACGTGCAGGATCCCGGCTGACGGCGGGCGACAACGGCGGATCCGGCCGTACGCCGGCAGGTTGAACGCAGCTGGAAGCTGATCTTCGATACCAGCGTGTGGCCGGCCACCAGTGACTTGCGGGCCACCGTTGCCGAACTACGCGCCGGAGACGTCATCGACGCTGTATGGATTGTCCCCAACCTGCCCCGGCGCGACCGCTGATCCACGGACCCGGTCAGCCGGGGAGATGCGCCTGGCCTTGCCGGAAAGCGGGACGCCGCGATCTGGTGAAGCGGCGCACGGTGGCCTCGTCGGCGGGGACGATCCGGTTGGCGATGTTGCTGCCCCGTTCGATGTCCATCCGTACGGTGCTGTGCTCCCACTCGCCGGCTCGGGTGAACGTCTCGGCGTATGAGCCGCGGCCGTCGGAGGCGTCCCATTCCCGCAGGACGCCGGACGGCTTGTTCGTCGGATCGTCGTCCGCCACCAGGATGGAGTAGCGGAAGTCGATTGTCTTCTCCCGCTGCTCCCGGATCCGGGCGGCCGCCTCGGCGGTGATCGGCTGGAGCCGGTACGGAAGCTCGCCGGACCGAATCCGGTCGAGCAGGCCGGTCTGGGACCAGGCGGCGTCCTCGTTGAGTCGCATGACGCCGTGCGGTCCGGCGCCCTCGGCCACCCGAACCACGGTGACCGGGTCGTCGACGTCGTGCTGGTCGTCAAGGACGGCGAAGTAGTGGTTCACCCGGTCATCGTCCCAGCGGAAGGGTGGACACGCTGAAATCGGATGCGGCCGATCGGACGACAGGAAGGAGCCGGAGGTGGACATGATCGAGCAGCTGCGGATTGGCAGGTCGGAGATCTCCGGAGCATGCTCGCTGCCCAACCGTTCCTGGCCGCGAGATCAGCTCATCCGTACAAGCTGCGGCGTGAGCTGGAGTCCGTCCCTGAGTTGCGGCGCCACCTGTTCTCTTTCACTGAAGGCCGGGTAGGGGACCTCGACGCGGGCCGAGTGGGGCTCGCCGAACGCGGTGTCTTCGCGGCCGTGCATCAAGAGGCCGGCGATGGACGAGCGGGCCGTCTTGGGCAGCTGCTCCTGAGCATGCCCAGCACGTCGGTGAACCAGAGCCGGACAGAACGAACATCCGCTCATCTCGGCCGGAACGGGGAGGGTGGCCTGATCGCAGCCGTGGAAAGACTGGAGCGAGGCGCGCCGCGGAGGGCGTGAAGGGGCCATGCACCCGCAACGGCACGGCGGCGCACAGAGGCCGTCGATTCCTAACGTTGTTAAGCTACCTGTGCCGTGGCGGCGTCGCGGCTCGGCGTGGGGAACGGGCTCGAAGTGAGGTGACAGCTGTGCCGACCGGCACCAGGCGGGCACGTGAACGCGCGAGCACGCGCGAACGGATCATCGGGGCCGCGTTGCACGTCCTGGAGAGTGAGGGCGCCTCGGCTCTGACGATCCGGCGCATCGCCGCCGACGTCGAATACACCGCGCCCGTCGTCTATCAGCACTTTGCCAACAAGGACGCACTCGTGCTGGAACTGGTCGCTCACGGCCACCGTCTGATGATGGCCGAGCTGGAGCAGGTCGCCGAGGAACCCGACATCGACCGCCGCATGATGCAGCTCGCGTCCGAGTACGTTCGGTTCGCCGGCGAGCATCCGCACCTGTATCAGGTCATGAACGGCGATGCCGTCGACGCGGAGGAGCGCCGGCGCGCGGCGGCCCCCGCCATCGGTGTCCTGAAAGAACTGCTGACCGAATGGTCGGACACCCACGATGTGGTCCTGGCCGATTTCGATGCGGCCTGCGACATCATTTGGGGCACGCTGTACGGTTTGGCCTCGCTCGGCGCGCTCGGTAACGAGCGTGCCCGGCGGCTCGCCCAGGAGGCGCTGCGTACGTTGCTCCTCGGCTGGCGGGCCGACCTACCGGACAACGCGTAGGCGCTGAAACGGCTCCGGCCCGGTTCCGTCGGAACGAAACCGGGCCGAAGCCGTGCATCAGTTGCCGGTGGGAGTCCAGTCCGCGGGCAGGCCGGAATCGCTCAAGATCTCACCCCGGTTGTAGTAGTCATTGCTCGACTCGATGAGATTGCCGCGCAACCGCAGCACGGTCACGGCCGGCACCGCGAACGGACGAGGCGCGCCGACGATGTGGCCGCTGAACACCCCCTCGACCACCACCTCGTCACGCCCGCCGAATCCGCCCGTCACCTCGAACCCGAAATCGTCGATGAGCTGGTGGGACCCGGTCTCCCACTCCGTGACCCCTTCTCGGCCGCGGAACACCAGGTTGAGAGCGCGATCGGTGTAGACCGCGTCCCTGGTGTAGAGGCGAGCGAGGTCGCGGGTGTCCGTGGTCACCCACGCGGCGGCCCAGCGCCGCCCGATCGCCGGCACCTGATCCCTCTTCTCGTTCTTCTGTGGACGGTCAACTGCCTGCTGCGTCCCGGTCTGCGCGGCCTGCTCTCTCGGGGACGCCGCTGAGGAGGCTGCGGTGCCGGCGAGGAAGGCCGCCATCGCCGCTGCGGCGGTGAGGCCGGAGATGAAGGTACGCGTGCGCATGTGAGTCCCCTTGCGTTGAGTTGACGCCGCTCGGCGCCTAACGTTGTTAGATCTCCTAACGCCGTTAAGTTAGACATAGTCAGACGGTGGCGTCAAGGGGGACGCATGGCGGGTAATCGGCCACCGGCTCCGGCTGGGCCTGCTCGGCGGGGGTGGCCAGTGGGGCGAGCACGTGGGCGGCGCCGTTCTGGTCGATGACCCGCGAACAATGGGGCGGACCCGAGCGGACCACGGCCTACGGAGTCGGCGAGTGGCTCGCGGGCTATCTCCTGATCGGCCAGGAGGTGCGACGGCGGCGGCCCGGTGTTCTACGGGCGACCTGGGCGCAGCAGGCCCCTGTTCGGTGATTCAGGCGCCTGCGAGCGTCTCAGATCGCGGGCAAGGGCAGGGGGACCGCGGGCGGCAGGGGTGTGCGAAGGGGGCTGGTTTGGAAGGACTGAAGGATCAGTGCGGCGAAGCGGCGGGTGGCAGCCAGGCGCTGGGCGGGTGGGCCGGCTTGTAGCCCTTCGTTGGCCATCAGGGCAAGGATCAAGTCTTCGAGGACGAAGTCGGCGCGCAGCTCCCCGGTCTTGCGTGCGCGGTCGGCGAGTTCGGCGAGCATCCGGAGGGTCTGCGCGCGGTTCGCGGCGAAGCCGGCTTCCGGGGGGAGTCGCGCGATGAAGGCGCGGGCGAGGCCGTTGTCGAGGGCGTGGGTTTCCATCAGTTGCTGCACGACCATGCGGAATCCGGACCAGGCGTCGGGGTGTGTCAGGCCTCGTTGGACGATGTCGGAGCACAGGGCCATCTGCTCGGCGAAGACCGCAGCGATCAGGGCGTCCTTGGAGGGGAAGTGCCGGTAGATCGTGGCGGCGCCGATGCGGGCGCGGCGTGCGATTTCGCGGATCGGCAGGTCGAGGCCCCCGGTGGCGAACGCGAGGCGGGCGACCGTGAGGATGCGCTCTCGGTTGTGACGGGCGTCCGAGCGTTGTGCTTGTCTTACTTCGGCGGTCACTGCTCTCACTTTAGGCCGCCGGGCGGGTGGTCTCGTTACGGTCGGGTCCATGCGAGCTGTTGTGATTTCGGAGTTCGGGGCGCCGGCGGTGGCGCGGGTCGTCGAGGTCGAGGCGCCGCACGCCGCGGCCGGCGAGGTGCGCATCGCGGTGCGGGCGTCCGGGCTGTCGACCGGGGAGGTGCGGATCCGGTCGGGGAAGCTGGCCGACAAGGTGCCTGTGGCGTTGCCGCGCCGCACCGGTTTCGACGCCGCCGGGGTGGTCGACGAGATCGGTGAGGGCGTCACCGGCTTGTCGATCGGTGACGAGGTGTTCGGGATGGCTTCGACGCAAGCGCGGGGCGCGAACGCAGACTATGTGGTGTTGAGTGCGTGGGCGCGCAAGCCGTCCCGGTGGAGTTGGGCGGAGGCGGGCGGCGCGGCCGCCAGTGCCGAGACGGCCACCCGGGTTCTGGATCGTCTCGGCGTTCGGGCGGGTCAGACCGTTCTGGTGCACGGCGCCGCGGCGGCGACCGGCAGCGTCGTCGTGCAGTTCGCTGTCGCCCGCGGTGCTGTCGTCGTCGGTACGGCGAGCGAGCGTAACCATGACTTCCTGCGGTCGTTCGGCGTTGTCCCGACGACGTACGGTCCGGGACTGCCCGCACGCGTCCGTGACCTCGCCCCGCAGGGTATCGACGCGGTCGTCGACTGTGCCGGGGGAGCGCTGCCCGACCTGATCGCCGTCGCCGGGGACGCGGCACGGGTGGTGACGATCGCCGACTTCGACGCCGCCGCTCATGGGGTGCACATGTCGCACGGCGCTCCCGCCGGCCCGTCCGGCCGGCCGGTGGCCGGCGGCGCCGATCCGCTGGCGGTGCACGGGCTCGCTGACGCGGTCCGCCTGGCCGAGTCCGGTCGGCTGCGGATCCCGGTCGCGGCGACCTTTCCGCTGAACGAGGTGGCGGCGGCCCACGAGCTGAGCGAGTCACGCCATGCGCCCGGGCGCATCGTGCTCGTCAACTGATCTTCGCCTCGGAACGGCGTTGCCTCATCGCTCGATCAGGCCACCTGGACGAGGCCGGGCGGAATGCGTAAGCCGAGCCGGCGGTGCAGATGCGGTCTGCGTTGCAGCGGCGCCGCCCTACCCGCTCGGCCTCGTGCTCGCGTGGTTGCTGTACCTGCTCGGCGGTCAGCGCGGGCTACCTGGCGGTCATATGACCTTCAGGCCGGCCCGGGTGCGACGGTCGGTGGCCATCGACCTTCGTCAAGAATCTCCGCTTCGCCGGGGCCTGGCCACGGCGGCATAGTCACGCCGACCGCGGCCAGCGGCTCGTCGGACGTCGAACGGAACTGGAACGATGTCCCGACCGGGATGGTGACGGCCGTCCCAGCGCTGACGTCCTCCACCGTTTCGGCCTGGTCCTGCCTGCGCCACATCTGGCCGTGGCCGGTGACGAAGTACCAGATCTCGGCGACGGTACGGTGGCGTACGGGAACTGAGGTGGCCCACGGCCGGAGCTGGAAATGAGCCATTCCACCGGCCTCCAAGCCGAGTAGCAGCCGCACGTCTGATCCGTCGGGAGCAACGGCATCCACAGTGGCAGGAAGCTGTCGGGTCTCGAACCGCTTGTTCATGACGTCCTCCTCAAGCTGGTAGACCTTCTCGGGACGCCGATCGGTCTATAGCCCGGCCTTGCCGGATGTTTGAGGTCTCCCGAGGTGGTCGTTGCCGTGTTCGGCGATTCGATCATGTGCTGAGCGGACGGGCCTCGCAACGTGGCGGAGATGCGACATGGCGCATTCCCGCCGCCTCTTTGATCTTCGGGAGGCGGCGGGTTCGTGGTGATGATCCTCGATCATCGTTTGATCGAAGGGCATGAGCTTTGTCTCTCCGTGACCAGCGCCCGGGACGTGTCGCGGCCGGCCTCGCCGCCGCCGCGCTCCTGGGCTCCTCGGCGTTCGCGCCGCCGGCCGGCGCGGCCGAGGGCGGCCCTGTCCCGCCGGACAGCGTCCGCACCGTCACCCTGATCACCGGCGATCGGGTCACGATGGGAGCCTCGACCCTGCGGGTCGAAGGCCCGCAAGGCGCCGCCGTCGGCTACACCCGGCGCACCGAGAACGGGTCCACCTACATCTATCCGGACGAAGCCCTGCCGTACGTGGCCAAGGGCCTTCTCGACAAGCGGCTGTTCGACGTCAGCGGCCTGATCGCCGACGGCTACGACGACGCCCGCACCAGCCGCCTTCCCCTGATCATCAAGTACGCCGAGGGGGCCACCAGCCGGGCCAAGCGAGCCGCGCCGGCCGGCGGGACGGTCACTCACGTGCTGGAAAGCATCGACGGTGCCGCCGTCACCCGCGACCGCGCCGCCGCCGTGCCGTTCTGGAACGCCCTGACCGGCGACAACGCTACCGCCAAGCTCAGTGCGGGCGCTCCCGTCGAGCACGTCTGGCTCGACGGCAAGATGCACGGCGACCTCGCCGAGTCGACCGCCCAGATCGGCGCTCCCCGGCTGTGGTCCGAGGGCGACGAGGGCAAGGGCGTCGACGTCGCCGTCCTCGACAGCGGCCTCGACACCGGGCACCCGGACTTCGCGGGACAGGTCACGTCCTCGTCGTCGTTCGTCCCCGACGAGGACGTGACCGACTACTTCGGGCACGGCACTCATGTCGCCTCGACGATCGCGGGGACGGGCGCGGCCTCGGGCGGTGCCGAGCGGGGCGTCGCCCCCGGTGCGCGGCTGCACATCGGCAAGGTGCTCGACCGCAACAACAGCGGCCAGGAGTCGTGGATCATCGCCGGTATGGAGTGGGCGGCCCGCGACCAGCACAGCCGCGTCATCAACATGAGCCTCGGCTATCAGGGCGGCGACGCCACCGACCCGGTGAGCACGGCCGTGAACACGCTGAGCGCCGAGACCGGCGCTCTGTTCGTGATCGCCGCCGGGAACAGCGGCCCGGCCGCCATCGGCTCGCCCGGCAACGCCGACTCGGCGCTGACCGTCGGCGCCGTCGACGCGTCCGACCACCTGGCGAGCTTCTCGAGCCAGGGGCCGCGCAACGTCGACGCCGGCATCAAACCGGAGATCACCGCTCCCGGCGTCGACATCCTGGCCGCGCGCTCGCAGTTCTCGCCGGGGGAGGGCTCGTACATCACCCAGAGCGGCACCTCGATGGCCACGCCGCACGTCACCGGCGCGGCAGCGCTGGTCGCCGCCGCCCACCCGGACTGGAGCGGGCAGCGCATCAAGCAGGCGCTGGTGGGCTCGGCCAAGGCCACCCCGGACTACACCCCGTACCAGGCCGGCGCCGGGCGGGTCGACGCCTACGCCGCCGCGCACACCTCGGTCTTCGCCACCGTCACCGCGTACTCGGGCTTCTACACCTGGGGCACCGAGCCGGCGACCAAGACCGAGACGATCACCTACAGCAACGACGGCGAAGCGCCGGTCACCCTCCGGCTCGCCCTGGACATCGACGCCCCGGCCGGGACGTTCACGCTCGACCGGGACACGGTCACCGTGCCCGCGAAGGGCACGACGACCGCCACGATGACCGTGAAGCCGCCGCTGGTGCCGGTCGACAGCAAGCTCAACGGCATGCTGGTCGCCTCCGACGCCTCGGGCGTGGTCCGCACCCGCACGCTCATCGGCGCCGGCCGGGAGGGCGAGCGCCACGACCTCACCGTGATCGTGAAGGACCGCGACGGCAAGCCGGCCGCCGGCCGCTACGTGCAGTACCTCGACCGGACCGGCGCCTCCGGCTTCCTCGAACTCGACTCCGAGGGCCGGACGACCGTGCGGCTGCCGGTCAGCTCGTATTCCGGCTTCTCGCAGATCGACGTCCGCGGCGCACACGGCCCGCGCTCCAAGGGCTTCGCGATGCTCGCCTTCAACGACGTGAAACTCGACCGCGACCGCACCGTGGTGCTGGACGCCCGGCAAGCCAGGCCGGTGACCGCGCAGGTGCCGCAGGAAACCACCGTGGCGGAGATGCGCATCGACCTCTACCGCGGCTGGCCGGGCAACTTCCTGCAGACCAGCTCGCTGCCCGACGCGACGTACGACAGCGTCTGGGCCCTGCCCACCGGCCGCAAGGTGACCGACGGCGAGTTCGAGCTCGGCGCCCGCGCCCGGCTCGAGCAGCCGGCGCTGACCGTCGCCGGGCGCGACGTGCTGGTCAAGCGGGCCACGCCGGCGCTGCCGGAGGGCCGGTACACGCTGCAGGTGAGCACGGCGCCGAAGCGGGGCGCGGCCCACATCGTCCGGAACACGGGTGACATCGCCGGGCAGGCCGCCGTCGCCGCGAAGGCGGGCGTCAAGGTGCTCCTGGTCGTCAACGACGGCGCCGGCCGGCTCGACCCGTGGCCCGCCGAGAGCCGGTTCGGCCCCGACGTGCCGGCCCCGGTCACCGTGGCGACCCTCGGCGCCGACGAGGGCGAGGCCTTGCTCGCCGCCGCGCAGCGCCGGACCACGACGATCAGGGTCACCTCCCACCCGCGCACCACCTACCTGTACGACGTCGTGCACCACTGGACCGGCGCGGTGCCGGCCGATCCGGCGTTCCGATCCGGATCGGCCGACCTGGCCCGGGTGAACGTCGCCTTCCGCCACGACCGGCCGGCCAAGGCCCTGGAGTCCCGCACCGACCTGTGGCGCGGCGTCTGGACCGGGATGAACCCGACCCCGGCCCCGGCCCAGGGCACCCGCACCGACTGGGTGACCGCGGGCACGGCCTGGCGCGACGAGGCGACCCTGCCCGGCGAGATGGTCCAGAAGGTCATCGACCCGTCCACCTACCGGGCGGGGCACACCGGCGAGACGACCTGGTTCGGCCCGATCCTGCGCCCGCGGATGGGCCAGCCCGACTTCCTGCCCACACGTGAGCAGGACGCCATGCACGTGCCGGTGCCCGGCTGGGGTGCGAACGGCGCCGGCTACATCGGGCAGAGCGTCTACAACCTCGACGTGGCCAATTACGCCGAGCTCTACCTGGGTGACGAGGTGGTCGGCCAGGACAACTTCGAGTACATGAACGCGTACGGGCTGCCCGCCGGTCCGCAGCGGTACCGCGTGGTCGCCGACAACGACCGGGGCGACTGGGCGGCCACGTACTCGACGCACACCCGTACCGAGTGGGCGTTCACGTCCGCGGCCGGCTCGGCGACCCTCCCGCTCATCCAGCTCGACTACGCCGTCCCGCTGGACGAGGCGGGCCGGGCCGCCCGCAACGCCGAGGTGACGGTGACGCCGCGGCAACTGCCGGGGGTGACGGCGACGGTCGGCCGGCCTCAGGTCGAGGTCTCGTACGACGACGGCCGCATCTGGCACCCCGGCGGGTCGCTGAAGGCGCCACGGTCGGCGGCCTTCGTGTCGCTGCGGGTCTCCGCGCGTGACAACGCGGGGAACACGGTGCGGCAGGAGATCACCCGAGCCTTCGGGCTGCGCTGACCGGCTGGGCGGCCCGGCGCTCACGAGGCGCCCGGGCCGCTTAGCCTCCCCGCGGGGAGGCTCCCAGCACACCGCCGGGCCCGGTTCACGCCCTCGCCGCCGTGAGGGGTTACCGCATCCGCTACTGCTCGCCGATGGGCAGGGCCTTGGGCAGGTCGCGGCGGGAGGTGATGCCCACCTTGGCGAAGACCTTGCGCAGGTGCCATTCGACGGTGCGGGGGCTCAAGAACAGCTGGGCGGCGATCTCCGCGTTGGTCCGGCCGGTGGAGGCCAGCTGCGCGACGGCCGCCTCCTGACGGGTCAGTTGCTCCCGTAGGCCAGTGGGCTCCCTCTTGACCACGGCCTGGCCCATCAGGGCGAGCTCGCGGGCGGCCCGCTCGGCGTAGCCGGGAGCGCCCATCGCGGTGAAGGCGTGGTGGGCGGCGCGCAGTTCGGCGCGGGCCTCGTCGAAGCGGTGCTCGCGACGCAGGTACGAGCCGAACAGCAGGTGGGCCCGGCAGACGGTGGCGCTGACATCCTGGCCGGAGAGCAGCTCGATCGCGGTGCGGTAGTGCTTCTCGGCGGCCGGCGCGGGAAACGTCAGGGCGTCCATGAGGGCCTGGATGCCCAGCGCCAGCGGGGTCGGCGTCTCCGCCGTGATCGCGGCCAGCCGGTCGCGGGCGGCGGTGGCCACCTCGGGGAGACCGGCGAGGGCGGCCGCCTCGATGAGCTCGTGCAGCGGCCAGTTGCCGAGGGCGAAGTCGCCGTGGGCGACGGCTTCCTCGGCCGCGGCCAGCGCCGCCCGGTGGTCGCCGGTTCCGTTGTGGAGGATGGCGAGCGCGTGGCAGGCCACCGCGTGCAGCCGGCCGTCACCGCTGGTGGCCGCCTCGCGCTTGCGTTCGTCGAACAGCGCGGTTGCCGTCTCGGCCGGTCCTTTGTACGCCGCGAGGACGAGCCGGGAGAACTGGTAGACCGACGCCCCGGTGGCCTGGATGACTTCGTCGATCTCGTCCATCATGCCGGCCGCCTCGCCCAGCCGGCCGGCGTAGATCATGATGTTGGCCCGGATCGCGAGCGCGTTGGGCAGCAGCGAGAGCGCCCCGCTGCCGACGGCGGCCCGGATCGCGGCCTCGCTCATCTGCTTGACCAGGTCGAGTCGGTAGACCTCGTAACCGACCAGCGAGGTGAGCCAGATGAAGCGGGAGTCGGCGACGGCGAGCGCGCGGTGCAGCAGCGGCAGGGATCGCGTACGCCCGTCCAGCACCCAGGAGACGAGCCCGGCCAGCAGCAGATCGGGGAACGTCTCGCCGGCCGGGGCCAGCTCGCGGGCCGACAGGGCGGCCTTGCGCAGGTCGTCGCCGCCGAACCGGCCGGTGTACATGGCGGCCGTGACGGCCAGCAGGAACGTGTCCCGCGAGGCCTGTGGATCGGCGGCCGCAAGCCGTTGCGCCGCGGCCAGCAGCGGCGCGAAGGCCTCCCGCTTGGAGCGTAGCGCGAAGTCGACCTGGGCCCGCAGCCGCGAGACCAGCGTCTGCCGCAGGCCGTCGAGCGGCGCCATCTCGGCCGCCGACAGGAGCCCGGTCACCCGGTCGTACGCTCCGGCGTACGCCGCCGCATCTGCCGCCGACACGAGCAGGGTCCCGCGCCGGGCCGGGTCGGTGGTCAGCGACGCGGCCCGTTCGAGGAAGGCGGAGGCGGCCGACCAGCCGCCGCGGGCCCGCGCCCGGTCGGCCGAGCCCTCCAGCTCGGCTGCGACCTCGTCGTCCTCCCCGAGCACGGCGTGGGCACGGTGCCAGGCCCGGCGGTCGGGGTCTTGGGCCGGGTTGGTCACCTCGGCCAGGGCGGCGTGGACCCGGCGCAGCTCGTCCGGCTCGCCGGAATGCCAGGCGGCGGCCCGGATGAGCGGGTGCCGGAACCGGACCGAGGTGCCGAGCTCGAGGAGTCGCTCCTGCTGCGCCGGGACGGCCGCGTGGGCGCCGACACCGAGCCGGTCGAGGGCCCGCCAGAGCAGCTGGGCGTCGCCGACCGGCTCGACCGCGGCGGCCAGCAGGACCGTGCGAGTCTCCGGCGGCAGTGCCGCGATCCGCCGGCGGAAGCCCTCCTCGACCCGGTTCTCCAGCGGCGCCCCGCTGTAGCCGCCGAAGCCGAAGGCCAACTCGGCCGGGGTCATCCCGCGCGGCAGCTCGAGGATGGCGAGGGGGTTGCCGTGGGTCTCGGCGATGATCCGGTCGCGGACGCGGGGATCGACCGGCCCGATCAGCACCGAGTCGAGCAGTGCCCGGGCGTCCGGCTCGGCCAGGCCCTCGATCGGCAGCTCAGGGATGCTCTCGAAGCCGGTGGCATCGCGGGCCGCGAGCACCATTCCGACCGACTCGCCCGACAGCCGGCGGGCCACGAAGCCGAGCGTCACCGCGGACGCCCGGTCGATCCACTGGACGTCGTCGACCACGCACAGCAGCGGCTGGTCGGCCGCCGCCTCGGCGAGCAGTCCGAGCACCGCCACGCCGACCAGCAGCCGCTCCGGCGGCGGGCCCGCGGCCAGCCCGAAGGCCGTGCTCAGGGCCTCGCGCTGATGGGCCGCGAGCCGGTCGAGGTGGCCGAGCAGCGGCACGCAGAGCTGCAACAGCGTTGAGTAGGCGATCTCCGATTCAGACTCGACGCCGGCCGCGCGCAGCACGCGGGTCGCGCCGGCCCGGCCGATCAGAAACTCCAGCAGCGCGGTCTTGCCGCTGCCGGACGGGCCGCGCAGCACCAGCGCGCGGCTCTGCCCGGAGCGAATCGCGCCCAGCAGCGCGTCGAGCTCGTCCTGCTCGCGGCGGCGTCCCACCAGATCGGTTTTGTCAATGGCCTCGACGAGGTCGTGGACCGCACGCGCGGACAGATCGATCTTCGAGAGGAAACCGATTGCCGGGCTGGCCGCGATGAGGTCGGCGAAGTCCTCGCCGGAATGGGTGGAGATCATGATCACCGGGGTCGGTGCCAGCCGCGCGGCCAGGTCGAAGCCGCTCTCGCCGACCAGGTTGATGTCGACCAGCGCCACATCGGGGTGTAGCTCGGCGGTCCGCTCGACGGCGCCGGCGATGTTCTCGGCCGTGCCCACGACGGTCAGGCCCTCGCGTTGCAGCAGGTCACGGGCTGCGAGCAGGAATTGCCAATTGTCGTCGACGAGCAGGCAGCGCAGGGTCACCCGATCAAGGGTGCCAGTCGCGGCCCGGCGGCGCATTCCTGCCAGCCGGTAGGTCAGCCGTGCGCCACGGGCTGTGCACCTCGGCCGCCGGAGGAGGAAGAGCCGGCTCCGGGTTGTGAGAAGACGCACCACGACGCCATCTGAACCGAGCGAGTGCGGCTGCGTACATAAGGCTGTGACCTGGAGGCTGCGAGATCGACTGCGGTGGCGATGGACGGGGCGGCGGAGACTCCACGAGTACGAACGCTTCGTCCAGCTCTCGCCCACCATGGTGACGCTGGCCGGCCACGACGGCTACTGGAAGCGGGCCAGCCCCGCAGTGCTGACCATCCTCGGCTATTCACAGGCCGAGGCCCTGGCCCGTCCATACCTCGAATTCGTCCACCCGGACGATCGTGAACAGGTCAGGCACGCCCGGCAGCGCGCCGCCGAAACCACACCGTCATTCACGTTCGAATGCCGTATGCGGCATAAGGACGGGTCATTCCGCCTCATCGAGTGGACGATCACGCCGTTCCCCGACCGGAAGGAGATGTACGGTATCGGCCGGGACGTCACCGATCGGCGCCGAGCCGAGCGAGAGCAGGCCGCCATCCAGCGGATCGCCACCCTGGTGGCCCAGGAGCCACCACGCTCGGCGTTGTTCGATGTCATCGCGGAGGAGGCCGGGAGCCTGCTCGACGCGGCCGAAGCACGGCTGTCTCGCTTCACTGACGACCAGAGCGCGACCGTCGTGGGCCACTCGGGTTCGTCCAGCTCCCCGCTGGGTGAGGAACTCCTTGCCACGATGGCCCGGAGCGGCCGGCCGGTGACGTCGGCCGACGCCACCACATTGGCCATCCCGGTCTTCGCCGAGGGTGGGCTGTGGGGCAGCCTTGCCGTCGCTGCCGCCCCGGGCCAGGCATTGCCGCCGTACGCCGAGACTTCGCTGAAGCAGTTCACCAGCTTGATGGCGACGGCGATCGCCGACGCCGAGTCGCGGCACGCGCTGGCCCGCCTCGCCGAGGAGCAGGCGGCGCTGCACCGAGTCGCGATGCTGGTGGCGCACGACGCCGCGCCCGGCGAGGTCTTCGCCGCCGTAGCCGGCGAAGCCGGCACGTTGCTGGGCAGTGACATCTCCATGGTGGCCTGCTGCAACGGCGACGGGACCGTGCTGGTGCTCGGTAGCTGGAGCACCTACGCCGACGGCCTACCGGTCGGCACTCGAGTCACGCTCGGCGGTCACAATGCCATGAGCATCGTGGCCCGCACCGGCCGACCGGCCAGGCTGTCGAACTACGACGATGCCACCGGCGACCCAGCCGAGATTGCCAAGCGCGAGGGTTGGAAGTCCGCGATCGCCGCGCCGATTCTCGTCGAAAGGCGCATCTGGGGCTTGCTGCTCATCGCCACCCGCCGTAACGAGTCCTTCGCGGCGGACACCGAGCAGCGGCTGGCAACCTTCACCGACTTGGCCGCGACCGCGGTCGCCAATACTCAAGCTCATGAGCAGGTCCGCAGATACGGCGAGGAGCAGGCGAGCTTGCGCCGCATCGCGACGCTGGTGGCCAAGGGCACAGATCCGGAGGCTCTGCTCAACGCGATCACCGACGAGCTCGCGGGGACGTTCGCCGCGATGAGCGCCGTCATGCGATTCGAACATGATCTGTCCGAGGTCGTCCTTGTGGGTAAGTCGAGCGAGATCGCCGTTCCGACCGGAAGCCGCTGGCCGATCAAGGAGACCCCCGCTGCGGCCGCGGTGCAGCGGACAAGGCAGTCGGTTCGGGTCGAGGCGGCCGACCTGGTGCCGACAGCGGGCCCGAACAGGGCGGAGATCCACCGGCCGGGCATCGTCTCGACGGTGGCGAGTCCGATCATCGTGGAAGGGCGCCTGTGGGGCGTCATGACGGTGAGCGACCGGGATCAGCTGCCGCCGGACACCGAGCAACGGTTGACCAGGTTCGCCGACCTGTTCACCACGGCCATCGCCAACTCGGAGAGCCGCTCCGAGCTGGCGGCCTCGCGGCGGCGCATCGTTGCCGCAGCCGACGAGGCTCGGCGCACCATCGAGCGAAACCTGCACGACGGCGCCCAGCAGCGCTTGGTTTCGCTCGCGCTGGCCGTGCGATCGGTCCAGTCCTCCCTGCCCGCGTCGCTCGGCGATCTGCGCGACGACCTCTCGACCGTGGCCGCCGGTCTCGCCGCCGCGGTCGACGAACTGCGGGAGCTGGCGCGCGGCATTCACCCGGCCGCGCTTGCCCAGGGCGGTCTGAGCGCGGCCTTGAGGGCCCTGGCCCGGCGCTCAGCGATCGCGGTCGACCTGAAACTCGCCCTCAACGAGCGGCCGGCCGAGCCGATCGAGGCGGCGGTCTACTTCGTCGTCTCGGAGGCACTGGCCAACGCGGTCAAACACTCGGCAGCCACGCTGATCGAGGTGTGGGTCGAGCACCGCGATGAGACTCTGCACTTGGCCATACGCGACGACGGCGCCGGCGGCGCTGACCCGCGTGGATGGGGGCTGCTGGGCCTTCGGGACCGCGTCGAGGCGCTCGGGGGTTCCCTGTCCGTCGACAGTCCGCTCAGCCAGGGCACACGGATCACCGCCGACCTGCCGTTCAGGCTCGACCCCCTACGCCCGTCGGCGTGAGCGGCGATGATGTCGGCGGTCCGCGAGCTGACGCCGCATGGTCGCCGACACGG
>NZ_BOMI01000219.1 GCF_016862115.1 Paractinoplanes deccanensis
GTCAGGCGCTGGCCTCGGCGGGCTTGTCGCCGGCCGATGTGGATGTGGTGGAGGCGCACGGGACGGGCACGCGGCTGGGCGACCCGATCGAGGCGCAGGCCGTCCTCGCGACCTACGGGCAGGACCGGGAGCATCCGGTGCTGCTGGGCTCGGTCAAGTCCAACCTCGGGCACACGCAGGCCGCCGCCGGGGTCGCCGGTGTGATCAAGATGGTGCTGGCGATGCGGCATGGTGTGGTGCCGCGGTCGTTGCACATCGATGAGCCGACGCCGCAGGTGGATTGGTCGGCCGGTGCGGTGGAGCTCGCGGCGCAGGCGAGCGAGTGGCCGGAGACGAACCGCCCGCGGCGGGCCGGGGTGTCGTCGTTCGGTGTCAGTGGGACGAATGCGCATGTGATCGTGGAGCAGGCGCCCGAGGCCGAGCCGGAGCCGGTGGTCGTGCCTGAGGGGCCGGCCGTGTGGCTGGTGTCGGCGCGTTCGCGTGAGGCGTTGCAGGGTCAGATCGATCGGCTGGGCGCCTTTGTCGAGCGGCGGCCGGAGGTGTCGGCGCACGCGATCGCGGCTGGTCTCGCCAGACGGGCGTTGCTGCCGTACAGGGCGGTCGCGGTCGGTGGCTCACTCGACGATTTGCAGGTGCCTGCGGTGCCCGCGACTCCGGGTGGTGTGGTGTGGGTGTTCGCCGGGCAGGGCTGGCAGTGGGCGGGCATGGCCGACCGGCTGCTGGCGGAGTCGCCGGTGTTCGCGGAGGCGATGGCCGAGTGTGATGCGGCGTTGCGGCGGTGGACGGGTCGTTCGGTGCTGGAGTCGTCGGACGGGGACGTGCGGACCGTGCAGCCGTTGATGTGGGCGGTCATGGTCTCCCTCGCCCGGGTGTGGCAGTCGCTGGGTGTGCGGCCGGCGGCGGTGATCGGTCATTCCCAAGGTGAGGTGGCCGCCGCTGTGGTCGCGGGTGCGCTGTCGCTGGAGGACGGTGCCCGGGTGGTGGCGGTTCGTGCTGGGGTGATCGCGGAGACGTTGTCTGGTCGGGGCGGGATGTTGTCGGTGGCGTTGCCTGCCGATGAGGTCCGGGCGTTGGTGGCTTCCGTGCCCGGTGTCGGGGTGGCTGCGGTCAACGGTCCGAGTCTGTGCGTGGTGTCCGGGGACCGGCGCGCGTTGGAGTCGGTGGATTGGGGCCCGGCACGCACCCGCTGGGTGGACGTCGACTATGCGTCACATTCCGAGCAGGTCGAGGCCGTCGAGGGGGTGCTCAAGGATCGGCTGGGGGACGTGAAGTTCCGCACCGCCGACGTGCCTTGGTATTCGACGGTGACCGGAGAAACGATCGACCCGGCCGGGCTCGATGCCGGCTACTGGTACACCAACCTCCGGGCCGAGGTCCGCTTCGAGGCGGCCGTGCGCTCGGCCGCCGGCGATGGACTGCGCCGATTCGTTGAGGTGTCGGCACATCCCGTGCTGTTGCCCGGGATCGTGGAGACGGTCGACGACTGCACGGTGACCGGCACACTGAAACGGGACAGCGGCGGCTTGATCGACATCCTGCGTGCCGCGGCGACGGTGCACACGGTCGGTGTTCCCGTCGACTGGACGCCGGTGCTGCCCGCGGTTGCGCCTGCCGATCTGCCGACGTACGCGTTCCAGCGGCAGCGTTTCTGGCTCGATCAGACCGACGACGGCGGTTCGGTGGTGCGGCTGGCCGACGGCGGCGTGGTGGTCACCGCCAAGGTGTCCACGGCGCGGGAGCCGTGGCTGGCGGACCACGCGGTCAACGGGACGGTGCTGGTGCCGGGGACGCAGTTTGTGGATTGGGCGATCGGAGCCGGTGATCTGGTCGGGGCGCCGGTGCTGCGCGAGTTGACGGTGCAGGCGCCGCTGGTGCTGGACGGGGTCGTCGAGGTGCAGACGACCGTGAACGCCGAGCGGCAGGTGAGCGTCTACGCACGTACCGGCGAGGACGAGCCCTGGACCTGCCACGCGACGGGCGCTCTGGGTGATGTCGCCCCGGAAGGTCCTCTGCCCGCGGACGAGGCGTGGCCGCCGGCCGGTGCGGAGCCGCTGCCGGTGGAGGACTTCTACGCCGGCCTGGCCGCTGTGGGTCTGCAGTACGGCCCGGTGTTCCAGGGCGTGCGGACGGCGTGGCGCGACGGTGCCGAGCTCGTCGCCGAGGTCGCCCTGGACGATGCGGGCCGTGCCCAGGTGGATCGCTTCGGGGTGCATCCGGCGCTGCTCGACGCCGCACTGCACGTCGCCGCGCTGGACAAGCCCGGCGGTCCGGCGGAGCCGCTGCTGCCGTTCGCCTGGCAGGACGTCGCTGTGCACGCCACGGGTGCGACAGCGGCGCGAGTGCGGATGCGCGTCGACGGCACCACCCTGTCGCTGACTCTGACCGACCTGGACGGGGCGCCGGTGGTCACGGTGGGGTCGCTGGTGTTGCGGGCGTTGCCGGACCGGCTGCCCGTCAAGGCGGTTCGGCACCTCTACTCTGTCGACTGGGTCGAGGCCGACCAGATCGGCGAGGCGATGGCCGATCTGCCGGTGTGGGACTGCGCCGGTGTCGCCCTGTCCGATGTCCTGGCCGGGGTGCGGCAGCGGTTGGCCGCCGACGAGCAGCGCTGGCTGGTCCTGATCCCGGACAGTCAGAACCGTCCGGACCGCGCGGCGGTGTGGGGTCTGCTGGCGTCGGCGCAGACGGAGCATCCGGATCGTCTGGTGTTGGTGGACGCGGCCGATCCGGCGGTGGCGCGGGCGGCGGTGGCGGTGTGCGATGAGCCGCAGCTGCGTGTGCACGATGACGGTCGTGTTGAGGTGCCGCGTCTGGTGCGGGCCGCCCCGGGTGAGGGCGAAGTTGACTTCGGTGACGGCCCGGTGTTGATCACGGGTGGTACCGGCACGCTGGGCGGTCTGCTGGCCCGTCATCTCGTGGACGTGTATGGCGTGACGGATCTGGTGCTGGTCTCCCGGCGTGGCCCGCAGGCGCCGGGGGCCGACCGGTTGCGGCAGGCGCGGGTTGTGGCCTGTGACGTGTCGGATCGGGAGGCGTTGCGGGCGCTGTTGGAGGAGTATCGGCCGACTGCGGTGATTCACGCCGCGGGGGTGTTGGACGACGCGACGGTGGGGAATCTGACCGAGGCTCAGCTCGACGCGGTGTTCCGGGCGAAAGCCGTTGCGGCGCAACATTTGCACGAGTTGACCGAGGGTTTGAGCGCGTTCGTGTTGTTCTCTTCGGCGTCCGGGGTGTTCGGGTCGGCCGGGCAGGCGAACTACGCGGCGGCGAACGCCTATCTGGACGCGCTGGCCCGCCGCCGGCGGGCGCAGGGCCTGCCTGCGCACTCACTCGCCTGGGGTCTCTGGGAGACCGGCAGCGCCATGACCGCGGCCCTCGACACGACCAAGGCGTACCAGGGCGTCCTGCCGATGTCCGACCGGCAGGCCCTGGCCCTGTTCGACGCCGCCCTGCGCACCGACCGGCCCGCCCTCGTGACGGCCGCCCTCGATCTGCGCCCGCAGGCCGGCCCGTCGCCGCTGCTGCGAGCGTTGCTGCCGCCGAACCGGCGGACAGCGGGCGGCGAGGCGCCCGACCGGACCACCGCGATGCGGGCACGGCTGGCCGGGCGGGATGCCGACGGCCAGCTGTCCGGCCTGCTGGATCTGGTCCGCGCGCAGACCGCTCAGGTGCTCGGGCACACGTCGCCGTCGACCGTCGGCGCCGGCCGCCCGTTCAAGGACCTCGGCTTCGACTCGCTGACCGCGATCGAGCTGCGCAACCGGCTCAGGGCGGCGACCGACCTGCGGCTGCCGGCCACCCTGGTGTTCGACCATCCGACCCCGGCCGCCCTCGCCGAGCATCTGCGATCGGAGCTGTTCGGCGGCGGGGCGTCACCGTCGCTCGTGGACCAGCTGGCCCAGCTGGAGAACGCCATGGCCGCGGCGGCCGGCGGCAGCGTGGACGGGCTCGACGCGGGTCTGCGTGAGGACATCACGGTCCGGCTGAAGGCGCTGACCGCCATGTGGGGCGACCTGCAACGGCGGGACGACGGCGCGGACATCGGCGAGCGACTGGAGACCGCCAGCGACGACGAGATCTTCCAGTTCATCGACAGCAAATTCGGCGACTCCTGACGGCTACGGCCCGTCCTCGCAGATACGGGAAAACACATGTCGAACGAAGCGAAGCTCCGCGAATATCTGCGGCGGGTCACCGCCGAGCTGCAAAGCACCGACGAGCGCCTCCAGCGGCTCCAGGCCCGGGCGATCGAGCCGATCGCCATCATCGGTGTCGCCTGCCGCTTCCCCGGCGGTGTCACCTCGCCGGAGGATCTGTGGCGCCTGCTGGCCGAGGGGCGCGACGTCGTCTCGGTGTTCCCGGCCGACCGGGGATGGGAGGTGTCCTCCCTCTACGACCCGTCGGGGGAGCGGCCCGGGACCATCCACGCCAGGGAGGGCGGCTTCCTCTACGACGCCGCGGACTTCGACGCGGAGTTCTTCGGGATCTCGCCGCGCGAGGCGCTGGCCATGGACCCGCAGCAGCGGCTGCTGCTGGAGACCTCCTGGGAGGCGTTCGAACGGGCCGGCATCGACCCGCACTCGATGCGCGGCACCCGCACCGGTGTCTTCGCCGGCCTGATGTACCACGACTACGCCGCACGGCTGCCCGAGATGCCGGCGAACGTCGAGGGATACCTGGGCAACGGCAACGCGGGCAGCGTCGCCTCCGGCCGGGTCGCGTACGCGCTCGGCCTGGAGGGCCCGGCGGTGACCGTCGACACCGCCTGCTCCTCCTCGCTGGTGGCCCTGCACCTCGCGGCGCAGGCCCTGCGGTCCGGTGAGTGCTCGCTGGCGCTGGCCGGTGGCGTCACGGTGATGTCCACCCCCGACGTGTTCATCGAGTTCTCCCGGCAGCGGGGCCTGGCGAAGGACGGCCGGTGCAAGCCGTTCGCCGCGGCGTCGGACGGCGCCGGCTTCTCCGAGGGCGTCGGCCTGGTGCTGGTCGAGCGGCTCTCCGACGCCGTGCGCAACGGCCGCGAGATCCTCGGCCTGATCCGTGGCTCGGCGGTCAACCAGGACGGCGCCTCGAACGGGCTCACCGCGCCGAACGGGCCGGCTCAGCAGCGCGTCATCCGGGACGCCCTCACCGCCGCCCGGCTCGGCACCGGCGACGTCGACGCGGTCGAGGCGCACGGCACCGGCACCAACCTCGGCGACCCGATCGAGGCCCAGGCGCTCATCGCCACCTACGGCCAGGACCGGCCGGCCGACCGGCCCCTCTGGCTCGGCTCCGTCAAGTCGAACCTGGCGCACACGCAGGCGGCCGCCGGCATCGCCGGTGTCATCAAGATGGTGCTGGCGATGCGGCACGGGACGCTGCCGCAGTCCCTGCACATCGACGAGCCGACCCCGCACGTGGACTGGAGCGCGGGGTCGGTCGCGCTGCTGAAGGAGGCGGTCCGCTGGCCGGAGACCGGGCGACCGCGCCGCGCGGCGGTGTCGTCGTTCGGCATCAGCGGCACCAACGCCCACGTGGTCCTCGAACAGGCGCCCCCGACGGACGTGCCCGAGCCGGGCAGGGGCGTGGACGGACCGCTGCCGTGGGTGCTCTCCGCGCGCAGCGGCGCGGCGTTGCGGGCGCAGGCGGGCCGGTTGCTCGACCTGCTGCGCGACCGGCCGGACGCCGACCTCACCGACCTGGCCTACTCGCTGGTCACCACGCGGGCGGCGCTGGAACGCCGGGCCGTCGTCTGCGGGCGATCCCGTGAGGACCTCGTGCGCGGCCTGGAGTCGCTGATCCGGCAGGAGCCGGCGCCGCAGGTCGTCACCGGCGACAGTGAGGGAGACCGCAAGGTCGTCTTCGTCTTCCCCGGCCAGGGCGCCCAGTGGGCGGGCATGGGCGCCGAGCTCCTGCGCACCTCGCCGGCCTTCGCCCGCGCCGTCGCCGAGTGCGAGGCCGCGCTGGCGCCGCACGTCGACTGGTCGCTGCGCGAGGTCCTCACCGGCGAGGCCGGCGCTCCCGGCTACGACCGCATCGACGTCGTGCAGCCGGCGCTGTTCGCGGTCATGGTCGGCCTCGCCGCGATGTGGCGCTCGCACGGCGTACGGCCGGCGGCGGTGGTCGGCTCCAGCCAGGGCGAGGTGGCGGCGGCGTACGTCGCCGGCGCGCTCAGCCTCGAGGACGCCGCCCGGATCATCGCCGAGCGCAGCAAGCTGTTCGCCGAGGCGCTGGTCGGCAACGGCGCGGTCGCGTCCGTCGCGGCCACCGTCGAGCAGGTGACGGAGACGCTGGCCGACTGGCCGGGGCTGACCGTCGCGGGCGTCAACGGGCCGCGGTCCACCACAGTTGCGGGAAACGTGGAGACCCTGACGGCGTTCGTCGCCGACCGGGAGGCCGCGGGCTGGCAGGCGCGGGTGGTGCCGGCCACCGTCGCGTCGCATTGCGAGCAGGTGGATCCCCTGCACGACCGGCTCGTCGGACTGCTCGACGGGGTCTCCGCCCGCACCGGCGAGGTGCCGTTCCACTCCACCGTGACCGGCGGCCCGCTGGACACCGCCGAGCTGGGCCCGGAGTACTGGTTCCGCAACGCCCGGGAGCCGGTCGACCTGATCGGCGCGGTGCGGTCGCTGCTCGCCGACGGGTACGACGCGTTCCTCGAGATCAGCGGCCATCCGGTTCTGTCCACCCCGGTCCAGGAGACCGCCGAGGAGGCCGGCGCCGACGTCCGGACCCTGCACTCGCTGCGGCGCGACTCCGGCGGAGCGGACCGTTTCCTGCTCTCGCTGGCCGAGGCGTACGTGTGCGGGGTGCCCGTGGCCCCGGAGACGCTGTTCGAGGGGTCGGGCGCACGGCGGGTCGCGCTGCCGACATATCCGTTCCAGCGCGAGCGGTTCTGGCTGGAGCCCGACCAGGCTGCGCCGGCGGAGGCCGCCGGCCGGCCGGACGGCGAGTTCTGGTCCGCGGTCGAGGCCGGCGACGTCGACCGCCTGGCGACCGATCTGGGCGTCGGCGCCGACCAGCAGGGCACGCTCGCCGCGCTGCTGCCCGCGCTGAGCTCGTGGCGGCGCCGGCAGCGTGACCGCGCCGGCGCCGGCCAGTGGATGTACGACGTGACCTGGGTGCCGAGGTCCGTGCCGTCCGGGCGGCTCGGCGGCCGGTGGCTGCTGATCGCGCCCGGCGACGACCGGCACGGCTGGACGCCGGTCGTGTCCGCCGCCCTGACCCGGGCCGGCGCCGAGGTGGTGACGCTCGCCTCGGCCGCCGATCCGATCGGGGAGCAGGGCTTCGACGGCGTGCTCTCCCTGCTCGGCCTGGACGAGTCGCCCCACCCCGCCGCGGCCGTCGTTCCCCGCGGGCTCGCGGCGACCCTCGACCTGCTGCGAGCCCTTCGCGCCGCGCCGACCAGCGTGCCACTGTGGACGGTCACCTGCGGCGCCGTGGCCGCCGGGGACACCGAGCACGTCACCCGGCCCGCCCAGGCGATGCTGTGGGGCCTGGGCCGGGTTGCTGCCCTGGAGGCGCCCCGCTCCTGGGGCGGCCTGATCGACCTGCCCGGCACACCGGACGCGAACGCCGCAGCCCGCCTGACGGACGTCCTCGCCGGCGGCCTCACCGGCGACGACCAGATCGCCGTCCGAGCCGGCGGCGTCCTCACCCGCCGCCTCGTCCGCAGCCCGATCACCGATTCCGCCTCGTGGCGGCCGGACGGGGCCGTGCTGGTGACCGGCGGCCTCGGCGGGGTCGGCGCCAACGTCGCCCGATGGCTGGCGAGGGAGGGCGCCCGCACCCTTGTGCTGACCGGGCGCCGCGGCGCGGCCACCCCCGGCGCCACCGAGCTGGCGGCCGAGCTGACCGCGCTCGGCGCGACGGTCACCGTGGCGGCCTGCGACGTCGCCGACCGGGACCAGGTGGCCCGGGTGATCGCCGGGCTCGACCCGGACGTCCCGCTGACGGCGGTCTTCCACGCCGCCGGCGTCGGCGACACCGGATCCCTCGCCGAGACCGGCCCGGACACCCTCGGGCGGCTGCTCGCGGCAAAGGTCGACGGCGCCCGGCATCTCGACGAGCTCACCCGCGACCACCCGCTGACCGCGTTCGTCCTGTTCTCCTCCGGCGCCGGCGTGTGGGGCAGCAGCAATCAGGGCGGATACGCCGCCGCGAACGCCTACCTCGACGCCTTCGCCTCCTGGCGGCGCGGATCCGGGCGCACCGCCACCGCGATCGCCTGGGGCGCCTGGGACGGCCCTGGCATGGCCGAGGGCGCCGCCCGCGAACAGCTCAGCGACTGGGGCCTGCGAACCATGCCGGTCGACCGGGCGACGGCGGCGCTCGGCGCGGTGCTGGGCGCGGACCGGACCACCACGACGGTCGCCGACATCGACTGGGAGCGTTTCGCCGCGACGTTCGCGGTGGCCCGCCGGACGTCGCTGTTCGACGCCATCGCCGAGAGCCGCACGGCCGGCCCCGCACCGGGCGACACCGAGGCCACCCGCACGGCCGCGGGACTGCGCGGCCTCGACCCGGCTCAGCGGCGGCAGGCCCTGCTCGACCTGGTGCTCGGCCACACCGCGACGGTCCTCGGGCACGAGTCGGCGGACCGGCTGGACGTCCGGCGCGCCTTCAAGGAGCAGGGCTTCGACTCGCTCACGGCGGTCGAGCTGCGCAACCGGCTGTGCCGGGCCACCGGCCTCACCCTGCCGACGACGGTGGTCTTCGACCACCCCACCCCGGCCGGGATGGCCGATCACCTTCAGGCCCAGCTCTTCGGCGCGACCGTGGCGGCGGCGGACGGCGCCGAGCCCACCGTCGCGGCCGACGATGACCCGGTCGTCATCGTCGGGATGGCCTGCCGGTTCCCCGGCGGCATCCGATCCGCCGAGGAACTGTGGCAGGTGTTGATCGACGAAGGCGACGTGATCTCGCCGTTCCCCACCGACCGCGGCTGGGACCTCGACGCCCTGTACCACCCGGACCCGGAGCACCCCGGCACCACGTACCTGCGGGAGGGCGGCTTCCTCGACGGCGCGGCCGACTTCGACGCCGGCTTCTTCGGCATCTCGCCGCGCGAGGCCCTGGCCATGGACCCGCAGCAGCGGCTCCTCCTGGAGACCTGCTGGGAGGTGCTCGAGCACGCCGGCATCGACCCCGACACGCTGCGTGGCAGCCCCACCGGCGTCTTCGTCGGCAACAACGGGCAGGACTACACGATCGGCCTGCGGACCATCCCGGAAGAGGTCGAGGGTCACCTGCTGATCGGCAACGCGGCCAGCGTCGTCTCGGGCCGCGTCGCCTACACGTACGGCTTCGAGGGCCCCGCCGTGACCGTCGACACGGCGTGCTCGTCCTCGCTGGTCGCCCTGCACCTGGCCGTGCAGGCGCTGCGCTCCGGCGACTGCCGGATGGCCGTCACCGGCGGCGTCACCGCGATGTTCAGCCCGCGCGCCTTCGTGGAGTTCTCCCGGCAGCGAGGGCTGGCCGCGGACGGCCGGTGCAAGTCCTTCGCGGCCACGGCGGACGGCACCGGATGGTCCGAAGGCGTCGGCCTGCTGCTGCTGGAGCGGTTGTCCGACGCGCGCCGTGCGGGGCACCGGGTGCTCGCGGTGGTGCGCGGCAGCGCTCTCAACCAGGACGGCGCGTCCAACGGCCTCGCCGCACCGAGCGGACCGGCGCAGCAGAAGGTCATCCGGGAGGCGCTGCGCACGGCCGGCCTGTCCGCAGCCGACGTGGACGTGGTGGAGGCGCACGGCACGGGCACCCGGCTGGGCGACCCGATCGAGGCGCAGGCCGTCCTGGCCACCTATGGGCAGGACCGGGAGCGGCCGCTGCTGCTGGGGTCGGTGAAGTCGAATCTGGGGCACACGCAGGCCGCGGGCGGCGTCGCCGGCGTAATCAAGATGGTGTTGGCGATGCGGCACGGAGTGGTGCCGCGGTCGTTGCACATCGATGAGCCGACGCCGCAGGTGGACTGGACGGCCGGCGCGGTGGAGCTCGCGGCGAAGGCCAGCGAGTGGCCCGAGTCGGGCCGGCCACGCCGGGCCGGGGTGTCGTCGTTCGGTGTCAGTGGGACGAATGCGCATGTGATCGTGGAGCAGGCGCCCGAGGCCGAGCCGGAGCCGGCCGCCGCGCCCGATGGCCCCGCGGTGTGGCTGGTGTCGGCGCGATCGGCGGAGGCGTTGCAGGACCAGATCGAGCGGTTGGCGTCGTTCGTCGAGCGACGGCCGGAGATCTCACCGCATGCGGTGGCGGCTGGTCTCGCGCGGCGAGCGTTGTTGCCGTATCGGGCGGTCGCGGTGGGCGGATCGCTGGACGACGTGGTGACCGCGCAGGCGCCGGCGACTCCGGGCGGTGTGGTGTGGGTGTTCGCCGGGCAGGGCTGGCAGTGGGAGGGCATGGCCCGCCAACTGCTGGCGGAGTCGCCGGTGTTCGCCGAGGCGATGGCCGAGTGTGATCAGGCGTTGCGGCGGTGGACGAGTCGTTCCGTGCTGGAGCCGTCGGACGGGGACGTGCGGAGCGTGCAGCCGTTGATGTGGGCGGTCATGGTCTCGCTGGCTCGGGTGTGGCAGTCCTTCGGTGTGCGGCCGGCGGCGGTGATCGGTCATTCGCAGGGTGAGGTGGCCGCCGCCGTCGTCGCGGGCGCGCTGTCACTGGAGGACGGCGCCCGGGTGGTGGCGGTTCGTGCCGGAGTGATCGCCGAGACGTTGTCCGGTCGCGGCGGGATGTTGTCGGTGGCGTTGCCCGCCGACGAGGTCCGGGCGTTGGTGGCTTCCGTGCCCGGTGTCGGGGTGGCTGCGGTCAACGGTCCGGGCTTGTGCGTGGTTTCAGGCTCCCGCAGTGCCCTGGAGTCGGTGGATTGGGGCCGGGCCCGTACCCGGTGGATCGACGTGGATTACGCGTCGCACTCCGAGCAGGTCGAGGCCGTCGAGGGGGTGCTCAAGGATCGGTTGGGGGACGTGAAGTTCCGCGCCGCCGATGTGCCCTGGTACTCCACCGTCACCGGGGAACTCGTCGACCCGGCTGGGCTGGATGCCGGCTACTGGTACACCAACCTGCGGGCCGAGGTCCGCTTCGAGGCGGCGGTGCGCTCGGCGGCCAGCGATGGACTGCGCCGATTCGTTGAGGTGTCGGCACATCCCGTGTTGCTGCCGGGA
>NZ_BOMI01000220.1 GCF_016862115.1 Paractinoplanes deccanensis
AAACGGTCGACGACTGCACGGTGACCGGCACACTCAAGCGCGACAGCGGCGGTCTGGTTGATGTGTTGCGTGCTGCGGCGGTCTTGCACACGGCTGGTGTGGCGGTCGACTGGACGCCGGTAATGCCGGCGGTTGCGCCTGCCGATGTGCCGACGTATGCGTTCCAGCGGCAGCGTTTCTGGCTCGACCAGACCGACGACGGCCGTTCGGTGGTGCGGCTGGCCGACGGCGGCGTGGTGGTCACCGCGAAAGTCTCCACGGCCCAGGAGCCGTGGCTGGCCGACCACGCGGTCAACGGGACGGTGCTGGTGCCGGGGACGCAGTTTGTGGACTGGGCGATCGGAGCCGGTGATCTGGTCGGCGCGCCGGTGCTGCGCGAGCTGACGGTGCAGGCCCCGCTGGTGCTGGACGGGATCGTCGAGGTGCAGACCACGGTGAACGCCGAGCGGCAGGTCGCCATCTACTCACGCACCGGCGAGGACGAGCCCTGGACCTGCCACGCCGTGGGTGTCCTGGATCGGGAAGGCCCGGTGGCGCCGGCCGTCGAGTGGCTCCCGGCTGACGCGACGCCGCTCTCGACAGCCGAGCTCTACGACCGGCTCGCGCTGCGTGGTTACGAGTACGGGCCCGCGTTCCAGGGCCTGCGGGCGGTGTGGGAGGCCGGCGACGACCTCTACGCCGAGGTCGAGTTGCCGCCGTCGGAGCACGGCCGGGCCGCGGGTTTCACCATCCATCCGGCGCTGCTGGATGCCGCCCTGCACACCGCCGCCGTGCGGGAGAGCTCGGGGCCGGTGCTCCTTCCCTTCGCCTGGCAGGACGTGTCCGTGCACGCGACCGGCGCGACCAGGGTGCGGGTGAGGCTGCGCGCCGACGGCGACAACCTGTCACTGACCCTGACCGACGCGAACGGGGCGCCGGTGGCCACGGTCGGCTCGCTCGCCTTGCGGGCGTTGCCGGACCGGTTGCCGGCCAAGGCGGTTCGGGACCTGTACTCCGTCGACTGGGTTGAGGCCGGCCATGTCGGTGAGACGGAAGTTGACCTGCCGGTGTGGGACTGCACCGGCGTCGCCCTGTCCGACGTCCTGGCCGGGGTGCAGCAGCGGCTGGCCGCCGACGAGCAGCGCTGGCTGGTCCTGATCCCGGACAGTCAGAACCGTCCGGACCGCGCGGCGGCCTGGGGTCTGCTGGCCTCCGCCCAGACCGAGCACCCGGACCGTCTGGTGCTGGTCGACGCGGCCGATCCCGCGGTGGCGCGGGCGGCGGTGGCGGTGTGCGATGAGCCGCAGCTGCGTGTGGACGATGACGGCCGCATCGGGGTGCCGCGTCTGGTGCGGGCCGCCCCGGGTGAGGGCGAGGTCGACTGGGGTGCCGGCCCGGTGTTGATCACGGGTGGTACCGGCACGCTCGGCGGGTTGCTGGCCCGGCATCTCGTGGACGTGTATGGCGTGACGGACCTGGTGCTGGTCTCCCGGCGCGGTCCGCAGGCGCCGGGCGCCGATCGGTTGCCGCAGGCGCGGGTTGTGGCCTGCGATGTCTCTGACCGGGAGGCGTTGCGGGCGCTGCTGGAGGAGTATCGGCCGACCGCGGTGATTCACGCCGCGGGGGTGTTGGACGACGCGACGGTGGCGAATCTGACCGAGGCTCAGCTCGACGCGGTGTTCAAGGCCAAAGCCGTTGCCGCGCAGCACTTGCACGAGTTGACCGAGGGTTTGAGCGCGTTCGTGTTGTTCTCCTCGGCGTCCGGGGTGTTCGGCTCGGCAGGCCAGGCCAACTACGCGGCCGCCAACGCCTATCTGGACGCGCTGGCCCGCCGCCGGCGGGCGCTCGGCCTGCCGGCGCAATCGCTCGCCTGGGGGCACTGGTCGCAGGACAGCGAGCTCACCGGGCGGCTCAACAGCGCCGACCGGCGCCGGCTGGTCCGCCACGGCGTCGTGCCGATGAGCGACGAACACGGTCTGGCCCTGTTCGACGCGGCCCTCCGGTCCGGCTCCCCGGTTCTCGCGCCGGTCAAGCTCGACCTCACCGCGGGCGCCGGAGTGACCGTGCCACCGCTGCTGTCCGGCCTGCTCACCGGCAGCCGGCGGACCGTCGCCGCCGAGCAAACCCGCGGCGACCTCGCCGGGCAGCTCGCCGGGCTGGAGCCGGAGGCGCAGCGCGAACGTGTCCTCGAGACGGTGCGGTCGCTGGCCGGCCGGGTGCTCGGCCACCGGCCGGGGTCGGCCGTCGGCGCCGACCAGGCGTTCAAGGATCTGGGCTTCGACTCGCTGCTCGCCATCGAGCTGCGTAACCGGCTCGGCGCCGAAACCGGGCTGCGCCTGCCGGCCACCCTCGTGTTCGACCATCCCACCCCGGCCGCCGTCGCCGGCCATCTGTGCACGGCGCTGGGGCTCGGACCGGACGCGGAGACGCCCGAGGAGGCGGAGGAGCGCGAGTTCCGGCGCAAGCTGGCCGGCATCCCGATGACCCGGCTCCGCAACTCGGGAGTTCTCGACCTGGTGTTGCGGCTGGCCGAGACCGGCGACGCGGCCGAACCGGGCGAGTCCATCGACGATCTGGACGCGGAGAGCCTGCTGCGGCTGGCCGCGCAACAGACGTCGTCCTGATCCGACGGCACGGGGTGGAGAGCGGATGAACACGTCGCAGGAGCAATTCGTCGAGGCGCTGCGCTCGTCGCTGAAGGAGAACGAGCGGCTGCGCCTCCAGAACCGCCGGCTGGTCGACGCGGCGACCGAGCCGATCGCGATCGTCGGCATGGCCTGCCGATTCCCGGGCGGGGTGCGGTCGCCGGAGGATCTGTGGGCGCTGCTGGCACGGGAGGGCGACGCCATCGCCGGCTTCCCCACCGACCGGGGCTGGCAGCGGCTGGCCCGGTTCGACCCCACCGGGAAGCTGCCGGGCTCGGTGTCGGCACGCGAGGGCGGGTTCCTCTA
>NZ_BOMI01000221.1 GCF_016862115.1 Paractinoplanes deccanensis
GTCAGGCGCTGGCCTCGGCGGGCCTGGCGGCCGCCGATGTGGATGTGGTGGAGGCGCACGGGACGGGCACCCGGTTGGGCGATCCGATCGAGGCGCAGGCCGTCCTCGCGACCTATGGGCAGGATCGGGAGCGGCCGCTGCTGCTGGGCTCGATCAAGTCGAACATCGGCCACACGCAGGCGGCGGCGGGAATCGCCGGCCTGATGAAGATGGTCCTGGCGATGCGGCACGGTGTGGTACCGCGGTCGCTGCACATCGACGCGCCGAGCCCGCACGTGGACTGGTCGGCCGGTGCGGTGGAACCGGCCGCCGCGACGACCGACTGGCCGCGGACCGGCCGGCCGCGGCGCGCGGGGGTGTCGTCGTTCGGGGTGAGCGGCACGAACGCGCACGTCATCGTGGAGCAGGCCACCGAGCCCGAGCCCGAGCCGACCGCCGAGCCCGGCGGACCGACGGTGTGGGCCGTGTCGGCGCGTTCGGCGGACGCGCTGCGGGCGCAGGCCGACCGGCTGGCCGCCTATGTCGCGGAGCGGCCCGAGGTGTCACCCCACCACGTCGCGGCGGGGCTGGCGCGGCGGGCGTTGTTGCCGTATCGGGCGGTGGGGGTGGGCGAGACGGCCGGCGAGTTGTTGCGTGGCTTGGACGAGCCGGTGGCCGCGGGTTCGGGTGTGGGTGTGGCGTGGGTGTTTTCGGGTCAGGGTTCGCAGCGGCAGGGCATGGGTTTCGGGCTGGCGGCGCGTTTTCCGGTGTTTGCTGAGGAGTTCGCGCGGGTGTGCGGGCTGTTGGATGAGTTGTTGCCGCGGCCGTTGCGTGAGGTGATCGCCGAGGGCGGTCCGTTGTTGGACCGAACGTTGTATGCGCAGCCAGGTTTGTTTGCGGTGCAGGTGGCGCAGGCGGCGTTGTTGCGCTCGTTCGGGGTGCGCCCCCAAACGGTGGTCGGGCATTCGGTTGGTGAGTATGCGGCGGCGGTGGTTGCCGGGGTGTTGGACCTGTCGGATGCGTGTCGGTTGGTGGCGGCCCGGGCGCGGTTGATGGATGCGTTGCCGGCTGGTGGGGCGATGTTGGCCGTGCAGGCGGACGAGTCGGTCGCTTCGGGTTTGGATGTGGCGGCGGTCAACGGCCCGGACCAGGTCGTGTTGTCCGGTGCCGAAGCGGCGGTCGATGCGGTCGCGCAGGAGTTGACGGGCCGGGGTGTGCGGGTGCGTCGGTTGCGGGTGTCGCATGCCTTTCATTCGATGTTGATGGAGCCGATGTTGGCCGAGTTCGCTGAGGTGGCGGGGTCGGTGGAGTTTCGCGCTCCTCAGGTGCCGTTGGTGTCCAGCGTTGAGGTCGGCGCGGATGTGACGGTGCCGGGCTATTGGGTGCGGCAGGTTCGCCGGACGGTGCGGTTTGCTGAGGCGATGGGTGTGGTGGATGCCGGGTTGTGTGTGGAGGTGGGTCCGGATGCGACGTTGACGGCGATGTTGGCGGATCGCCGGGTGGTGCCGGCGTCACGCCGTGACGCCGATGAGGCGGTCACGTGCTTGCGCGCGTTGGGTGCTCTGCACACCGCCGGAGTAAGGGTGGACTGGACGCCCGTGCTGCCGGATGTTGCCGGGCCTGCCGACCTGCCGACGTACGCCTTCCAGCACCGGCGCTACTGGCTCGACGCCGCCGACGCCCCGGAGGCGCACACCCACGCCGACGACCTGCTCTACGCCGAGAGCTGGCAGCCCGCCCCGATCCCGCCGGCCGATCTCACCGGCGCGAGCTGGCTGCTGCTCACCCCGGACGACAGCGCCGGCACCGGATGGGCGGAGGCCATCCGCGACGGCGTCGAGGCCGCCGGTGGCCGGTGCGCGGTCCTGGAGGCGGGCGGCCTCGACCGTGCCGCCCTGGCCGGTGTCCTGCACGGCCACGAGGCCGACCGTGTGATCTCCCTGCTGGGCTTCGACGACACGCCCACTCCCGGCGCGTCCGCGGTGCCGGCCGGGCTCGCCGCCACCCTCCACCTGCTCCAGGCGCTCGACGACGCCGGCCTCGACGCGCCCCTGTGGTGCCTGACCCGCGACGCCGTCGCCGCCGGACCGGTCCAGACCCCGGCGCAGGCGGCGATCTGGGGCCTCGGCCGCACCGCGGCCCTGGAGCATCCGCAGCTCTGGGGCGGCCTGGTCGACGTGTCCGGGGAGCCGGGCGCCGAGGCGGTCGAGCGCGTCCTCGCCACCGTGGCCTTCGCGGTCGAGGACCAGGTCGCGGTGCGGCCGGGCGGCGCGCTCGTGCGGCGGCTGACCGGGGCGGCCGCCGGACCGGCGTGGAAGGCCGAGACCTGGCGGCCGGAGGGCGACGTCTGGGTCACCGGCGGAACCGGCGGCGTCGGCGCGCACCTTGCCCGCTGGCTGTCCGGCCGGGGCGCCAAGCGGCTGGTCCTGCTGAGCCGGCGCGGACCCACGGCTCCCGGCGCCGGCGACCTCGTCGCCGAGCTGGAGGCGCGGGGCACGGCGGCGACGGTGGTGGCATGCGACGCGGCCGACCGGGCGCAGCTCGCCGCCCTGCTCGACCGGCTGGGGCCGCCCTCGGCGGTGTTCCACGCGGCCGGCGTGCTCGACGACGGGGTCCTCGCCTCGCTCACCACCGCCCGGCTGGAGACGGTGCTCGCGGCGAAGGCCAGCGCGGCCCGCAACCTCGACGAGCTGACCCGCGACCTGAAGCTGGACGCGTTCGTCCTGTTCTCCTCGGTCGCGGGCGCCGTCGGCGCGGCCGGGCAGGGCAACTACGCCGCCGCCAACGCCGTCCTGGACGCGCTGGCGGCGGCCCGGCACGCGGACGGCCACCCTGGGCTCGCCGTCTCCTGGGGCGCCTGGGAGGCCACGGGCATGGCCGGCGACACCGGCGGACTGGACGCGGCCGGCGTACGGCCGATGGCGCCGGAAGCGGCGCTCGAAGCCCTCGGCAGAGTGCTCGACCGCGGCGACGTCACGGCCGTCGTCGCCGGCATCGACTGGCCTGCATTCGCCGCGCGGTTCACCGCGAGCCGGCCCAGCCCGCTGCTGAACGAGCTGACCGGCGGCGACAGCGTGCCCACCGGCGGCGCGGCCGAGGTGCCGGTCACGCAGCAGTGGGCCGCGCTCGATGCCGCCGCGCAGCAGCAGGCACTGCTCGACCTGGTGCGGACGCACGCGGCCGCGGTCCTCGGCCACTCCGGGCCGGACCGGATCGACCCGGACCGGCCCTTCCAGGAGCTCGGCTTCACCTCGCTGAGCGCGGTGGAGCTGCGCAACCGGCTCGGCTCGGCGCTCGGCAGGCAGCTGCCGGCCACGCTCGTCTTCGACTATCCCAGCTCGGCCGCGCTCGCCGCCGAGCTGCGCCGGTCGACGTTCGGCGAGCCGCAGGCCGCGTCGGTGACCGGCGAGCTCGACCGGCTGGAGCGGCTTCTCGGCACCGCCGTCCTCGACGCCGCCACCCGGGCCGCGGCGGGCGCCCGGCTGCGCGCGCTGCTCGACCGGCTGACGAGCGGCGACCACGAAACCGGCTCCCGGCTGCCCGAGGACACGTCCGACGACGACCAGATCTTCGACTTCATCCAGAACCAGCTGGGCATTTCCTGACCCGCGAGGAGCGACCGCAGATCATGAACGGCGAGGAGAAACTCCGCTACTTCCTCAAGCGCGTGACGAACGAGCTCCAGGAGACACGCGACCGGCTCAGCGAAGTCGAGGAGGCGGGCCGGGAGCCGATCGCCATCGTGGGCATGGCGTGCCGCTTCCCCGGCGGTGTCGGCTCGCCGGAGGACCTGTGGACGCTCCTCGACGCCGGGCGGTCGGCCCTCACCGACTTCCCGGCCGACCGCGGCTGGGACGTGGAGGCCCTCTACGACCCGGAGCCCGGCCTGCCCGGGCACACCTACACCCGTACGGGCGGGTTCCTGGACGACGTGGCCGGCTTCGACGCCGCGTTCTTCGGGATCTCGCCGCGTGAGGCGCTCGCCATGGATCCGCAGCAGCGGTTGCTGCTCGAGACCTCGTGGGAGGCGATCGAACGGGCCGGCCTCGACCCGCGGGCACTCCGCGGCAGCCGGACCGGTGTCTTCGCCGGGCTGACCTATCACGACTACGCGACCGGGCTCGCCGAGGTGCCGGACGAGCTCCAGGGGTTCCTGGGCAACGGCAACGCGGGCAGCGTGGCGTCGGGCCGGGTGGCGTACACGTTCGGCTTTGAGGGTCCCGCGGTCACCGTGGACACGGCGTGTTCATCGTCGCTGGTGGCGTTGCATCTGGCCGCCCAGGCGCTGCGGTCGGGTGAGTGTGATCTGGCGCTGGCCGGTGGTGTGACGGTGATGGCCACCCCGGGCGTGTTCGTCGAGTTCTCCCGGCAGCGAGGGCTGGCCGCTGACGGCCGGTGTAAGTCGTTCGCCGCGGCCGCGGATGGGACCGGGTGGTCCGAGGGTGTCGGTGTGCTGCTGGTGGAGCGGCTGTCGGATGCCCGGCGTAACGGTCATCGGATTCTGGCGGTGGTGCGTGGTTCGGCGGTGAATCAGGATGGTGCGTCGAACGGTTTGACGGCGCCGAACGGGCCGTCGCAGCAGCGGGTGATCAGGCAGGCGCTGGCCTCGGCCCGGTTGTCGACGGCCGACGTGGACGTGGTGGAGGCGCACGGGACGGGGACCCGGCTGGGCGACCCGATCGAGGCGCAGGCCGTTCTCGCGACCTACGGCCAAGACCGGGAACGGCCGCTGCTGCTGGGCTCGATCAAGTCGAACATCGGCCACACGCAGGCCGCCGCCGGTGTCGCGGGTGTGATCAAGATGGTGTTGGCGATGCGGCATGGTGTGGTGCCGCGGTCGTTGCACATCGATGAGCCGACGCCGCAGGTGGACTGGTCGGCCGGTGCCGTCGAGCTGGCCGCCGAAACCAGTGGGTGGCCGGAGACGGGGCGGCCCCGGCGAGCCGGCGTGTCGTCGTTCGGGGTGAGCGGCACGAACGCCCACGTCATCGTGGAGCAGGCGCCGGCGACGGAGCCCGAGCCGGTCGCCGAGCCCGGCGGCCCCACGGTGTGGATGATCTCGGGCCGGTCGGCGGCCGCGGCGCGGGCTCAGGCGCGGCGGTTGGCGGAATTCGTGCGGTCGCGGCCCGAACTGCCGGTGTCGGAGGTCGCGGCGGGATTGGCACGGCGGGCGTTGTTGCCGTATCGGGCGGTGGGGGTGGGCGAGACCGCCGGCGAGTTGTTGCGTGGCTTGGACGAGCCGGTGGCCGCGGGCTCGGGCGTTGGCGTGGCGTGGGTGTTCTCCGGTCAGGGTTCGCAGCGGCAGGGCATGGGTTTCGGGCTGGCGCACCGATTCCCGGTGTTTGCTGAGGAGTTCGCGCGGGTGTGCGGGCTGTTGGATGAGTTTCTGCCGCGGCCGTTGCGTGAGGTGATCGCCGAGGGCGGTCCGTTGTTGGACCGAACCTTGTATGCGCAGACCGGGTTGTTCGCGGTGCAGGTGGCGCAGGCGGCGTTGTTGCGCTCGTTCGGGCTGCGCCCGCAGGCGGTGGTGGGGCATTCGGTTGGTGAGTATGCGGCGGCGGTGGTTGCCGGGGTGTTGGAGTTGTCGGATGCGTGTCGGTTGGTGGCGGCGCGGGCGCGGTTGATGGATGCGTTGCCGGCCGGTGGGGCAATGCTGGCCGTGCAGGCCGATGAGTCTGTCGCCTCCGGTTTGGACGTGGCCGCGGTCAACGGCCCGAACCAGATCGTGTTGTCCGGTGCCGAGCCGGCCGTCGATGCGGTCGCGCAGGAGCTGACCGGTCGGGGTGTGCGGGTGCGCCGGTTGCGGGTGTCGCATGCCTTCCATTCGGTGTTGATGGAGCCGATGCTTGCCGAGTTCGCCGTAGTGGCGGAGTCGGTGGAGTTTCGCGCTCCTCAGGTGCCGCTGGTGTCCAGCGTCGAGGTCGGCGCCGACGTGACCGTGACCGACTATTGGGTGCGGCAGGTTCGGCAGACGGTGCGGTTTGCCGAGGCGATGGGTGTGGTGGATGCCGGGTTGTGTGTGGAGGTGGGTCCGGATGCGACGTTGACGGCGATGTTGGCGGATCGTCGGGTGGTGCCGGTGTCGCGCCGTGACGGCGATGAGGCGGTCACCTGCTTGCGCGCGTTGGGTGCTCTGCACACCGCCGGGGTGCCGGTGGACTGGACGCCCGCGCTGCCGGACGTTGCCGGGCCTGCCGACCTGCCGACGTACGCCTTCCAGCATCGCCGCTACTGGCTCGACGCGGGCGGGTGGCGTGGGTCCGCGGTGCGGCTCGCCGAGGGCGGCGTGGTGGTGTCCACCCGCGTGTCGACGGCCCGGCAACCGTGGCTGGCCGACCACGTCGTCAACGGCTCGGTCCTGGTGCCCGGGACCGGGTTCGTCGACTGGGCGATCCGCGCCGGTGACCTGGTCGGCGCGCCGGTGGTGCGGGAGCTGACCGTGCAGGCCCCGCTCGTGCTGGACGGCGCTGCCGAGGTGCAGACGACCGTCGACGCCGAGCGGCAGGTCGCCATCTACTCACGCACCGCCGACGACGAGCCGTGGACCTGCCACGCCACCGGCCGGCTCGCGGAGACCGCCGAAGGCCACACCCCGCCGGCCGCCGCGGCGTGGCCGCCGGCCGGCGCGGAGCCGCTGCCGGTGGACGACTTCTACGCCGGCCTGGCCGCTGTGGGCATGCAGTACGGCCCGGTGTTCCAGGGCGTGCGGGCCGCCTGGCGCGACGGTGCCGAGCTCCTCGCCGAGGTGGCCCTGGACGATGCCGGTCGTGCGCAGGCGGACCGCTTCGCGGTGCACCCCGCGCTGCTCGACGCCGCACTGCACGTGGCCGCGCTGGCCATGCCCGGCGGGCCGTCGCTGCCGTTCGACTGGCAGGACGTCGCCGTGCACGCCACGGGCGCGACCGAGGTCAGGGTGCGGATGCGCGTTGACGGCACCACCCTGTCGCTGACGCTGACCGACGGGGACGGGGCGCTCGTGGCGACGGTGGGGTCACTGGCCCTGCGGGAGCTGCCCGAGCGGCTCGCCACGGCCCCGGTGCGCGATCTTTACTCCGTCGATTGGGTCGAGGCCGGCCACGTCGGTGAGGCGATGGCCGATCTGCCGGTGTGGGACTGCACCGGTGTCGCCCTGTCCGACGTCCTGGCCGGGGTGCGGCAGCGGTTGGCCGCCGACGAGCAGCGTTGGCTGGTCCTGATCCCCGAGAGCCAGAACCATCCGGAGCATGCGGCGGTGTGGGGTCTGCTGGCCTCGGCGCAGACCGAGCACCCGGATCGTCTGGTGTTGGTGGACGCGGCCGATCCGGCGGTGGCGCGGGCGGCGGTGGCGGTGTGTGGTGAGCCGCAGCTGCGTGTGGACGATGACGGCCGCATCGGGGTGCCGCGTCTGGTGCGGGCCGTGCCGGGTGAGGGTGAGGTTGATTTCGGTGCCGGGCCGGTGTTGATCACGGGTGGTACCGGCACGCTCGGCGGTCTGTTGGCCCGTCATTTGGTTGACGTGTATGGCGTGACGGATCTGGTGCTGGTGTCCCGGCGTGGCCCGCAGGCGCCGGGAGTGGACAGGTTGCCGCAGGCGCGAGTTGTGGCCTGTGACGTCTCTGATCGGGAGGCGTTGCAGGCGCTGCTGGAGGAGTATCGGCCGACGGCGGTGATTCACGCCGCGGGAGTGCTGGACGACGCGACGGTGGCGAATCTGACCGAGGCTCAGCTCGACGCGGTGTTCAAGGCGAAAGCCGTTGCCGCGCAACATCTGCACGACTTGACCGAGGATCTGAGCGCGTTCGTGTTGTTCTCCTCGGCGTCCGGGGTGTTCGGCTCGGCCGGGCAGGCGAACTACGCGGCCGCCAACGCCTATCTGGACGCGCTGGCCCGTCGCCGGCGGGCGGAAGGGCTGCCGGCTCAGTCGATCGCCTGGGGCCTGTGGGAGTCCGCGAGCACGCTGGCCCAATCGGCGGACCGCGATCGCCTGGCCCGCTCGGGCGTGCTGCCGATCGACGACGAGAGGGGCCTGCGGCTCTTCGACGCGGCGCTGCGGGCCGAAGCTCCCGTGACGGTGCCGGTGCGGCTGCGCCTGGACGGCTCGACCGACGTGCCACCGCTGCTCTCCCGCCTGGCGCCGGCCCCGCGGCGTACCGCGGCGGCGGCCGGCGATCGGGACCGGTCGTGGGCCGAACGGTACGCCGGATGGGATCCGGAGCGGCGACGCGCCGAGCTCGTCCGCCAGGTCTGCGCGATGGTGGCCGACGTGCTCGGCTTCGGCGGCGGTGACCAGGTCGACGCCGGGCAGGCGTTCCGGGACATGGGCTTCGACTCGCTGACCGCCGTGGACCTGCGCAACCGCCTGGCCACGTGGACCGGCGTGCGGCTACCGGCGACCGTGGTCTTCGACTATCCGTCGCCTGCCGTGCTGGCGGGTCGTCTGGACGAGGTGGTGTTCGGGGGCCGGGAGCCGGTGGTGTCGGGGCCGGTGGTTTCGGTGGTGGATGGCGATCCGGTGGTGATTGTGGGGATGGCGTGCCGTTTTCCGGGTGGTGTGTCGTCGCCTGAGGATCTGTGGGATTTGGTGGTGGGAGAACGGGACGCGGTTGGTGGTTTCCCGGTGGATCGGGGTTGGGATGTGGGTCGGTTGTTCGATCCGGATCCGGATCGGGTGGGGACCAGTTATGCCCGTGAGGGCGGGTTCCTGTATGACGCGGCGGATTTTGATGCTGGGTTTTTCGGGGTGTCGCCGCGTGAGGCGTTGGCGATGGATCCGCAGCAGCGGTTGTTGTTGGAGGCGTCGTGGGAGGTGGTGGAGCGGGCGGGTATCGATCCGTTGTCGCTGCGCGGCAGCCGCACCGGCGTCTTCACCGGCCTGATGTATCACGACTACCTCGGCCGCATGACCCAGATCCCGCCGGAGCTCGAAGGGCACATGGGCAACGGCAACGCGGGCAGCATCGCCTCCGGCCGGATCGCCTACACCTTCGGCCTCGAAGGTCCGGCGGTCACCGTGGACACCGCCTGCTCGTCGTCGCTGGTCGCCCTCCACCTCGCAGCCCAGTCCCTCCGGTCGGGCGAATGCGACCTCGCGCTGGCCGGGGGCGTCGCCGTGATGGCCACCCCGGGCGTGTTCGTCGAGTTCTCCCGGCAGCGCGGACTGGCCGCGGACGGCCGGTGCAAGTCGTTCGCGGCGGGCGCGGACGGGACAGGATGGTCCGAGGGCGCCGGCGTGCTGCTGGTGGAGCGGTTGTCGGATGCCCGGCGTAACGGTCATCGGGTGCTGGCGGTCGTCCGCGGCTCGGCGGTCAACCAGGACGGTGCGTCGAACGGGCTGACCGCGCCGAACGGGCCGTCGCAGCAGCGGGTGATCCGTCAGGCGCTGGCCTCGGCGGGCTTGTCGACGGCCGACGTGGACGTGGTGGAGGCGCACGGGACGGGGACCCGGTTGGGTGATCCGATCGAGGCGCAGGCCGTCCTGGCCACCTACGGGCAGGACCGGGAACGGCCGCTGCTGCTGGGCTCGATCAAGTCGAACATCGGCCACACCCAAGCCGCCGCCGGGGTCGCCGGTGTGATCAAGATGGTCCTGGCCATGCGGCACGGAGTCGTGCCCCGGTCGTTGCACATCGATGAGCCGACGCCGCAAGTGGACTGGACGGCCGGCGCGGTGGAGCTCGCGACCAAGGCCAGCGAGTGGCCGGAGACGAACCGCCCGCGGCGAGCCGGGGTGTCGTCGTTCGGGGTCAGCGGCACCAACGCGCACATCATCGTGGAGCAGGCAGCCGAAGAACCCGAAACGGCCGCCACGCCAGACGGCCCCGCAGTGTGGCTGCTGTCGGCGCGTTCACCGGCCGCGCTCCAGGCGCAGATCGAACGGCTGGCGACGTTTGTCGAGCGACGGCCGGAGATCTCACCGCACGCGGTGGCGGCTGGTCTCGCCAGGCGGGCGTTGTTGCCGTATCGGGCGGTCGCGGTCGGTGGCTCACTCGACGATTTGCAGGTGCCTGCGGTGCCCGCGTCTGCGGGTGGTGTGGTGTGGGTGTTCGCAGGTCAGGGCTGGCAGTGGGAGGGCATGGCCGACCGGTTGCTGGCGGAGTCGCCGGTGTTCGCGGAGGCGATGGCCGAGTGTGATCAGGCGTTGCGGCGGTGGACGGGTCGTTCCGTGCTGGAGTCGTCGGACGGTGACGTGCGGAGCGTGCAGCCGTTGATGTGGGCGGTCATGGTCTCCCTCGCCCGGGTCTGGCAGTCCTTCGGTGTGCGCCCGGCGGCGGTGATCGGTCATTCCCAGGGCGAGGTGGCCGCCGCTGTGGTCGCGGGTGCGCTGTCGCTGGAGGACGGTGCCCGGGTGGTGGCGGTCCGTGCTGGGGTGATCGCGGAGACGTTGTCCGGTCGGGGCGGGATGTTGTCGGTGGCGTTGCCCGCCGACGAGGTCCGGCAGTTGGTGGCCGGCGTCCCGGGCGTTGGGGTGGCTGCGGTCAACGGTCCGAGTTTGTGCGTGGTGTCCGGGGACCGGCGCGCGTTGGAGTCGGTGGATTGGGGCCCGGCACGCACCCGCTGGGTCGACGTCGACTATGCGTCGCACTCCGAGCAGGTCGAGGCCGTCGAGGCGGTGCTGAAGCATCGGCTGGGCGCGGTGGAGTTCCAGGCGGCCGACATCCCTTGGTATTCGACGGTGACCGGTCAGCTGGTTGATGCCACGGGCCTTGACGCAGCCTATTGGTACACGAACTTGCGGGCCGAGGTTCGGTTCGAGGCGGCGGTGCGCTCGGTCGCGGCCGAGGGACTGCGCCGGTTTGTTGAGGTGTCGGCTCACCCGGTGTTGCTGCCGGGGATCGTCGAAACGGTCGACGACTGCACGGTGACCGGCACGCTCAAGCGCGACAGCGGCGGCCTGGCAGACATCCTGCGGGCTGCGGCGGTCTTGCACACGGCTGGTGTGGCGGTCGACTGGACGCCGGTGTTGCCCGCGGTTGCTCCTGCCGATCTGCCGACGTATGCCTTCCAGCGGCAACGATTTTGGCTCGACCCCACCGGCGCCCGTTCGGTGGTGCGGCTGGCGGACGGCGGGGTGGTGGTCACCGCCAAGGTCTCCACGGCGCGGGAGCCGTGGCTGGCCGATCACGCGGTCAACGGGACGGTGCTGGTGCCGGGGACGCAGTTTGTGGATTGGGCGATCGGAGCCGGTGATCTGGTCGGGGCGCCGGTGCTGCGCGAGTTGACGGTGCAGGCGCCGCTGGTGCTGGACGGGATCGTCGAGGTGCAGACGACCGTCAACGCCGAGCGGCAGGTGAGCGTCTACGCACGCACCGGCGAGGACGACCCCTGGACCTGCCACGCCGTGGGTGTCCTGGATCGGGAAGGCCCGGTGGCGCCGGCCGTCGAGTGGCTGCCGGCGGACGCGGTGCCGCTCCCAACGGAGGACCTTTACGACCGGCTTGCCGCCCGTGGCTACGAGTACGGCCCGGTGTTCCAGGGCGTGCGGGCGGCGTGGCAGGCCGGCGACGACCTCTTCGCCGAGGTCGAGTTGCCGCCGTCGGAGCACGGCCGGGCCGCCGCCTTCGCGATCCACCCGGCGCTGCTCGACGCGGCCACGCACGTGGCCGGCGCGCGTGCCGTTCCGGACGAGGGCGCGCCGGTGTTGCTGCCGTTCGCGTGGCAGGACGTCGCCGTGCACGCCACGGGCGCGGCCGGCGTGCGGGTGCGGATCCACACCCAGGGACACCAGTTGTCGTTGACCCTGATCGACGGGGACGGGGCGCTCGTGGCGACGGTGGGGTCACTGGCCCTGCGGGAGCTGCCCGAGCGGCTCTCGACGACCTCGGTGCGCGATCTCTACGCCGTCGACTGGGTCGAGGCCGGTCACGTCGGTGAGACGGTGGCCGATCTGCCGGTGTGGGATTGCAGCGGTGTCGCGCTGTCGGAGGCGCTGGCCGGGGTGCGGCAGAGGTTGGCCGCCGACGAGCGGCGCTGGTTGGTCCTGATCCCGGACAGCCAGAACCGTCCGGAGCATGCGGCGGTGTGGGGCCTGTTGGCGTCGGCGCAAACGGAGCACCCGGATCGTCTGGTGCTGGTCGACGCAATCGACCCGGCACTGGCCCGGGCGGCGGTGGCCGTCTGCGATGAGCCGCAGCTGCGTGTGGACGATGACGGCCGCATCGGGGTGCCGCGTCTGGTGCGGGCCGCCCCGGGTGAGGGCGAGGTCGACTGGGGTGCCGGCCCGGTGTTGATCACGGGTGGTACCGGCACGCTCGGCGGGTTGCTGGCCCGGCATCTCGTGGACGTGTATGGCGTGACGGACCTGGTGCTGGTCTCCCGGCGCGGTCCGCAGGCGCCGGGCGCCGATCGGTTGCCGCAGGCGCGGGTTGTGGCCTGCGATGTCTCTGACCGGGAGGCGTTGCGGGCGCTGCTGGAGGAGTATCGGCCGACCGCGGTGATTCACGCCGCGGGGGTGTTGGACGACGCGACGGTGGCGAATCTGACCGAGGCTCAGCTCGACGCGGTGTTCAAGGCCAAAGCCGTTACCGCGCAGCACTTGCACGAGCTGACCGAGGATCTGAGCGCGTTCGTGTTGTTCTCCTCGGCGTCCGGGGTGTTCGGCTCAGCCGGCCAGGCCAACTACGCGGCCGCCAACGCCTATCTGGACGCGCTGGCCCGTCGCCGGCGGGCGGAAGGGCTGCCGGCGCAATCGCTCGCCTGGGGATTCTGGGACAGCGAAAGCGCGATGACCGGATCCGCGGACCGCGAGCGCCTGGAACGGTCCCGAGTGCTGCCCATCGGCAACGAGCTCGGACTGCGGCTGTTCGACGCCGCGCTGCGGGCCGATGCGCCCGTGCTGGTGCCGGCGCGGCTGCGGCTGACCGGCACCGCGGTGGTGCCGCCGCTGCTGTCGCGGCTGGTCACGGCCACTCGGCACCCGGCGGCCGCGGCCACGCGCGACACGGCGTGGGCGCAGGACCTCACCGGCCTCGATGTGGACCGTCGCCGAGCGGAGGTCCTGCGGCTGGTGTGCGGGCAGGCGGCCGCGGTGCTCGGCCTCCCCGGCGAGGACCGGATCGAGCCCGCCTCGGCCTTCCGGGAGATGGGATTCGACTCGCTGACCGCCGTGGACCTGCGCAATCGCCTGGCGGCGCGGTTGGACGTGCGGCTGCCGGCGACACTGGTCTTCGACTACCCGTCACCCGTGGCCCTGGCAGGCCACCTGGACGAGCTGATGTTCGGGTCGTCGCGAACCGTGGCCGCGCCGGTGACGGCCACCGCGGCCCAGGACGACCCGATCGTGGTCGTCGAGATGGCCTGCCGGTTCCCCGGTGGGGTGTCCTCGCCCGAGGACCTGTGGCAGCTGCTCACCGACGGCGCCGACGCGATCGGCGGCCTGCCCACGGACCGGGGCTGGGACCTGGCGTCGCTCTACGACCCGGCCGGGGACAAGCCGGGAACCGCCTACACCCGGCACGGCGGCTTCCTCG
>NZ_BOMI01000222.1 GCF_016862115.1 Paractinoplanes deccanensis
CAACCGCAAGAAATTCCAACCCACCCAGCCGCCGCCATCCCCCTTCGCGCGAGCCCTTTGGGCGGCCCCAGCCGACCATCCCGATATCCACAATCCCGGTCATCCACAACCCACCAGCACGATCTTGCGATTCAACGGGACAATGACGCTCTCCAGGCGGGGGCCCCCAAGGGAGGGCGGGCTGTCTGAGGCGGACAAGGCTCAAACCGCAGCCGGCGTAGCGATCCGCAGAGCCTCGATCAGCCCTCGATAAAGCTCATCCGACCCCAGCAAAGACTCATGAGTCCCCTCCGCCCGAACCCGCCCGTCCTGCAACACGACGATCCGATCCGCATCGATCACCGTGGACAGCCGATGCGCGATCGTCACCACCGCCGACGTCTCCGCCCTCTCCCGCACGCACCGATGCAACGCCGCCTCCGTCAGCGCATCCACCTGCGCCGTAGCCTCATCGAGCAGCAGCACCGACGGCGACCGCAGCAGCGCCCGCGCCAGCGCGATCCGCTGCCTCTCGCCTCCGCTCAGCTCCGCCCCCGAGATCGGCGTGTCGAGCCCTCTGTCCAGGCTTTCCACCTTGTCCCGCAGGATCACCCGCTCCATCACGTCCCACAGTTCCGCCTCCCCGGCGTCGGGCGCGCTGAGGAGAAGGTTCTCCCGGATGGTTCCCGGCACCACCGGCGCTTCCTGTTCGACGTACGCCAGCTCGTCTCTGATCTCCGCGTGTGTCAGGTCGGCGTAGCGCTTGCCGTGCAGCAGGATCGTCCCTTCCTGCGGGTCGAGGAAGCGCAGGATCAGCGAGAACATCGACGTCTTCCCCGCACCCGACGGCCCCACGATCGCCGTGTGCCCTCGGGCCGCGATGTCCAGGCTGACCCTGTCGAGCGCCGGCGGCGTCGAGTCGTTGTAGCGCAGTGTCACGTCGCGCATCGCCAGCACCGGTGCCTCGGGGATGGCGCGGGTCGGCCGGGGCGTCGACGTCTCTTCGCTCATCGCGTACACCTCGCTGATCCGCCGTGCCGCGGCGATGCCCGATTGCAGCGCCGTGACGTTCTGCGTCAGCTCGCCGATCGGCCCCATCAGCTGGAACGCGTAGAGCAGGAACGCGATCAGGCTGCTGACTTCGAGCAGTCCCGCGTCGGCCCGCCAGGCGCCCACTCCGAGCACCGCGATCACCGCGAACGACACGCCGCTCCAGGAGACCGTCCAGACCCAGGCCGCCCGTCGCGCCGCTCGCACGTTGTGGGCCGCCGCCCTGCGGGCGTCGTCCTCGATTTTCGCTTCCTGTCGCGTCTCGGCCCGGCTTGCTTTGACGGTACGCATGGCGCGCAGCGTTCCTTCGAGCTCGCCGCCCAGCTCGCCGACCGCGTCCTGCGCCGCCTTCTGCGCGCGGCTGATCGTCGGCAGGAGCACCGCCATGACCGCGCCGATGACCAGCACCGCGCCGAGCGTGCAGAGCAGCAGCACCAGGTCGAGCGTGCCCATCAGCACCAGGGTGGCGACGAAGGCGAGGCTCGCGTTGACCAGTCCGACGATGCTGGACGAGGCCTGGTGGAGCAGTCCGGGGTCGGCGGTGACCCGGGTGACCAGTTCGCCGGTGGGGCGGCCGGTCAGTTCGGCGAGCCGTGCCCGGAAGTAGCGCTGGATCACCGAGACGCGCGCGTCGAGCACCACCTGTTCGGCGAGGGTGCCCATGAGGATCCACTGCCAGAGCCCGATCACCGCGCCGGTGACGACCAGCGCGAGCAGAAGCGTGATCGGCCCGGCCAGTGCTCCGCCGTCGCCGAGGGTGTCGATGATGCGCTTGGTGGCGAGCGGCGCGGCGAGGTTGGCCGCGTTCGAGACGAGCCCGAGGATCAGCCCGAGCAGGAGGACCGGCCAGTGCGGCCGGAGGAGGCGCAGGAGAATCTGCATGTTCTGTAGTGGAACACACGTGTTCCATGACGGGCAATGCCAATTCCCGTAGGGTATGCGCGTGACCACCGGTACGAAGAACCGCACGCGGCAGGCGATCGTCGACGCCGCGATCGAGCTGCTGGCGGGCAACCCGGCCTGCTCCCTCGGCGAGATCGCCGCCGCGGCCCAGGTCGGGCGCACCACGCTGCACCGCTATTTCGCCGAGCGCGCCGACCTGATGGCGGCCGTCGCCGACGAGGGCGGTGAGCGCCTGACCCGCGCGGCCCGCCTGGCCGAGCTCGACCGGGGCACCGGCGCCGAGGCGCTGCTGCGGCTCTGCCGCGAATACTTCGATCTCGGCTCGCTGCTGTCGCTGGTCTTCAGCGAGCAGACCGGCGACTGCTGGGACGCCCAGGAGGAGCCCGGCGTGGAGGCCGTGGTGCGCCGCGGCCACGCCGACGGCTCGATCGACCCGGTGCTCCCGGCCGACTGGGTGGTGAGCCTGATGTGGTCGCAGCTCTACGCCGCGTGGTCATATCTGGGTGAACGCCCCGGCGCGTCCCGCCACTACGTCCTGGACCTGCTGACCCGGACGGTGGCCAACGCTGTGCGTGGGCCCGGCGCGATTTGAACGCGCGACCTACCGCTTAGGAGGCGGTTGCTCTATCCACTGAGCTACGAGCCCGTCGAAGCGAGGGTACCAGTGAAGACCCACACGGTCGCGCGCGCTCAGGGGGCCGCGGCCAGGGAGACCTCGACGTCGCGGTCGCTGTCGACCCGCACCCGTACGAGAGGCGTGACTGTCTCCAACGCCGGGAACGCTGCGCGCGCAACCGGCTTTTCCCAGGCTGGCGTGGTTGGCCTACCTTCGTGGCCGTGTTCTTTCGGGTGAATGCAACCCTGGCCGCGGCCGGAATCGTCATCGGGGCGTGAGACGAGACAGCGGCTCGGGCGTAACCGAGCGAGACGAGCAGTTCCACGATTTCGTGGTAGGCCGGCGCCCTCGCCTTCTCCACACGGCGACCCTGCTCACGGCGGGCGACACGCATCTCGCGGAGGATCTGGTCCAGGCGGCGCTGACGAAGCTGTACGTCGCCTGGCCGGCCTTCCGGCGGGCGAGCAACCCGGACGCGTACGTGCGCCGGGTCCTGGTCAACGCGCTGATCGACGAGCGGCGCCGGGTCTGGCGGCGGCGCGAGAAGCCGATGGCCGAGTTGCCCGACGTCGCGGGCGCCGCCGACACCGACGGCGTGGGCGACGCCGTGCAGCAGGCGCTGCGTGATCTGCCGCCCCGGATGCGGGCCGCGGTGGTGTTCCGCTACTTCTACGACCTCGGGGTCGCCGAGACGGCGGACGCCCTCAACTGCTCCGAGGGCAACGTCAAGAGCCAGACCGCCCGCGGGCTGGAGCGTCTCCGCGCTGCGCTCGACTCGGCGCAGCCCACCTTTCTCAGCAGTCAAGGAGCCACCCGATGAGCGACCTGCGTCATCACTTCGAGAAGATCGCGGGCCCGGTCCCGGCACAGGCGGCACCGGCCGCGGTCGAGGCCGACCTCACCCGCGGGCGCCGGGCCCTGCGCCGCCGCCGTACGGTGCAGTCGATCGCCGGTTCGGCGTTCGGTGTCGCCGCGCTGGCGGCCGCGTTCGCGGTGGCCACGTCCGGCACGTCGGAGTCCGCCAATGCCCCGATCGCCCAAGGTCCGGCCGCCGAGAGCCGGGCCGTCGCGAGCCCGGTCGCCGTTCAGCTCGTCGCCTACAAGGGCGAGCAGCCCAAGGGTTTCACCGTCGACAAGGTGCCGTCCGGCTGGTACATCCAGGGCGACGACGCGTACTCCCTGGTGATCGCCCCGAAGAACACCCCCACTGCCGTGCCGTCCTCGGCCGGCCTGAACGACCCGCACAGCTTCGTCGGCAAGATCGCCGTGATGCTGGAGTCGAAGGACCAGAGCGGCCCGAGCCGCGAGGGCAAGAAGGTCAAGGTCGGCGACCAGGACGGCCTGCTGCTCAAGAGCCTCAACGCCGTCAACCCGGACGGCTCGATCCCGACCGCGACCAGCGGTGACACCGGCTGGGAGCTGTGGGTGAAGCAGCCCTCCGGCGTCTACATGATCATCCAGGTGTGGGAGGGCGTGGGCCTGAGCGAGGCCCAGATCGTCGAGCTCGGCGCCGGCGTGCACGTCCACAAGGGCGCCCAGCAGGGCGTCGGCTGAAGCACCAGACCTGACGGGGCCCGCGGTTCGCGGGCCCCGTCTGCCTAATTGCGCCCCATTTGCACCAATAGCCCCATACGCTGGCGTGGTGATCAGAAAGCTCTGCGTCGCCTTCTCCGCGACCCTGCTCCTGGTGGCCGGGTGCGGGTCGGACGATGACGACGCCGTCGAGACCACCACGTCGAGCGCGACCGGCGTCGCCGGAGTCGTGGCGGCCGCCGAGGCGTTCCTCGCGACCCTCGACGACGACCAGAAGGAGTCGGTCGAGCTCGAGCTGAGCGAGGCCAACGCGACCGCGTGGAGCAACCTGCCGTGCGGGTCGTCCTGCCGGGTCGGCATCCAGTTCGAGACCCTCAGCGACGATCAGCTCACCGCGGCCAAGAAGGTGCTCCAGGCCGCGACGGGATCCAGCACGGGTACGGGCTACGACCTGGTGATGCAGATCCTGCTGGCGGACGACTACCTCGGGTCGGTGCAGGGCACCCAGAGCGCCGGCCCCGGCGCGTCCGGCGGGCCGCCCGGCGGGATGATGTCCGGCGCACCACCGTCCGGAATGTCTGGTATGCCGAGCGGTGGCGCCTCTGGCGGCCCGGGCGGGGGCACCGGCAGCGGCTACTCCAGCGGCAACTACTTCATGGCCTTCCTCGGCACCCCGAGCACCACCGACGCCTGGCAGCTGCACTTCGGCGGCCACCACCTGGCCGTCAACCTCACCTACAAGGGCGGCGCGGTCGGCGGCGCGAGCCCGTTCTTCGTGGGCGTCGAGCCGACGAGCTGGGAGGACGACGGCACCACGTACCAGCCGCTCGAGTCGATGCGCCAGGCGCTGCTCAAGGTCACGGCCGGCCTCTCGGACACCGAGAAGGCCAAGGCGAAGCTCGGCAAGACGTACACCGACGTGCTTGTCGGCCCCGGCGAGGACGGCCAGTTTCCGGAGACCAAGGAGGGGCTCCCGGTCAGCGGCCTCACCGACGACCAGAAGGCGCTGGTGCTCGCGGCCATCAAGCCGTGGGTCGCGATCGTCGACGACACCACCGCCGCGTCGCTGATGAAGACCTACGAGTCCGAGCTCGACCAGACGTACATCGGCTGGTCCGGCACCACGGGCCTGACCGCGCACGGCGACTACGTGCGCATCGACGGCCCGAGCGCCTGGGTCGAGTTCGTCTGCCAGAACGGCGTCGTGATCACCAACAAGATCCACTACCACACCGTCTACCGTGACCACACCCGCGACTACGGCGGCGAGTTCGACTTCTGATGCGGTCACTTCTCGTAGTGCTGGGGGCGCTCCTGCTGGGGGCGCCCCCGGCGTATGCCCACCCCATGCCGTACTCCGCCGTGATCCTGGAGCGGGAGGGCGGCCACGTGACCGCCGAGCTCCAGCTGCCGGTCGAGGACCTGGCCGTCGCCAGCGGTCTCGACCTGCGCACCTTGCCCACTGCGGACCTGCCGGCCGCCACGCCGGCCATGCGCTCCTACCTGTCCCGGCACGTCCACCCCACAACAGATGACAAGCCTTGGTCGGTACGCTTCGCCGACTTCACGATCGCCGGCACCGGCTCGTATCGCGAGCTCATCGTGCACGCCGAGCTGACTCCGCCGGGTGGGACGAGCGCCACCGAGATGACGTTCGGCTACGACGCGATCGTGCACGAGGTCGTCACGCACACCGTGCTGGTCTCCGTACAGGACAAGCGGGTTGGTGAGATCAGGGTCGACAACCGCACGATGAAGGTCGAGCCGCTGACCGTCGCTTTCCCGGCGGAACGACCGTGGGGCCTCCTCGCCGGCGCCGGGGCCGTTGCCGTGCTGGCCGTCGCGCTACGCTTCCGGCGGCGCCGCTTCGCGTGACTCGCCCATCGGCGTTTGGTTGACGTGTGGCAAGCATTTTGTAGCCTCGTCCCTATGTTTCCCGGTCCGGGTGAGCCGGCGGCCGGCCCCTGGCTGGCCGAAAGCTTCGAAACCGTCGTCGAGGCCCTTTTCGACGACGGTTTTTCGCGCGGCGGCCCTCGCGTCATCGCCGTCGACGGCCGCGGCGGCTCCGGCAAGACCACGTTCGCCGACCGCCTGGCCAAGGCCGTTCCCGGCGCCGAGGTCGTCCATACCGACGACGTGGCATGGTGGCACTCCCGCTTCGGCTGGGCGGACCTCATGGTGGACGGCATTCTCGCGCCACTGCGCGCCGGGGAGGACGTGCACTACACGCCTCCCGGCTGGCTCGCGCACGGCCGTACGGGCGAGATCTTTGTCCCTGCCGCGGCCCCTGCCGTGATCGTCGAAGGCTGCGGCGCCTCCCGCCGCGAGCTGGCCCGCTTCCTCGACGTCGCCGTCTGGGTCCAGTCGCCGTTCGACGACGCCCGCACCCGCGGCCTCACGCGCGACCTCGCCGAGAAGGGGATCGCGTTGTCCGACGCCGAGCGCGAATGGGACGAGTGGATGGCCGAGGAAGTCCCGTTCTTCCTGGCCGATCAGCCGTGGCTGCGCGCCGACCTGATCGTCAGCGGCGCCGGCGACTTCCGCGTGGCCTAACGTTCAGGGCATGGTTCCGCACGTAGTGTTGCCGCCGTCCGGCGGCCCGCGCCCCGAAGCTCCCGTCGTCGTCGGCTACCACCTGCTCGACTCGCCGCGCACCGAGCGCGCCTTCGCTGCCGCCCTGCCGCTCGACGGTTTGGACGCCTGGAAGATCTACCTGCGCCTGCCCGTTCCCACCACCGACCGTGACGAGCTCTGGCGCCTGGTCGCGGAAGACGTCGTCCTGAATGTCTACCAGCACGTCATCTTCGGCGCGCTGGCCGAGTTCCCGACCGCCCTGGCCGCCATCCGCCGCGAAGCCGGCATCTTCGAGGACGTCCCGATCGGCCTGCTCGGCGGCTCGGCGGGCGGCGCCGCGGCCCAGCTGGTGCTCGCCGAGAGCGGCTTCTCCGCTCAGGCGATGGTCCTGGTCAATCCCGTCGTCCGCCTGCGCGACACGATCGACGGTCTGGCCGATGCGTTCGGTCAGAGCTACACCTGGGGCGCCGAGTCGTCCGCTGTCGCCGCGCGCCTCGACTTCGTCGGCCGCGCCCCGGAGATCTCCGACGCCGCGATCCGTTTCATCACCGGCGCCGACGACAGGGCCGACGCCATCATCGCTCCGGTCGGCGATGCCGTCGACGCTCTTTCGTCGGCCGGCGCCACTGTGGACTGCCACGTCGTGCCGGACATGGCTCACGCTCTGGCCTGGGAGCCCGGAATCGAGCCGGCCCCACAGACTCCCCACGCGGCCGCGGTGGACAAGCTGGCCGTCGAATGGTTCCAGCGCTACTTGTTCTGAAGCCTCACCCAGGCCCCCGTCGCCACGGAGCGTTCCAGCGCGTCAAGCGCTTCGGCGCTACGAATCGCATCGACCAGCGTCGCGCCGTGCGGCTTGCCCTCCCTTATGGACCGCAGGAACCGAGCCGCCTCGATGACCTTGAGATCGTCGTATCCCATGGGAATCCCCGCCCCCGGCTGGAACGCGCCGAAGTCGCCGTCGCCTGATTGAGCAAACCGGACTTTCACGCTTTCATCCTGATAGTCGTCGCCCGCTGCGACGCCCAGCTCGCCCATGCGCCGGAAGTCCCAGAACAGTGCCCCTTTGCTCCCGTGAATCTCGAAGCCGTAGCTGTTCTGCTCGCCCACCGCGACCCGGCTGCAGTCGAGCGTGACCCGCGCGCCACTGGCCATGCGCAGCAGGCTGGCGAAGTAGTCCTCGTTCTCCACCGGTCCGGGTTCGCCACTGCCCCGCTCGTGCCCCTTTGTCGCTCCGGCCGGCCGCGGCCTCTCGGGAATGAAAATCGCCGTATCGGCCACGAGCGCCTCGATCTCGCCGAGCAGGTAGCGAATCAGGTCGACGCCGTGCGCTCCGAGGTCTCCCAGCACTCCGTTGCCGCCGCGGTTGCGCTCGAAGCGCCAGCTGAGCGCCCCGTCGGGATGGGCGGCATAGTCGCTGAGGAATTTGAATCGCGCGTGGGCCACCTCGCCGATGACCCCGTCGGCAATGAGCTCTCGTGCCCGCTCAACCGCCGGCGCATTCCTGTAGTTGAACCCCACGGCGACCCGCACCTCCCCGACGATCGCCCGCGCATCCTCCGCACTGAGCCCGACCGGTTTCTCGATCCAGATGTGCTTGCCGGCCGCCGCGAAGGCCGCCCCCATCTCCCGATGCAGAAAGTTGGGCGCCGTGATGCTGACAGCATCAACCTCAGGGTCGTCCACGAGCTCGCGCCAGCTCTCCGTGGCTCTTTCGAACCCGTACCTCGTGGCGGCAGCTTCCGCCCGTCCAGGAACGTCATCCGCCACCGCCACCAGCCTGAGCGCCGGCAGATCGGCAAAGTGATGAGGAACCCGCGCATACGCCTGCGTATGCACCCGTCCCATCCACCCGAACCCCACAACAGCGACGCCGAGCGTTCCCTCCGTCACGTTGAGCAGCATATCGGTGGGTGCGTCCTGTCGTCGGATCGAGTCGCTGCCCGAGAGTGTCGGACCTTGACCATAGGATGGCTCGGTGCCCGGAGAGAATATGGACTACAACCGAACGCTGAGCGGTCCTGAGCACCAGCAGGTGCGCTTGCCCGTCATCGAGGAGCTGGCGAAGGCGGGTTGGAGCCGAGACCAGGTTCGCTGGCAGCCCGAGTGGCGCGTGCCCAAATCTCCGCATGACGCCGCGCAGCGCGAGGGCGGCAAGTCCTTCTCGTCGTGGCCAGTTGATCTGGCGCTGTTCGATGACTCTGCGCACGTCGACGACTGGCAGCACGTCGTCGTTCTCTTCGAGTTCAAGGCCCCGGAGCTCAATCAAGGCATATCGCAGCTGGAGATCTACCTGGCTCGTGAGCCTCGAGCAAAGCTCGGCTACTGGACAAACGGCCTCGAGAACGTTCGGGTTTACAAGCTCCCCGACGGAAATTTCAAGCACGAACGCAATCGCGGAGTACCGAAGCCGGCCGAGGAACTCGAGCTGGCTTCCGACAAGCCCCTTACATACAACGACCTTCGCATCCCGCAGAACGGTCACCTCCGCTCCGTGTTCAAACGCCTCCTCGATGCGGTGGTGGCGCGTGATAGCCGCGCCACCCGCTCCGAAGCGCAGCTGAACGAGCTCTGTAACCTTCTGCTTCTCAAGATTGATTCGGACAAGAACGGCCAGGCGTCACCGAACGAGCCAGTACAATTCCAACTCTCCGGCGGCGGTGAGGCCGAGACCGCCAAGAAGATTCGAGAATTGTTCGCCAACCTGACGAAATTCCAGCCGGAAGTATTTACCGATCCTCACGAAGTCGATCTCAATCTCGACGACCATAGTATCCAGGACGTCGTCTACGAGCTGTCCGGTTTGAACCTGGTCAGCATGCGCCCCGAAGCCATCTCATCAGCCTTCCAGGTCTTCCGCCGGGCCAACCTGAAAGCTGGTGAGGGGCAGTACTTCACTCCGCAGAGAGTGATCGAGGCAGCCGTCGAGCTCATGGAAATCGACCCCAGTGACAAAGTAATCGATCCTGCCTGCGGCACCGGCGGGTTCCTGGTGGAGGCCTACCTCTCGATGGTTGAGTCGATGAGGGTAGGCAGCAAGATGGAGGACGCGGCGGCTCGCGGCCGGGCTCTCCAGAGGGTCTACGGCGTCGACAAGGACGCGATCAATGTTAAGCTCGCCCGCGCGCTCATGCTCAGCCTTGGCGACGGTGGAGTGCACATCCATGCGGGCGACTCAATTCGCGGAGACAGATGGGAACGTGATTATCCCCATCTCGTGAAGCCTCTTGCCGACGAGTCCTTCACCGTGGTTCTCACAAATCCTCCGTTCGGCCAGGGTCTCAAGGTGAGCAGTGTAGATGCGCGTCGCAACAAGTACACGATCGCTCGACGCGGAGATGGCCAGTACCGGGCATTGGAGATCGGCCTGATCTTCCTAGAGCGGGCACACCGACTTCTCGTGAGTGGGGGCAGGCTGGGCATCATTTTGCCGGAGACATATTTCTTCTCAGCGACCTACAACTGGTTGCCAGACTGGCTGGATAGCCGGTTCATCCTGCGCGGCGTCGTCAATATTCCGATGGAGGCTTTCCAGGGCTTCTGCCGAGCCAAGACAAACTTGTACGTTTTCGAGAAGAGGTAGGCGTGATGGCATACCGACCCAGCTGGTTCCGAGACGGCTATGTCTTTGTCTCGTACGCGCCCACCGTCGGCATCAACAAGGATGGCGAAGAGCTTTACGTTGTCGATCCGCGGACTGGCACGCGGACCAACGAGCTGGATGACAAGGTGCTCGAAGACGTCAAGAGTGTTATCTTCGACAAGAGGACTACTCCGACGTCCCGGTGGGTCGAGCGAGAGAAGTTCGAACCAGGTTTGCAGGCGGTTCCGGTCTACTTCGATGATCGCTCGGTTGGGAACTTCGAGGATCTTCTTAAGGATTCCGAGTTCGAAGGATTCCACGCCGTCACGCTGGGCGAACTCGTCGATGACGGGCGTGTCGTCGCCCGGCCGGGGCATGGAAGCCCAAGCGCCGACCTGCGCACCGGCACGGTTCCGTATATCAAGGTGTCAGACCTGAGAGCCGGTCAGGTGAACATCAATCCGACCAACCGGGTCACCGACATCGTCGCCGAGCGGTTCTGGCGAGGCAAAAGTTCCGGACTATCGGCGTACGACATCCTCACGCCCATCCGCACCAGCAAGAATATCGGCGATTTCGCGGTACTTATGCCGGGCCAGGAAAGGCTGGTCCTCACCAAGGAGATCTTGGTGCTGCATGCCGCCGAAAATGCAGATTTCGACAACTTCTACCTGCTGTGGGCCATGAGCTTACGCGCGGTGCGACGGCAGTGGGACCGGATCGTTTTCATGCAGACGAACCGCGAAGACGTGGGGAGCCGCTACCGCGAGATCCTCATTCCTGTGGCGCCGAACAGTAAGCGGGCTGAGGAGGTCAGCGAGTCGTTCCGGAGCTACTACCTCGGTATGCAAGAGCTACGTCAGTCCTTCCTCAACCACCTGAGTGAGTCGGACAAGTACCACATCTTTCTCTCGAGCGTCGAGGCGGTCGAGGAAGAGATCGAAGAAGAGCTCGATGACATGTAAGACCGCATCTCATTTGGGGTTGTTGCTGGTTAACAGGTTGAGCTTGACGGCGCGGCGGTAGCAGATGACAGCGCGTGCCAGGCGCAGGAATCCGAGGAGGTGAGGAGCCTAGAGTTCGTAGCGGCGGACCAGCCGCCGGAACCGGGTGACCCACTTTAGGCAGCGCTCCACGACGTAGTGGTGCCGGCCGAGCCGGTTCGAGGCCTCGATGCCCTTTGCGGGCGATGCGGGGGCTTGATCCCGCGTCGGGTCAGGGCCTGGCGGCAGGGCCGGTAGTCGTAGCCCTTGTCACCGTGCAGTTTCGCGGGCCGATTCCGGGGCCGGCCGACCGGCTGGCGCACCGGTGCGATGCCGTCGAACACATCCTGCAGGGCCGTGTGGTCGTTGACGTTGGCAGCCGAGATGTCGGCGTGCAGCGGAAGCCCGTTCCGGTCACTGATTGCGTGACCCTGGGAACCGGGCTTGCCGCGGTCTACCGGGCTCGGCCCCGTCAGGTCCCCCTTTTACCGCCCGTACGCGCATCGCGTCGAGACTGGCCCGCGACCAGTCGATCTGCCCGGCCGCGTCGAGCACCGCCTGATGAAGCGCCGCCACCACCCCCTGCGTGACCCACTCGCTAAACCGGCGGTGCGCGCTGGTCGACGAGATCGGGAACGACTCCGGCAGCTCATTTCAGGCGCAGCCGGAGTCCAGCACGTACAGGATCGCGGCGAGCGCGATCCGGTCGCTGATCCGTCGCCGCCCACCACCCTGGTGCCTTTTCGGCTGCTCAGGCAGCAACGGCTGCGCGGGGCGCCACAACGCTTCCGGGCAGTACTTCTCTACATCACCCACGGCCGTACAACGAACCACCTTGCGGTACAACAACCGCAAAATGGGATGCGGTCTTAAGGGCCTGACAGCGCTTTCGCCGGCAGCAGCCCCAGTGACCACGGCCGGTGCGGTGCGCGATGGGTGCCACCTAA
>NZ_BOMI01000223.1 GCF_016862115.1 Paractinoplanes deccanensis
CCGCCGCCCGCCGGGGACGACCGGTCTCCGGCCACGCGGTCTGCCGGACGGCCGGGGTCACAGCCCCCGCCGACCAGTCCACCTGCGACGACGGTGGCTCCGCGTGCAGGGTCGGCGGCACCGTGCCGTGCCGCATCGCCATCACCATCTTGATCACACCGGCCACGCCCGCGGCCGCCTGCGTGTGCCCGAGATTCGACTTCACCGAGCCCAGCCACAGCGGCGTCTCCCGGTCCTGCCCGTAGGTGGCCTGCAACGCCTGCACCTCGATCGGGTCGCCCAGCCGCGTGCCGGTGCCGTGGCCCTCCACCACATCCACCTCGGCCGCCGTCAGGCCCGCGGTCGCCAGCGCCCGCCGGATCACCCGCTGCTGCGACGGCCCGTTCGGCGCCGTCAGGCCGTTGGACGCGCCGTCCTGGTTCACCGCCGAACCGCGCAGCACCGCCAGGACCCGGTGGCCGTTGCGCTCCGCGTCGGACAGCCGCTCCACCAGCAGCACACCGACGCCCTCGGCCGCGCCGAACCCGTCCGCGGCCTCGGCGTACGCCTTGCACCGCCCGTCCGGCGCGAGGGCGCGCTGCCGGCTGAACTCGACGAACATGTCGAGCGACGACATCACCACGACGCCGCCGGCCACCGCGAGATCGCACTCGCCCGACCGCAGCGACTGCGCCGCCAGGTGCAGGGCCACCAGCGACGACGAGCACGCCGTGTCGAGCGTGACCGCCGGGCCCTCCAGGCCGAAGGTGAACGCCACCCGGCCGGACGCGACGCTGGCCGTGTTGCCGGTGACGATGTAGCCCTCCAGCTCGGCCGGCGTCCGGTGCAGGCGCGCGGCGTAGTCCTGGTAGGTGGCGCCCACGAAGACGCCGGTGTCGCTGCCGCGCAACGACGTCACCGGCACACCGGCCCGCTCGAACACCTCCCAGGTCGTCTCGAGCAGCAGGCGGTGCTGGGGGTCCATGGCAAGCGCCTCGCGCGGCGAGATGTCGAACGCCGCCGGGTCGAAGCCCGCCGCGTCGTGCAGGAACCCGCCGCCGCGGGCGTAGAAGGAGCCGGCGACCGCCGGGTCCTCGTGGAACCGGCCACCGAGGTCCCAGCCCCGGTCGGTGGGGAGCGCCGAGACCGCGTCGCGGCCGGCGGACACCAGTTCCCACAGGTCCTCCGGCGAGCGCACCCCGCCCGGGTACCGGCACGCCATGCCGACGACGGCGATCGGCTCGCCGGTCCGCTGCTCGAGCTCGGCCACCCGCCGGCGGGTGCGCTGGAGGTCGGCCGTGACACGCCGCAGGTACTCGCGGAGCTTCGCCTCGGTGTCGGTCACTGTCAGGACACCCCCAGATCGCGGTCGATCAGCTCGAACAGTTCGTCGTCGGTCGCGGTGAGCGGATCGACGTCCGGCGGCTCCGGTGCCTGCGCGGCGGCGGGCGCGGCCGGTGCGAGCCGTTCGCGGAGATAGCCGGCGAGCGCGGCCGGGGTCGGGAAGTCGAAGACGGTGGTGGTCGGCAGGCTGAGCCCGGTGGCGGCGGCGATCCGGTTGCGCAGCTCGACGCCGGTCACCGAGTCGAAGCCGATCAGCCGGAACGCGCGGTCCGGCCGCACGGAGGCCGGGCTGTCGTGGCCCAGCACCGCCGCGACGTGTGCGCACACCAGATCGGTGAGGGCCTGCTCGGTCGCCGCGGCGAGGCGGGCGGCCGGCTCGGGGCCGTCGCCGGTGCGGAAGCGCGCGACGTCGGGGATCTCGGTGAGCATCGGGCTCGGCCGCAGCGCCGTGAAGGCCGTCCAGAACCGGCTCCAGTCGACGGCGGCGAGGATCGCGACCGGCTCGCCGCCGCTCAGGGCCCGGCCCAGCCCCTCCAGCGCGAGGGCCGGGTCCATCTCGGGCAGGCCGTGCCGGCGCAGCACGTCGGCGACCGTGCCGCCGGCCAGGCCGCCGCCCGCCCACGCGCCCCACACCACGGAGGTGGCGACGAGACCCTGCGCGCGGCGCCGCTCGGCGAGCGCGTCGAGGTAGGCGTTGGCCGGGGCGTAGTTGCCCTGCCCGGGCAGGCCGACCGTGCCGCCGAGCGAGGAGTAGAGCACGAACGCGTCGAGCTCCGCGTGACGGGTCAGCTCGTGCAGGTGGCGCGCGCCGCCGGCCTTGACCCGCAGCGCCCGCTCCAGTTGCGCCGGGGTGAGGGTGTCCACGGTGCCGTCGTCGAGGGCCGCGGCCGTGTGCACGACGGTCCGCAGCGGACGGTCGGCCGGTATGGCGCCGATGAGCGCGGCGAGCGCCTCCCGGTCGGCCACGTCACAGGCCGCCACGGTCACCGCGGCGCCCAGCCCGCGCAGGCTGTCGGCCAGCTCGGCCGCGCCGGGCGCCTCGGGGCCGCGCCGGCTGACCAGCAGCAGGTGTTCGGCCCCGCGGCCGGCCAGCCAGCGGGCCATGTGGGCGCCGAGCGCGCCGGTGCCGCCGGTGACCAGGGCGGTGCCGCCGGTCGTCCACTCCGCCGCGGGCGCGCCGCGTGGCCGCCGCCGGGTGAGCCGGCGCGTCAGCACGCCGTGCTGCCGGATCGCCACCTGGTCCTCCTCGCCGCCGAGCACCTCGGCGAGGAGGCCGGCCGGGCCGTCCAGGTCGATCAGGCCGCCCCAGCGGTCCGGGTGTTCCAGGCCGGCGACCCGGCCCAGGCCCCAGAGCAGCGCCTGACCGGGTTCGATCGGCTCGTCCGGTGCGGTGGCGACGGCGCGGCGGGTGACGCACCACAGCGGCGCGCCGACGCCCGCGTCGCCGAGCGCCTGCACCAGCGCGACGGTCTGCGCGAAGCCGGCCGGCACCGAGGGGTGCTCCGGGTGCGGCCGGTCGTCGAGCCCGAGCAGGGAGAGCACGCCGTCGCAGCCGGCGAGCCCGGTCGCCAGCGTCCGCCGTCCGGCCTCGGGGCCGACCTCGATCAGGTCCGGCCGGGCGCCGGCGCGGCGCAGGGCGGCGAGCACGTCCCCGGTCTCGGACCGGCCGGGGCGCGCGAGAACGGCCCACCGGCCGGTGATCGCGGCGGCCGGCGTGGCCCGGTGGCGCCACTCGACGCCGTACCGCCAGTCGTCGATCGGATCGCCGGCGGTCCGGCGCTCGCGCAGCGCGGACAGCACCGACGCGGCGGCGCGCAGCTCCGCGGGGTCGTGCCCGGGCAGCAGGGCGGCCAGGTCGCCGGCGTCCTCGATGCCGGCCCATCGCCGGTCGCCGGCGTCCGGCGCGTCCAGCCAGTAGCGGCTTCGCTGGAAGGGGTAGGTGGGCAGCGGGACCGGTGCCGCCGGCGGGATCGCCGCGGTCCAGTCCACCGTCACGCCCCGGACGTACGCCTCGGCCAGCGAGGTCAGCATCCGCGCGGGGGTGCCGTCGCCGCGGCGCAGGGAGCCGAGCACGACGGCGTCCGTACCGGCGGTCTCCTGGATCGGCGCGGTCAGCACCGGGTGCGGGCTCACCTCGATGAACGCCGCGGACGGCAGGGCCGCCACGGTGCCGGCCAGCTGGACGGTCTCGCGCAGGTTGCGGAACCAGTAGCCGGCGCCGAGCCCGGCCGTGTCGACGGCCCGGCCCTCGACCGTGGAGTGGAACGGGATCCGGGCGGTCCGGGGAGCGATCGGCGCGAGGGCGCTCAGCAGCTCGTCGCGGATCGCGTCCACCTGCGCCGAGTGCGACGCGTAGTCGACCGGGACGAGCCGCGCCCGGACGCCCTCGGCCGTGCACTGCGCGACCAGGGCCTCGACGGCTGCCGTGTCGCCCGACACGACCACCGTCCGGGGCCCGTTGACCGCCGCGATGCCGACCCGGTCACCGGCGCGGCGCCGCACCTCCGCCACCGGCAGCGCGATCGAGGCCATGCCGCCGGAACCGGCCAGCGCGGCGATCGCCCGGCTGCGCAGCGCGACCACGCGGGCGGCGTCCGGCAGCGTCAGCGCTCCGGCCACGTACGCGGCGGCGATCTCCCCCTGCGAGTGGCCCACCACCGCGGTGGGCCGCACCCCGTGCGCCTGCCACACCCGCGCCAGACCGGCCATCATGGCGAACAGGGCCGGCTGCACCACGTCGACCCGGTCCGGCGGCGGCCCGCCGGGTAGACCGCGCAGGACCGCGGTGAGGGACCAGTCCACGTACGGGGCGAGCGCGGCCTCGCACGCCTCGATCTCGGCCCGGAATTCGGCCGACGCGTCGAGCAGCGCCGCGCCCATCCCCGGCCACTGCGCGCCCTGGCCGGGAAAGACGAAGACCACCTCGCGCACCTCGGCCGCCACGCCGCGGACCAGGCCCGCGGCCACGTCGCCGGCGGCCAGCGCGGCCAGCGCCCGGTCGCGCTCCGCCGAGGTGGACGCCACGACCACGGCCCGGTGCTCGAAGCGTGACCGCTGGGTCGCCAGCGCGACGCCGACCCCGGCGGCCGGCGAGCCGGCCGACGGGCGCAGCCGCGCGGCCTGAGCCCGCAGCGCCGCCTCGGTGCGGCCGGAGAGCAGCCACGGCACCGGCGCCGCGTCGGCAACCGGAGCGGCGTCCGCGGCCGCGACCGGCGGCGCCTCCTCGAGCACGAGATGCGCGTTGGTGCCGCTGATGCCGAACGAGGAGACGGCGGCCCGGCGCGGACGGTCGCCGGCCGGCCACGGTTGCGGCTGCCGGAGCAGGCGCAGCGTCCCGGCGGACCAGTCGACGTGCGGGGTCGGCTCGTCGGCGTGCAGCGTGCGCGGCAGCTCGCCGGCGCCGAGGGCGAGAACCATCTTGATGATTCCGGCGACACCGGCGGCGGCCTGGGTGTGCCCGATGTTCGACTTGACCGAGCCCAGCCACAGCGGCCGGTCCCGCCCGGTCCCGTACGCGCCGAGCAGGGCCTCCGCCTCGATCGGGTCGCCCAGCGCGGTGCCGGTGCCGTGCGCCTCGACCGCGTCCACGTCGGACGGCCGCAGCCCGGCAGCGGCGAGCGCGTCGGCGATCACCCGCTGCTGGGCCGGCCCGTTCGGGGCGGTGAGCCCGTTGGAGGCGCCGTCCGAGTTGACCGCCGAGCCACGGATCACGGCCAGCACCGGATGACCGTGCCGGCGCGCGTCGGACAGCCGCTCCAGCAGCAGCACGCCGGCGCCCTCGGCCGCGCCCATCCCGTCGGCGCCGGCCCCGAACGCCTTGCTGCGCCCGTCGCGGGACAGGCCGCGCTGCCGGCTGAACTCGAGGAACAGCTTCGGAGTGGCCATCACGGTCACCCCGCCGGCCAGCGCCAGCGAGCACTCGCCGTGCCGCAGGGCCTGCGCGGCCAGGTGCACGGCGACCAGCGAGGAGGAGCACGCGGTGTCGACGCTGACCGCCGGGCCGTGCAGGCCGAGCTGGTAGGCCACCCGGCCGGACGCGACGCTGGCCGCGCTGCCGTTGCCGAGGTGCGCCTCGTAGTCGCCGCCGTCGCGGCCGAAGCGGGCCGCGTAGTCGTTGTACATGATGCCGGCGAACACTCCCGTGCGGCTGTCGCGCAGCGCGTGCGGGTCGATGCCGGCCCGCTCGATCGCCTCCCAGGACGTCTCGAGCAGCAGGCGCTGCTGCGGATCGATCGACAGGGCCTCGCGGGGGCTGATGCCGAAGAACTCGGCGTCGAAGTCGGCCGCGTCGTGCAGGAAGCCACCGGCCCGCGCGTAGCTGTGACCGGCACGGTCCGGGTCGGGGTCGTAGAGGTCGGCCGGCCAGCCGCGCCCGGTGGGCAGCCCGGTGATCGCGTCGCGGCCGTCGGCGAGCAGGTCCCACAGCTGTTCGGGCGAGGCGGCGCCGCCCGGGAAGCGGCAGGACATGCCGACGATCGCGATGAGGTCGTCGTCCGGCCGCGCCGGCCGGTCCGCCGCCGTCGCGGGCGTGGTGGCGCCGGTCAGCCGCGTGCGCAGGTAGGCGCCGACCGCGGCCGGGGTCGGGTGGTCGAAGACCAGGGAGACCGGCAGGCGCAGGCCGGTCGCGGCGGCGAGCCGGTTGCGCAGGCCGACCGAGGCGAGGGAGTCGAAGCCGAGCTCCTTGAAGGTGCGGCCGGGGTCGACCTCGGCGCCGGTGTGGAGCCCGACCACCGCGGCGACGTGCCGGGCGACCAGCGCCTCGGCCGACTCCGCGGCAACCGGCGCCGGGGCGGCGGGCCGCTCCGGCCGCGGCGCCAGGTCGCGCAGGATCGCCGGCACCGGGCCGTCGCGCAGCGCCGCGAGGTCGATCCGGGCCGGCACCAGCACCGGTTCGGCCGCGGTCAGCCCGGCGTCGAGCAGCTCCAGCGCCGCGCCGGTCGCGAGGGGCAGGACACCGGCGGCGGAGATCCGGTCCCGGTCGAGGTGCCCGGTCAGGCCGCCGCCGGCCTCCCAGAGTCCCCAGGCGAGCGACACGGCCGGCAGCCCCCGCGCCCGCCGGTGCGCGGCGAGCGCGTCGAGGTAGGCGTTGGCGGCCGCGTAGTTGCCCTGGCCCGCGTTGCCGAGGACACCCATGGCGGAGGAGAACAGGACGAACGCCGCCAGGTCGTGGGTCAGCTCGTGCAGGTGCCACGCGGCCTCGGCCTTGGGGCGCAGGACCGCGTCGAGCCGTTCGGGGGTGAGCGCGGTGAGCACGCCGTCGTCGAGGATCCCGGCGGCGTGCACGACCGCCTTGAGCGGGCGGTCGTCCGGCACGGTGGCCAGCAGCGCGGCCAGCGCCGTCCGGTCGGCGACGTCGCAGGCGGCGAGGGTGACCCGGGCGCCGAGCGCCTCCAGCTCCGCGACGAGGGTGCCGGCGCCGGGCGCCGCGGGGCCACGGCGGCTCGCCAGCAGCAGGTCCCGCACGCCGTGCCGGGTCACCAGGTGGCGGGCGACCGCCGAGCCGAGCGCGCCGGGCGCCCCGGTGATCAGCACGGTGCTGCCGGCCGGGATCGGCGACTGCGCCGGGGGCGGTGGCGTGGCCCGGACGAGCCGCGGCACCAGCACCTCGCCGTCGCGGACGGCCACCTGCTCCTCGCCGGCGGCGAGCGCGGCCGCGACGGCAGCGACGGGTGGCTCCGGCGTGTCGGTGTCGACCAGCACGAACCGGCCGGGGTGCTCCGTCTGGGCCGAGCGGACCAGCCCCCAGACCGGCGCCGAGGCGAGGCCGGGCACGTCGTCGCCGGGGGCGGCGGCGACCGCGCCGGTGGTCACGACGGCGAGCGGTGGCCGGCCGGGATCGTCGCCGGCCAACCGGTCGTGAAGCAGCGTCAGCGCGTCGTGGACGGTCGCGCAGGCGACCGGCACGGCCGTCGCGCCGGCGCCCGGGTCGCCGGCCGGGGCGGGCAGCGGCACCCACCGAATCCGGTGCAGTGCCTGCCCGGCCGCCGACAGCGGCCGCATGACGAGCGCGCCGGCCGTCAGCACCGGAGCGCCGGCCGGGTCCGTCGCGGTCAGGGTCACGCTGTCCGGGCCGGCCGGGGCGAGCCGGACGTGCAGCTCGGTGGCGCCGGTGCGGTGCAGCTCGACGTCGCCGAAGGAGAACGGCAGCAGCCCCGGACCGCCGGCGGCCAGCGACCGCAGCTCCAGCGCGTGCAGCGCGGAGTCCAGCAGCGCCGGCGCGATCGCGAACCCGTCCGCGGCCGGCACGGCCACCTCGGCGAAGAGCTCGTCGCCGAGCCCGGCGAGCCGGCGCAGGCCCCGGAAGGACGGCCCGTAGCCGAATCCCGCGTCGGCCAGGCGCTGGTAGCCGCCGGCCAGGTCGATCTCCGCCGGATCGGGCGGCCAGGCGGCCGCGCCGTCGCGCCCGTGGCCCGCGGGCCGCAGCGTGCCGGTCGCGTACCGGGTCCACGGCTCGTCGCCGTCGCGCGCCGACAGGGTCCACGACCGGTGGTCGCCGTCCGGCGCGCCGACCGCGATCTGGACCGACAGCGTGCGGCCGGGCGGCAGCCGCAGCGGCCGCTCGATCGTCAGCTCGCCCACCCGGGGGAAGCCGGTCCGCGCACCGGTCCAGAGCGCCAGGTCGGCGTAGGCGGCGCCGGGCAGGACCGGCACGTCGCCGACCCGATGCTCGTCCAGCCACGGGTGCAGGGACACCGACAGCCGTGCGGTGAACAGGGCGCCGCCGTCGGCCAGGTCGACGGCCGTGTCCAGCAGCGGGTGCCCGGCGGCCGACGGCCCGCCCGCGCCGGACCGGGCGGGCGGCAGCCAGTATCGGTCCGCGCGCAGCGGGTGGCCCGGCAGGCCGATGCGGCGCGCGCCGAGCCCGTCGAAGAGCCGTTCCCACCGTACGGGCAGCCCGTGCGCGAACGCCTCGCCCAGCGCGGTCAGCATCCGCCGCATCCCGCCGTCCCCGCGCCGCAGCGTCCCGACCGTGACCGCGTCGGCGCCGTGCTCGTCGACCGTCTCCGCCACGCCCAACGACACGACCGGGTGCGGGCTCACCTCGATGAAGCAGGTGGTGCCGGCGTCCAGCAGCTCCCGCACGGCCGACCGGAACCGGACCGGCTCGCGCAGGTTGCGGTACCAGTACCCGGCGTCGAGCGCGGTGGTGCCGGCCGGCTCGCCGGTGACCGTCGAGTGGAACGGCACGGCGGCCGGTCGTGGCGTGATCGGGGCGAGCTCGGCCAGCAGGTGGTCGCGCAGCCGCTCGACCTGCGGCGAGTGCGACGCGTAGTCGACGGGCACGCGCCGGGCGCGGTCGTCGCGGGCCAGCAACGCCGCCAGCGCCTCCGGAGGGCCCGAGACGACGGTCGAGCGGGGCCCGTTGATCGCCGCGACCGACAGCTCGCGGAGGTCGATCTCCTCGGGCGGCCGGGGCACCGAGACCATCCCGCCGGCGCCGGCGAGGGCCGACAGCGCCCTGCTGCGCAACGCCACCACCCGGGCGCCGTCGGCCAGGCTCAGCACCCCGGCCACGCAGGCCGCGGCGATCTCACCCTGGCTGTGGCCGACGACGCCGGCCGGCTCGATCCCGTACGACCGCCACAGCTCGGCCAGCGAGACCATCACCGCCCACAGGGCCGGCTGGACGACGTCGACGCGCTCCAGCATCGCGGCGTCGCCGAGCACGTCGAGCAGGGACCAGTCGATGTACGGCCGCAGCGCGCTCGCGCACGCGTCCATCGCCGCCGCGAATACCTCGGAGTCGCGCAGCAGCTCGGCCGCCATGCCGGCCCACTGCGCGCCCTGCCCGGGGAAGACGAACACCGCGCGCGGATCGCCGGCCGCCCGGCCGGTCACCGCGTCGCCGGTCAGCCGGTCGCGCAGCTGCGCGAGGTCCGCGCCGACGGCGACCATCCGGTGCGCGAAGCGGGCCCGTCCGATGGCCAGGGTGAAGGCCGCGTCGGTGACGTCGGCGTCGACGGTGGCGAGCCGGTCCGCGTAGGCGCGCAGCGCGTCCGGCGTGCGCGCCGACAGCACCCACGGCACGATCCGCTCGTCCCGGGCCGACCGCGTGGCCGGCGGCTCGGCGTGCTCGATGATGACGTGCGCGTTCGTGCCGCTGATGCCGAAGGAGGAGATGCCCGCGCGCCGCGGCCGGCCGGTGGCGGGCCAGTCGGTGGCGGCCGTCGCCAGCTCGACGGCGCCCGCCCGCCAGTCCACCTTGGGCGTCGGCGCGTCCACGTGCAGCGTGGCCGGGAGCCGGCCGTGCCGCATGGCCAGCACCATCTTGATCAGTCCGGCCGCGCCGGCCGCCGCCTGGGTGTGCCCGATGTTGGACTTGACCGAGCCGAGCAGGAGCGGCCGGGGCCGGTCGCGGCCGTAGACCGCGAGCAGTGCCTGCGCCTCGATCGGGTCGCCGAGCGCGGTGCCGGTGCCGTGCGCCTCGACCGCGTCCACGTCCGAGGGCCGCAGGCCGGCCGCGGCCAGCGCCGAGCGGATCACCCGCTGCTGCGCGGCGCCGCTCGGCGCGGAGAGCCCGTTGGAGGCGCCGTCCGAGTTGACCGCCGAGCCGCGGATCGTCGCCAGCACCGGATGGCCGTGGCGGCGCGCGTCCGAGAGCCGCTCCAACAGCAGCATCGCGCCGCCCTCGGACCAGCCCGTGCCGTCGGCGGCCGCGGCGAACGGCTTGCACCGGCCGTCCGGTGCGAGCCCGCGCTGCCGGCTGAACTCGACGAACATGCCGGGGGTGGCGAGCACGGTGGCGGCGCCGGCCAGCGCGAGGGTGCACTCGCCGCGCTCCAGCGACTGCGCGGCCAGGTGCAGGGCCACCAGCGACGACGAGCACGCGGTGTCGACCGTCAGCGCCGGGCCGTGGAAGCCGAAGGTGTAGGCGATCCGGCCGGACGCCACGCTCGGGGTGGTCCCGGTCAGGACCCGGCCGGCGAGACCGTCCGGCGCCTCGTGCAGACGGGGGCCGTAGTCGGTGGCGGTCGCGCCGACGAAGACGCCGACGGCGTCGCCGCGGCGGGCCGTCACGTCGATGCCGGCGCCCTCGAAGACCTCCCACGAGAGGGTGAGCAGGAGCCGCTGCTGCGGGTCCATGCCGAGCGCCTCGCGCGGCGAGACACCGAAGAAGCCCGCGTCGAACGCGCCCGGCTCGTCGAGGAATCCGCCGCTGCGGACGTAGCTCGTGCCCTCGTGGTCCGGGTTGGGGTGGTAGAGGCCGTCGAGGTCCCAGCCCCGGTCGGCCGGGAACGGGCCGACCGCGTCGGCGCCGTCGGCGAGCAGCCGCCACAGCTCGTCCGGGGTGGCGACGCCGCCGGGAAGGCGGCAGCTCATCGCGACGATCGCGATCGGGTCGTCCGCGACCTGGTCCACCTGGCCGGCGGTGGCCGGGCCGGTGGTGGCTCCGTCCAGCGCGGCGAGCACGTGCGCGGCGAGCCGTTCCGGGGTGGGGTGGTCGAAGAGGTCGGCCGGCGGGAGCGCGAGCCCGGTCAGCCGGTTCACCCGCTCCAGCAGCTCGACGCCGGCCAGCGACGAGAGGCCGAGGTCGTGGAAGGTGGCGTCGGCGGCGACGTCGGCGGCCGTGGCGTGCCCGGCGACGTGGGCGACCGAGGCCCGCACCAGGTCCAGGGCGATCCGCCGGCGGCCCGGCTCGTCGGCGCCCTCCCACGGGCGCGGCAGCGGGGCCGCAACGGCGGCGGCGCTCTCGCCGATCCAGTGCCGGACGCGGGCGAACGGGTAGGTCGGCAGGGCGATCCGGCTCGCCTGCCACCCGGCGAAGACGGCCGGCCAGTCGGCCCGCACGCCTTGGACGTGCAGCCGGCCGATCGCGGTCAGCAGGGCGTCGGTCTCCGGCTGGTCCCTCCGGAGCGCCGGCACGAACCCGCCCAGCCCCAGCGCGGTCAGCGACCCGTCCGGACCGACCTCCAAATAGACGTCAGCGGCAGCCGCCTCCACGGCGTCGGCGAACCGGACAGTCTCGCGCACA
>NZ_BOMI01000224.1 GCF_016862115.1 Paractinoplanes deccanensis
TCGCAGCTGGCCGCCGACAGCCTCTAGAGACCCACAGCCTTTCGTGGCCGGCCCGGTTCGGGCCGGCCACGACTGTCTTCCGCGACTGTTCTCCCGCCGCCGGCTCGCGGCCGCTCAGGACACCGCGAGCGAGCCGTATCCGCCGCCGATGCGGACGGCCGGGCGCAGCGTGCTGCCGGCGCCGGGCAACAGCAGCAGGGCGCCGTCGGTCTTGCGCACGGCGGCGAGGTCGGTGAAGCCGTCCCGGTCGAAGTCACCCACGCCGGTCAGATCGCGCAGGTCACCCGCGGCGGCGCCGAGCGGCAGGCGCTTGCCGAAACCGCCCTTGCGCCCCGTGTAGAGATGCAGCTTGCGGTCGGCGGAGAGCCGGACCACGAGGTCGGGCCAGCCGTCCCGGGTGAAATCGCCGGCGCCGGCCAGCTCGGTCTTGTCGCCGAAGCCGGTGGCCAGCTGCCGGGCGCCGCCGAGCTTGGCGCCCGCCTGCCCCGCGTACAGGAAAAGGTTGTTGCCCTTGGAGACCGCGACGATGTCGGGGTAGCCGTCGCCGGTGAGGTCGCCGACCGCGGTGATGTCGCGCAGGACCTGCCAGCCACTGCCGATCTTCTTGCGCGCGCCGAGGCCCGAGCCGGTGCCGGGATAGAGCCAGAGGTCGCCGTTGCCCTGGCGGGCCACGACGTCCTCCCGGCCGTCCCGGTTGAGGTCGATGCGGATCAGCGTGTTCATCGCGGCGAAGCCGCTGCCGATCGTGCGGCGCAGGCCGGCGTCGACGCTCCCGCCGTTGCCCGGGAACAGCGTCACGGCACCGGACGCGGACCGGGCGATGACGTCGGACCAGCCGCTCATGTTGAAGTCGGCCGACCGGGTGCGGGCCGGCGGCGCGAAGTCGGCGATGTTGCTGTCGACGTTGATGGTGACGCCGCCCCACGTCTCCTTGTGGCCGCCGCGATATTGCTTCATGCGCCGATGGCCGGGCCAGGCCGAGGCCGGGATCACCGGGTCGGTCAACGTGACCGCCTGGTCCCAGCGGGCGAAGTCGACGAAGTCGGGACGGGCGTAGCCGGCCGACGCATAGGCCGCGACCTGGTGGGCGACGCCCGAGCTCACGCTGCTGTAGAAGCCGCTGAAGTAGCCGCCCTCGTGCAGGCGCGAGGTCCAGCCGTGCATGAAGGCGAGCACCCCGGCGCGGCAGCCGGCGTCGTTCGTCCGGTACGCCTCCATGTCGTAGATGACCATCGAGTCGCGCGCGAGACCCAGCGCGCTCGCCTTCGCGATGGCGTCCGCCGCGGCGGCCCGGCCCTGCGCGCCGGCCTGGCTGTTGACGATGAGATTGCGGCCGCTGCCGACCGTGGTGCACGAGGCCTGCGGGCCGACATAGAGCGGCAGCAGCTTCCAGCCGGCCTGCACCTGCTCGCGGACCCACGCGGCGGTGAGCTGCGGCTGGGCACATCCGCGGTTGACGCCGCCGATGTAGATGCCGATCGCCTTGTACGGCGACGACGCGCGCCACGCCTTCATCGCCGCGCTGGTGGGCGCGGTGCAGGCGTCGAAGGCGTACCCCTTGAAGGTTCCTGGTTGGACGGTGGCGAACGTCGCCGCGTCGGCCCGGGTGAGGGCGAACGAGGACAGCCCGGCGACCACCGCGGCGATGACGCCGCCCGCCAGCCACTTGCGCGGCGCACGCAACAGAACCTTCACGGCGCAAAAGCCAACCAAGCGCGCGCCGCGGTCGCCAGGTCCGAACGGGTGGACTCTGCGGGCCGGTCATTCACAGAGCCCACACAGGTACGCCATATCCGGCCGAAAGTCGCCGAGCCGATCTTTGGTGCCATGAAGCCAGTGGTCGACATCGTCATCCCCGTCTACAACGAAGCCGCGGACGTCGAGCGCAGTGTGCGCCGGCTGCGCGGATACCTGCTCGCGGTCTCGCCGTTCCCGTTCCGGATCACCATCGCGGACAACGCCAGCACCGACGACACCCCGCTCATCGCCGGGCGGCTCGCGGCGGAGCTGCCGGACGTCGCCGCGGTCCACCTGACGGAGAAGGGGCGGGGACGGGCGCTCAAGCACACGTGGATGCGGTCGGACGCGGACGTGCTCGCGTACATGGACGTCGACCTCTCCACCGACCTCGCCGCGCTGCTGCCCCTGCTCGCGCCGCTGATCTCCGGCCACTCCGACGTGGCGATCGGCTCCCGGCTGCGCCGCGGCTCGCGGGTCGTGCGCGGGCCCAAGCGGGAGATCATCTCGCGCTGCTACAACCTGCTGCTGCGGGCGACCCTGGGCGCGCGCTTCTCCGACGCGCAGTGCGGCTTCAAGGCGATCCGCGCCGACGTCGCGCGCGAGCTGCTGCCGCTCGTGCAGGACACCAACTGGTTCTTCGACACCGAGATGCTCGTGCTGGCCGAGCGCGCCGGGCTGCGCACCCACGAGGTGCCGGTCGACTGGGTGGACGACCCGAACAGCAAGGTCGACATCGTCGCGACGGCCCGCGAGGACCTGCGCGGCATCGCCCGGCTGCGGCGGACCATGCCCACGCTGCCGATCGCCGAGATCAGGCAACGGCTGGGCCGCACGCTGCCGCCGGCCCGCGTCCTCGTCTGAGCGACCCGCGTTCTGGGCCACTCTGTGCGATGCGCCACCGGGAGCCCGGCTACCGTAGATAAGCGATGCCTCCTCAAGCCGACCTTCCGGGATTCCTGCACGGCGTCGCTCCCTATCTCGACCGGTGGGGTTACCTCGCCGTCGCCGGTTCCATCGGAGTCGAGAGCTTCGGGGTGCCCGCGCCCGGGCAGACCATCATGGTGGCCGCGGCCATCTACGCCGGCGCCGGCCGGCTCAACATCTTCGCCGTGGCCGCGATCGCCTTCATCGCGGCCGTGCTGGGCGACAACATCGGCTACTGGATCGGCGTCAAGGGCGGTCGCAAGGCCGCCCTGCGCTGGGGCAGGTACGTCTTCCTCACCCCGGAGCGGCTCGCCCGCGCCGAGGGCTTCTTCGCCCGGCGCGGCGGACGCATCGTCGTCATCGCCCGCTTCATCGACGGCCTGCGCCAGTTCAACGGCGTGATCGCCGGCATCACCGCGATGCCGTGGCGCACGTTCCTGCTCTACAACGCCCTCGGCGCGGCGCTGTGGGTGGGATTCTGGACCACGGTGGCGTACGTCTTCGGCACCCACCTGGTCACCGTCATCGACCACGCGCACCGGTACAAATGGTGGGCGATCGCCCTCGTGGCCGTCGCCCTTGTGTCCTACGTAACGCTTCACGTGCGTCACATTCGTCGCCGCAAAGCTCGCGCGGCCGAGGTTGTCGAGCAATCCTCGTAACCTCGCACACACCTTTACGTCACCCGACGTCCACGCCGTGGCTCGTGATTGCCGCGCCCGACAAGGGGTACGGCCAAAGGTGAGACGGAAGGAGACACCGTGAGCACCAACCAGCTCGACCGCCGCCGCGACAGGTCCGGAGCCGCGCACGAAGCCGCCGAGCGCGCCCGCAAGACCGTCACCGACCTCGACAACCGCCTGCGCACCAACGCCGACCTGACCCAGCGCCAGACGCAGGCCCTCCGCAACGCTGAGGCAGAGGCGCGCCGCCTCAAGCGCTCGCTCAAGACCCAGGCCCGCGACAAGGTGCGCCTGGAGAAGGCTCACAAGAAGGCCGTCGCCAAGGCCGAGAAGGCGGGCCAGCGCGCCGCGGCCCTCGAGGAGAAGTACAGCAAGGCGGTGCTCGCCGACCTCATCAACCGCGAGAAGGCCCGCAACCGCGCCGAGGCCGCTTCTTCGGCCGCGACTTCCGCGCCCGCCGCCGCTTCCACGGCCGCGGCTCCCTCCCCGGCCGCCGCTCCCTCGTCGGCCACCACGCCTTCTTCGGCTACGACGCCTTCTTCGGCGGCCACGCGTTCCTCGGCCACCACGCCTTCTTCGGCGGCCACGCGTTCCTCGGCGCCGGCCAAGGCCACCCGTGCCACCAAGGCCGCCACCCCCGCGGCCGAGGCCGCCGAGATCCCGCCGACGCCGGTCGAGGAGACCCCCGCCGACGAGGGCGCCTCCACCGCGCGCGCGACCGCCGCCCGCACCACCGCCCGCAAGGCCGCGAGCTCGGCGTCCACCCGCACCCCGGCGGCCCGCCGCACCGCCACGCCGCGCAAGGCCGCCACCCCGGAGCCGGAGACCCCGAGCCCGTCCACCACGACGGCCCGCCGCACCGCCGCCCGCAAGACGGCGTCCCGCTCCGCCTGACCCACCGGCGCGGCTGCCGATGGGCAGCCGCGCCCCACCCACGCCGCCTTGCCGCCGGCGGGACGGACCACCTCGCGTTGCCCACGCCGACACCTCCCCTCGCGCGGGCTCCCTCGCGCACCCTCCCCTCGCGCAGCCCTTCCCTCGCAAGCCTCCGCTCGCGCAGCCCTTCCCTCGCGCCGCGACCCCTCTGCCGCACCGCCGCCTTCGTCTCTGGGCCGTCCTTCCCCTCTCCTCGCCTGCCACCCCTTCGGGCGCAACTTCGCTGCATTGGTGCACCTTTTAGGTGGGATTAGTCCGTTTGGGTTTGAGGTTCGCCCGGTTCGACAGCCCGATCTCGCCAGGGCGAAACGCCACACACGACATAATTCGGGCATGCGATCTTGTAAGTTCGGCACTTCCCTGGTCGCCGTCTCGGCGGCTGCCGTCGCCGCCGTCGCCAACCCGCTGCCCGCGCACGCCCCGATCGCCGCGCCACGCCCGGCCGCCGGAGCCATCCCGGCCGCCGGAGCCGTCGC
>NZ_BOMI01000225.1 GCF_016862115.1 Paractinoplanes deccanensis
CCGGAGCCGTCGCGGCCACCGGCGCAATCTCCGCAAACGGGGCCAGCCCCGCCGCTGGGGTCGATTCTGCGGCCAGGGCCAATCCCGTAGCGGGGCGGGTCTCCGCCTCCGGGGCCGGCCACGCTGCCGGGGCCAAGGCCGTGGACGCGCCCGGGACGATCGTGGCCCGGTATGCGTTCAACGGGCGGGCCGGGTCGATCATCGACGAGTCGGGGCGGGGCCACACGCTGCGCATCATCTCGGGCCACGGCGGCACCGTGCGGCGGGTCGTGCACGGGCAGGGTTCCGCGCTCGCCTTTCCCGGGCGCTGCACCGGCCGCGTCTGCCCGCACGTCGCCCTCCAGACCGCCTCGTCGTCGGGCGATCTCAACCCGGGCACGCGCAACATCGCGTTCGGCGCCGACGTCCTGTTGACCCCGGGCCAGACCAGCAAGGGCCAGAACGTGGTGCAGAAGGGCTACTCGACCACGAGCAGCCAGTGGAAGCTCCAGATCGACGGCGCCGCCGGCCGGCCCAGTTGCGTGCTCGTCGACGACCGGCGCCCGCCGATCCGGATGGCCACCAGCTCGGTGAGCGTCGCCGACGGGCGGTGGCATTCGGTGGAGTGCCGCCGGGTCGGCACCAGCCTCTTCGTGATCGTCAACGGCTTCCTGCGCGGCCGCACCACCGTCCCGGCGGGTCTGTCGATCGCCAACAACCGGCCGATGAGCATCGGCGGCAAGGGCGCCTACGCCGACAACGACCAGTTCAACGGCGCCCTCGACAACGTGTGGGTGCGGATCGGCTAGAAACGGCGGCATGGATCTCTCCCTGGACCTGCTGCGCACGTTCCTGGCCGTCTACCGGGCCGGGTCGGTCACCGGGGGCGCGCGGCGGCTGTCGCTGTCGCAGCCGACCGTGACCGCGCAGCTGCGTGCCCTGGAGACCGCGCTCGGGCGGCCGCTGTTCACCCGGCTGCCGCGTGGGGTCGCGCCCACTCCGGCGGCCGACCTGCTGGCGCGGCGGGTCAGCGAGCCGCTGGACACGCTCGCCGGGCTGATCGTCGACGAGGTGGACGAGTCCGCCGTCGTGCATCTCGGCGGCCCGACCGAGTTCCTCACCTCCGTGGTGCTGCCGGCCGCCGCGCCGCTGATCGCGCGGGGTCTTCGGCTGCGGGTGAGCTTCGGCCTGCCCGCCGAGCTGACCGGCCTGCTGCGCGACGGCTCGATCGACCTGGCGCTGCTCAGCGTGCGGCCGCGGGGTGGGGGCCTGCGCGTCGAGCCGCTCTGCGACGAGGAGTTCCTGCTGGTGGGGGCCCCTTCCGTGGCGGGCGCCGACCTGAGCGAGGTGCCCCTCATCGCGTACGCCGAGGATCTGCCGATCGTCCGCCGCTATTGGCAGACCGAGTTCGGCGTGCGGCCCGCCCGGGACGCGGCCGTCGTCGTGCCCAACCTGCACGCCGTGCTCGCCACCGTGCTCGCCGGCGGTGGTTACAGCGTGCTTCCCGAATATCTCTGCGCGGCCGATCTGGCGGCGGGGCGCCTGGTGCGGCTGCACGAGCCTGCCGTCGTACCGCTGAACACGGTCTATCTCGCCGAACGGGCCGGTGAGCCGCCGTCGCCGGCCCGGGAACGACTGGTCAGCGCTCTCCGCTCGGCGGTGCGGCCAGACCCTCGCTGACCGCCGCCAGGAGCTCGCCCTTCGCGGTGTCGCCGGACAGCTCCCACGCGAAGGCCCCGCCCAGGCCCTTGCCGCGGGCGTACTCGATCTTGGCCTTGATCGTGGCCGGGGTGTCGTAGGACCACCACTGCGACCCGCAGTGCGCGTAGGCGGTGCCGGCGATCGTGCCGGTCGGCGGGCAGCGCTGGGCGAGGATCTTGTAGTCCTCCAGGCCCTTCTCGTACTTGCCGGGCGCGGGGCCGCTCGCGTCGCCGCCCGGTTCGGCCGCCGTGACGCCGGCCCAGCCACGGCCGTAGAAGCCGAGGCCGAGCAGCACCTTGTCGGCCGGCACGCCGAGGGCGAGCAGCTCGTCCACGGTCGCCGTGGTGGTGGCCGTCTCGCGCGGGATGCCGGGGTAGGCGGTCAGCGGCGAGTGCGGCGCCGTCTTCGGGGTCTTCTGCGCGTCGTCGCCGCCCGCGCCGAAGTAGTCGTAGGTCATCGCGTTGAGCCAGTTCGCCGTCCCGGCGGCGGCCCGGTAGTCGCTCGCCCGCAGCTTCGCGACGTCCGCCGGCACCGCCGCGGTGATCAGCGCCTCCGGCCCGAACGCCGTGCGCAGCGCCGCGAGCAGCGCGGGCAGGGCGCCGGGCCCGCTGGTGTCGCAGGACAGGCCGCAGGCGTTCGGGTATTCCCAGTCGATGTCGATGCCGTCGAAGACGCCGGACCAGCGCTGGTCGGTGACGAGCGCGTGGCACGACTCGGCGAACGCGGCCGGGTCGCGGGCCGCCTGGGTGAAGCCGGCCGAGCCGGTCCAGCCGCCGAACGACCAGAGCACCCGCAGGCCGGGATTCTGCTGCTTGAGCTTGCGCAGCTGGCCGAACGTGCCGCGCAGGGGATCGCCGGGGTCGTCGGCCACCCCGTCGACGCTGTCGGCGGCGGCCACCGGCTTCTGGTGGTCGGCCCACGCGTCGGAGAGCGCGCAGCGGCCCTTGTCCACCTTGCCGAAGGCGTAGTTGAGGTGGGTGAGGCGGGCCGCCGCGCCGCTGGTGACCAGGTCGGCGACCTGGAAGTCGCGGCCGTAGACGCCCCAGCCCGCGAAGTATCCGACGATCTTGGCCGGCTTGCGCTCGGGGGCCGGGTCGTCGCCGCAGGCCGCGAGGAAGCCTGCCAGGATAAGGATGATCAAGACGAATCGGGCGTGCACCGCTCCGAAGCTATCCGTACGGGGCAACCGAACCCGATGTGATCACACGAACGGGGAGCCGGTGATTCCGCGCACGGTCGAGCATCGCCGCCACAAGCTGTGACATCGTTTTCGCGTGGCCATCAGCCTGCACGAGCCTCCGTCCGCCCCGGCCGCCCGCGACTGGCGCGCCGACCTGCGCGCGCTGCTCAGCTGGCGTCGGGTCCTCAACCGTGCGCGCGCCGTCCTGCGCAGCGCCCTTGTCACATTTGTCGTTCTGACCGTGACGCTCTGGCTGATGCCGGGCGTGACGAGCACCGACATCGTCGACACGCTCGGCCTGGTGCTGCTGGTCGCCGGGGTCGGCGCGGTGCTGCGCCCGCTGCTGCTGGTCGGCATCGTGGCGCTCGGCGGCTGGGGCGCCATGCTGCTCGGCATCGTCGCCCAGATCGTCGTCATCGTCATCGCGCTCGAGATCGACCCGGCCAACCGGATCAGCGGGCTGCCGTCGCTGGTGCTCACCGCGATCCTGGCCATCGTCTTCGCCGCGATCGTCGACTGGATGCTCGACAGCGGCTCCGACGACACCTTCGTCCGCGAGTCGAAGCGGCTCATGCGCGGCGTGCGCCGCCGCCAGGCCCGGCTCGCCGGCGGCCCGCTGCTCACGCTGCGCCGCCCCCGGCCGGGCTCCGACCCCGGGCTCCTCATGATCCAGTTCGACGGCCTCTCCGAGCCGGTGCTGCGCTGGGCCGTGCGCGCCGGCAACCTGCCCACGCTCGGCCACTGGCTGCGCTCCGGCAGCCACACGATGCGCGGCTGGCACACCGGCCTGCCGTCGACCACGCCCGCGTCGCAGGCCGGCATCCTGCACGGCGCCACCCGGCAGGTCCCGGCGTTCCGCTGGTTCGAAAAGGACACCGGCAAGCTGATGGTCACCAACCGCCCGCGCGACGCGGCGGTGCTCGAGCCGCGGCTCAGCGACGGGCGCGGCCTGCTGCGCGACGGCGGGGTCAGCATCGGCAACGCGTTCAGCGGCGACGCCGCGGTCAGCCTGCTCACGGTCAGCCACGCGGCGCTGCCGGGCCGGTCGGCGCGCGGCTGGGCGGCGTTCATGGCGTCCCCGTACGGCTTCACCCGCGCGCTCGTCCTCGGCGTCGGCGAGGTGATCACCGAGCTGCACCAGGCCCGCCTCCAGCGCCGGCGCAACCTCCAGCCGCGGGTCAGCCGCTCCGGCTCGTTCCTGGCCCTGCGCCCGGCCTCGATGCTGCTGCGCGACGTGAACGTGTCGCTGATCGCCGAGCAGATGGCCCGCGGCGCCCCGGCCGTCTACTGCGACCTGGTCGACTACGACGAGGTCGCGCACCACGCCGGACCGGCCCGCCCCGAGTCGATGCGCCAGCTGGAGAGCCTCGACCGCATGCTCGGCGTGCTCGAACGGCTCGCGCCCGAGGCGGCCCGCC
>NZ_BOMI01000226.1 GCF_016862115.1 Paractinoplanes deccanensis
GCCCGAGGCGGCCCGCCGCTACCACCTGGTGGTGCTCTCGGACCACGGGCAGAGCCAGGGCGCCACGTTCAAGCAGCGGTACGGCGAGACGCTGGACGAGGTGGTCGAGCGGTTCTCCGCGCCCGACCCGGCGGACGCGCCCTCGACGCCGGCCGAGGAGGAGGCCACCAAGGAACCGGACTTCCCGGAGCCCCCGGTCGCCCCGCTGCTGGTCGTCTCGTCCGGCAACCTGGCGCTGCTCTACCTGACCCGCTTTCCCGAGCGGCTCGACCGGGCCGCCATCGAGCGCGCGTACCCGCGCCTGATCAACGGCCTGGTCGCGCACCCGGGCGTGGGCCTGGTGATCGTGCGGGACCACGACGGGCCGGTCGCGCTCGGCACTTCGGGCAGCCACCGGCTCCGTGACGGCACGGTGGAGGGCATCGACCCGCTTCTGCCGTACGGGCCGCGAGCGCGCCACGACCTGCTGCGTCACCAGGAGGCCGAGCACGTCGGCGACCTGGTGCTGATCAGCTCGGTCGACCCGGTCACCGAGGAGGTGGCCGCCTTCGAGGAGCTCGTCGGCTCGCACGGCGGCCTGGGCGGCTGGCAGACCGACGCCGTGCTGGTCCACCCGGCACGCTGGCCGATCACCCAGACCGAGCTGGACGGCCCGGACACCATCCACCGGCAGCTCGTCGAGTGGCTGGCCATGCTGGGCCTGCGCACCCAGACCCTGGCCGCCGACGAGGAGCAGCACGAGCTGGAGCGGCACCCGCTGGAAGAATCCGTCGCTCCGAGACTTTCGAGGACCCACGACGGTTAGGCATTTCGTGCCTTTGCTCCCCTTCCTCACCGCCATGCTCGTCGGGGTCCTGCCGGTGCCCGCCTCGCCCCGCACGGCGCCGACCTTCAACGGCAGCGTCTACGCGATCGCCCACCGCGGCGACACGGTCTACGTCGGGGGCGCGTTCACCGCCGCGACGGACGGGGGGAGGACGTACCAGCGGTCGCGGCTGGCCGCCTTCGACGCGCGCACCGGGCGGCTGCTCGACTGGGCGCCCTCGGCGGACGGCACGGTCCGGGCACTGGCCGCCACCCCGGAGAGCGTCTACGCCGCCGGGGACTTCCACGAGGTCGACGGCGAGGACCGCGACGCGCTGGCCCGCCTGCATCCGTCGAGCGGCGCGGTCGGCTCGTTCAGCCATGACCTCTCCGGTACGGCGTACAGCCTCGCCGCGGGCAACGACCGCCTGTATCTCGGTGGCAGCTTCACCGCCGTCGACGGGGAGCGCCGGCGCAACCTGGCCGCCTTCGACCTGCGCACCGGCCGCCTGGACCCGCGCTGGCGGCCGGTCACCGACGACACCGTGCACACGCTCGCCACCGCCGGTTCCAAGCTCTATCTCGGCGGCGGCTTCCACGTGGTCAACGGCGTCAAGGGCACGCTGCGGCTGGCCGCGGTCAACGGCGTCAGCGGCGCTGTCGACCCGGTCTTCCGGCCCCGGGTGCCGGCCGAGGTGCGTGCCGTCGCGATCGACACGTCCGGCGTCCAGGTCGCGACCGCCGGGGTGGGGGGACGAGCCATCTCGTACGCGCACACGGGCGCCCTGCGCTGGCAGCGCGTCTTCGACGGCGACGCGGCCGCGATCGCGACTGGCGGCGGCATCACGTACGTCGGCGGGCACTTCGACGCGATCTGCCGCACCGAGCGCAACGGCGTCAAGGGCGGCTGCGTCGACGGGTCCACGCCCCGCTTCAAGCTCGCCGCCCTCACGGCCACCGGCACGCTGACCGGCTGGGCGCCTCGGGCCAACGGCGTGATCGGCGTCCGCGTGCTGACGGTTCACCGCGGCACGGTCGCGGCCGGCGGCGACTTCACCATGATCGACGGGCGCGACCGGCGCCGCTTCGCCGCCTT
>NZ_BOMI01000227.1 GCF_016862115.1 Paractinoplanes deccanensis
CCCCGGCTCGGCGCGGGCGACCGTTCGCCGGCCACTCCACCGAGTCGACGGCGAGCTCGACCGCGCCCGAGGACCAGTCCACTCGCGACGACGGCGAGTCCGCGTGCAGGGTTCGCGGCACCGTGCCGTGCCGCATCGCCATCACCATCTTGATGACGCCGGCTACGCCCGCGGCGGCCTGCGTGTGCCCGAGATTCGACTTGATCGACCCGAGCAGCAGCGGCGTCTCGCGCTCCTGCCCGTAGGTTGCCAGCAGCGCTTGGGCCTCGATCGGGTCGCCGAGCCGCGTGCCGGTGCCGTGGCCCTCCACCACATCCACCTCGGCCGCCGTCAGGCCCGCGTCGGCCAGCGCCCGCCGGATGACCCTCTGCTGCGACGGCCCGTTCGGCGCCGTCAGCCCGTTGGACGCGCCGTCCTGGTTCACCGCCGAACCGCGCACCACCGCCAGGATCCGGTGGCCGTTGCGCTCCGCGTCCGACAGCCGCTCCACCAGCAGCACACCCACGCCCTCGGACAGGCCGGTGCCGTCGGCCGTCTCCCCGTACGAGTGGCACCGCCCGTCGGAGGCCAGGCCCTGCTGCCGGGCGAACTCGGCGAACATCGCGGGCGTCGACATCACGGTCGCGCCGGAGGCCAGCGCCAGGTCGCACTCACCGCGGCGCAGCGACTGCGCGGCGAGGTGCAGCGCCACCAGCGACGACGAGCACGCCGTGTCGACCGTCACCGCCGGGCCCTCGAGGCCGAACACATACGACACCCGGCCGGAGGCCACACTGCCCGCCGTGCCGTTCGCGAGATAGCCGGCCAGGTCGTCGGGCACGGAGGCGAGGCCGGACCCGTAGTCGTGGTACATGATGCCGGCGAACACGCCCGTGCGGCTGCCCCGCAGCGAGGCCGGGTCCAGGCCGGCCCGCTCGAACGCCTCCCAGGTCGTCTCCAGCAGCAGCCGCTGCTGCGGGTCCATCCCGAGGGCCTCGCGCGGCGCGATGCCGAAGAACTCCGCGTCGAAGTCGCCGGCGTCGTACAGGAAGCCGCCCTCGCCGCCGTCGGCCCGCCAGCCCCGGTCGGCCGGGAACGCGGCGACGGCGTCGCCGCCGGCGAGCACGAGGTTCCAGAGCTCCTCCGGCGAGCGCACGCCGCCGGGGAACCGGCACGCCATGCCGACGATCGCGACCGGCTCGTCCACCGCGGCGACCGGCGCCGCCGCCGTCTCCCGGTCCTGTGCGCCGAGCATCGCGGTCAGCAGGAAGGCGGCCAGCGCGGACGGCGACGGGAAGTCGAAGACCAGCGTCGCCGGCAGGCGCAGCCCGGTCGCGGCGCCGAGCGCGTTGCGCAGCTCGACCGCCATCAGCGAGTCGAAGCCGAGGTCGCGGAAGGCGTCGTCGGCGCCGATGCCGTGCGCGGTGTCCCGGCCCAGGACCGCCGCCGCGTGGGACCGCACCAGATCGAGCACGAGGCCGTGGCGCCGGCCGGCGGGCGCCCGGTCCAGCGCGGAGCGCAGGTCGTCGCCGGCGGGCGGGCGATGCGCGACGCCGGCCAGGTCGCGCAGCATCGGCGCCACCGCATCGCCGGCCGCTCGCAGCGCGGGGCCGTTGAGGCGCAGCGGCAGCACCACGGCGGCGTCCGCGCCGAGCGCGCGGTCGAAGAGGTCGAGCGCCTCGCCGGTGTCGATCGGGAGGATGCCGGTGCGCGCGATGCGGGCCAGGTCGCCCTGCCCGACGTGGCCGGTCATCCCGCTGCGGGCCGCCCAGAAGCCCCAGGCCAGTGAGACGGTCGGGGTTCCGCGGGCCCGGCGGCGGGCGGCGAGCGCGTCGAGCGCGGCGTTGGCGGCCGCGTAGTTGGCCTGCCCGGCGGAGCCGAGGCTGCCGGCGGCCGAGGAGAACAGCACGAGCGGCACATCGCCGATGAGCTCGTCGAGCAGCAGCGCGGCGCCCGTCTTGGGCCGCAGGACGGTGTCGAGGCGCTCCGGGGTGAGCGCGGTGACCAGCCCGTCGTCGAGCACCCCGGCCGCGTGGACGACACCGGAGAGCGGCCGGTCGGCCGGGATCGCGGCGAGCGCCGCGCGCAGCACCTCCCGGTCGGCGACGTCGCCGTGCACGACCTGGACGGTCGCGCCGAGCTCCGCGAGCGACGGGTCCGGCGTGCCGGTGCGCGAGATCAGCATCAGGCTCGATACGCCGTACGCGGTGATCAGGTGCCGCGCCACGAGCGTGCCGAGGCGGCCGGTCCCGCCCGTGACCAGCACGGTGCCGCCGGACAGCGCCATCGCGCCCGCGCCGGGTGTGCCGGTGAGCCGGACGAGCCGGGGCCGGTACGCCCGGCCGTCGCGCAGGGCCACCTCGGGCTCGCCGGTGACCAGCGCGGGCGTGAGGTCGGCCGCCGCCTCGTCGGTGTCCACCAGCACGAGCCGGCCGGGGTGCTCGGCCTGCGCCGAGCGGACCAGGCCCCGCACGGCCGCGCCGGCCGGGTCGGTCTCGGCGTCCAGCGTCCGGATGACGAGCCGCTCGCCGGAGGGCTCGGCGTCCAGCCACGCGGTCACCTCGGCCAGCACGGCGCGCACGGCGTCGCCCGGTGTGGTCCGGCCGGCCGTGACGATCCTGTGCTCGCCCGCCGGCCGGACCTCGTCGGCGCAGGGAGTCCAGTCGATCCGGAACAGCGCCGCGTCGTGGGTGTGCCGCAGCTGGCTCTCCGACACCGGCCGCACCAGCAGCGACCGGGCGCTGAGCACGGGCGTGCCGGCCGGGTCGGTGACCAGCAGCTCGACCGTGTCCGGCCCGGTCCGGGTGAGGCGGGCCCGTACCCGCGTCGCGCCCGAGGCGTGCAGCGTGACGCCGGTCCAGGCGAACGGCAGCCGCGGGCCGTCGTCGGTGGCGGGGACGGCGAGGCCCACCGCGTGCAGGACGGCGTCCAGCAGGGCGGGGTGCATGCCGAAGCTGCCGCCGTCGCCGGCCGGGGGCAGCGCGGCCTCGACGTAGACGTGCTCTCCGGCCGCGAGCACCGTCTGGAGGCCGCGGAAGGCCGGGCCGTGGTCGAGCCCGTGCCGGCGCAGGTCGTCGTAGACGGAGTCCACGTCCACGGGCTCCGTGCCGGTGCCCGGCCACGACATCCGGCCGGGCGGCGCGGCCGCGGGGGCGAGCGTGCCGCTCGCGCAGCGGACCCAGTCCTGCCCCGGCGCGCCGGCCGGGCGGATGTGGATGCTCAGCGGCCGGCGGCCGTCGCCGGCCGGGCCGGCGACGATGACCTGCAGCTGCAGCGCGCCGTCGGCCGGCAGCACGGCCGGCGCGGTGAGGGTGAGCTCGTCGATCCGCGGGCAGCCGGCCTGGTCGCCGGCGCGCACGGCGAGGTCGAGCAGCGCGGTGGCGGGCAGCAGGACCCGGCCCAGCACGCCGTGGTCGGCCAGCCACGGGTGGGTGGCGAGCGACACCCGGCCGGTCAGCACGAACCCGTCGCCCTCGGCCAGGCCGAGCGCCATGTCGAGGAACGCGTGGTCGGAGACCGCGAAGTCGCCGGACGCGCGGCCCGCCGTCCCGGCCGGCCCGTCGGGCCAGTAGCGGGTGCGCTGGAACGCGTAGGTGGGCAGGTCGGCCCGCCCCGCCTCGCGCAGGCCGGCCAGGGCGTCCCAGTCGACGTCGGCACCGTGGGTGTAGAGCTCGGCCGCCGAGGTGAGCAGCCGGGCCCGGCCGCCCTCGCCGCGGCGCAGGGTTCCGGTGGCCAGTCCGGACCGGCCGGTGTCGTCGAGGATCTCCTGGACGCCGGCGACCAGGACCGGATGTGGGCTGACCTCGACGAAGCTCAGATGATCACGCTCGACCAGGGCGCGGATCGCCGCCTCGAAGCGGACGGTCGCGCGCAGGTTGAGGTACCAGTACTCCGCGTCCATCTGCGCGGTGTCCAGCGGTTCGCCGGTCACCGTGGAGTAGAGCGGGACCGCGGCCGGCCCGGGCCGGATGCCGTCGAGCGCGGCGAGCACCTCGCCGCGGACGGCCTCGACGCTCGGCGAGTGCGAGGCGTAGTCCACCGGGATCCGCCGCGCCCGCTCGTCCTCGGCGAGCAGCGCCTCCAGCGCCTCGACGGTGCCCGACACGACGGTCGAGCGGGGGCCGTTGACCGCGGCGATCGACAGGCCGGGCCGGTCGCCGATCTCCGCCGCCGGTCGGGGCACCGAGACCATGCCACCGCCACCGGCCAGGCGCAGCAGGGCCTTGCTGCGCAGGGCGACGACGCGGGCCGCGTCGTCGAGCGAGAGCGCGCCGGCCACGCAGGCGGCCGCGATCTCGCCCTGGGAGTGCCCGACGACGGCGGCCGGCTCCACGCCGGCCGAGCGCCACACCGCCGCGAGCGACACCATCACGGCCCACAGCGCCGGCTGCACCACGTCGACCCGCTCGAGCGCCGCCGCGTCGCCCAGCACCTCGGCCAGCGTCCAGTCCACGTACGGCCGCAATGCCGCGTCACACTCGGCGATCCGGGCGGCGAACACCGGCTCCGTGCCGAGCAGCTCCACCGCCATCCCGGCCCACTGGGCGCCCTGGCCGGGGAAGACGAACACGGGGCAGCGCTGACCGGACAGCGCCACGCCCTCGACGACCATCGGGTAGCGGGTGCCCTGGGCGAGGCCGTCGAGCCGGTTGCGGAGCTCGCCGGTGTCCCCGCCGAGCAGCACCGCCCGGTGCGAGAGCGCGGCCCGCCCGTGCCGCAGGGACCAAGCCACGTCCGCGGCGCCCCGGTCCGGATGACGGTCCACATCGGAGCGCAGCCGGGCCGCCTGCGCCCGCAGCCCCTCCGCGCTCGCGGCGGAGAGCAGCCAGGGCAGCGGGACCGGGCCGGCCTTCGCGGGCCGCTCCGGCTCGCTTTCCGGCTCCGGCTGCTCGATGATCACGTGGGCGTTGGTGCCGCTCACGCCGAAGGCCGAGACCGCGGCGCGGCGCGGCCGGTCCCCGCGCGGCCACGGCGCCGCGCCGGCCAGCAGGCGCACGGCCCCGGCGTCCCAGTCGACGTGTGGCGACGGCTCGCCGGCGTAGCGGCTGGCGGGCAGCACGCCGTTGCGCATCGCCAGCACCATCTTGATGACGCCGGCCACGCCGGCCGCCGCCTGGGTGTGGCCGATGTTCGACTTCACCGATCCGAGCCACAGCGGCTCGTCCCGCTCCTGCCCGTAAGTGGCCATCAGGGCGCGCGCCTCGATCGGGTCGCCCAGCGGCGTCCCGGTGCCGTGCGCCTCGACCGCGTCCACGTCGCCGTGCGCGAGCCCGGCGTCGTCCAGCGCCTGCCGGATGACCCGCTGCTGGGCGGCGCCGTTCGGCGCGGAGAACCCGCTGGACGCGCCGTCCTGGTTGATGGCGGAGCCGCGCAGCACGGCGAGCACCGGGCGGCCGTGGCGGCGCGCGTCGGACAGCCGCTCGATCAGCAGCACCCCGGCGCCCTCGGACCAGATCGTGCCGTCCGCCCCGGCCGAGAAGGGCTTGCAGTGGCCGTCCGGCGCCAGGCCGCGCTGCCGGCTGAAGTCGACGAACGGCCGCGGTGTCGCCATCACGGTCACGCCGCCGGCCAGGGCCATCGCGCATTCGCCGCGGCGCACGGCCTGCGCCGCGAGATGCAGCGACACCAGCGACGAGGAGCAGGCGGTGTCGAGCGTGACGGCGGGACCCTCGAGCCCCAGCTCGTAGGCGACGCGGCCGGAGACGACGCTGCCCGAGGTGCTGTTGCCGAAGAAGCCCTCGAACTCCGGCGAGTGCTGAAGCAGCCCGCTGTAGTCGTGATACATCACGCCGGCGAAGACACCGGTGCGGCTGCCCCGGGCCGAGTGCGGGTCGATGCCGGCCCGTTCCAGGGCCTCCCACGCGATCTCCAGCATGAGCCGCTGCTGCGGGTCCATCGTGACGGCCTCACGGGGGCTGATCCCGAAGAAGCCGGCGTCGAAGTCGGCGGCGTCGTGCAGGAAGCCGCCCGACCGCACGTACGTGGTGCCGAGCGCGTCCGGGGCGTCGGCGAACAGCCGCTCGAGGTCCCAGCCCCGGTTGACCGGGAACTCGGTGATGGCGTCGCCGCCCCGCTCGACCAGCTGCCACAGGTCCTCGGGCGAGCGGACGCCGCCCGGGTAGCGGCAGGCCATGCCGACGATCGCGATCGGCTCGGCCGGCTCGGCCTCGGCGCTCTCCAGCCGTTGCCGGGTGCGGTGCAGCTCGGCGGTGACCCAGCGCAGGCTCTCGACGAGCTCGGTCTCACTTGCCACGTTCACTTACCCCCGAGCTCGCGTCGAATGAAGTCGAGAACCGCGTCGGCCGAGGCCGTCGCGAGCTCCGCCGGTCCGGCCGGTCCCGGTTCGGGCTCCGGCCACAGCTCGGCGCCGACGTGCCGGGCCAGCGCACCGGTCGTCGGGTGCTCGAACAGCACCGTCGCCGGCAGCCGCAGGCCGGTGGCCTCGTTGAGGCGGTTGCGCAGCTCCACGGCGCCGAGCGAGGTGATCCCGAGGGCCATGAACCCGGCATCGTCGGCGATCCGGTCCGGCCGGTCGTGGCCGAGCACGGCCGCCACGTGCGTGCGGACCAGACGGGCGACCGTCTGCTCCCGCATCGCCGGTGGCGTGCCGGCCAGCCCGCCCGGCCGGTCCGTGGCGGGCCGGCCGGCCGGACGCGCGCCGCCCAGGCCGCTCAGCATCGGCGAGTCCCCGCCGGCGGCCAGGCGGGCGGCGACCACGGCGGGCGGCTCGGCGCCGAGCGCGGCGTCGAACATGGCCAGGGCCTCCGCGGTGGCCAGCGGCTCGATCCCGGTGCGCCGGATCCGGGCGCGGTCGGCGCCGGTGAGGCCGGCCGAGAGGGCGCTGCGCTCGGCCCACAGTCCCCAGTCGATCGACACCGTGCGCAGGCCGAGCGAGCGGCGGTGCGCGGCCAGGCCGTCGAGGAACGCGTTGGCGGCGCCGTAGCCGGCCTGACCGGCCGAGCCGAGCACGCCGGCCGCCGACGAGAAGAGCACCAGGGTCGCCTCCGGACCGGCCAGCTCGTGCAGGTGCCATGCGCCGTCCACCTTCGGCCGCAGCACCGCCGACACCCGATCGGGGGTGAGCGAGGTGACGGTGCCGTCGTCGGTCACGCCGGCCGCGTGCACGATCAGCCGAACCGGTCCCAGGCCGTCGAGCAGCGCCCGCACCTGGGCCCGGTCGCTCACGTCGCAGCGCGCCACGCGCGCCCGGCCGGCCAGGTCCCCGTCGGCGTCGCCGCCGCCGCGCCCGGCGAGCACGACGTCGCGGGCCTGCCAGTGCTCCACGAGGTGCCGGGCGACGGCCCGGCCGAGCGTCCCGGTGCCGCCGGTGACCAGCACCACGCCGGTGCCGTCCCACTGCCACGGCCGGCCCGGCGGCGCCGCCGTGAGCCGGGGCGCGTAGAGGCGGCCGTCCCGGACGGCGACCTCGGGCTCGCCGGTCGCCACGGCCGCGGGCAGATCCTCGGCGGCGGCGTCGCGCACCAGCACGATCCGCCCCGGATGCTCGCGCTGCGCGCAGCGCACCAGACCGCGGACGGCCGCACCGGCCCAGCCCCGGGTCGACACGACGAGCCTCTCGCCGTCGCCGGCCAGCCATCGCTGGATCCCGGTCAGCGCCGCGCCGACCGACTCGTGCACGCCCGCCGGCACCGTCGCCGGTTCCGCGGTGCAGTCGAGCACCTCGAAGCCGGTGTCCCGGCCGGGATCGGCGGTGATCTCCCGCCAGTCGACGTGGAAGAGGCGGCCGAGGGCGGACGGCCGCAGCGCGAGCGACCGGGCGGCGAACACCACGGTCCCGCCCGGGTCCTCGGCGGTCACCGACAGCATGTCCGGACCGGCCGGGGCGAGACGCACCCGCAGCCCGGTGGCGCCCGGCGTGGCGACCCGGACCCCCGACCACGAGAACGGCAGGCGGCCGCGGCCGGGCCCGGCCTGGATCCAGCCGTGCAGGCAGGCGTCGAGCAGCGCCGGGTGCACGGTCCACGACTCCGCCCCGGCCGGCGCGGTGATCTCGGCGAAGAGCTCGTCGCCGCGCCGCCACAGGGCGCGCAGCCCCTGGAACGCCGGGCCGTACTCCATGCCCGCGCCGGCGAGCTCGCCGTACGACACCGGCACGGGCGTGGCACCGGCCGGCGGCCAGGCGGGAAGCGGTTCACCGGCCGCGGCGCCGGCCTTGACCAGCGTCCCGTCGGCGTGCGCCGTCCACGTGTCGTCGCCGTCCGGCCGGGCGCGCACGGTGAACGGCCGCCGGCCGTCCTCCTCGGCGCCGGCCTCGATCTCGACCGCGACCGCGGCGCCGTCGGGGACGGTCAGCGGGGTGTGCAGCACGAGCTCGGCGATCTCGGCGTAGCCCACCTCGTGCCCGGCGCGCAGGGCCAGCTCCACGAAGAGCGTGCCGGGCACGAGCCGGGCGCCGGCGACGACGTGGTCGGCGAGCCAGGGCTGCGCGGCCGTGGACAGCCGGGCGCCGAGGACGACGCCGCCGGAGTCGGGCACGGCGGCGATCCGGTCGATCAGCGGATGCCCGGTGGGTGCGGGATCGGCGTCGAGCCAGTAGCGCTCGTGCTGGAACGGGTAGGTGGGCAGGTCGGCCAGCCGGCCGGCGGGCAGCAGCGCGGCCCAGTCGATCGCGGCACCGGCGACGTGCAAGCGCGCCAGCGCGGTCAGCAGAGCCTCGGGCTCGGGTTCGTCACGCCGCACCGATGGCACGAAGCCGTCGAGCCCCAGGGCGGTCAGCGACCCGTCCGGGCCGATCTCCAGATAG
>NZ_BOMI01000228.1 GCF_016862115.1 Paractinoplanes deccanensis
GAGGGCGTGTGTGACTATCGGACGATGCTGCTCTCCCCTCGCGCCGTCGCGGCGCTGAGCGCGATCGCCGCGGCCCTCGTGGTCGCCTTCGTCGTCGCGCCGGGCCCGCTGGCGGGTGTCGGCGGCACCGGCTACGCGGGTGAGCGTCAGCTCAGTGCCGCGCTTCAGGAGAGCTTCGTCGACTACTGGCGGTCCGGTGACCGGAACCTGTCCCCGGCCCTGCGCGAGGTGGTCGACTACTGGTTCCGCTATCACGTCGCCAAGGCGGTGATCGCCGCGCTGCTGCTGGCCGTGCTGGTGGTGCTCGGCGCCCGCCTCTGGTCGGCCTTCGCGCGGGCCGGGCGGGGCCGGGCGGTGCTCGCGGCCGGCGCTGCCGTCGTCACGGGGCTCGGATTGTTCGCGGTGGTGGTGGTCATGGCGAACGTCCAGGGCGCCGCGGCCCCGTTCGCCTCGCTGCTGCCGATGCTGCAGGACAGCCCGGCCACCGGCGGCCTCGGCCAGGCCCTGGAGCAGATCCGCCAGGAGCTCGGCACCGCCGGCCAGGACCGCCCCGCCCTCGCCACGATGATCAGCGACTTCGCCCTCTACCACTGGGCGCTGGCCGCCGCCGGCGCCGTGGTGCTCGCCGCCTCCGTGATCGCGGCCGTGGCGGCGTGGAAGAGCCCGACCCGCCGGCTGCCACGCTCCGTCGGCGTCCTCGCGGCGGCCTGGTCGCTGATCCTCGCCGTCGTCGTGGCCGCGAACATCTCGACGGCGGCGGACCCGGCGCCCGCCCTGCTGGCGTTCTTCCAGGGCGGCTGGTGAGCTTCACAGCAGGCGCGGCGCCGTCGACGATGGCAGCGATCCACCGCGCCTGATCTCGTGCGGCAGGTGCGCCAGCGGGTCCGCGGGGCTCATGCGGCCTCCTTCTGCAATGCGGGGCCGAGCAGCAGCCCTCCGTCGATGACGTACTCGGCGCCGGTGATGAAGGCCGCCTGCGGCGAGGCGAGGAACACCAGCAGCGCGGTGATGTCGGCGGGCTGCCCGAGCCGCGGGACGGCGTACGGCTCGGGCGAGTAGAAGTCGGCGATCGGGGTGTCGCTGCCGGCCGCCGGCTCGGTGATGAACGGGGTGGCGACAACGCCGGGGTGGATGGCGTTGACGCGGATGTTGTCGCGGCCCAGCTCAAGGGCGGCGGTGCGGGTGAGCCCCCGGACCGCCCACTTGCCGGCGACATAGGGCGCGTAGAAGGCAGTACCGCCGAGGCCCATGGTGGAGGCGATGTTGACGATCGACCCTCCCCCGGCGCGCCGCAGCGCCGGGGCGGCCGCCTTGATGCCGAGGAAGGTGCCGGTGAGGTTGATGTCGAGGATGCGAGCCCACGTCGCCAGGTCGGTGGCCTCGATGAGGGCCGGCGGATTCTGCACCCCGGCGTTGTTGACCAGGATCGTGAGCGCACCGAAGGCCTTCTCGGTCTCCGCGACGGCGGCGGCCCACGACTCCTCCCGGGAGACGTCGAGGCGGACGAAACGCGCCCGGTCGCCCAGCTCGGCGGCTAGGCCGGCGCCCCGCTCGGCATTGATGGCGCCGATGACGACGTTGGCGCCTTCGGCATGCAGGGCGCGAACGTGGCTGGCCCCCTGCCCACCGGTGCCACCGGTCACGAGAACGGTCTGACTGGCGAAGCCGGACATGGGATCCTCCGAGCGCGTACGGGAGACGACAACCCGAGACCGGGTGGTGAGTCGGGCGACTCACCACGCCGAAGCTACGCCGCCGCAGGTGGTGAGTCAACCCACTCACCATCGCTATGATGGGCGCATGACTCCAGCGCTGTCGGCCTATCACCAGCGCGTGGCCGACGAGAAGCGCGCCCTGATCGTGCGGGCCGCCACCGAGCTTTTCCTCGAGCTGGGCTACGACCGGGCATCCCTGGCGCGGGTTGCCGAGAGTGCCGGCGTGTCGAAGGCAACGCTGTTCAAGCAGTTTCCGACAAAGGCGGCATTGTTCGACGCCATCGTCATCGACTCGTGGGCCGAGAACGACGTCGCCGACGTGCCGCCCGCCGGTGACCTGTCGGCCGGCCTGACCGTTCTCGGGCGGCGCTACGCGACGCTGGTGAGCCGGCCGGAGATGGCCGACCTGTTCCGTATCGTCATCGCCGAGCTGCCACGCTTTCCCGAACTGGCCAAGGCACATTTCTCGCAGGGCAAACTGCCGTACTTCGAGTCCGTCCGGATCTACCTCTCGACCGAGCGCGACGCGGGAACCGCGGACATCGCCGACCCCGAGACGGCCGCTACGCAGTTCCTCGGGATGATCTCCAACTACCTGTTCTGGCCGAGGCTGGTGCTCCCGGACTGGAAGGTGACCCCGGCCCGCACGACAGCGGTTGTGGACGAAGCCGTCCGAACCATGGTTGCGCGGTATGGAGAGCGCCCTCGACGTCATCGCCCGGCCAAGTGATCATCAAGCCACTCGACGCCGCGAGAGCGCGGATCCAGCCGATGTGCGGATGTCCCCGCGCGGTCAGGAGGCCGTGGTCCACGTCCCCGCCGCCAGGCTGAGCTGCCCGCCGGCGAAGTCGACGCGTGCGCCGGCGATCCATTGCCCGACGTCGGCGGCTGTCTGCTCCACCGACCGCTCGGTCGTGTCGATGATGCGCACGGTCCAGCGGCGATCGGTGGCGGACCAGGTGTTCCACCGGGACCATCGCATCGACTGCCAACCGGCGGCGGTGATCACCTCGGGCTGGTGACGGGGATCGACGGCGTGCCCCCGATGCCACCGCGCCCAGCCGAGGAACGACCGCTTGGCGTCAGCGTCCCACTTGCCAGGGTCACGGTTGTCGAGCCGATGCCGGCGCACACGGTCGGCCACATCCAGCAGGCAGGCCGCGATCCCGTCGAGCGCGGTCGCCGACGGGCTGGCCAGCACCTCGCCCAACGGTGACTGCCCGGTCAGCAGGACGTCGAGACCTTCGGCCTGATAGCGCAGCACGCGCTGGATCCACTCTTCTGTGCTGCGCTGGCGCCACGCCGTGTTCGCCCCGGCGGGAACGCCGATCTCGTCGAAGTCGTGCACGACAAGTCTCTCGATCTCTGCGCAGGCACGGGCCGCTGTCGTCTTACCGGAGCAACTCGAGCCCGCGATCGTCAGCAACATGCCCGCAGTCTGCCGATCGCCCCGTCGAAGGCGCGACCGAGAATTACCGCCGGATAGCGCGAGACTGGCCTAAAGGCAGCATCCGCTCAGGCCGCCGGGCGGGCGCGCGCCGGGCTACCGGACTCGAACCGGCTCATACCTTGCGGTCGTCAGCGAAACGCTGGTAACGGACTTTCCCATCCGCCTTTGCCCGGCGCGCCCGCTGAGGCTATCTGATCGATCCCGGGCACACAGCGCGCGCTCACCGCCGAGGGCGTCACGGGAGCTGCTCGCAATTCCTGGTCATCGCGTCCGTCACCGCACGTGAGGTCCTCGTCGGGGCAGCCGGCCAGCTGGACTTCGAAGATCGACGTCTCGTACAGCGGTGTCGCGGGTGGCGGCCCCGATCCGCAGTCCGCCCCCACCGCACGATCGTATTGCCGATATGCGCCTACCAACTGCCCTTGCTCACACCGCCGGCGCGGAGAGCACCGCATCCCGAGCCGGTCGTCATGATCTTGTAGCTTCATGGCAACGGTCATCCGACGAGGACGGGAAGCACGGCAACCTTCGGGAGCGGCGCCTTCTCGAGCGATGGTGCCATGGACTTTCTCGAAGAGCTCGCTCAGCGGCCTTCCGAGCGGTGGGCAACAGCGTTGGAGCACATGTTCCTGTTCGTGAAGGACCAGCCGGAGCTGCTGGGACGGGAGTACTTCCCGGATCAAGTAGTCGCGGCCGCCGCGATCGTCGCGGCGTCGCTGCCCGGCGGAGGGCAGTTCGGCGAGCGCCTCGAAACCGTGGCCGAGAACGACCTGGCTCCCGACGTCCGGCTGGCCGCACCCGCGCCCGAGCTGGCGGGCATGGCGCTCGACGCACTGCTGTTCGTCGCCGGTCCGTGGCGTCAGGGTTGGGCGACCGAGGCGGACGCCAGCCGGGCGCGCGACACGGCCACCGCCCTGTCGCGGGTGCTCTCCGGAGCGTGAGCGGCGGCTGATCCCCATCGGGCGGGGCGACGCACGCTCGGTCCGACCGTTTCGCATTTCGGCGCGCAGACTTTGCCAGTATCTCGATCCGAGTGACTGGAGACTTTCGTGCCGGACAAGGCCGCCCGCAAGCCGCCGGTGTGGGTCCGCGCCACGGTGCTGTTGTTGTGCGGAGCGTCGCTCGTCTTTCTGCTGGTCTCCTTCGACGGCATGGGGATGACCACGCTGGTGCTCCTGAAGGTGCTCGCCTTCGTGGTCTTCCTCTTCGTCATCTCGACCTACGTGTACTTCCGCCACGGCCGGCTGCTTCAGCAGACGAGCCGCGCGCCGCACGTCATCGGCCTTCCCGCCGAGCAGGCGTTCAAGTTGCAGAAGTCCGCCGTCTCGGACACGGACGTCAGCCTCGCGCAGGCCAAGTTATTCGCTTCGACGATCATTGCGCCGGCGATTGCCGGCTGCGAGTCGTCGAAGTCTACGAACCGAGCCAACGGTCCCTGAAACACAAGGTGACGGTGGACGCGTCACTTCTCTGACATACCGGGAGTATCTGCAACTGACGGCCAGGGCGTTGCGAACTCTGTTGATGGCCGCATATGCGCTGAAGGGTGAAGACGAGCTGCCGCCCGAGGCGGTGGAGGCGGAACACTCCGCTCTGAACGACATCATGCAGCGGGGAACGGGCGGCCACGAGGGCAGTGCCGCCGGCGCGGCCGCGCTCGCGAAGCTGAAGGTGCAGGACGACGACTCTCTCGAATTGGCGCGGACCCTCACCGAAAAACTGACCACGCACTATGCCATCGTGGCGGTCGCGTTTCCGGACGATCGGGGCAGAATCTCGCTCACCCTGGAACGAACGGTCATTCCGACGCTGCAGATCTCGGACGGCGACAGCAGGGCCACCGCATGGCTCAAGGGCGTTGCCCGGATCATGCTCGGCGCCCGGCCCGTCGCCTTGCAGATCCCCATAGCGGCGGCGGGAACCGCGCAGAGCTATCACCTCATCGTGCAGAGCGAGGAAGGCCTCTATCTCGCACAGCAGGACTGTCCTGGGATCGACGTTTTCCTGAAGAAAGGCGCCTCGAGTCCGGCCGCCTCGTCCATTGCGCCGCCGTACTACCGCTTTCGTCGCCGTCTCGGCCAGACGTACGCGCATTTCTACACCCGGTTCTTTCCCGAGCACACCGCATCGAACGCTCCGCCGAAATTGCGGGTTCTGTTCTTCGAGACGCCACCGGGGTCAACATTCCGGGCCCTGGTCGCGGCTATCGCCTCCACCGTTCTTGTCTGGGCCGTCGGGATCGGCATCTCACGCGGTGACGTCACAGACCTCGGAACGGACGCTCCCGCGGTGCTTCTCGCCTTTCCCGCCATCGCGGCGGCCTGGCTGGGCTTCGATCGCCCGACGCGCCGGCTCCTCGAGGGAACGTTCGCCAGCCGGTCGTCGCTGGCTCTCACCGCGGCCATCTCCGTCCTCGCGAGTGCCCTTTTCATTCTGCACCGAAGCCGAGTCCCATTACCGAACATCCGCAAGTACCTCGACTTCACCGTATTGCTGGTCGATAGGCCGTCCTGGGCGCTGCTAATTCTGGTCGCCCTGGGCAATACGCTGCTCATTTCCTATTTTTACGTGGTGCGCGCCTGGACGTTCATGCAGCTCGCCTCTCGCCAGACGGCCCGGGAAAGTGACGCCAATCGGACTACACAGGGGGGCTGACGTGCTGGAGCCGGCGAAGTACACTTCGTACAAGCAGGGACGGTGACCTATGAGTGACGCAAGCGCGCGCCCGAGAAATGCCCTCGGCGGCCGGTTCGCCCGGTTACTGGATCGCCTGTTGACCGACGAGGGCTCCGTCGACGAATCCGGATACTACGTTCAGAACACGGACTGGCCACCCAACACCTCGACGTCGGCCCTTTCGGGCGCCAAACTTCACGAAACGCTCGATCACGCTTTCGACGAGTACTACTCTCCCGCGGTGAAGTCGCTGGAAAAGGTGGAAGTTCCCGGCAACGAGGGCACGGAACGACAGGA
>NZ_BOMI01000229.1 GCF_016862115.1 Paractinoplanes deccanensis
TGCCGATGAGGTTCGGCAGTTGGTGGCCGGCGTTCCGGGTGTCGGGGTGGCTGCGGTCAACGGTCCGGGCTTGTGCGTGGTGTCGGGGGACCGGCGCGCGTTGGAGTCGGTGGATTGGGGCCGGGCGCGCACCCGGTGGGTCGACGTGGATTACGCGTCGCATTCCGAGCAGGTCGAGGCCGTCGAGGCGGTGCTCAAGGATCGGCTGGGTGACGTGAAGTTCCGCGCCGCCGACGTGCCCTGGTATTCGACAGTGACCGGAAAAGCGATCGATCCGGCCGGGCTGGATGCCGGCTACTGGTACACCAATCTGCGGGCCGAGGTGTGTTTCGAGGCGGCGGTGCGCTCGGCGGCCAGCGATGGACTGCGCCGGTTTGTTGAGGTGTCGGCTCATCCGGTGTTGCTGCCGGGAATTGTCGAGACGGTCGACGACTGCACGGTGACCGGCACACTCAAGCGCGACAGCGGCGGGCTGGTTGATGTGTTGCGTGCTGCGGCGGTCTTGCACACGGCTGGTGTGGCGGTGGATTGGACGCCGGTGTTGCCGGCGGTTGCTCCTGCCGATCTGCCGACGTATGCGTTCCAGCGGCAACGTTTCTGGCTCGACCAGACCGACGACGGCGGTTCGGTGGTGCGGCTGGCCGACGGCGGCGTGGTGGTCACCGCCAAGGTGTCCACGGCGCGGGAGCCGTGGCTGGCGGACCACGCGGTCAACGGGACGGTGCTGGTGCCGGGGACGCAGTTCGTCGACTGGGCGATCGGAGCCGGTGACCTGGTCGGCGCGCCGACGCTGCGCGAGCTGACGGTGCAGGCGCCGCTGGTGCTGGACGGAACAGTCGAGGTGCAGACCACGGTCGACGCGGAACGGCGCGTCGGCATCTACTCACGCACCGCCGACGACGAGCCCTGGACCTGCCACGTCACCGGCGTGCTCGACCAGCAAGGCCCGGTGGCACCCGCCGTCGAAGGGCTACCCGCCGAGGCGGTCCCCCTTCCCACAGCCGACCTCTACGGCCGGCTCGCCGAGCGCGGCTACGAGTACGGCCCGGTGTTCCAGGGCGTGCGGGCGGCGTGGCAGGCCGCCGACGACCTCTACGCCGAGGTCGAGTTGCCGCCGTCGGAGCACGACCGGGCCGCCGCCTTCGCGATCCACCCGGCGCTGCTGGACGCCGCCCTGCACACCGCCGCCCTGCGGGACACGTCCGGCGAGGACGCGCCGGTGCTGGTGCCGTTCGCCTGGCAGGACGTGTCCGTGCACGCAACCGGCGCGACCAGGGTCCGGGTCAGGCTGCGGGCCGACGGCGACAACCTGTCCCTGGCCCTGACGGACATAGCCGGCGCCCCGGTGGCCACGGTCGGCTCGCTGGTCCTGCGGGCACTGCCCGAGCGGCTCGCCGCGACGCCGGTGCGCGACCTCTACACCGTCGACTGGGCCGACGCCGCCGAGCTCGGCAGGGCCGAGGCCGACCTGCCGGTGTGGGACTGCGCCGGCGTCGCCCTGTCCGACGTCCTGGCCGGGGTGCAACAGCGTCTGGCAGCCGACGAGCAACGATGGCTGGTCCTGATCCCCGGCAGCGAGACGATGCCGGACGCGGCCGCGGTGTGGGGCCTGCTGGCGTCGGCGCAGACCGAGCATCCGGACCGGCTGGTGCTGGTCGACGCCGCCGACCCGGCGACGGCGCGGGCGGCGGTGGCCGTCTGCGACGAGCCGCAGCTGCGCGTGGACGGCGACGGCCGCGTTCGCGTGCCCCGGCTCGTGCGCGCCGGCGCGGCCCGGGACGGGGAGCGTGTCGACTTCGGCGCCGGCCCGGTGCTGATCACCGGCGGCACCGGAACCCTCGGCGGCCTGCTCGCCCGGCACCTGGCGCACGAGCACGGAGTGACCGACCTCGTGCTGGTCTCGCGCCGGGGGCCGCACGCGCCGGGCGCCGGCCAGCTCGGCCGGGACCTGCCGCAGGCCCAGATCGTCGCCTGCGACATCACGGACCGCGACTGCCTGCGGGCGCTGCTCGACGAGTTCGCCCCACGAGTGATCATCCACGCGGCCGGGGTGCTCGACGACGCCACGGTGGCCACCCTGACCGCGGAACGGCTGGAGACCGTCTTCGCCGCCAAGGCCCGGACCGCGCACCTCCTGCACGAGCTGACCCGGGAGCGGGAGCTCGACGCGTTCGTCATGTTCTCCTCCGCCTCCGGCGTGTTCGGTTCGCCCGGCCAGGCCAACTACGCGGCCGCGAACGCCTACCTCGACGCCCTGGCCCGGCAGCGCCGGGCACAGGGCCTGCCCGCCCAGTCGCTGGCCTGGGGACTGTGGGAGACCCGGAGCACCATGACCGCGACGGTCGGCACGGCGGGGTCGGGAGTCGTTCCGCTCACCGACCGGCACGCGCTCGCCCTGTTCGACGCCGCCCTGGACGCCGGCGACCCCGTCCTGGTGCCGATCCGCCTGCGTCTCGCCGGCGCCCCGGCGACCCCGCTGCTGGACCGGCTGAACCCGCGGCGCCGTGCCGCGGCCGGCTCCCGCCCGGCGCCGCGCACCGAGGACGACTGCCTCGCCCTGGTCCGCGCCGAGGCGGCCGCCGTGCTCGGCCACCGCTCGGGTGCCGACGTCGACCCGGACGGCCAGTTCACCGAGCTGGGCTTCGACTCGCTGGCGGCCATCCGGTTGCGCAACCAACTCGGCGCGGCCACCGGCGTACGGCTGACCGCGACCGCGGTCTTCGATCACCCGACGGCCCGGGCGCTGGCCCGCCACCTGCACGCGGCCGCCGGTGGCACCGCGCCCCCGGCCGACCGCGAGGACACGCTGGGCGCGCTGTTCCGCGACGCCGTCGCGGCGGGTCGCCGGGACGACGGCTTCGCGCTGCTGTCCGCGGTCGCGCGGCTGCGCCCAGGGTTCCGCTCGCCGGCGGAGCTGACCGAGATCGCCGCGCCGGTGCGGCTGGCCGAGGGACCCGCGCGGCCTCGCCTGATCTGTGTCCCCTCACCGATGGGACTGGGCGGAGCGCATCAGTACGCGCGGCTCGCGACGGCGATGCGCGGCCTCCGCGAGGTGCACGCCCTCCCGATTCCCGGATTCCGGCAGTCCGAGGCCCTGCCGGAGTCGCCCGGCGCGGTCGTCGAATGGCTGGCCGCCGGCCTGCTCCAGATCGCCGGCGACGAGCCGTACGCGCTGGTCGGTTACTCGTCCGGCGGCCTGTTCGCCCAGGGCCTGGCGCGGCTGCTCGAGGAACGGGGCCGTCCCGCGGCCGGGCTGGCCCTGCTGGACACGTACCTGCCGGACAGCGCCGCGATGGAGCACTTCGCGACACCGATGCTCGAGGGGCTCTTCGCCCGCGAGGAGTCCTTCGGGCCCTTCACCAGCGCCCGGCTCTCCGCGATGGGCCGCTACGTGCAGCTGATCGCGGAGTTCGAGGTGCCGGCGGTCACGACACCCACCCTCTTCGTCCGCCCGGCCGAGACGGAGTCACCGTGGCGCGCGACGTGGCCCTCGGCCACCGCCACGGCCGAGGTTGGCGGCGACCACTTCACGATGCTGGAGTCGGGGGCGGCCGGCACCGCGCGCGTGATCGACGACTGGCTGACGTCCATGCCGGAAAGCATCCGGGCGGCCGGATAGGGGCCGCCCGCACCGGTTTAAGGGTTTGCCCGCGGAACGGCTGAGCCTACGTTCGAAAAGGAAAGGCCGACCGTTCTCGTGCGTGGGAGTTAGCCATGGACAATTCCGCCGGCAGTGCTACGGGCACTTTCGACATCATTCTCGAGGGCGGCCCCGAATCGCTGCCGACCGACGTCCGCCGTCAACGGGTCGACAACCTTGCCGATACCGTCAAGGTGAGCCACTACGGCGGTTACGAGCATTTCGGGAGAGCGGACGGCGAATCGCCGGCGGACGGTCCGGTCCCGTTCCGCTGGATCAGGCGCACCCGGATCGCGGAATAATGACGAGCGCCCCCGAGCTCGCCTATTGGATTCTCGGCGCGCCCGTCTTCCGCGACGGCTGGGAGGCCGATCGGGCGCGGCTGGGCACGCACCTCGGCGGCGGCGTGGAGCTGCTGCGGCACCTGCCGCCCCGGCGGGCCCGCGATCGGCAGCACCGGTTGACCGCCCACTATGTGCACGAGGAGTCCCGGCAGGCTCGTGCCGGTTTTCTGGCCCGCCACGCGAGCGAGATCCACCGCCGGATCGCCGCGCACCACGCCACCCCGCGCATGGCCGACCTTCTCCGGATCGGAGAGGCTCTCTTCCCCGAGCTGATCCCGGCCGGCCCGGACCGGGAGCTCGACCGGGCGCTGTTCATCGCCGCGCTGGTCCGCGACCCCGAGGCGGGCCCGAGGGTCTTCGACGCCATGCGCCAGCCGACCCGGCGGGCACGGCGTCTGCTCGGCGCGTTCCGGCACCGCGGCGGGGTCGACCTGGGCCGGGCCCACATCCGCCGGGCCGGCACGTATGCCCACGTCACCCTGGCCAATCCCGGCGCGGGCAATGCCGAGGACGATGCGTCGGTCGCCGATCTCGAGGTCGCCGTGGACCTCGCGTTGCTGCACGACGACGTCCGGGTGGCGGTGCTCCGGGGCGGCCCGGTGGCGGGCCACGGTGCCGGCGGCCGCCGGGTGTTCAGCGCCGGGGTGGACGTGGCCGGCCTGGACCGGGGAGCGGTGACGTTCGCCGGCTTCGTGCTGCGCCGCGAGTTCGGCCTCCTCGCCAAGGTCGCCTGGGGGCTGGTGGACCCGGCCCGGGAGCCGGTCGCCGGCAAGCCGTGGCTGGCCGTGGTCGACACCGTGGCGGCCGGCTGCGGAGCGGACGCGCTGGCCGCGTTCGACCGGGTGCTGGTCGCCGCGGACGCCCGCGCCGTGCCATCGGCACACGAGGCGCCGATCGACGCCGCCGGGATGGTGGCCCGGGGACTCGCCGACGTGGTGGCGGAGCCGGGCGAGATGGACTCGGCCGTCGGCCGGGAGGCGGCGCGCCTGCGGGCCCGGAGCGGCCCGGCCCGCGTACCGGATCTCGGCGTGCTGGCCGCACGCGTACAGGAGAGGCTGTCGTGGTTGAACCCCGGGGAGCGCACGCCGCGGACCGAGCGGGCGATGGTGGACTGATGCCCGTCACCGACCCACCGTCCAAGCGGGTCGAGCGGCTGGATTGGGTGGTC
>NZ_BOMI01000230.1 GCF_016862115.1 Paractinoplanes deccanensis
CGGCGGCCGCGACGCCGGCCAGCAGCCGGATCCGGCGGCCGGAGGAGGCAGGAGGACTGGCGGTCACGGGGTCTCCCTCATCACGAAAATGACAAACCTCGATGTGGGGTCATGCTGGCACGGGAAACGCCGGGGAAACAATACTTTCCGGAAGTGTTCCGGAAGTTCAGTCGGCAATTGAAACGTTCTACCAGGGTGTTTGTGCTGATAGGACACCGATCTCGGAATATTGGGAAGCGAAGCGATCCGAAAGTTCCGGACGTTGCGACTGCCCAAGCCAAGATCAGATAACATGTTCCCGCACTATTTCTTTCCTGTGACGGGCGGCATAGGGTGTCGTCGCTATGGAACGGAACGTGGCCGAGCTCGTCACCGCGGCCCGCAACGGCGACGGCCGGGCTCTTCAGCGGCTGATCGCTGATCATCTGCCGCTGGTCTACAACCTGGTCAGCGCGGCGATCGAGGACCCCGCGGACGTCGACGACGTCGTGCAGGACACGATGCTGCGAGCCGTGCGCGAGCTGCCGGGGCTGCGCACCCCCGGCAGCTTCCGGGCCTGGCTGGCCGTGATCGCGGTCCGTCAGGTCGGCACCCACCGGCAGCAGCAGCGCGCCGCCGGCCGCCGGCTCCGGCCGCTGGAGGAGGCCGCCGAGCAGGCGGATCCGCAGGCCGAGGTCGAGGACGTCACGGCGCTGCGCACCCAGCTCAGCGCTCAGCGCCGCCAGGTCGCCGCGGCCACGCGATGGCTGGATCCCGACGACCGTCGCCTGCTGTCGCTGTGGTGGCAGGAGATCGCCGGCCGGTTGACCCGCGCCGAGCTCGCCGAGGCGGCCGCCATCAGCGTCGCGCACGCGGGCGTCCGCGTGCAGCGCACCCGGGAACAGCTCGACCTCGCCCGAGCCGTCGTCGCGGCGCTCACCGCGCGACCGGCCTGCCCCGGCCTGGCCGCGGTGACGGCCGACTGGGACGGCCGGCCGTCACCGCTGTGGCGCAAGCGCATCGTCCGGCATGTCCGCGGCTGTCGCGCCTGCACGGCGGCGGGCGAGGGGCAGCTGCCGGCCGACAGGCTGCTGGCCACCCTGCCCGCCCTCGCGGTGCCGGCCGGGCTCGCCCACGCCGTCGTGGCCCCGATCGCCGCCGGCAGCGTCCCGATCGCGGCGGCCACCGGCGCGGCGGCGGGTGGCGTGGTGGCGGGCGGTGCGGTGGCCGGCGGTGCGATGGCCGGCAGTGTGGCCGCCGGTGGTGCGGCGGCCGGTGGTGCGGCGGTCGCGGGCAAACTCATCGCCGGGATCGTCGCCGGTGCCGCGGTCGTGGCCGTCAGCGTCCCGCTGGTCGTGCCCGATGAGCCCGAGCAGCGCGTCCCCGGCACGATCGCCGCGCCGGCGCCCACCGCCTCCACGGCGCGTTTCAGCACTCCCGCCCCGGCGCCCAGTCGCACCGTCGCGCGCCCGCCGACGGCGCCGGCGACCGCCGTGCCGCTCGGCGCCCTCTCCCTCGAGTGGGCCGGCGGCGGGTATCTCAGCCGCGGTGCGAACACCGACGTGGTAGCCGTGGCCGCCGTCGATCGCGACAGCGGTGCCGAGAGCCGGCGCCGCGCGACCTTCACCGCCGTCAACGGCCTGTCCGACCCCAAGTGCGTCTCGTTCCGCACCGGCGACGGCCGTTACCTGCGGCACTACGAGCTTCGGGGATACGTCGCCCCGTTCGACTACAGCCAGATCTTCCGCGAGGACGCCACCTACTGCCCCGGCCCGGGCCCGGTGGCCGGCACGGTGATCCTGCGGTCGTTCAACTACCCCGAGTTCCTTCTGCGCTGGACCGGTACGGAGTTCGGCATCGGCTACATCAAGGACACCGCCGAGTTCCGTGCGGCGAGCTCGTTCCGCATACGACCGGCCCTGGCCGCCGGGTGACGGCGGCCAGGGCACGGACTTCTCAGCGCTGCCGGGTGAGCAGGCCCGGCCGGTAGGGCAGCAGACCGTAGTCGCCACCCGAGCTCGGCGAGCGGCCCTGGTAGAGCAGCTGGAGGTTGCACGGGTCGACGGTCATGGTCTGGTCGGCGCTGACCCGCACCAGCTCACCGTGGCTGATGTCGTTGGTCCAGGTGGCGCCGCTGTTGGCCTTGCCGGCGAACGGGTTGCTCTCGGTCGCGGCGTTCGGCGTCCACGACCCGTTCAGGCTGGAGGCGGTGAACGAGCGGAAGTAGCGGCCGTTCGCGCCGATCGCCTCGACGATCATGAGGTACTGGTTCTGGCCCTGCACCTTGTAGACCTGCGGCGCCTCGAACAGGTTGTTCGTCGTGTCGCTCATGATCGTGGTGTAGGACGAGCCGAAGTTGCCGGGGAAGTTCCCGATCGGCATCGACGCGCGGTAGATCTTGCCGTTGTCACCGGCGAAGAACAGGTACATGTTCTGCCCGTCGGCGATCAGCGTCTGGTCGATCGGGCCGGTGCCGGAGCCGGTGATGCTGCCGGTGAACAGCGGCTGCGGCGCGGACCATCCGTTGGGGTTGGTCGGGTCGCTGGAGGTCCGGTAGATGAACGGCCAGGAACCCCACTGGTACGCCAGCACCCAGATGTTCTTCGGCGCGAAGTAGAGCAGCGTCGGCGCGACGGCCGCCGACGACATCGCGTTCTGCGAGGCCGAGCCCATCTCGGACCAGTTCGTGAACAGGCCGAAGTTCATCGAGCCCCACGTCGTGCCGGTGTCGTGCGTGGTCGCGTAGACCAGGTGCCGTCCGTTGTAGGGCACGGTCGTGAAGTCCTTGAGCGAGACCCAGCCCGACCGCGGCTGCGCCAGCGCCCCCGTCGAGCTCCAGCGGTAGGAGGACGGAAGCGTGCAGGACCCGGTCGGCGGCGGCGTCGTCGGGGTGGACCCGCCCACCCGGGCGAGCTGCCACTGCTGGTTGGTGCCGTTCCAGTCGGCGTACTGCACGATGTTGCCGCCGTCGGCGGTGGAGGCGCCCTGGACTTCGAGGGCCTTGCCGCTGTTGCGGTTGATCAGCTGGATGTAGCCGTCGATGTCCTGCACGCTGAACTGCTGGTTGGCGGCGTTGTTGTCGGTCCATTGCACGATCGCGGCGCCGTCGGCGGTGGAGTTGTTGCTGACGTCGAGGACCTTGCCGGACAGCCGCGACTTGACCCGGTAGTAGCCGTTGCCCGAGTCGACGAACTGCCACTGCTGCTGGTTGCCGTCGTTGCGGGTCCACTGGGTGATCCGGGCGCCGTCGTTGGTGGCCAGGTTGTAGACGTCGAGGGCCTTGCCGCTGTTGCGGTTGACCAGCACGTACCAGGCGCTGGTGTCAATGGTCGCGGCCGAGGCCGCGGGGGCGTTCACCACGGCGAGCAGCCCACCGGCCAGCGCGGTCGCGGCGGCCGTGACGGCGGCCAGCCATCGGGATCTCTTCACATCGGTTCCTTAGGGGTGATGGGGGACGGGACTACGGCGCCGTCAGGTCGAACCGGTTCACGGTGACCGCGCCGCCAAGGGCTCTCGTGGCGTAGTTGAAGATGCCGAAGCGGTAGCCCATGAAGAACTGCCAGTCGTTGTTCATCACGAACGCCGGCCCGAGCGTGGTGAACGTGCTGCCGTTCGTGCTGTACGAGAACGTCGCCGTGCGGCCGGATCCGGGCTGGATGTTCGCGGTGACCCGCAGCCAGATCGTGCCGCCCGAGACGGTGGCGCCGGCGGCTTCCGTGCCGGTGCCGGTCGTGGCCCAGCTGCCGGTGGACATGGTCAGGCCGTTGGTCATCGAGACGCGGGTGACGCCGTTGTCCTTGCGGACGCCGATCCACGCCGACCGGTCACGCAGCATGGCGAGCCCGGCCCGGTCGCCGTCGGCCATCGCCGAGTAGTTCAGCTGGATGGTGGCGGTCGACGCCGGGCCCTGGATCCGGTGCGTCAGCGTGTTGCGCGCGTTGTAGAGGTCGTTCGTGACGGTGGCGGTGGCGAGCCGCAGCCCGTTGCCGACGCTGACCCTCGACGTGTCCGGATTGTGGTTCCACTCCCAGCGCGGCGCCAGCGACGTGCCGGTGAACGTGTCCGGGCCGATCATCGGCTGCACGGTCCTCGTGGTGCTGATCGCGGGCTTCGGGTACGAGGTGCCCCAGCGGCCGTTGACGGTCTGCAGCACCGGCCAGCCGTCGCCGCTCCAGGTGATCGGGGCGAGCGTCGGCATCCGGCCGCCGGGGTAGGCGTCGGTGAACGCCATGTACCACCAGTCGCCGTTCTGCGTCTGCACCAGGCCGCCCTGGTGCGGGACGCCGCCGCCGGAGATGGGCCCGGGCAGGTCCAGCAGCACCTGGCGCTGTTCGTACGGCCCCCAGGGGCTGGTCGAGCGCAGCACGTACTGGCCGTTGGCCGGACGGGTGAGCCAGATGTAGTAGTAGTTGCCGCGCTTGTACATGCGCGCGCCCTCGAGCGTGCCGATGCTCGACGGTGTGGTGTAGACGGTCTGCGACCGGACCTCCGAGGTGAGGTCCGGCGACAGCTGCGCCACGCTGATCGTGCCGTTACCGTACGCGACGTACGGCGTCGTGCCGTCGAACAGCAGGCCGGCGTCGTAGTAGCACTTGTTGATCCGCGCCCGCTTGGCCCAGCCGCTGCCGATCGCCGCCGAGGTGTACACGTAGGTGCGGTTGAACTCGGTGCACCCGAGCCAGTAGTAGGTCGCGTCGCTCGGCCGGTAGTTGAACGCGGAGGCCCAGATGCCCTTGACGTACGCCCGGCCCCCGCTGAGGTCGTAGGCGGCGGAGTCGAAGTCGAGCCGGGGCACCGAGTGCCCCGCGTACTCCCAATTGACCAGGTCGTAGGAGCGCAGGATGGGTGCTCCGGGCGAGTAGTGCATGGTCGAGGCGGAGTAGTAGTACGCGTCGCCGACGCGGATGATGTCCCCGTCGGCGAAGTCCTGCCAGACGACCGGATTGGTGAAGCTGCCACCGGCCGGCGGGGTCGTGCCGGCGGGCA
>NZ_BOMI01000231.1 GCF_016862115.1 Paractinoplanes deccanensis
CGGCGGCGGCGGTGTGGCCGGCAGGCGCGCGGGCGGGAGCGCCCCCCGAAGAACGATCACCGCGGCGGGCGAGGGGCCCGGCCGCGGGAGCAACGACGCGCGGGCGGCCCTATCTCGACAGGGTGCGCAGCGCCGACAGGGACGGAGTGAAGAGGTAGGCGCCGCCGCGCGGGTGGATGTAGTCGATGAGGGTGGTGACCTCACCCTGGAGGAGGCGTGCTCGGCGCTCGGTGCCGGGGCGGGTGCGGCCGATCAGGAGGTCGATGCCGTTGTCGAGGCCCTGGCGTGGGCGTTCGGGGTTGTTGGCCCAGCGCTGCGCCAGCAGCTCGAACTGCTGGGTGATGTCGGTCTGGTAGCACATGAAGAGCAGGCCGCGCTCGGCCGTGGCAGGCCCCGGCGGGCCGTAGGTGATGCCGCGGCGGAGGATCGCGAAGGTCAGGTTTGCCGAAGGTGGGCCCTTGTCGGTCTCCTGGTCGCGGGGGTTGACCTTGCGGATGTGGGCGGCCAGCGGGCAGCGGAGGCCGTCGGGGTCGGGGTCGGCGCCGCGGACGCCGTCCGGGACGGGTGGGAACGCGGTGTCGTACCCGAAGTGGTTGTGCTCGGCGTGTGTCGCCGACGGTGGGCGCACGAGCGGGCGGCCGTCGGGGTGACGCCCGACGAGCTGCGCCCTGATGTCGGCGGGGTCGGCGCCCAGCTGAGCGGCCATGCGGGCGGTGTCGGCGAGGAAGGCGGGCACGTCCTGGTCGAGCTTGCGATACACCAGCAGCGAGCCGTTGCGGGCCAGGGCGGGGACGCGGCGGGGCGGGGCCGGGCGGGTGGGTGACGTCTCGCTCTGGCGGGGCAGGCCGAAGAGGAACTGGCCGGGCCAGACCAGCACGTCGCCGGGCGCGGCGTACTCGCGGTGGTCGGGCATCGGCGGCATGGGCCGGCGGGGGACCAGGGGCGTGCCGAGCTCGTCGACGACGCCGCGGAGCATGGGCTGGGAGATGCCGTCACGGAAGCCGAAGTGCTCGACGTGGCCGGGCAGGCGGTGGGCCTCCTGCTCGTGGACGAGGTCGGCGCCGGTGAGCGACCGCAGCGGGGCGGCCGCCTCGGCGAGCCGCGTGGCGTCTTCGCCGGCCAGGATCACCAGGATGTCGATCTCGCGGCCGGGGGCGCCGACCGTCCACTGGGTGCTGGGTGGGTCCCGGAGGTACGTACGCCGGGCCATGCCCACGGCGTACGCCTCGTCGAGCGTCGCCATGTCGTCGTGGCCGAGCACCCGGAAGACGCGCGGCGACAGGGCCACCGCGCAGCCGGGCGAGCGGGAGCGCGCCGAGCTCACCCGTCCTTCGACCGCGGCCAGGAGCTGCCGGGCCGCCGTGTCCGGTGCGGCGTCCCGCAACCGCCAGCCCAGCACGAGATGGTGGTCCTGCCGGAAGCCGCGCAGCACGTGCGCCTGGATGTCGTCCAGGTCGAGCAGGGGTTCCGCGAGGCTCACGGGAAGGGGTCGCCGGCCCGGACCGGCCGCGACGGGGGCCGGCGACGCCGGAGAGCGGACGGACCCGCGAAGGCGCTGTGCCACCCGTCCGGGCAGGGCGCGTCGATGGCGACCAGCCGCAGCACGTCCGGGTTGTCGTCGGCCGCGCAGCATCGCTGGTTGGCCGGCAGCGCGGGCGGCGCGCCGAGACCCAGGTCGTCCGCGGCGCCGTACAGGGACATGGTCATGACCTCGGCGAGCTGGCCGCCGTAGCGCAACGGGACGCCGTTGACCAGCACGTCCTCCAGGCCGAACGGGGCGTCCGGGGGCGCTGCCAGCTCGGCGCGCACGGTGCGGCCGGCGCGGCCGCGGATCGGGCGCCACCAGGACGACAGGTCCTCGCCCTCCGGACCGGAGACCGCCGCGTCGTCCAGCGCCGTGATGTAGATCCCGACCGGGTCGCGCAGCGTCACCGACAGGCCCTGCCGGACGAGATCGTTCACGTCCGTGCTGATGGTGGGGTCGCTCGACCGGTTCGGATCGCCGAGGCCGGCGCTGCACACGAGGCGGCCGGCGTCGGTGATCGGCGTGCCGTCCGCGTCGGCGCGCGGGATGCTCGCCGCCGCGGCCAGCGAGATCTCCCCGTACAAGCTGTTCTCCGGATGGGTCAGGTGGGCGAGTCCGGCGGAGGTGTTCCAGACGTTGTACGGGTTGTACGCGCCCTTGCGCTGATAGAGCCGCAACGGTTCACCGGGCGCCGCGCGAAAGGCGACGTCGGTGTCGAAATAGAGGTCCTCCTCGCGCACCCGCGGCCCGACCAATTCGTGGTAGAGCCGCAGCAGCAGCGCGCGATCGGTCTCGGCGAGGAAGCGCCAGTACTCGTGCCCCTCCGAGGTGAACACGATCCGCCGCATCCGGCCCGTCTCGGGCGCGCGGTCCACGTACCACTCGCAGTATTCGTCCTGCGGGCGGTAGGGCAGGACCACTTCGTGCGCTTCCCCATCGCGTACGGAATGGAACGTCACGCCGTAGTAATCGCCCAGACTGCGAAACTCGTCGGCGGCGCGGCGTGCTCCCTCGGGATCGCCGGGGAACCGCACCTTGACGGGGCGGGGAAACGCGTCCCAGCTGATCCGGCGCTCAGCGAGCGGCGCTTTCACCCCGAGCGGATTGGCGAAGCGGACCTGGTCGGTCTCACCGGCCGTGCGCTCCACCATGGTGTCGAACCACGACGACACCAGCGCCGACCACGCGGCCAGACCCTCGGGATCCAGATCTCGTACGCCGCCGGGCGTGTCCAGCACCTCGTCCATGCCGCTCCCGCGTCATCCGTGACCGTCCTGGCGGGTTCATCATCGAATGGCGGGCCGCCGCTGTCATCACTCCGACAGCGCGGGCGCGGGGTCCTTTCGGCGGTTGTGCTCAACCCCGTACTGAATGAGGCGGCCAATGCGGGGACCGCGACCACCGCGGCGAAGAAGAGAATCGCCGGCGGGGCGCCGAAGGCGGCCACCAGGGAACCGGCGGCGAGAGGCGCGAGCGCGGCCAGGGACGTGGCGGCCACCATGATGACGCTGATGACGCGGCCCTGAAGGTGGTCGGGCGTGATCGCCGCCTGATAGCCGAAAAGCGCGGCATTGCACGCGGGCCCGAGGAAAATGGTGAGGCCGACCGGCACCGCGGCGGCTATTCCGTCGGTCAGCAGGGCGGCGCTCGCCAACAGGGCCGCGGCCAGCCAGCAAATCGCGCGGACCAGCACCGGCAGGCTGAAGCGGCGCTGGATCATGGGCGCGACCAGGGCGCCGAGCAGGCCGCCGGCGGCGATGAGGGTCTCGGCGAGCCCGATGACCGGCGGGGCGGTGCCGCCGCGCTGGAGGGCCACGATCACGGCGAAGATGACGCCGTTGATGGCGAAGTTCAGCGGCGCCGCGATGAGCATGAGCATTCTCAGGAACGGGTGCGAGAGGACGAAGCGGATGCCCTCGGAGGCTTTCTGCCGTCCCGGCGGGCGTTCCGCCTGGAGCGGCTTGCGAATGGCCAGGATCGCCACGAGCGAGACGACATAGGAGACGGCGTTGGCGACGAACGGGATCGCGTGCCCGAGGGTGAAGAGAATGCCCCCGAGTGGCGGCCCGGCCAGCGAGGCGCCGTAGGAGCGGGCCTCGTTGCGCGCGACGGCGTCCGGCAACTGGGCGGACGGCACAATGCTGCGCAGGGAGGCGTCTTCCGTCGTACCGAAGATGGCTCCGCACGCCGCGTCGATAGTGGCGGCGACAATGATGAACGGCAGCGCGGCGTGGTCCGTGAAAACGGCAACGGCGAGGGCGGCAAAACACAGCAGCCGTACGGAATCACAGGCGACCATGAGCAGCCGCCGATCGACCGAATCGGCGACCACTCCCGCGGGCAGCCGGAACACGAGCCGAGCCACCGAGGCGAACGTGCCGACCAGGCCCGCACTGACCGGATCGCCGGTCTGCGCCAGCACGAGCAGCGCGAACGCCAGCGCCGCCACGCCGTCGCCCAGGTCGGAGAGGGTCTGCGACCCCCAGAGCAGGTTGAACTCCCGATTGCGCCAGAGCGAGCCGCTCATGAGGCGCGGTGCGGGTAGGTCTGGAGCACGACCAGCACCTGCTCGGCGCCCGGCTCGTTCGTGCGCGCCTGCTCGACGAGTTGCCAGATCTGCTCGCGAAGCCGGTCGAGCCGCTCCGGCGTCGTACGGATCACCTGGTCGGAGCCGTCCGCGGCACGCTGCCACTCCTCGCTCCAGCGCCCCTGCGCGACCTGCGCGTGAAAGGCCTCGATCCAAGCACCCCAGGCCGTACGGGAGGCGCGCTCGACGGCGACGCCGTCCTCCCGGTTGTCCCCGTCGAAGACCGTCGTCGCGTGCGCGGCCCGCCACCAGCGCTCCCGCCCGTGCGCGCCCCGGCCCAGCTCGGGCGCGTCGGCCACGAACCCGTGCCGCGCCAGCAGCCGCAGATGATGGCTGGTCTGCCCCGAGTCGGTGCCGAGCCGGCGGGCCAGGATCGCCGAGGTCGCGGGTCCGTCGACCCGCAGCGACCCCACGATCCGCATGCGCAGCGGATGCGCCATCACCCGCATCAGGGCCGCATCGGTGATCGTCACTTCGCTCATGACGGGCACGCTAGCCCGCGCGGTCCCGGCTCTACAAGGACGTTATGCATAGGAGCTCTGCATCGATGGCCGCACACCGGGCTCGG
>NZ_BOMI01000232.1 GCF_016862115.1 Paractinoplanes deccanensis
ACGAGGCGCTGCTGACGGCGCTGGCGCGCTTGCACGTCGCCGGTGCCGCGGTCGACTGGGCCGCGGTGCTGCCCGCCGGCCGGCTGGCCGACCTGCCCACCTACCCCTTCCAACGGCGGCGCTACTGGCTGCGGGACGGCGACGCGCGCCCCGGCGACGTGACCGCGGCCGGCCTCGAAGCCACCGAGCACCCGCTGATCGGCGCCGCCGTCGCGCTTCCGCACTCCGGCGGCCTGCTGCTCACCGGCCGGCTGTCGGCCGCCGCTCAGCCGTGGCTGGCCGACCACGTCGTGCGGTCCGCGCCGCTCGTGCCCGGCACGGTCTTCGCCGAGCTGGCCCTGCGCGCGGCACAGGCCACCGGCCACGCCCGGGTCCGCGAGCTCACCCTCGAAGCGCCGCTCACCTTGCCCGCCGACGGGGGAGTCGCGGTGCAGGTGGCCGTCGACGAGGACATCGACGGCGCGCGATCCTTCACCGTCCACGTCCGGCAGCCGGACGGTGACTGGGCCCGGCACGCCTCCGGCATCCTCGACGGCACCGACCGGCCGGAAGCGCCCGCGATGCCGGCCTGGCCGCCCACCGGCGCCGTGCCGGACGACCTCGACGACCTCTACGACCGCCTCGCGGCGGCCGGATTCGACTACGGTCCGTCCTTCCGGAACGTCAGGGCCGTCTGGCGCCACGGCGACGACCGGTACGCCGAGGTCGCGCTCGACGGCCTCCCCGCCGACGGCTTCGGCATCCACCCCGCGCTGCTCGACGCGGCCCTGCACGCGCTCGGCGCCGAGCCGGGCCGCTCCGGCCGGCTCCCGTTCGGCTGGCAGGGCGTGACGCTGACCGCCGCGGGCGCCTCGGCCCTGCGCGTGCGGCTGGCTCCGGCCGGACCGGACGCGGTCGCCGTGACCGCCACCGACGAGACCGGCCGCCCGGTGCTCTCGGTGGACGCTCTCACCTTCCGCGAGGTCTCCGACGAGCAGCTCGCCGCGTACCGGCGCAGCGATGTCTTCCGGCTCGAGTGGGTCCCGGTCGCCGCGCCGGCCGCGACCGCAGCCCGCCACGAGGTGCTGCGCCGCAGCGAGTCCTCCGACCCGGTGACCGCCGTCGCCGAGTCGCTGGAGGCGGTCCGCGGATGGCTGGCCGAGGACCACCCCGCCGGGGAACGGCTCGTCGTGCTGACCCAGGGCGCCGCCGGGCCCGGCGACCTCACCGACCCGGCGGGCTCGGCGGTGTGGGGCCTGGTCCGGTCGGTGCAGGCCGAGCACCCGGACCGCATCGTCCTGATCGACACCGACGACGAGGGCTCGTCGGCGCTCGCCGTGGCCACCGGCGAGCCGCAGATCGCCGTCCGGGCCGGCCGGCTGCTGGTGCCGCGGCTGGTCCGGCAGCGGGCCGAGGCGGTACCCACGCCGTGGCGCGCCGACGGCACGGTGCTGGTGACCGGCGGCACCGGCGCACTCGGCGTCGCGATCGCCCGGCACCTGGCCGGCTCGTACGGCGTCCGGAACCTCCTGCTGGTCAGCCGGAGCGGCAGTGCCGGCGCCGTCGAGGAGCTCACCGCGCTCGGCGCCTCGGTGACCGTCGTGGCCGGCGACGTGTCCGACCGGGAGACGCTCGCGCGGCTCTTCGACGAGCACCCGGTGACCGCCGTGGTGCACGCGGCCGGCATCGTCGACGACGGCCTGCTGGAGACGATGACCGCGGAGCGCGTCGCCGCCGTGCTGGCCCCGAAGGCCGTCGCCGCGTGGCACCTGCACGAGCTGACCCGCGACCGCGACCTCGACGCCTTCGTGTTGTTCTCGTCGGCCGCCGGCACGCTCGGCGCGGCCGGGCAGGCCAACTACGCCGCCGCCAACGCGTTCCTCGACGGCCTGGCCCGGCGCCGCCGCGCCGCCGGCCTGCCCGCCACCTCGATCGCGTGGGGCCGGTGGGATCTCGGCGACGGGGGGATGGCCGGCGCCCTCGCCGGCGCCGACGTGGCGCGGATGCGGCGGGCCGGCGTCGGCGGGTTCACCCTCGACGAGGGGCTGCGCGCCTTCGACGCCGCCCTGGCCGGAGCCGACCCGGTGCCGGTGGCGCTCCGCCTCGACCTCGGGCTCCTCGGCCGCCACACCGCCGTGCCGCCGCCGCTGCGCGGGCTGGTCCGGCCCGCCGCGCGACCGGCGGCCGGCGCTGACGGCGACGGCACCGGGCTGCGGGCGCGGCTGGCCGAGCTGGAGCCGGCGGAACGGCACGCCGTGCTGCTCGACGTCGTGCGCCGGGACGCCGCGACCGTGCTCGGCTTCGCGTCGGCCGAGGCGGTCGGCGCCGACCGGGTCTTCCGTGACCTCGGCTTCGACTCGCTGATGGCGGTCGAGCTGCGCAACGCGCTCGCCGCCGCGACCGGGCTGCGGCTGCCGGCCACGCTGGTCTTCGACTACCCGTCGCCGGCCGTGCTGGCCGAGCACCTGGCCGGCCTGCTGGTGGGTGCCCGCGACACGGCGACGCCGTCCGCCGCGACGACGGCGGCAGCCGGCGAGCCGATCGCGATCGTCGGCATGGCCTGCCGCTATCCGGGCGGGGTCCGGTCGCCCGAGGACCTGTGGGAGCTGGTGCTCGGCGGAGCGGACGGCATCACCGGGTTCCCCGCCGACCGCGGCTGGGACGTCGGCGACCTCTACGACCCCGACCCCGACCGGGCCGGCCGGTCCACCACCCGGTTCGGCGGTTTCCTGCACGACGCCGGCGACTTCGACGCGGCGTTCTTCGGCATCTCGCCGGCCGAGGCGCTGGCGATGGACCCGCAGCAGCGGTTGCTGCTGGAGACGTCGTGGGAGCTGTTCGAGCGGGCCGGCCTGGACCCGGCCTCGCTGCGGGGCAGCCGCACGGGCGTCTTCGCCGGTGCCATGTACCACGACTACGGCTCCCGCCTGGCGCAGGTGCCCGCCGAGCTGGAGGGGCTGCTCGCCAGCGGCGGCGCGGGCAGCGTGGTCAGCGGGCGGGTGGCCTACACGTTCGGCCTGGAGGGCCCGGCGGTCACGGTCGACACGGCGTGTTCGTCGTCGTTGGTGGCGTTGCATCTGGCGGCGCAGTCGCTGCGGTCGGGTGAGTGTGATCTGGCGGTGGCCGGTGGTGTGACGGTGATGGCGACGCCGGGGGCGTTCGTGGAGTTCAGCCGGCAGCGGGGTTTGGCGGCGGACGGCCGGTGCAAGGCGTATGCGGACGCGGCCGACGGCACCGGCTGGTCCGAGGGTGTCGGCGTGCTGCTGGTGGAGCGGCTGTCGGACGCCGAGCGCAACGGTCATCCCGTGCTGGCGGTGGTGCGCGGTTCGGCGGTCAATCAGGACGGCGCGTCGAACGGTCTGACGGCGCCGAACGGGCCGTCGCAGCAGCGGGTGATCCGGCAGGCGCTGGCGAACGCGGGCCTGGCCCCCACGGAGGTCGACGCGGTCGAGGGGCACGGCACCGGCACGCGGCTCGGTGACCCGATCGAGGCCCAAGCGCTGCTGGCGACCTACGGGCAGGGCCGGGAGACGCCGCTGCTGTTGGGGTCGATCAAGTCGAACCTCGGGCACACACAGGCCGCCGCGGGTGTGGCCGGTGTGATCAAGATGGTGATGGCGATGCGGCACGGCCTGGTGCCGCCGACGCTGCACGTGGACACGCCGTCCGCACAGGTCGACTGGTCCTCCGGCGCGGTCGAGCTCGCCGTCGGCTCGGTGGAGTGGCCGGCGAGCGGGCGCCCGCGGCGGGCCGGCGTGTCGAGCTTCGGGATCAGCGGCACGAACGCGCACGTGATCCTGGAGCAGGGGCCCGCCCGGCCGGCGCGCCCGGCGGCAGCGGATGTGGTGGTGCCGTGGCTCGTCTCGGCCCGTGACGAGGCCGCGCTGGACGCTCAGGTCGAGCAGATCCGCGTCTCTTCCGAGCCGGCCGCGGACGTGGCGCTGACGCTGGCCGCGCATCGCGCCCAGTTGCCGCACCGGGCCGTGCTGCTGGCCGGGGCGGGCCGGGCACCCGCCGAGGTGGCTCGTGGCGTGGCCTCGGCCAAGCCGCGTGTGGCGTTCGTGTTCGCGGGTCAGGGGTCACAGCGTGCCGGGATGGGCCGCGAGCTGTACGAGCGCTTCCC
>NZ_BOMI01000233.1 GCF_016862115.1 Paractinoplanes deccanensis
CTAGGCATCACGCATGTACGGGTCGATCCGGCCAGGGTCCCCGATAAGCACGTCGGCGGTGGACGGGGTGGCCCAGGCTTCGCCACTGACCACGGTGTACAGGTTGCCAGTGGTCAAGATGCAGCCGATGCGGCCGGTCGGAACCACCCGGTCCGCCGGCGCTGTTCGTGCGGAAAGTCTGGTGGTGCGGGTCATCGCCACCGATGTTAGCAGCGAGCTGATCGAGCGGCATCGCGATGCTGGCCTCCAGCCGGCCCGATCTGCACGAGGCGTCGCGGCAGGCGGCGGCCGAGGGCTGGGCGTTCGTCATCCTCGACGCCTTCGGCCGGTACCTCGCCCAGCACCTCGGCATCCCTACGACCGAACAACGAGTCGATCGCTCGCACCACCGCCGGCCTTGCGGTGACCCAGCGAAGCTACAACGGTGCATCACCACGCCGCTCGCCGCCACAAATACCCGGTCGGAGGCACTGGCGCCATAGCGGCGCGGCAATCTCCTCGACGACCAGTCGAGCCTAACCATCAGGTCGCCAGTGTCACCGCCGGCCAGCTTCCTTTCGTGCGCGAACTGTCCCGCAAGCTGCGTTTGTAGTCCGAGTTGATCGCTGGTCAGGTCACCACCATGGTTCTCCGAACAATCGCTGCGCCATGCGGGAACTGGGCGGCCAGTTTCCTTCACTATCAGGCCAAACGAGTTGTACAGCTAGGACTTGGGGTCCGTAGAGCGCCTGGGCGACGTTCATTTCCAGCTCCGGGGCGCTGATCACCCGCAGCGGCACCGAAGCGACGTCGCCCGTTTCATCGCCGTGCTTCAACTCTGCGCCGAGATGGATCTTCACGGCAGCATTGAGCAGTTGGGCAGATAGCGGCGGGGACAGCGCCGCCAGACACAGCTCCGGCCGGCCGGCCGCGGTCAGCCCCACAGTGTAGAAACAACCGGGGTCAGCGGGTGTTCTCCCGCCAACCCCCTGGATCGCCCATCCGTGCTTGGCGATCAAACCTTCGATCCGGACCAGATGGACCCGTACGGCTTCGGCATCGTTCATGCGACGAAGATGCACCAGTCGAGCGTGGCGACCTCGACTTATCCACAGTCGCCGCTACACAGGAAACCACCTGTGGAAAACCGCGTTCGTAGGAACATCACGTCATCGCCCGGGCACGTCTCGCCCCGGGTGAGACGTGCCCGGGGTGGATCCACCATTGACAACCTGTATCGCGGGTTTCCGCCAGGGCACCAACCGTCGCAACGCGGTGGACCGACGAGTTCGCGCTAACTGCCCAGCCGATCAACGCGGCCGCGGCCGTCCGGGCCATCGCGCTGCTGCACTAAGCGATCACCAGGCCGGTGCGTCATTGATTGCGCTCGACGACCTGCGGGTGGCGGCGGCATGTCCCTGAGCCGCGGCGGAAAGTGTCGTACCCTCCCCTCAGGATAGGGTCGGTCGAAAATTGCACCCTACAACTCGCGGGAGCCTGCTCATGGACCTTCACGACGTGACGGCCTCGCTTGCTCGCTTACGCCTGGGGCGGAGTAACGGCATGCCTTCCGTTCATCAGCCCGTCGCGTTGGTGTGGGCCGCCAAGCGCGCGTGCAAGGGTGAGGCCCGTCTTAGTCGGTGGTCGGACATTCGAACCGAGCTGGGCTCCGCGATCGCAACCTTGAGCGGGAGCACAGAGGCCGATGTCGCTGCCTACCCCGTTCTCGCTCTGGCCAAATCGGACCTATGGGAGCTTGAGAGCACCGAAAAGGCACCAGCCGCGCACGGCTCGGGTGCAGTCCGATGGGTTAACAAGCGAAACCCGCTTCTAGGGCTATCGGAAGCAGCCTACGAACTGCTGGCCGACGATGCCGCTCTCGAGCGGTTCGCGCTCGCCGCTGTGCAGAAGCTTGACGAGGCGAGGGCAAGGCTCGTCCTCGACTACTTCGAGATCGATGCGACGGTGTTTCGCGGCTTCGGCGAAGTGCCGGGTGTCGCTGTGGGCACTGTCTTCGCCGACCGTGAGACCGTAGCGGAGCATCGAGTCCATCGTGCGCTACAAGCTGGCATCGTAGGCACGAAAGACACCGGCGCCGAGTCCATCGTTGTATCTGGGGGATATGAGGACGACGAAGACTACGGTGACGTGATTACCTACACCGGCCACGGAGGACGTGATCAAAACACCGGCCTCCAAATCGCCGATCAGACCCCTGACGCAGTCGGCAATGCCGCCCTCATCACAAGCCACCTCGCCGCCGCACCGGTACGCGTCATTCGCGGACCCGACCCCAAGAATCCTTACGCCCCTGCAACCGGGTACCGATACGACGGCCTGTTTATGGTTGAACGGACATGGCAGGAGCGGGGTCGGCGCGGCTTCTTGGTTTGCCGCTACCGCCTAACCCGAATCGACCCGAAGGCGGGAAGCGCCGCAAATCCCGCGGCTACGACACATAGGCCAGAACTTCCAGAAGGTACGACAGCCCCTGGGCGACGCACCGGCGTCGCCGACCGGATCGTCCGCGCGGCCGGCCTGGCAAGAGCCGTCAAGGAACTGCATGATTACACCTGCCAGGTGTGCGATATAAGGCTGGCAATCGATGGTCGAGGTTACGCCGAGGGTGCCCACATCCGGCCGCTCGGTCGTCCACATGACGGGACCGACACTCCTGACAACCTTCTATGTTTGTGCCCGAACTGTCACGTCCTCTTCGACAACGGCGCGATCGTCGTCGAGGACGACTTTCACATCAAATCGACTCATACCACTAGGGCGACACTGCGCACCATCGAAGGCCACGAAGTCAATGCGGCTTCTCTCGCGTATCACCGATGCATGTTCCCGTCAAAATATTGACCGAGGGGCTTCGGTCGTTAAGCAGGCGCGATCAGGCCAGGTAGGGCTTGTGGTCGGCGACCCGGTCGATCGGGATCAGAGTGCCGTCGAGCACCACGTAGGCGAGCAGCCGGATCCTGGCCATCGCCGTATCAAGGTCGTCGGCGGTGGCGGAGAGGAGGTCGATTACCTCGCGGACGTAACGCCAAGCCGTTGTCACGCCGATCTCAAACCCGCAGGCCAGACGGGTCAGGGTGGGCCTGACCCGTTTTGACGGACAAGGTCGATGTGTTGATCTTATTCAGGCGGCGAGGCTGATGGGCCGTGGGTGTGAAGCGGTGGCTTCGAACGCGGCTGGGCTGAGGTAGCCGAGGCTGGAATGCCGCCGCTGGGTGTTGTACCAGCCTTCGATGTACTCGAATATGGCCTGGCGGGCGGCTTGGTGGGTGGACCAGGGCTGCCGGTGGATGAGTTCGGTTTTGATGGTGGAGAAGAACGATTCGGCGACGGCGTTGTCCCAGCATTGCCCGCGCCGGCCGACCGACAGGCGAATACCGTGAGCGGCGGCGAGACGGGCGTGCTGGGCACTGGTGTATTGACAGCCGCGATCGGAGTGAAAGATCAGCCCGGACGCGGGCCGGCGCCGGATGAGCGCGTCGGTCAGGGCGGCGTCGACCAGGTCGGTCTTGAGATGATCGGCGACGGCCCAGCCGACGATGCGGCGCGAGGCCAGGTCGATGACGGTGGCCAGATAGAGCCAGCCTTGCCACGTGTTGATGTAGGTGATGTCGCCGCACCAGCGGGTGTCGGCGGCTGCCGGGTCGACGGCGAAGTCTCGGCCGACGAGGTCGGGACGGGCGCCGGCGTCCGGATCCGCAATGGTGGTGGCCCGCCATCGGCGTGGGCTTTTGCCCGCGAGCCCGGCGGCTCGCATGAGCCGGGCGACGCGTTTACGGCCGTGCCGCAGCCCGGCGCCGGCGAGGTCGGCGTGGATCCGCGGCACGCCGTAGGTGCCTTTCGACATCGCGTGCACGGCGGTGATGCGCTCAGTGAGCTGGGCGTCGACGTGCCGGCGCTGCGATGGCACACCGGATTGGCGTTGGTAGTAGGCGGACCTGGAGACCTCGAGCAACTCACACGCGCGTTTGACGTTGTGCTTGCCAGCCTTCTCCGCCTCGATGAACGCGAACACGTTCACCGGGTCTCCTT
>NZ_BOMI01000234.1 GCF_016862115.1 Paractinoplanes deccanensis
CCGCGTCGAAACCCGCCACGTCGTCGAGGAACCCACCCTCCCGGACGTACGAGGTGCCGGGCCGGCTGCGTCGCGGGTCGTAGAGGGCGCCGAGGTCCCAGCCGCGGTCCTCGGGGAAGGTGCTCAGCGCGTCGGTCCCGTCGTCGAGCAGCCGCCACAGGTCCTCCGGCGAGCGCACGCCACCGGGGAACCGGCAGGCCATGCCGACGATGACGATCGGGTCGCCCGGCTCGACGGCGTGCGCGGCGACGCCCGGCACCGGGTCCGCGTCCCGGCCGCCACCCAGCTCCGCGCCCAGGTGCTCGGCGAGGCGGGCCGGCGTGGGGTGATCGAACACCAGGGAGCTCGGCAGCGCGAGCCCGGTGGCGCCGGCGAGCCGGTTGCGCAGCTCGACAGCGGTGAGCGAGTCGAAGCCGAGATCCCGGAAGGCCCGGGACGACGGGACCGCGTCCGGGCTGTCGTGGCCGAGCACCGCGGCCGACTCGCCGCGCACGAGGGCGAGCAGCGCGCGGGCGTCGCGCGGCGCCGGGCCGGACGGCGCGGCGCGGCGCATCCCCTGCACGGCCGGCAGGTCTCGCAGCAGCGGCAGGACCGGCGCGGCGGTGAACCGGGACCAGTCGGCGTCGAGGACGGTCACCGCGGTGTCGTCCTGCTCCCACGCCTGGCGCAGCGCGGTGAGCGCCGTCCGCGGGGCGAGCGGCGTGATCCCGGTGCGGCGGTGGCGGCGCTCGGCCGCCGCGCTCGCGGCCATGCCGGCGCCCGCCCACGGCCCCCAGGCGATCGAGGTGGCCGGCCGGCCCGCGGCCCGGCGGCGGTGCGCGATCGCGTCGAGGACAGCGTTGGCGGCGGCGTAGGCGGCCTGCCCGGCCGCGCCGATGGTGGCGGCGGCCGAGGAGAACAGGACGAACGCGTCCAGGTCGCGGCCGGCGGTCAGCTCGTCGAGGTGCCGGGCGCCGAGCGCCTTGGACCGGACGACGGCGGCGAACCGCTCGGCGGTGAGACCGTCGATCGTGCCGTCGTCCAGGATCCCGGCCGCGTGCACCACGGCGGCGAGGTCGCCGATCCGCCCGATCACCTCGGCCAGCCGTGCGCGGTCGGTGACGTCGCAGGCTTCGAGGGTGACCCGGGTGCCGCTCGCGGTCAGCCGGTCGCGAAGCTCCGCCGCGCCGGGCGCCCCGGCCCCGCGGCGGCTCAGGAGGACCACGTGCTCGAAGCCCTCCGCCGCGGCCCAGTGGGCGAGGTGCGCCCCGAGCGCGCCCGTGCCGCCGGTGATCAGGATGGTGCCGTGCGGCCGGAACGGGCGCCTGCGCCGGCCGACCGGCGCCGGCACGAGGCGGCGCGCGTACGCCTGGCCCCGCCGGACGGCGATCTGGCGCTCGCCGGTGGCCACGGCTTCGGCGAGGGCGTCGGCCTGCGCGGCGTCGCACTCGGCCGGCAGGTCGGCCAGACCGCCCCAGCGGGCGGGTTCCTCGATCGCGGCCACCTGGCCCAGGCCCCAGACCTGCGCCTGGTCCGGGGCGGTCAGGTCGTCGCCGCGGACCGCGACCGCGCCCCGGGTCACGCACCAGAGGGGGCCGGGCGCGCCGGTCCTGAGCAGCTCCAGCGTGTGCTCCGCTCCCCCGTCGTCCCACGACAGCAGCGACATGACGCCGGTCGCGGCGGGCTCGCCGCTCAGCTGCTCCGGCGTCACCCGGCGCACCTGGGCGCCGCGCTCGGCCAGCGCCCGCTCGACGAGGTCGTGCGCGGGATCGGGCGCGCCGGTGACGAGCAGCCAGGAGCCGTCCAGGCGGGCGGCCGGCGCGGGGTCGAGCCGGCTCCAGTCGATCCGGTAGCGGTTGGTGCCGGTCTCGGCGTCGAGCCAGTAGCGCTGGTGCTGGAAGGGGTAGGTGGGCAGGTCCAGCGTGCTCGGCCGGGCGCGGCCGGCGACCGCGGCCCAGTCGATCGGCGCGCCGGCGACGTGCAGCCGCGCCAGCGCCGCCAGCAAAGTGTCGG
>NZ_BOMI01000235.1 GCF_016862115.1 Paractinoplanes deccanensis
GGTGCGTGCCGAGCCGGAGATCGACGCCCTGCTCACCGCGATCGGCCGGCTGCACGTCGCCGGCGCACCGGTGAACTGGCCCTCGGCCCTGCCCGAGGCCGGCCGGGCCGAGCTGCCCACCTACCCGTTCCAGCACCGGCGCTACTGGCTCGACGCGCCGCGCCCCACCGCCGGCCCGGCCCAGGTGCTGCACCGCGTCGCCTGGCACCCCGTCACCACACCGGCCCGGCCGGCGCTGCACGGCACCTGGCTGGTCGTCGGCGACGGCCTCGCGTGGATCGACCGGGCGCTGGCCGACCACGGCGCGCACGTCGTCCGCGTGGACGCGGCCACCCCGGAGCCGGTGCCAGAGCTCGGCGACGTCACCGCGGTGGTGAGCCTGCTCGACGACCCCGCGACCTGGCTGTCGCTGTTCCAGTCGATCGACGCTCCGCTGTGGACCGTGACCTCGGGTGCGGTCTCCGCCGGGCCCGACGACCCGCTGACCGACCCCGGGGCCGCCCAGCTGTGGGGGCTCGGCCGGGTGGCCGCCCTGGAGCACCCGGCGCGGATCGGCGGCCTCGTGGACGTGCCCGCCGAGCCCGGGCCGCGCACCGGCCGGCTGCTCGCCGCCGTGCTCACCGGCGACGAGGACCAGGTGGCCGTCCGCGGCGCCGCGGCCTACGGACGGCGGCTCGAAGCGGTGCCGGCCGGCCCGGCCCAGCCGTGGCGGCCGTCGGGGACGGTGCTGGTGACCGGCGGCACCGGCGCGCTCGGCCGGCACTGCTCGCACTGGCTGCTCGCCAACGGCGCCGACCGGGTCGTCCTGATCAGCCGCAACGGCGCCGCCGCGGCCGAGCCGGACCCGCGGGTCACCGTGGCCGCCTGCGACGCCGCGGATCGCGAGCAACTCGCCGCGCTGCTGGCCACGATCGAGATCGACGCCGTGGTGCACGCGGCCGGCGTGCTCGACGACGGGCTGCTGGACTCGCTCACCCCCGAGCGCCTCCGCGCCGTGGCCCGGCCCAAGGTCGACGCCGTGCGGCACCTGCACGAGCTGACCCGCGACCGGGACCTGTCCGCGTTCGTGCTCTTCTCGTCGCTGGCCGGGACGACGGGCTCGGCCGGTCAGGGCAACTACGCCGCCGCGAACGCCTTCCTCGACGCGTTCGCCGAGCACCGGCGCGGCCTCGGCCTGCCGGCCACCAGCATCGCCTGGGGGCCGTGGGCCGGCGACGGCATGGCCGGCCGGGCCGACGGCACCCTCTCCTGGGCCGGCCTCACCCCGCTCGCGCCGTCGGCGGCCCTCGACGCGCTGGGCGAGGCCGTCGGGCGCGAGCTCCCCGCCGTCGTGGCGGCCCGCGCCGACTGGTCTCGCTTCGCCGCCGCGCTCACCGAGGCGCGGCCGAGCCACCTGCTCGACGTGCTGGCGCCGGCGGTTCCCGCGCGCACACCGGTGCGGCAGGGGCCACGCACCCGGCGGGAGCTGCTCGACCTGGTCCGGACGTCGGTCGCCGCCGTGCTCGGCCACGGGCACGGCGGCCGGCTCGACGCCGGCCGCGCCTTCCGCGACCTCGGCTTCACCTCCCTCAGCGCGGTCCGGCTGCGCAACGCGCTGGCCGCGGCCACCGGGCTCACGCTGGACGCCACGGTCGTCTTCGACCACCCGAGCATGGACGCGCTGACCGGGCACCTGGCCTCGTTGCTGCTGGACTCGCCGGGCGCCGTGGAGACGACCGTGGTCCGCGCGGCCGCCGACGAGCCGGTGGCCATCGTCGGCATGGCCTGCCGGTTCCCCGGTGGCGTGCGCTCGCCGGAGGACCTGTGGGAGCTGCTGGCCGCCGGAACCGACGCGATCGCCGAGTTCCCGTCCGACCGCGGCTGGGACCTCGACGCGCTCTTCGACCCCGACGGTGAGGCCCCCGGCACCTCGTACGTCCGGGAGGGTGGGTTCCTCGACGACGTGGCGGGTTTCGATGCCG
>NZ_BOMI01000236.1 GCF_016862115.1 Paractinoplanes deccanensis
CTAGCCCTGGACTTCGCACATGGGTTTGAACTGCCGTTATAGCCAGCGTGGTCGGGTTGGGTCGACGTTGAGTAGGGCGAGGAGTTGGGCTTGGAGCCAGCCTGGGCGCGGTATTCGGGGCGGCTGCCGGTCGTGGGCGGGGATGAGTCGTAGGTCGTGCAGGGCTTGCAGGATGAGGCGGGCGGTGGGTCGGACGGCGCGGTTGTCGAAGGCGTAGAAGCCGACCATGTCGCTCTGGTCCTGTTCGGCGAGGCGTTGGCGGACTTCGCGTTCGATGAGGCTGAAGATGAGCAGGGCCAGGCAGATCACGGTGATCAGGGCGGTGATCCTGCGGTTGGTTTGCAGGAAGATCGGTGCGACGGCGAGCGGGCCTTTGATCGTGGCGTAGCGCTGTTCCACGGCGGTTTGGCCTTTGTAGCGGCGTAGGACTTCGGCGGGGTCGGCGTCGGCGGCCTCGAGGTTGGTCAGTAGGGCATACCAGCCGTCGGTGGCGGCTTCTGCGTCGATCGCGTCCTGGTCGAAGGTCCAGGCGAAGACGGGTTTGCCGGTGTCCGGGGCAGTGGTGATGGTGGTGCGCAGGTAGGCGCCGACCCGGCGTTGTTTGCTGATCTGGGCGGCTTTCGCGGTCACGGCGGCGACGTCGGGGTGATGTCGGGTGCCGGCGGTGCGGGTGAGGGTGTCCAGGTCGGTGCGGGCCTTGCCGAGTTTGAGTTCACGGGCGGTGGCGGCGGCGTTCTGGTTGGCGCTGGAGTGGACCAGGATCCGGCGGATCCGGTGCACCGGATCACTCTTGCGGGGCCCGGGCAGGGGCATGACGTCTTCGGTGACTCGGTAGGCGCAGCGCTTGTCGGCGGGCTTGTTGATGTCGCGCTGGGCGATGTAGTCCACCGCCGCGGTGGTGCCGGGGTCGATGGCGGCGAACAGGCCGGCCGGGACCCGGGCCGCTGCGAGAGGGGCGAGGAACCTGACCCCGGCGTCGGTCATCGCGGTCAGGTTGCCGTAGGAGATCAGTTTCGAGTCGCCGACCATCAGCATGCCGGGAGTGTTCGCCAAATCCTGCAGGGCGTGCATGGCGTCGACGACCTGGGAGATCTCACCGGCGCCGCCGTCGTAGACCTGGTGGAACACCGGGACGGCCCCATCAGCGGACACCGCGATCCCGGCCTGGATCTGTTTCAAATCCGGGCGCCGGTCTTTCGGATGCCCCCACCCAGGCTGCGGATATTCAGGGTCGTTGTGGTCGTAGGCGCCGTGCAGCGAGATCGAGGTCATGTCCCAGTGCAGCCGGGCCACGTCGATCCCGAACACGTCGATCGCCGCGGCGCCGACCGTCCCGATAATCGTGTCGACGTTGTCGGCGACCGCGTCCAACGCCCGGCCGAGCCGGTCGTCGCCGAGCGCGGACGCCGCGATCCCGTAAACCTCCGGGACCGCCCACGCCTTCGCCCAATCGGCGATCCCGGCCATCGCGGACGGATTCGTCAACCGGTTCGCGATCAGCACCTCGATGACCTGGCCATGCGTGGCCAGGGCGATATCCCGGATCGGGCACAACCGGTCAATGATCCCCGCGATGTCGATCCGGCGGCAGAAATCCGCGATCACCGGCAACGATCCCAGCCGTTTCTCCAGCACCACCCCCTCGACCAACTCGGCACGAGGACGCACAGCACTACGACGAGGCACACCCACACCCCGACCAACATATCGATCTTGATCAGAGTGACGGACATTCACCCCAAAGCATGTGCGAAGTCCGGGTCTAG
>NZ_BOMI01000237.1 GCF_016862115.1 Paractinoplanes deccanensis
CACGTTGAGTCCGGCGGCGTCCTACTCTCCCACACCCTCCCGAGTGCAGTACCATCGGCGCTGGAGGGCTTAGCTTCCGGGTTCGGAATGAGACCGGGCGTTTCCCCTCCGCTATGACCACCGAAACAGCTGTCAGCAACGGAACAAACCAGCATGGCTGTTCGTAAGCTGTGAATCACACAGTGGACGCGTTGAGCAAAAAGTATAAGGTGGTTAAGCCCTCGGCCTATTAGTACCGGTCGACTGAACCAGTTACCTGGCTTACATCTCCGGCCTATCAACCCAATAGTCTCTTGGGAGCCTTACCCACTCAAGGTGGTGGGATACCTCATCTCGAAGCGAGCTTCCCGCTTAGATGCTTTCAGCGGTTATCCCTTCCGAACGTAGCCAACCAGCCGTGCCCCTGGCGGGACAACTGGCACACCAGAGGTTCGTCCGTCCCGGTCCTCTCGTACTAGGGACAGCCCTTCTCAAGTATCCAACGCGCACGGCGGATAGGGACCGAACTGTCTCACGACGTTCTAAACCCAGCTCGCGTACCGCTTTAATGGGCGAACAGCCCAACCCTTGGGACCTGCTACAGCCCCAGGATGCGACGAGCCGACATCGAGGTGCCAAACCATCCCGTCGATATGGACTCTTGGGGAAGATCAGCCTGTTATCCCCGGGGTACCTTTTATCCGTTGAGCGACACCGCTTCCACACGCAAGTGCCGGATCACTAGTCCCGACTTTCGTCCCTGCTCGACCCGTCAGTCTCACAGTCAAGCTCCCTTGTGCACTTACACTCAACACCTGATTGCCAACCAGGCTGAGGGAACCTTTGGGCGCCTCCGTTACCCTTTAGGAGGCAACCGCCCCAGTTAAACTACCCACCAGACACTGTCCCTCGACCCGATCAGGGCCGCAAGTTAGATACCCAAACCAACCAGAGTGGTATTTCAAGATTGCCTCCACCTGAACTGGCGTCCAAGCTTCACCGGCTCCCACCTATCCTACACAAGCTAATTCGGATACCAATGTCAAGCTATAGTAAAGGTCCCGGGGTCTTTCCGTCCTGCCGCGCGTAACGAGCATCTTTACTCGTACTGCAATTTCGCCGGGCCTGTGGTTGAGACAGTGGGGAAGTCGTTACGCCATTCGTGCAGGTCGGAACTTACCCGACAAGGAATTTCGCTACCTTAGGATGGTTATAGTTACCACCGCCGTTTACTGGCGCTTAAGTTCTCCGCTTCGCCCCGAAGAGCTAACAGGTCCCCTTAACGTTCCAGCACCGGGCAGGCGTCAGTCCATATACATCGTCTTACGACTTGGCATGGACCTGTGTTTTTAGTAAACAGTCGCTTCCCCCTGCTCTCTGCGGCCATACCACGCTCCACCCGCAAAGGGGCTTCACGCGTCCGGCCCCCCTTCTCCCTAAGTTACGGGGGCAATTTGCCGAGTTCCTTAACCACAGTTCACCCGTCGCCTTAGTATTCTCTACCTGACCACCTGTGTCGGTTTCGGGTACGGGCCGCTCGGAACATCGCTAGAGGCTTTTCTCGGCAGCATAGGATCACTGACTTCACCTGAAACGGCTCGGCATCACGTCTCA
>NZ_BOMI01000239.1 GCF_016862115.1 Paractinoplanes deccanensis
CTTAGTTTGATCTTCGTCGCCAGTGGCTTTGCTGTGATTGCCACTGGCGGCGGCGTCTAAAGCGTGACCAGGCGATGGTGTGGTCGTTGTCCGGGTGACGGTCGTTGAGCAGGGCTGCGATCAGGCGGCGGGCTTCGGGGACGCTGATCGGAACGAGTTGCTCGATGTCGGCTGTGGTTCCCCTTTTTGCTGTTCGGCGGCGCGGACGGCGGCGAGCCAGGCCAGGGCGAGCATCGACAAGGTGATGTGGGCGTACCAGCCTCGCCAGGTGCGGACTTGGTAGTCATCGAGTCCGGTTTCCTGTTTGGCTTGTTTGAAGCATTCCTCGACCGGCCATCTGCGTCCGGCGACCCAGATCAGCGTGGCCAGACTGGTCCGGCGGGGTGCGTAGCAGATGTAGTAGGCGATCTCGGTCGGGTCGGTGATGCTGCGCCGGGCGAGTAGCCAGTGCCCGCGTCCAGCCGCCCACCAGGGCCGGATCGGCACCCGCACCCAGTCGTACAGGCGTGGCCCGTGCGCGCCGTCACCGCAGGACATTCGGCGCCAGGAGCGTGCCGGCAGGCTCGCGATGATCTCATCGACGCGGCCGGAGCCGATCCCGCGGGCGGACACGTCGTCGTTGCAGCGGGTCGCGACCACATGGAACACGTCGCGTTCCTCCAGCCAGACCCGTAGGTATTTGACCTGCCCGAACGCCTCGTCAGCGGTGAACCAGGTAAACGGAACGCCAGCGTCGAGGGCTCGTTGCAGCATGCCGATCGCGATCCGTGGCTTGGTCAGCAGTTCGGTATCGGCGGGGATCCCTGCCTGCGCGCAGCGGTCACGATCGGCCAGCCAGGACTCGGGCAGATACAGGTGCCGATCGATCAGAGCGTGCCCGGCCGGGGCGACATAGGCCAGGAACGTGCCGATCTGACAGTTGTCGGTCTTACCGCTCGTGCCGGTGTATTGACGTTGCACCCCGGCGGACTTGTCGCCCTTCTTCACGAACCCGGTGTCGTCAGCGACCAACACCGCTCCCGTGTGCCCCAACCGGTCGATCACATAGCCACGGACGTCGTCACGAACGCCGTCGACGTCCCAGTCCGCCCGCCGTAACAGCCGCTGCATCCCGTCCGGGCTCACCTCACCGGCATGTTCGGCCAGGGTCCAGCCGTTCTTGCGTTCCAACCCGGCAACCAGCCCACCCACATACCGGGCCGCCCGCTCACGCGGCTCCGACCTGCCGAAACGCGGACCCACCAGACCAAGCAGGCCATCCAACTCAGCCTGCCAGCTCTCAACGTCGACATAGACCACGCCCGACTAACGCCTTTCAGCATCAG
>NZ_BOMI01000240.1 GCF_016862115.1 Paractinoplanes deccanensis
GTGAGCACTGCTTCATTAGGTCGCGTCGGCTGCATGGCGGGCTGGGTGGGGAACGGTCGGCTTTGAAGGGCTGGAGGCAGGCTTTGGTGTTGTTCGTCGGTGATGACTGGGCGGAAGATCATCATGATGTGGAGGTGATGGACGGGTCCGGGCGCCGGTTGGTCAAGGTCCGGTTGGCTGAGGGTGTGGCCGGGATGGCCCGGTTGCATGCTGTGATCGGTCAGGCGCTCGGCGATGACGCCGAGGACGGCGAGGGTGCGGGGCGGGTGAAGATCGGGATCGAGACTGATCGGGGTCCGTGGGTGCGGGCTTTGCTCGCGGCCGGGTATGAGGTGTTCGCGGTCAATCCGTTGCAGGCGTCTCGCTATCGTGACCGGCTGGGGGTGTCTGGGGCGAAAAGTGATGCCGCGGACGCGCATCTGCTGGCCGATATGGTGCGGACCCAGTCGCATCAGCTGCGCCCGGTCGCTGCGGACAGCGTGGCCGGTGAGGCGGTCAAAGTGTTGACCCGGATGCATAAGACGTTGATCTGGGAACGTACCCGGGCGGTGCAGCGGCTGCGGCACGCCCTGCTGGAGTACTTCCCGGCCGCGTTGGCCGCGTTCGAGGATCTCGACGCCGGCGACACCCTGGAACTGCTGGCCAAGGCCCCCGAACCGGCTACCGCGGCACGGTTGAGCATCAGCCAGATCAGCGCCGCGCTCAAGCGTGCCCGCCGGCGTGACATCGCGGTCAAGGCCGCCGCGATTCAGGCGGTGTTACGCGCTGAGCAGCTCGGGCAGCCGCCGGTCGTCGTCGCCGCTTACGCCGCGACGGTGCGCTCGCTGGTCGCGCTGCTGGGCACCCTCAACGAGCAGGTCAGCGCCCTGCAAGGCGAGGTGGAGACGTCTTTTGGCCGGCACCCGGACGCTGAGATCATCAAGTCCCAGCCCGGACTCGGTGTCATCCTCGGCGCCCGGGTGCTCTCGGAGTTCGGTGACGCCCACCAGCGTTACGCAACCGCGAAAGCCCGCAAAAACTATGCCGCTACCAGCCCGATCACCCGAGCCTCGGGCAAGAAGACCGCCGTGCTCGCCCGGTTCGTGCACAACGACCGGCTCATCGACGCGCTGATGGCCCAAGCCTTCTCCGCCCTGAGCGTCTCCCCAGGCGCCCGCGCCTACTACGACAAACAACGCGCCCGCGGCAGCGCGCACAACGCCGCCCTACGCCAACTCGCCAACCGCCTCGTCGGCATCCTGCACGGCTGCCTCAAAACCCACATCCACTACGACGAAACCACCGCCTGGGCACACCAAAACACCACAACTGCTTGACACCCAAC
>NZ_BOMI01000241.1 GCF_016862115.1 Paractinoplanes deccanensis
GGGGCCTTGCCCCCTGGTCTTGGACACTTGAACTTGGGATCGTGATGGTCCTGGGAGTCAGGAGTCCTGCAAGATCATGGTGAACAAACACTATCCGCCCGAGTTCAAGGCCGAAGCGGTCGCGCTGTACCGGTCTCGGCCGGGTACGACCATCGCCTCGATCGCTGATGACCTGGGCGTTAACCGGGAAACGCTGCGCAGTTGGGTTCGCCTCGATGATCAGCGGCGCGGCGAGATACCCCGCCCGGTGGGCGGGGTGCGGCCGCAGCCGGCGAGCACGGTCGAGGAAGAGAACGCCGAGTTGCGGCGCCGGGTCCGCGAGCTGGAAGAAGAGCGCGACATTCTGCGGAAGGCGGCCCGGTATTTCGCCGGGGAGACGCGCTGGTGAACCGCTTCCAGTTCGTCGCCGACCACCAGCAGCGCTACGGCGTGAAGCGGTTGTGCCGGATCCTCAATATCGCCCGGTCCAGCTTCTACTACTGGAAGGCCACGGCCGCCGACCGGGCCGCCCGCGACGCCGCGGACGCGGATCTGGCCGCCCGGATCCGCCTCGTGCACGCCCGTCATGACGGCACCTACGGCGCGCCAAGGGTCACCGCCGAACTGCACGAGAGCGGTCACCAGGTCAACCACAAGAAAGTGGCCCGGGTGATGCGCCGCTACCGGATCCAGGGCCTGCGCCTACGCCGGCGGGTGCAGACCACCATCGCGGATCCGGCAGCACAGAGGGCACCGGACCTGATCGGCCGTGACTTCACCGCTCCAGCCCTGAACCGGCGCTACGTCGGCGACATCACCTATCTACCGGTCGGTGAACGCGGATTCCTCTACCTAGCAACGGTGATCGACCTGCACTCACGACGCTTGGCGGGCTGGGCGATCGCCGATCACATGCGCACAGATCTCGTCATCGACGCCCTCGCCGCGGCCGAACGGACCCGCGGCAGCCTGGCCGGGGCGATCATGCATACCGACCACGGAGCCCAATACACGTCCAAGGCCTTCGCCGCCGCCTGCACCACCGCTGGGGTCCGGCAATCGATGAGCAAGGTCGGCAGCTCCGCCGACAACGCCCTGGCCGAGTCGTTCAACGCGACCTTCAAACGCGAGACCCTGCAAGGCCGCCGAGCATTCACCGACGAACGCGAAGCACGCCTGGCCTCGTTCCGATGGCTGCACCGCTACAACACCGTCCGCCGCCATTCCCGGCTCGGGCAGCAGTCCCCGGTCACCTACGAGAACAACATCCGAATACGGCCAGCTACGCTGGCCTCAGCCGCATAAACCCCGTGTCCAAGATCCGGGGATAAGCCCC
>NZ_BOMI01000242.1 GCF_016862115.1 Paractinoplanes deccanensis
ATCGCGCTCAAATACCGCACGCCGGTGATCCTGCTGTCGGACAACTACGTGGCCAACGGCTCGGAGCCGTGGCTGCTGCCGTCGTCCGGCGAGCTTCCCGACCTGTCGGTGCGGTTCGCCACCGAGCCGAACGGCGACGACGGCCGCTTCCTGCCCTACCTCCGCGACCCCGAGACGATGGCCCGGCCGTGGGCCATCCCGGGAACGCCCGGCCTCGAGCACCGCATCGGCGGCCTGGAAAAGGCCGACAAGACCGGGGACATCTCCTACGACCCGGCCAACCACGAACACATGGTCCGCACCCGGGCCGCCCGCATCGAAGCCATCGAAGTACCCGACGTGGAGGTGGAGGACGCCGACGAGAACGCCCGCGTGCTGGTGCTCGGCTGGGGCTCCACCTACGGGCCGATCGGCGCCGCCTGCCGGGCGCTGCGCCAACGCGGGCTGCCGATCGCCCAAGCCCACCTACGGCACCTCGCCCCGCTACCCGCCAACCTCGGTGAGGTGCTCACCGCGTACGACAAGGTCGTGGTCCCGGAGATGAACCTCGGGCAGCTCGCCCACGTGATCCGCGCCCGCTACCTGGTCGATGTCGTGGCGTTCAACCAGGTCAGCGGCCTGCCGTTCACCGCCGCCACCTTGGAGAACATGCTGGAGGACGTGGTCAAGAATGGTTGATCTGAAGCTCACCGCCAAGGACTTCAAATCCGATCAGGAGGTCCGCTGGTGCCCGGGCTGCGGTGACTACGCCATCCTGGCCGCCGTGCAGGGCTTCATGCCCGAGCTCGGCATCCCCCGCGAGAACATCGTCTTCGTCTCCGGTATCGGCTGCTCCTCACGGTTCCCGTACTACATGAACACCTACGGCCTGCACTCGATCCACGGCCGCGCCCCCGCCATCGCCACCGGACTGTCCGTGTCACGGCCCGATCTGTCGGTGTGGGTGGTCACCGGCGACGGCGACGCGCTCTCCATCGGCGGCAACCACCTGATCCACGCGCTGCGCCGTAACGTCAACCTGAAAATCCTTCTGTTCAACAACCGGATCTACGGGCTGACCAAAGGCCAATACTCGCCGACCTCCGAGCTTGGGAAGATCACCAAGTCGACGCCGGCCGGCTCGGCCGACGCACCGTTCAACCCGCTGTCACTGGCGTTGGGCGCGGAGGCGACCTTCGTGGCCCGCACCATCGACTCCGACCGCAAGCACCTCCAATCGGTGCTGCGGGCCGCAGCCGACCACCAGGGTTCCGCGTTCGTCGAGATCTACCAGAACTGCAACATCTTCAACGACGGCGCCTTCGAACTGATC
>NZ_BOMI01000243.1 GCF_016862115.1 Paractinoplanes deccanensis
TCCGTACCAAGATCGGTGTTTTCGGCTCTTCGGTTAGTAGGTCTCGGCGGCCGGCCAGCGGTCACCGAAGGTGATGGCGAAGGCGTTCAGTACGGGCTTCCAGCGCGTCGTCCATCGGGCGCGGCCGGCTCCGGTCGGGTCCAGGCTGCGAGTCACAAGGTACAGGCATTTCAAAGCGGCCTGCTCACTCGGGAAATGTCCCCGAGCTCGCACGGCGCGACGGTAGCGGGCGTTCAGCGATTCGATCGCGTTGGTCGAGCAGATCACGCGGCGGATCTCGATGTCATAATCGAGGAAAGGAATGAACTCGTTCCACGCGTTACGCCACAGCCGGATCATCGCCCGGTATTTGCCGCCCCATTTCTCCTCTAGGTCATCCAGGGCGGCCAAGGCGGCGTCCGCGTTGACGGCGGTGTAGATCGGTTTGATATCACGCTTGATCGCGTCCGTGTCGGCCCGGGAAGTCAGCCGGAACGTGTTACGGATCAAATGAATGATGCAGGTTTGCACGATCGCTTCCGGCCAGACCGCCTCGACCGTGTCCGGCAGCCCTTTCAGACCGTCGCAGACAACGAAGAACACGTCCCGAACGCCGCGGTTCTTCAGATCGATCAGCACGCTCATCCAGAACTTGGCGCCCTCGCCGCCGGACCCGGCCCACAGGCCCAGAACGTCCTTGCGGCCGTCCACGGTGACCCCGATGGCCGCGTAGATCGGCCGGTTCGCGACCTGGCCCTCACGAACCTTGACCATGATCGCGTCGATGAATACCGCCACATACACCGCGTCGAGAGGCCGTGTCGACCATTCGGTCATCTCGGCCACGACCTTGTCAGTGATCCGCGAGATCGTTTCTTTCGACACCGACGCCCCATAGATTTCCGCGAAATGTGCGGAGATCTCCCCGGTCGTCATCCCTTTCGCGTACAACGACAACACAATCTCGTCGACCTCGGTCAAACGCCGCTGCCGCTTCTTGACGATCTGCGGCTCGAATGTCGAATCCCGATCCCGGGGAACCTCGATGCGCACTTCACCGGCCGCATCCGAGATCACCGTCTTACCCCGGCTGCCGTTGCGCACATTCGTCGACTCTCGTCCCGGCTCGGCCTGGTTCTTCTCATGACCCAGGTGCTCGGTCATCTCCTCGTTCAACGCGGTCTCGAGAACATTCTTGGTGAACAGCTTCAGCAAGCCGTTCGGACCAGTCAGTTCCAGTCCCCGGGCCTTGGCCTCGGCCACCATCGCCGCCGCAGCGGCCTGCTCGGGCGACAACTGCCGCCCG
>NZ_BOMI01000244.1 GCF_016862115.1 Paractinoplanes deccanensis
GGACAACGGTGTGGGCCGTACCCCGCCGATGGGCTGGAACAGTTGGAACACGTTCTTCTGCAATATCAACGAGTCGCTGATCCGGGGGATGGCCGATGCGATGGTCAGCAGCGGTATGCGCGACGCCGGTTATCAGTATGTGGTGGTCGATGACTGCTGGATGAATCCGAACCGTGACGCGAGCGGCAACCTGCAGGGTGATCCGTCCCGGTTCCCCAGTGGTATGAAGGCGCTGGGTGACTACATTCACGCGCGGGGGCTGAAGTTCGGTATCTATCAGGTGCCGCTGGATCGGACCTGCGCGCAGTATTCCGGCTCGTATCCGGGTGCGACCGGTGCCCTGGGTCATGAGGCGCAGGACGCCCGGCAGTTCGCCGCGTGGGGTGTCGACTACCTGAAGTACGACTGGTGCTCGCCGACCGGCACGATCAGCGAGCAGGTCGCCACGTTCGCCAAGATGCGCGACGCGCTGGCCGCGACCGGCCGGCCGATCCTCTACAGCATCAACCCCAACAGCTTCCACGCGAAGACCGGCCCGCAGCGTGACTGGGGTGACGTGGCGAACATCTGGCGCACCACCGAGGACATCACGCTGGCCTGGGACACCGGGCAGAGCAACGGCTACCCGATGGGCGTCAAGAACATCGTCGACGTCACCGTGCCGCTGGCCGGGTACGCGCGGCCGGGCGCCTTCAACGACCCGGACATGATGGAGGTCGGCCGGGGCACCCTGACCGACACCGAGCAGCGTTCCCACTTCGCGCTCTGGGCGATGATGGCCGCGCCGCTGATCGCCGGTAACGACCTGCGGTCCATGTCCGCCGCCACCCAGACGATCCTGAAGAACCCCCGGCTGATCGCCATCAACCAGGACACCCTCGGCCGCCAGGGCGTGCAGGTCGCGGGCGACGCCAACCAGCGGGTCCTCGCCAAACGCCTGGCCAACGGCGACGTGGCGGTGGCGCTGTTCAACCAGTCCGCCTCGACCCGCACGATCTCCACCACGGCCGCGGCGATCGGCAAGACCGGCGCCTCGTCGTACTCGCTGGTCGACGCCTGGACCGGCGCCACGACCACCACCAGCGGCACGATCAGCGCGAGCGTGCCCTCGCACGGCACGATCGTCTACCGGGTCAGCGGCGGCACCACCGGCGACCCGACCACGCCACCGTCGTCCAGCCTGGTCAGCGCCGCGTCCGGCCGCTGCCTGGACGTGCCCAACAGCACCACCGCGAACGGCACCCAGCCAGTCATCTGGGACTGCAACGGCGCCGCCAACCA
>NZ_BOMI01000245.1 GCF_016862115.1 Paractinoplanes deccanensis
TAGTGTTCTGCGCCGGAAATTCGGCTACAAAATCGGGCGAGTGATTCGAGGATCTCTTCGGCGGTCTTGGTCCAGATGAACGGTCGTGGGTTGCTGTTCCAGTCGGCGATCCACGACCGGATGTCCGCTTCGAGGGCCTGAACGCTTTTGTGGGTGCCGCGGCGGATCTTCTGGTCGGTGAGGAATCCGAACCAGCGTTCGACCTGGTTGATCCAGGACGATCCGGTCGGGGTGAAGTGCATGTGGAACCGTGGGTGCTTCGCCAGCCAAGCCCTGATCGCGGGGGTTTTGTGGGTGCCGTAGTTGTCGCAGACCAGATGCACGTCCAGTTCGGCGGGGACGCTCTTGTCGATGGTGATCAGGAACTTCTTGAACTCGGTGGCCCGGTGCTGGCGATGCAGTTCGCTGATCACTGAGCCATCCGCGATGTCGAACGCGGCGAACAGGCTCGTGATGCCGTTGCGGTGGTAGTCGTGGGTCCGCCGTTCGGGCATGCCCGGCATCATCGGCAGCACCGGCTGGGAACGCTCCAGGGCCTGGATCTGCGATTTCTCGTCCACACACAACACCACGGCCCGTTCGGGCGGATGGTGATACAGGCCGACAACGTCGACAACTTTCTCGATGAACTGCGGATCGGTGGACAGCTTGAAAGTGTCGGCTCGGTGCGGCTTGAGGCCGAAGTCGCGCCAAATCCGGCCGATCGTCGACTTCGACAGTCCCGATTTCTCCGCCATCGACGCACGCGACCAGTGGGTGGCGTTGCGCGGGGTCTGCTCGAGGGTGGCGACGACGACTTCTTCGACCTTGTCCAAGGCGATCGACGGCGGCCGGCCGGGCCGCTGCTCGTCGATCAGCCCGTCCAGGCGATCGGCCAGGAACCGCCGCCGCCATTTACCGACCGTGGACAGATGAACCTTCAGATCCGTTGCCACGTCCGTGTTCGAGGTGCCCTCGGCACACGCCAGGATGATCCGAGCTCTCATCGCGAGCACCTGCGCAGACTTCGCTCGACGCGACCAACGGACCAACGTGGCGCGTTCCTCGTCGGTCAACACCAGCGTTGCGGTAGGGCGCCCAGTGCGTGGCATCGCCCCACCATACACCGACTTATAAGGCGAATTTCCGGCGCAGAACACTA
>NZ_BOMI01000246.1 GCF_016862115.1 Paractinoplanes deccanensis
GAGGTTCGTCTTGGGCGCTCCTACGCGGGTACGGGAATATCAACCCGTTATCCATCGACTACGCCTCTCGGCCTCGCCTTAGGCCCCGACTCACCCAGGGCGGATTAGCCTGGCCCTGGAACCCTTGGTCATCCGGCGGAAGGGGTTCTCACCCTTCATTCGCTACTCATGCCTGCATTCTCACTCGTGCAACCTCCACGGCTGGATCACTCCGCCGCTTCCCCGGTAGCACGACGCTCCCCTACCCACCCACACACCTGGACCAGCTCCTCAAGGGAACCAGCCGAGTAAAGTGTGAGTGCCACAGCTTCGGCGGTGTGCTTGAGCCCCGCTACATTGTCGGCGCGGAACCACTTGACCAGTGAGCTATTACGCACTCTTTAAAGGATGGCTGCTTCTAAGCCAACCTCCTGGTTGTCTAAGCGACCCCACATCCTTTTCCACTTAGCACACGCTTAGGGGCCTTAGCTGGTGATCTGGGCTGTTTCCCTCTCGACTACGAAGCTTATCCCCCGCAGTCTCACTGCCGCGCTCTCACTTACCGGCATTCGGAGTTTAGCTGATTTCGGTAAGCTTGTAGGCCCCCTAGACCATCCAGTGCTCTACCTCCGGCAAGAAACACACGACGCTGCACCTAAATGCATTTCGGGGAGAACCAGCTATCACGGAGTTTGATTGGCCTTTCACCCCTAACCACAGGTCATCCCCCAACTTTTCAACGTTGGTGGGTTCGGTCCTCCACGCAGTCTTACCCACGCTTCAACCTGCCCATGGCTAGATCACCCCGCTTCGGGTCTAGAACATGCGACTCAAACGCCCTCTTCAGACTCGCTTTCGCTACGGCTACCCCACACAGGTTAACCTCGCCACATGCCACTAACTCGCAGGCTCATTCTTCAAAAGGCACGCCATCACCCTCTAACAGGCTCTGACGGATTGTAGGCGAACGGTTTCAGGTACTATTTCACTCCCCTCCCGGGGTACTTTTCACCATTCCCTCACGGTACTCGTCCGCTATCGGTCACCAGGAAGTATTCAGCCTTACCAGGTGGTCCTGGCAGATTCACAGCAGATTCTAGGAGTCCGCTGCTACTCGGGAAA
>NZ_BOMI01000247.1 GCF_016862115.1 Paractinoplanes deccanensis
CAGGTTGGGGTGGTTTCGTCGGTGAGACGCCGGGCGAGGTTGTCGATCATGGCAATGGTGATCATGCTGGCGGAGTTGCCGGGCAGCGCTTCGTAGTCGCGGGTCAGGCGGCGATGCTGCATGAGCCAACCGATGGTGCGTTCGACGACCCACCGCCGCTTGAGCACGCTGAAGCCTTTGACCTGCGGATCCTTGGTGACGACCTCGACGTCGATGCCGAGTGTGGCGCCGTGTTCGACTGTTTTGACCTTGAATCCGGCATCGACCCAGGTCTTGGCCAAAGTCGGATGGATCGTGGCGGCTTGGTCGAGCAGGTCGTTGCCGATCACGTTGTCGCTGACGCTGGCGGCGGTGACGAGCACGGCGAGCAGCAGGCCGAGGGTGTCGGTGATGATGCCGCGTTTGCGGCCGACGATCTTCTTGCCGGCGTCGATGCCCTGTGTCTCGACGGGCACGTTGGTGGATGTCTTCACGCTCTGCGTGTCCATGATCGATGCGGTCGGTTTGACGGTGCGGCCGTGGTGGTCGCGGACGAGTCCGGTGAGGTGGTAGTTGAGTTGGGTGAAGATCCCTTCTTTGCTCCATAACGCGAAATAGCCGTAGACCGTCGCGTGTGGAGGGAAATCGTGGGGCAGGTAACGCCAGGCGATACCAGTGCGATTGACGTAGAGGATCGCGTTGAAGATCTCGCGCAGGTCGTGGGTAGGGGTGCGGCCCTTGATGCCGAGGTGGGTTCGGGCGTCGGTGCGGGCCTGTCGCCAGGCGGTCAGCCGGGGTGCGATCAAGGCCCAGCGGGCGTCGGACAGGTCGGACGGGTACGCGCGGCGCTCGGTCATTCTCCTGGCATATGGTGATGTCAGGCTGTCCTGAGGACGCTGAGTCCGTCGATTCCGGGCCGAAAGTCAATCAAACACGATTGAGTTACCAAAGGCTGCAGATCATTGCAAATGCGAAGCGGTTGATAAGGCGCGATTCGACTGGATGCCCAGGCTGGAGCTACTCCACCGCCGCCTTCGACTCAGCTATAACGCCATCAATGCTAATGAAACGTCCAGT
>NZ_BOMI01000248.1 GCF_016862115.1 Paractinoplanes deccanensis
GATGCTCCTATGTCAAGCCGCCTTCTGCAGCGTGCGGCTCGGTCGGCTGATCGGGGTGACTGCGGCGGGTTGCTGCTGCGAGCGTTCGTCGATGAGGAGCGCGGAGAACACCCGGTCGGAGAGGCGCCGACGCAGGAGCCTCAGTGCCTCGGTGCGGGTCTTGCCCTCGCTGAGCAGCTTGTCGACGTAGGCCTTGCCGGGTCCGATACCTCGGCTTTGGGTGACCGCGGCCATGTGAAGGGCCGAGTTGACGGTCCGGTTGCCGCCGCGGTTGAGACGCACGCGGACCTTGTTACTCGACCACACGGGGACTGGCGCGGTGCCGTTGAACCGGGCGAAGGCGTGCTTGGACTTGAAGCGGGAGGCACTGGCGGTCTCTCCCAGGATGGTCGCCGCGCCGAGCGCACCGACGCCGGGAATGGCGAGCAGGCTCGGCCCGAGTCGTTTGACCAGGTGTTCGAGCTCGCGTTCCAGGGCGTTGATCTGTGTCGTAAGGTCGCGGCAACGCGCGACCAGCTCGCGGGCGATCCGGGCGACGGTGCCGTCGAAGCGGTCGAGCTCGGTCGCCAGTTCGTCAAGCACGTGGAAGCGGCGCAGGCCGCGGGAGGGAACGTGCAGTTCCGGGTCGAGTTCGTGCAGGTGCCAGCGCAGCCGGCCGCAGAGCTTGGTGCGTTCGACCACGAGGTCGTGCCGGTGATCGGCCAGCAGTTTCACCTGGCGCGTCGGTCCGTCGAGACGGGCAACGGGCAGGTCGGGGTCGCGCAGCGCGGCCAGGGCGACGGCTTCGGCGTCGATCGGGTCGGACTTGCCCCGCTCTCGGCCGGTGCGTCGCGCCGCCGCCATCAGCCGGGTATGCACGCGCACCACCGCGCATCCGGCACGCAGCAGGTCACCTTCTAGGCGCCGGGTCAGGTGCCGGCAGTCCTCGACCGCGAACCGCATGTCGGGCCACTGCGCGGCCCATTGCACGGCGCTGAGATGACCTTCGCTGGTCGCTGCCACGGTCTTTTCGCCGAGCTTGCGGCCGAGGTCATCGACC
>NZ_BOMI01000249.1 GCF_016862115.1 Paractinoplanes deccanensis
GCAGTCGACGACGACGATCTGGCCGGGGCGCAGCTCGTTGAACAGGATCTGCTCGGACAGGGCGTCTTCCAGGTCACGCTGGATCGTGCGGCGCAGCGGCCGGGCACCCAGCACCGGGTCGAAGCCCTTCTTCGCCAGGTACTTCTTCGCGTTGTCGGTCAGCTCGAGACCCATGTCCTTGTTCTTCAACTGCGTCTCGATCCGCGACGTGAAGATGTCCACGATCTCCAGGATCTCGTTCTGCCGCAGCTGATGGAACACGATCGTGTCATCGATACGGTTCAGGAACTCCGGGCGGAAGTGCTGCTTCAGCTCGTCGTTGACCTTCACCTTCATCCGCTCGTAGTTGGACTCCTCGGCCTCGGAAGCCTGGAAGCCCAGCGACACCGCCTTGGCCACATCCCGCGTGCCCAAGTTGGTGGTCAGGATGATCACCGTGTTCTTGAAGTCGACGATGCGGCCCTGACCGTCGGTCAGCCGACCGTCCTCCAAGATCTGCAACAGCGTGTTGAACACATCCGGGTGGGCCTTCTCGATCTCATCGAACAGCACCACCGAGAACGGCTTACGCCGCACCTTCTCGGTCAGCTGACCACCCTCGTCGTAACCGACGTAACCGGGAGGGGCACCGACCAGACGCGACACCGTGTACCGGTCGTGGAACTCCGACATGTCCAGCTGGATCAACGCGTCCTCGGACCCGAACAAGAACTCCGCGAGCGCCTTGGACAACTCCGTCTTACCGACACCGGACGGGCCGGCGAAGATGAACGAGCCCGACGGCCGCTTCGGGTCCTTCAGACCCGCCCGCGTACGCCGGATCGCCTTGGACACGGCCTTGACCGCGTCCTCCTGACCGATGACCCGCTTGTGGAGCTCGTCCTCCATGCGCAGCAGCCGGGACGTCTCCTCCTCGGTCAGCTTGTAGACCGGGATGCCGGTCCAGTTGCCCAGCACCTCGGCGATCTGCTCGTCGTCGACCT
>NZ_BOMI01000250.1 GCF_016862115.1 Paractinoplanes deccanensis
GCACCGAGGTGTAGGCCGGCTTCTTGTTGCCGTTGTTGTCGAACAGCAGGGGGCTTTCGTTGGAGCGCCAGGAGTCGCTGTCGCGGACGCCCCAGACGGTGATGCCGATGCAGCGGGGCACGTTGAGGCAGGCCTGGGTGAGCCCGGCGTACTGGGAGGTCGAGGCGTTGGTGACGTCGACCTCGGTGAGTGCGACGTCGACGCCCAGGGCGGCGAAGCTCGACAGTGTGGTCTGGAAGTTGCCGGGCAGGGAGCTGCCGCCGGTGAAGTGGGTTTGCAGGCCCACGCAGTCGATCGGCACGCCGCGGGACTTGAAGTCCCGGATCATGTTGTAGACGCCCTGCGTCTTGCCGTAGGACCAGTTCTCGATGTTGTAGTCGTTGTAGCAGAGCTTGGTCGATGGGTCGGCGGCGCGGGCGGTGCGGAAGGCTACCTCGATCCAGTCGTTGCCGGTGCCTTGCAGGTTGGAGGAGCGGCGGCTGCCGTCCTCGTTGAACGCCTCGTTGACGACGTCCCAGGCGGCGAGCTTGCCCCGGTAGTGGCCCATCACGCCGTTGATGTGGTCGATCATCGCCTGGCGCAGGCTGCTGCCGCTGAGGCTCTGCATCCATCCTGGTTGCTGGGCGTGCCAGGCGAGGGTGTGGCCGCGGACCTTGAGCCCGCGCTGGGTGGCCCAGTTGTAGATCTGGTCGCCGGCGCTGAAGGTGAACTGGCCGCGCTGCGGCTGGGTGGCGTCCGGCTTCATCTCGTTCTCGGCCGTGATCATGTTGAACTCGCGGCCGGCGATGGTGGTGTAGGTCGAGTTGCTCAGCCGGCCGGCGGCGATGGCGGTGCCGAAGTAGCGGCCCGACTGCGCGGCCGCGGCGCCCAGGGTGCTTTCCGCCGCTTCGGCGCCGGGCATCGCGATCAGCACGCCCGCGGCCGCGACGA
>NZ_BOMI01000251.1 GCF_016862115.1 Paractinoplanes deccanensis
TGAGCCTTTTCCAACCTGATCTTGCAGGTCAGCGCTGGTCGCCCGGGGGTCGGTGATCGATGAGGGCGAGGCTCCAGGTAGGACAGCAAATCGACCAAAACCCGATGCCCCGACCGGGAGCCTCGCCATGCTGTCCTACCCTGCGACGATCTCGTTGTCCAGCCGGACCCTGAACCACCTCGCCGATCGCATCCGCGGCCACCGCCAGCAGCGCAAATCTCGATGGAGGAGACTGAACCCGGGCCGGCAGGCCCTGCTCGCCCTGGCCCACTTGCGCAACGGCGATACCTACACCCGCCTCGCCGCTGGCTTCGAGATCGGGACAGCGACCGCCTGGCGTTACGTCCAGGAAGCGATCGCCCTGCTCAGCGCGGCCGCCGACGACCTCGACAGCGCGATGCGACGCATCCGGCAGCTGGCGTACGCAATCCTGGACGGCACGCTCATCCCCATCGACCGGGTCGCCGACCAAAGGCCGTACTACTCCGGCAAGCACCGCCGTCACGGCGTCAACGTGCAGGTCATCGCCGACGCGGCCGGACGTCTCATCTGGGCCTCGGCCGCGTTGCCCGGCTCGACCCACGACCTGACCGCCGCCCGCACCCACGGCATCATCGACGCCCTGACCAGCGCAGAAGTGATGACCTTCGCAGACAAGGGATACCAAGGCGCCCGCGGCAGCGTGCGCACACCGTTCAAGCGACGCCGTTTCCGGCCGAAGCTGTCACGACGGCAGAGGGCAGTGAACCAGGTGCACGCGAAGATCCGCGCCCGCGGTGAACGCGCGATCGCCACGCTCAAGACTTGGAAGATCCTGGTCAAGCTGCGCTGCTGCCCTCGCCGAGCGACCGCGATCGTGCAGGCCATCCTCGTTCTGCACCACGTCGAGAAGCCGGTCTACGCAGGTTGAAAAGGGCTCA
>NZ_BOMI01000252.1 GCF_016862115.1 Paractinoplanes deccanensis
GGCGCTGTTCCTCTACCCGCACAGCATCACCGGCGTGCTGGCCAGCAAGAACCGCAACGTGATCAAGCGGAACATGTCCGCGCTGCCGGCCTACAGCTTCCTGCTGGGCCTGCTCGCGCTGCTCGGCTACGCGGCAATCGCGTCGGGCGTGAAGCCGCTGCCCGGCGCCACCGAGGGCACCGTGGACAGCAACACCGTCGTCCCGCTGCTGTTCGACATGCAATTCCCCGCCTGGTTCGCGGGCGTCGCCTTCGCCGCGATCGGCATCGGCGCGCTCGTCCCCGCCGCGATCATGTCGATCGCCGCGGCGAACCTGTTCACCCGCAACATCTACAAGGAGTACCTGCGCAAAAACGCCTCACACGCCGACGAGGCCCGCGTCTCGAAAATCACCTCCCTGGTCGTGAAGATCGGCGCGGTCGCCTGCATCGTCTTCCTCGACCCGCAATTCTCCATCGACCTGCAACTCATCGGCGGCGTGATCATCCTGCAGACCGCACCGGCAGTCGCCCTGGGCCTGTTCACCCGCTGGCTGCACCGCGGCGCCCTGATCACCGGCTGGGTGGCCGGCATGAGCCTGTCCATGTGGATGCTGTGGCAGATCCCCAACCCGGCCACCAAACGCGCCCACTTCGGCGGGTCGGCGTTCCCGCTGTCCGAGTTCGGCTTCGACACCAAACGCACCATCTACGTCGGCTTCGTCACCGTCCTGGTCAACCTGCTGATCGCCGTCATCGTCACACTGATCCTGCGGGCCACCAAAACCCCGGCCGGCATCGACGGCACCACCCGAGACGACTACTTCGCCGACGAGGGCGACCCACGCATCGACCGCGACCTCACCGCGGTCGAGACCCCGTCATCGACATAGCCGAGACCTGACCCGCTCCCGGGTCATGCAAGGCGCCGCGCCCCAT
>NZ_BOMI01000253.1 GCF_016862115.1 Paractinoplanes deccanensis
GGGTAGCGGGTGCGGCGTTTGCGGCGTCTGCCGGCGGGGCGTCCGGGGCCGGGGTGGCCGGGTTTCGGGTGTCCTGGTGGTTGCCAGGCGTTGCGCAGAGCGGGCGAAACTTGTCGGCGGGTCTGGCCGGGAGTGGGAGTCGTTGTGGTGGCGGGTTCCCAGGGCAGCCGGTGACCGGTGATGTGGGTGCGCATGCAGAACAGGTGCAGGTAGGCGTAGGCGTGCAGGCGCAGCCAGGTGGTCAGCGTTTCGGGTTGCCGGGGGTGGAAGTCCGGGGCTTGGGCGGTGGTCTTCAGGTAGCGGAAGTAGTGCTCGATGTCGAAGCGGGCCAGGTAGGTCATGACCAGGGTGAGCAGGTCGTGGCGGGTGCCGGAGTACCAGAGTGCGAGGTCGCCGGCGCGGCGGCTGGGGCGCAGGTGCTGGACGCGGGCGAGTAGGACGGTGCCCTCGACGATCGGCAGGGTGGACTGGTTCTCGAAGCCTCGGCTGGTCCGGGTGAGTTTGGGGTGGACCTGGTGCCAGGCTCGGACGGTGACGGTGCCGTAGATGCCGACCGGGCCGCTGATGCCGGTGTCGGCGGGCAGGTCGGGTTCGCGCAGAGCGAGGCGGAACCCGTGCCGGCGGGGCCGGCCGCCGAGCGGGTGAGCGGCCCGGTGTTCGGGTTTGGTCCACATGGTTTGCGAGGTCGCCAGCCTGACCAGGACGTCCGCGGGGATCTTACGTTCGCGTAGCAGGTGGGTGATCCGGGCCGCGGGGTAGCCGGAGTCCAGCAGGAACA
>NZ_BOMI01000254.1 GCF_016862115.1 Paractinoplanes deccanensis
AGCGGAGCAGAGGTGGACGCGGTCGAGGGCCACGGCACCGGCACGCGACTGGGCGATCCGATCGAGGCGCAGGCGCTGCTCGCCACGTACGGCCAGGGCCGGGAGACGCCGCTGTGGCTGGGGTCGATCAAGTCGAACCTGGGGCACACGCAGGCCGCTGCGGGTGTGGCCGGTGTGATCAAGATGGTGATGGCGATGCGGCACGGGGTGGTGCCGCGCACGTTGCACGTGGACGCGCCGTCGTCGCAGGTGGACTGGTCCTCCGGCGCCGTCGAGCCGGCCGCGGAACCGGTGGAGTGGCCGGGCAAGCGCGGGCCGCGCCGGGCCGGCGTGTCCGCGTTCGGGCTCAGCGGCACCAACGCCCACGTCATCCTCGAACAGGGCGAGGAACCCGCACCCGAGCCGGAGACCGCGCCCCTGCCCGTCCTGCTGTCCGCCGCGTCCGAGACCGCGCTGCGCGCCCAGGCCGCACGCCTGCGGTCCGCGCCGGTCTCCGCCCCCGCCCTCGGTTTCGCACTCGCCACCGCGCGGGCCGCGCTGGCCCACCGCGCGGCGATCGTCGGCGGCGACCTCGACGCCGGCCTCGCGGCGCTGGCCTCCGGCGAGCCGGCCGCCGAGATCCTCCGCGGCGTGGCCGGCCGCCCCCGCGTGGCGTTCGTGTTCGCGGGGCA
>NZ_BOMI01000255.1 GCF_016862115.1 Paractinoplanes deccanensis
GGCGAGCCCACCGACGACCTCGTGCAGACCGCCACCGTCGGCCTCATCAAAGCCGTCGACAAGTTCGACCCCGAGCGCGGCGTCGACTTCGCCGGCTACGCCATCCCCACCATCATCGGCGAGATCAAGCGCCACTTCCGCGACCGCACCTGGTCCGTGCGCGTCCCCCGCCGCCTGCAGGAACTGCGCCTGGCCATCACCGAGGCCAACAGCACCCTGACCCACAACCTCGGCCGCTCCCCGACGGTCGCCGACGTCGCCGCCCACCTCGGCGTCAGCGAGGAAGACGTCCTCGAAGGCCTCGAAGGCGCCCGCGCCTACAACGCCACCTCCCTGTCCACCCCGATCAGCGCCGACGGCTCCACCGAGCTCGGCGACACCCTCGGCGGCGAGGACCACGAATACGAGCTCGCCGAAACCCGCGTCGCCCTCGGCCCCGCCCTCGCCACCCTCGACGAGCGCGAGCAAAAGATCCTGACCCTGCGCTTCTACGGCAACCTCACCCAGTCGCAGATCGCCGAGCAGGTCGGCATCTCCCAGATGCACGTCTCCCGGCTGCTCACCAAGGCGCTGACCAAGCTGCGC
>NZ_BOMI01000256.1 GCF_016862115.1 Paractinoplanes deccanensis
CTGGTCGCGGCGAACAAGGCGGCGTTTCAGGCGGGCTGGAACTTCGGGGAGACCACCGAGGACTTCTCGGTGCGCTACGAGGTGAAACCGGCCCGGATGCGCCCGGGCACCTACCGCAACATCACCGGTAACCAGGCCCTGGCGTTGGGGCTGGTCGCGGCGGCGGTGCGGTCCAAGCTGCCGCTGTTCCTGGGCGCTTATCCGATCACCCCGGCCTCGGACATCCTGCACGAGCTGTCGAAACACAAGAAGTTCGGGGTCACGACGATGCAGGCCGAGGATGAGATCGCCGCGGTCGGCGCCGCGCTGGGCGCCTCGTACGGTGGTGCGCTGGGGGTCACCACGACCTCGGGGCCGGGGGTGGCGCTCAAGGGCGAGACGATCTCGCTGGCGATCGCGTTGGAGCTGCCGCTGGTCGTCGTGGACGTGCAACGCGCCGGCCCGTCCACGGGGATGCCGACCAAGACCGAGCAGGCCGACCTGAACATGGCCCTGTTCGGCCGGCACGGCGAAGCGCCGCTCGCGGTGATCGCCCCGAAGTCGCCGTCGGACTGCTTCCACGCCGCGATCGAAGCCGCCCGC
>NZ_BOMI01000257.1 GCF_016862115.1 Paractinoplanes deccanensis
TTGGTCGCGGCGAACAAGGCGGCGTTTCAGGCGGGCTGGAACTTCGGGGAGACCACCGAGGACTTTGCGGTGCGTTACGAGGTGAAGCCGGCCCGGATGCGCCCGGGCACGTACCGCAACATCACCGGTAACCAGGCGCTGGCGTTGGGGCTGGTCGCGGCGGCGGTGCGGTCCAAGCTGCCGCTGTTCCTGGGCGCTTATCCGATCACGCCGGCCTCGGACATCCTGCACGAGCTGTCGAAACACAAGAGGTTCGGGGTCACGACGATGCAGGCCGAGGATGAGATCGCCGCGGTGGGCGCGGCGCTGGGCGCCTCGTACGGTGGTGCGCTGGGGGTCACCACCACCTCGGGGCCGGGGGTGGCGCTCAAGGGTGAGACGATCTCGCTGGCGATCGCGTTGGAGCTGCCGCTGGTCGTCGTGGACGTGCAGCGCGCGGGCCCGTCGACGGGGATGCCGACCAAGACCGAGCAGGCCGACCTGAACATGGCCCTGTTCGGCCGGCACGGCGAGGCGCCGCTCGCGGTGATCGCGCCGAAGTCGCCGTCGGACTGCTTCCACGCCGCGATCGAAGCCGCCCGG
>NZ_BOMI01000258.1 GCF_016862115.1 Paractinoplanes deccanensis
ATCCGGTTCGCGGGCGACTCGGGCGACGGCATGCAGCTGACCGGTGACCGGTTCACGTCCGAGACGGCTCAGCTGGGTAACGACATATCGACCCTGCCCAATTTTCCTGCCGAGATTCGTGCCCCTGCCGGCACGTTGCCGGGTGTGTCGAGCTTTCAGGTGCATTTCGCTGACTACGACATCCTGACCCCGGGTGACGCGCCGAATGTGCTGGTGGCGATGAATCCGGCGGCGTTGAAGGCGAACCTGGCGGATCTGCCGGCGGGTGCGGACATCATCGTGAACACCGACGAGTTCACCAAGCGGAGCCTGGCCAAGGTCGGTTATGCGGTGAGCCCGCTCGACGACGGGTCGCTGGCCGATTATGCGGTGCATCCGGTGGCGTTGACCTCGATGACGGTGGGCGCGCTGGCTGATCATGGGATTTCGAAGAAGGACGCCGAGCGGGCGAAGAACATGTTCGCCCTCGGCCTGTTGAGCTGGATGTATTCGCGTCCGTTCGGCTCGACGCTGCGGTTCCTGGAGCGTAAGTTCGCCAAACGCCCGGAG
>NZ_BOMI01000259.1 GCF_016862115.1 Paractinoplanes deccanensis
GCGAGCGGTCTGTCATGCGGGCGCCGTCAGCGGCGCAGACCCGGGCGATGTGGTTCACGGTGACTTCGGTCAGGTCGTCGTCGGAGGCGATCCGGTCGGCCAGGACGGGCACGACCCAGGAGTCCGGGGTCAGGGTCAACCGGACGACGTGCTGATACCGCCATCCGGTCTTGATCAGCGCCGTGCCGCGCGGGCCTCCCGGCGTGTACTGCGGCTGCCGGTCCGGGCTGGTCGCCGCGTTAGGCCGCGGCCAGGCGGTGGTGTCAACGGCATACACCCGCGGCAGGCCAGACCGCGTGGCGATCCGGCACGCCGCTTGCAACGCCCGGCCGGTATCGATCTCGCCGTCACGTAACGCCCGATACGCCGCGGCGTGCCCGGTGACCGCGCCCAGCGACAGATGCGCCGGGCAGCCACACCGTCCCTGATCGGCGGCGATCCCGTCGACCAGCGTGAACAACGTCCGCGACCGGGAGGTAAGGACTGCCTCGTACAACTCCCGCCGCCACGCATCCAACACGATCCGGCCCAGCTCGCT
>NZ_BOMI01000260.1 GCF_016862115.1 Paractinoplanes deccanensis
CCCATGACAGATCTGGCTATCGCGGCGTACGGGCTGCGCAAGTCGTACGGCGACAAGGTCGTGCTCGACGGCGTCGACCTCGCCGTACCGCAAGGAACGATCTTCGCCCTGCTCGGCCCGAACGGAGCCGGCAAGACCACCGCGGTGAAGATCCTGTCCACCCTGATCACCGCCGACGCCGGCACCGCCACCGTCGGCGGGCACGACCTGACCCGCCAGGCCCAGCAGGTCCGCTCCACGATCGGGGTCACCGGCCAGTTCTCCGCCGTCGACGGCCTGATCACCGGCACCGAGAACATGCTGCTGATGGCCGACCTGCACCACCTACCCAAACCCGACCGCCACCGCATCACCGCCGACCTGCTGCACCGCTTCGACCTCACCGACGCCGCCGACAAACCGGCCGCCACCTACTCCGGCGGCATGAAACGCCGCCTCGACATCGCCATGACCCTGGTCGGCAACCCCCGCATCATCTTCCTCGACGAACCCACCACCGGCCTCGACCCCCGCAGCCGGCACACCATGTGGCGCATCA
>NZ_BOMI01000261.1 GCF_016862115.1 Paractinoplanes deccanensis
TCCAGATCGCCGGGAACGTTGATCGACCGGTAGTCGAGCCGGGCCCGGTCCCGCGTGAACCGGCCCGGATAACCGCCACCCATCGGCCACAGCACCACCTGATGAATGCGGTAACTCGCGCGACGGTAGCGCAGCGCCAGATCCGCCCAGTAGGACACCATCCGCTCCTCGAAGTCCACGGTGCGCTTCACCTGAACCTCGACGTGGTACACGTCAACCGGCATCCCGTCGTTGCGCTCCACCAGGAACACCTTGTCGCATTGACGGCTGCGCTGCCGCGGATGCTCGGTCGGCCCGTCCAGAACCACCTCCCGGCCCTCGACCCGCGCCCCGCACAACAACTGCAACGCATCCCGCGGATGAGCCTGCAACAACGCCTTGTACAAACCGTCGAAATCGCGAGCCGGCGCCGCCCGCGGCGACCCTGCATCGCCGGACATGAGGTCCGTCATGGTTCCTCCCCTGCGCGCCTGTCATCGGGCGCGGAGGACAGCCTGCCGCACCCGCGACTAGTAGTCAAGGGACTCGTTG